>CATQHX010000044.1 GCA_958296065.1 Vicinamibacterales bacterium | reverse complement strand
CCAGGTCTATGCGCTCGACGCGACGACGGGACGCGAGATCTGGCGCTACTCGCAGCCGGCGCACCGAAGGGGCTCGTCGGCGACCCCGCCATCGGGCTCAACCGCGGCGTCGCCGTGCGCGATGGCTTGGTGTTCACCGTCACCGACACACGCCCACGCCATCGCCCCTCGACCGGTTCACCGGCGAGCTGGTCTGGGACACCGAGATGGACGACTACCGCGAGCACTACGGCGCGGTGGCGGCGCCGCTCGTGGTGGGCGACCTCGTCGTCGCCGGCATCAGCGCGGGCGACACCGGGCTGCGCGGCTTCCTGGACGCCTATCACGCCGAGACCGGCGAGCGCGCGTGGCGCTTCTGGACCATTCCCGCGCCCGGCGAGCCGGGGTCCGAGACCTGGGGCGACCCGGAGGTGCTCCGGCGCGGCTGCGGCGCCACCTGGCTGACCGGCAGCTACGACGCCGAGCTCGACCTGCTCTACTGGGCGACCGGCAACCCCTGTCCCGACCTGAACGGAGAGCGCCGCCCGGGCGACAACCTGTACACGAACTCCGTCGTGGCGCTCCGGCCGCAAACCGGCGAGATGGCCTGGTACTTCCAGTTCACGCCGCACGACACCCACGACTGGGACGCGCAAGAGCCGCTGCTGCTGATCGACGAAGAGTTCCGGGGCCGGCCGCGCAAGCTGCTCGTACAGGGCAACCGCAACGGCTTCTTCTACGTGCTCGACCGCACCGACGGCCGCTTCCTGCTCGGCGAGCCGTTCGTCAACCAGACCTGGGCCGAGGGCATCGACGATTCCGGACGGCCCATCGTCCTGCCCGGCACCGACCCCACCGAGGAGGGCACGGACGTGTGCCCCGCCATCCGCGGCGCCACCAACTGGTGGGCGACCAGCTACCACCCGGGTACCAAGCTCTTCTACCTGCTGGCCCACGAGTCGTGCATGACCTACACGAAGAACGATCAGGACTGGCAGCGCGGCCGGAGCTGGCTGGGCGGCACCGTACGCCTGGCGGACGGCTCGCCGAACCAGAAGTTCATCCGCGCCCTCGACATCCAGACCGGGCGCACCGTGTGGAGCTACCCGCAGACCGGACAGGCGCAGACCTACTCCGGCGTGCTCTCGACCGAGGGCGACCTGGTCTTCTTCGGGGAGGACAGCGGCGCCTTCGCGGCGTTGGACGCGCACAGCGGCGAGCCGCTCTGGCACGTGCAGGTCAACCAGGACTGGAAGGCGTCGCCGATGACCTACCTGGTCGGGGGCCGGCAGTACGTGGCCATCGCGTCAAGGCTCGGGTTCTGGGCGTTCGCGCTGCCTTGACGGCAACCACCCGCACTCAAATCGGTCCGGAGCGCCACGACGGGACTGACCCGGCTGGCGCGGCAGGCCGGCAGCCAGGCCGCGAGGAGGGCCACGGCGCCGAGGACCAGCGGCACCCCGACGAACGTCAGCGGGTCGAGCGCGTCGGCTGCTCGTCGCGGGCGGGGTCATCAGAGCGGACGGCTCGCGGCCGAAGCCCGGGTCGACCGACTGCACCCTCTTCCGGCCGCTCGACCGGCGAACCGCGAAGGATCACCGCGTCGACGAGGCTGAAGATCGCGGTGTTGGCCCCGATGCCGAGCGCCAGCGAGAGAACGGCAACCGCCGTGAACGCCGGGCGCCTGGCCAGGGGCCGCAGGCCGTCGCGGACTCCATCGTGATGCAGTCCTCCATCGGGCAGGTGGCATCGCGTCGCGGTTCGGGTTCCGAGCGTTCGTGTTGCCTTGGCGTCCACGGGCCCGCCGGACGGCTACGTGAGGCCCCGTGGTACCGTGCCTTGTGCTCGACACCCACGCCATCGCGCGCGCCCTGACCGACGCCAAACTCACGCCCGAACAGGCCGACGCCATCACGCACAGGTTGCAGGCGACGCTTCTTCGTCGGTCACCTCGAAGACGCAACCGTCGCGGATCGCGATCGACTGGTGGGACGTGTCCTCGCAGGCCGCGTAGCAGCGGTCGCACCGCGGCATCCGTTGTCGAAACTGCGGGTGAAATCGACCATCTGCAACTGGGACAGGGTCCAGGACAACGGGTCGTAGTCACACGCTCTATGCATCAGCGGACTACGCCGCGCCGGCGCGGAGGTCCAGGTATCGGTGACCGGAGACGACCATGGCGCCCAGGCCCAGCCAGGTAGCGGCGAGCCAGAGCAGACCCCCGACGTAGGGGATGGCGAACAGCAGGTAGAGCAGCGGGATGCCGAGCGCCATCGCCGCGTACGGCGAAGCGCCCGGGCGTCCGGCGTAACCGAGCAGACGGTCTCCCAGCCAGACCGCGATCGGGAGCTTGGCCCCGTACACGGCGAGGCCGAACAGAAGGCCTCCGGCGATGCCGATCGGCAACCCCACGAGCGTCACCATGGCGATTGCGGCCGCCACCGGGACCAGGAGGAACGTGGCGAATCCGAGCAACGCGCCGAGCGTGGTCTCCTCCGCAATGGACACGACCAACCGCTGAACGACGCCCCGGAACAGCGCGACGACTAGGGTGCCCGTGAGCAGCGCCGCCAGCGTCTGCCAGAACCAGAACACGAAGCCCCACGCCGTTCCACTCTCATCCTCGTCCACCGGCGGATCCTCGTAGCGCACGGCGCCTTCCACCAGGGCCGCCGCCTCGGGACTCAGGGGCGTCCGTGTCCGATAGTCGAGGTCGCCGGTGATGCGGGCGCCGGGCGCCAGGTCCAGACGGTCCGCAATGACATTGGCGTCGCCGTGCAGCGTGCCGCGAATGACGATCTCCCCTGCCGCCACCCGAGCGCCGCCCTCGACCGTGCCGTCGATCTCCACGCGACGGCCCGCGGCCACGACACCGCCCGCGATGCGTGCGTCCTCGGTCACGACCAGCTCCTGCGCCGCCGCGAGCAGATCACCATCGATCGTGGTGTCCACGTTGAGCGTTTGCGCGACAACCCGGGTGGAGTCTCCGACCGGGCCCCGGAGGTCGACCGTGTCGGCGACCGCGAACAGATCCCCGTCGACCCGGCCGGCGACCACGACCCGGGCTGCAGCCGCGGCCAGATCGCCGTCCAACCGTCCCTCGACCCGGATCGCTTCCGCCACGGCGTAGATGTCGCCCTCGCGCACCTCCCCGTTCGGAATCGTCACGTCGCCCCCGGCCTGAAGCGACTGCGCCTCGACGGAGGACAGCGCTGCGGCGAACGCCACGGCAAGACCCAATGCGGTTGCTGCGATACGCACCATCGTGTTTCTTCCTCCCGCGACCTTGCGTTCCGGCCCGGACCGCCTCACCGTACCCTCGCCAGGACCAGGGTCACATCGTCGTGGGGGGGCACCGGACCGCTCCAGTCGAGCAGGGCGTCGAGCACGGCCTGAAGGATCGCGTCGAGGGGGCGGTCCAGATGGCCTCGCAACAGATCGGCCAACCTCGCCGCACCGAACTCCTCGCGATCGGGTGCGGGCGCCTCGGTCACGCCGTCGGTGAACAGGGCCAGCAGATCGCCCGGGGCCAGGGTCAGCGCGCCCGTCTCGTAGGTCACGCCCTCGAACAGGCCGATCGGCATGCCGCCCTCTTCGCACCGGAGTGTCTGCTCGCCACGGACGATAAGAGCGGGCAGGTGCCCCGCGTTGCTGTAGCTCAGGCGCCGGGTGGCCGGGTCGAAGTCGGCGACGAACGCCGTCGCGTAGCGCGACGACGACGAGGAACGGCACAACGCGTCGTTCAGCCTCGCGTGGAGTTGCCCCGGATCCGCCGCGAGGTGGAACAGGCTGCGCACCGAGGCCTGCAGGCTCGCCATGAGGAGGGCGGCGGGAACGCCCTTGCCCGAGATGTCCGCGATGACGAGTCCCGGGCGGCCGTCGGTATGCTCGAGGTAGTCGTAGTAGTCGCCGCCCACGGCGATTGCCGGCCGGCAGACCCCGGCCAGATCGAGTCCCTCGAAGCGGGGCACGGCGCGGGGCAGCAGCTCGCGTTGGACCTCGCGAGCGACGTTCATCTCGCGCTCGAGCGCGTCCCGCTCCCGCAGCACGCGGTAGGACGCCTCGATCTGGCGGCGCATCCGATCGTAGGTGCCGAGGGCCACCGCGACCACCGCGGCGAGCGCCGCGTTGAGCGCGAGGATCAGCAACACGGCACGGAGCTGCCCGAGCGTGAAGAACGGATCGGTCAGGAAGACCGCGAGCGAGCCGAAGACGGCGCCCGCCAACACGATCAACGCATCGAGCGTCAGGCGCAATGCGCCGGGCAGCCGCGCCAGCAGCGGCGATACGAGGCGGGCCGAGGCGTACGCGCTGTATCCCACTACCACCGCGGAGAGGACGCTCAGCCGCAGGACCGGCAGGAAGTCGACGTTCGCCGCGAACGAGGTCCCGGCCGCGACCGCGAGGCCGACCGCGACCCAGGCCAGCGTCCAGCCAAGCAGGAAGCGGTGCCCCGGTGCGTCCGACACGGCGTCCGACCGCGGCGCCGGGGGAGGAGCACCCAGCACGGCCGCGGCGACTGCCGTGGAGGTCATGATCGCGAGCGCCCGCACGCGGCGAGGCTGGCGTCGTCGGTCGTGGTGATGTTGTCGTTGACGGCCTTCATGTGCAGATCCCCGCCGCCGGCACCGTAACGGACGATGGGCTCGCGCATCACATTAACCCGGCTTCGCCAGCGTGAACAGAGGTCTTGGCGGGGTCTCGCCGCACGGCTCGATAGCGGCACCGCAGCCGAACCTCCCCTACAATCGGGCAAACGCCTGATCGCACCCCGGAATCTGGCACCCACGCACCCGAAGGAGGGGCCCGACAATGACCGGCCCTTCGAGACTGGCCGCCGTGTCGATCGGAGCTGCCATGCTACTGGCCGCCGCGGACGCTCCGGCACAGTTGCCCGACACCTCACCGCTACGAGGCACGCGGCCACGGTCTCGGGGGCGAGTTCTTCGACTCGGTCGTCGCGACCATCTCTCGCATCGAGGCACGCCCCGAGATCGGAACGGCCGACAGCAAGATCGAGCTCGGCAACGAAACCAGATCGAACGTCGGCATCGTGGCGCGGTCGGGGAGGCGCATGTTGGCGACCACCAGCTGGAAGCACGTCCTGGAGAGGCTGCGCCAGGCGGCCGTCTCCACGGGCCACAGCATGATCCGCGCCCGCGTCACGACACCGGCGGCTCGCCCCCCACCTCCGGGTTGTTCGGGTGCGTCGTCCAGTTCGCGTAGCCTTCCACCACCTTGCCGGTGCGCGGGTCGACCGCGCCGACCGGTAGCGACTCCATCGTGATGCAGTCCTCCACCGGGCAGGTGATGACGCACAGGTTGCAGGCGACGCACTCGGCGTCGATCACTTCGAAGACGCGATTCTCGCGGATCGCGATCGACTGGTGGGACGTGTCCTCGCAGGCCGCGTAGCAGCGGCCGCACTTGATGCATACCTCCTGGTCGATGCGCGCCTTGGCCGTGTAGTTCAGGTTCAGGTGCTGCCAGTCGGTGACGTTGCGCACCGCGCGGCCCTGGAAGTCGGAGAGGCGCTCGTAGCCCTTGTCCTCCATCCAGAGCCGAAGCCCCGCGATCATCTCCTCGACGATGCGGAACCCGTAGACCATCGCCGCGGTGCACACCTGCACGTTGCCGCAGCCCAGCGCGATGTACTCCGCCGCGTCGCGCCACGTGCTGATGCCTCCGATACCCGATAGCGGCAGGTCGGCGGTCTCCGGGTTGCGCGCGATCTCGGCCACCATGTGCAGGCCGATCGGCTTGATGGCCGGGCCGGCGTAACCCCCATGACTGCCCTTGCCGTCGATGGTGGGCTCGGGGCTGAACGTGTCGAGATCGACCGACGTGATCGAGTTCACCGTGTTGATCAGGCTCACCGCGTCGGCGCCTCCCACCCGGGACGCGCGGGCCGCGTAGCGGATGTCGGCGACGTTCGGGGTGAGCTTGACGATGACCGGCATCCGGGTCGCCGCCTTCACCCAGCGCGTCACCATCTCGATGTACTCCGGCACCTGGCCCACCGCCGCGCCCATCCCGCGCTCCTGCATGCCGTGGGGGCAACCGAAGTTCAGCTCGACGCCGTCGGCTCCGGTCTCCTCCACCTGCCGCAGGATGCGCCGCCAGGCCTGCTCTTCGCAGGGCACCATCAGCGACACGATCACCGCCCGGTCGGGATAGTCGCGCTTGACCGCCTTGATCTCGCGCAGGTTCAACTCCAGGGGCCGGTCGGTGATGAGCTCGATGTTGTTGATGCCGACCACGTAGCGGTCCGCGCCCCAGACGGCGCCGTAGCGCGGGCCGTTGACGTTGACGGCCGGCGGCCCGTCCTCCCCCAGCGTCTTCCAGACCACCCCGCCCCAGCCCGCCTCGAACGCCCGGCGGACGTTGTACTCCTTGTCGGCCGGCGGCCCGGAGGCCAGCCAGAACGGGTTGGGGGACCTGATGCCGAGAAAGTCGTTCGCAAGCGTCGCCATCTCGTCGCCTCCCGCCTAAACCATCAGGGCGGCGTGAATGTCCTCGGCCGCGTCGCGCCCCTGAGCCACCGCCGTGACGACCAGGTCGTCGCCTTCCGCCACGCAGTCGCCGCCGGCCCAGACGCCCTTGCGACTCGTGCGCCCCGGACCCGTCACCCGAATCTTGCGGCCCTCGAGCGCCAGACCGCCGGGGCTCCCGTCCAGCTTCTGCCCGATCGCCTTGAACACCTGGTCGGCCCGCAGGCGGAAGGTCTCGCCCGTGTCGCGCAGGCCGTCGGGACCGTCCTCCGTGTACGCGAACTCCACCTCGCGCACGGCGCCCTCGCCGAGCACCCGCACGGGCCTCGCGCCGGTGATGATCCGCACCCCCGTCGATGCGGCGTGATCCTGCTCGAAGCCGGAGGCGTTCATCCGGTCGCGCCCGCGACGGTAGACCATCGCCACGTCCTCGGCGCCGAGGAGCTTCGACTGCACGGCGGCGTCCACCGCCGTCATCCCGCCCCCGATAACGACGACGTGACGCCCCACGGGCAGCGTCGAGAGGTCTGAGGTCTGCCGCAGGTCGGCGATGAAGTCCACCGCGGCGCGTACGTTCTCCGCTGCCTCCTCCTCGACGCCGAGCGCGTTGACGCCGGCGAGCCCGAGGCCCAGGAAGACCGCGTCGTAGTCGTCGACGAGTCCGTCGAGCGTCAGTCCGCCCCCCAGGCGGCGCCCCAGCTCCAGCACGATGCCGCCGATCCCGAGCAGCCACTCGACCTCCCGTTCCGCGAAGCGGTCGACGGTCTTGTAGCTGGCGATGCCGTACTCGTTGAGCCCGCCCGCCTTGGCCCGCGCATCGAAGAGGGTGACGGCGTGGCCCTTCATCGCCAGCCGATGGGCGCAGGCCAGCCCCGCGGGGCCGGCTCCCACGACGGCGATGCGCCGGCCGGAAGGGCCGGCGCGCTCGTAGGGATGCCGGTCGCGCGCCATCAGCGCGTCGGTGGCGAAGCGCTGCAGGCGGCCGATCTCCACCGGCTTGCCCTCGGCCGCCTGCCGCACGCACGCCTGCTCGCAGAGCGTCTCCGTCGGACAGGCCCGCGCGCACATGCCGCCCAGGATGTTCCGGTCGAAGATGGTCTTCGCCGCGGCCCGCGCCGTCCCCGTCGAGATCTGGCGCACGAAGAGCGGAATGTCGATGGCGGTCGGACAGGCAGTGACGCACGGCGCGTCGTGGCAGAAGTAGCAGCGGGCGGCGGCGACGGCGGCCTCGTGGGCGGTGAGCGGCGGGCGCAGATCCGCGAAGTTCTCCTCGCAGGTCCGGGCCGGCAGGCGGCCGGCTGCGACGCCGGGGGTGGATATCGAGTTCGACAACGCAAGCTCCCTCTTCATCTTCACGCGTTCAGCCTGCCCGGAACAGCGCTTCGACAAGGGCCGACGAGGGCGCCGCCGGAAGCAGTGCGCGACTGCAAGGTCCGGTCGGAACGGCCGGAGGCACGCGGCAGCGCTCGGTCCCGCACGCCGCCCCTCAGAACAGCGGCATCCCCCGATTCGCGGCGGCCGCGGCCGCGTGGGCGCCGCCGTACGGACCGCGCTTGATGAACCGCCCGTCTCCCGGCCGGCCGACGTACTCTCCCTTGTCGACCACAACGCGGCCGCGCGACAGCACGGTCTCCGGGTATCCGCGCACCCGAAAGCCCTCGTAGGCGCTGTAGTCGACGTTCATGTGATGGGTATGCGGATCGTCGCGGCTGATGGTCACCTCGCGCTCCGGGTCGAAGATCACGATGTCGGCGTCCGACCCGACCGCGATGGTCCCCTTGCGCGGAAACATCCCGAAAATGCGCGCCGCCGCGGTGGAGGTGAGCTCGACGAACCGGTTGACGTCGATCCGGCCGGTGTTGACCCCGTGGTGATAGATGAGGCTCATCCGGTTTTCCACTCCGGGTCCGCCGTTGGGAATGCGGCTGAAGTCGCCCCGCCCGAGCTCCTTCTGCTCGCGCAGGTTGAAGGGGCAATGGTCGCTGGAGATGACGTCGAGGTCCCTGCCCTGCAGGCCCCGCCACAGCTCGTCCTGGTTCCATTTCTCCCGCAGGGGCGGTGTCATGACGTACTTGGCGCCGTCGAAGCCCGGCTCGTCGTAGGCGCCGATGTCCAGCAGCAGGTACTGCAGGCAGGTCTCGGCGTGCGCCATCACGCCGCGCTCCTGCGCCCGCCGCAGCTCGGTGAGGGCATCGTGGCAGCTCAGGTGCACGATGTAGACGGGAGCGCGGGCTACCTCCGCGATGGCGAGCGCGCGGTGCACGCCCTCTCCTTCCAGGCGCGTGGGCCGGGTGAGCGCGTGGTACTTCGGCTCCACCTGCCCGGCGGCAAGGGCCAGCTCGACGAGCTCGTCGATCACGACGCCGTTCTCGGCGTGCATGCAGACGAGCGTCCCGTCCTCGCCCGCCTTGCGCATGGCGCGGAAGATGGTGGCGTCGTCCGCCAGCAGAACGCCGGGATAGGCCATGAACAGCTTGTAACTGGTCACCCCTTCGTCCGCGAGCCGGCGCAACTCCGGCACGCGCTCGTCGGGCAGGTCGGTCACGATCATGTGGAACGCATAGTCGATCGCGGCGTTGCCCTCCGCCTTGGCGTGCCAGGTGTCGAGACCCTCGATGGTGGAGGCGCCGCGAGTCTGGACCGCGAAGTCGACGATGCTCGTGGTGCCGCCGAACGCGGCCGCTCGCGTGCCGGTCTCGAAGGTGTCGGACGACTCGGTGCCCCCGAACGGCAGCTCCATGTGGGTGTGGGGATCGATCCCGCCGGGGAGCAGAAGCTTCCCCGTCGCGTCGATGATCCGGTCCGCCGCGACCTCGAGACCGCGTTCGAGACCGTGCCCGATCAGGGCCACGGTCTCCCCCTCGACGAAAACGTCTGCCCGGTAGTCGTCTACCGCCGTGACGACGCGGCCGTTCTTGATCAGTACGCTCATCCCAGCCTCCGGCTCCGCGGCAACGGTCCTGTCGCCGTCGCGCGTGCAGCGAGATTATGGCACGCGCGAAGTGACGGAAAGGCGGCGGCTTCCACCCTAAGCGGCAGGAACCGGAACCGGGTCGGTTACAGCTTGAGTCGCGGCCGGAAACCGCGTAGATTGAGCACCCGTCAAGACCGGACCGCCTCGCCGCGGCCCGAGAGCGGTGCATCAAGATTTGTCTTGATGTGTTGGTCGCGATTCGCCTCGCATCGGCTTGAGTCGCGGCCGGAAACCGCGTAGATTGAGCACCCGTTCAAGTCTGGACCCCTCGCCGCGGCACTGGGCCGGCGAGGTCGCTCTCGCAGGAGGCACTTCGACTCATGGCTACGAGCTTGCTGACGTCAGTTCATCGGGCGGCCCGGCGTTCGCCGCGGTTGCCGCTCATGACTCTCGCACTGTTGACGGCAACCCTCGCGACGCAGCCGCTGCACGCGCAGGACGACTGGCGGCACTGGGGCCGCGACGCCGGCAACCAGCGCCACTCGCCGCTTACGCAGATCGACGTCGACAACGTCTCCACCCTGGTGCCGGCATGGCGCTACGAGATGACGAAGGTGGGCGTGCCGTCGCGGCCGAGCCAGTCGACGCCGCTCCTGGTCGACGGCGTCCTGTACCTGTCGTTCCCGTACTACCGCGTGGTGGCGCTGGAGCCGGAGACCGGCGACGAGATCTGGGAGTACACCGCGCCCGGCGACTGGAACTCCCCGGAGCACCAGTTGCACTGGACCGGCGGTTCGATGCGGGGTCTGGCGTACTGGGAAGGCGACGACCGAACGCCCCCGCAAATCGTGTTCGGCACCGAGGAGGGCGAGCTGATCTCGCTGAACGCGGCCACCGGCCTCCCCAACCCCCGGTTCGGCAGCGACGGCTTCGTCGACCTGAAGACCCCCGACGTAATGAACGGCTTCCCGAACATGCACTACGGGATCTCGTCCGGCGTGGCCATCTGGAAGCACCTCGTGTTCACCGGCGTCCACAACGCGGACGAGACCGGATCGAAGGGGCCGGCTGGCGACGTGCGCGCGTGGAACCTGCGGACGGGCGACCTGGTCTGGACGTTCCATACCGTGCCCCGGCCCGGCGAGTTCGGCAACGACACCTGGCTCGACGACTCGTGGCGCGGCGTCAGCGGCGCCAACACGTGGTCGTTCTTCACCATCGACGAAGAGCGCGGCATCCTGTACATGCCGCTGGGGTCCGCCCACAACGACTTCTACGGCATGGACCGCCCCGGCGACAACCTCTTCGCGAACTCGATCGTGGCCGTCGACGCGATGACGGGCGAGCGGCTGTGGCACTTCCAGGCCGTCCACCACGACCTGTGGGACCTGGACATGCCGGCGCCGCCGATCCTGTTCGACGTCGAGCGGGACGGCGAGACGATTCCCGCCGTCGGCGTCGTGACGAAGTACCCTGTGCTGTTCATCTTCAACCGGGTCACCGGGGAGCCGATCTACGAGATCGAGGAGCGTCCGGTGCCAGCCGGGAACATGCCCGGGGAGTACTACTCGCCGACGCAGCCGTTCCCGGTGAAGCCGCCGCCCTTCGGACGCATCGATTTCACGATGGACGAGATAGCGACGGTGACGCCGGAGCACACCGCCGCGTGCCGCGAGCTGCTGATGCAGTACGACGGCGGCCGGAACCGCGGCCCTTACACGCCGCCGTCGGCGGAGGGCGCGCTGGTGTTCCCGTCGACCGGCGGCGGGACGGAGTTCACCGGCGGAACCTTCGATCCGAGTCTCGGGTACTACATCATCAACTACGCCGACACCGGCCACATCAGCCAGCTCGTGAAGGTGGAGGACGATCCCGATCGGCGCAGCTACGTGGGTCCTCCCGAGTCGCGCCGGATCTACTGGCACGTCGTCACCCGACCGTCCGTCAACGGCTGGCCCTGCTGGCAGCCTCCCTGGTCGAGGCTGGTCGCCGTGGACGTCAACAGCGGCGAGATCGCCTGGCAAATCCCGTTCGGCACGGTCGAGGGCGCACCCCCCGGCCTGCTGACCGGCGCCCCCAACTCGCAGAAGGGCGGGCCGACCTCCACCGCGGGCGGCGTGCTCTTCATCGGCGGCGCCAGCGACCGGCGCTTCCGCGCCTACGAGACGAAGACCGGGCGCGAGCTGTGGAGCGTCGAGACCGAGCAGATGATCAGCGGCGCCAACCCGATCACCTACCTGGGGAGGGACGGCAAGCAGTACGTCGCCGTGGCGGCGGGCACGACGCTGCTGAGCTACACGCTGCCGTGACGGGGCGCGCGTCCCGGCGGTCGCCGATTTCAAGGGCCGGGGCGTTCACCGGCGCCTGCGAGGATGCCGGCCAACGGTTACCGGCGGCTCAGGGAGCCGCGGTCTCGGCAATCCGGTAGAGCTTGGACCGCGTCCGGATGAACAGGCTGCCGTGGGCGATGGCCGGCGTGGCCATCGTGAACTCGTCGAGCGGATTTCGGCCGAGGACCTCGAACGTCCGGCCGGCGCGGATCACGTAGGCGTCGCCGTCCTCGCTCAGCGCGAAGATCTTGCCGTCGTAGGCCCAGGGCGATGCGGTGAACGCGGCCCCGACCGCGATCCGCCGCCGGGAGTAGACCTCCTCGCCGGTCCGCGCGTCGTGGGCGGTGAAGAACCCTCGATCGAGGAGCGTGTACAGGACGTCGCCGTAGAGAATCTGCGACGGGTTGTAGGGTGCGGCCTGCGGCTGCGACCAGGCGATGAACGGGTTGGCCGTCTCCGAGCCGCGGAGCGAGATGTCGCCGCTGGCGCCGGGACGGATGGCGTAGACCGGGCGCTGCTGGTCGCCGAGATAGCCCGAGCCGAGATAGAGCAGGCCGAACTCGGCGAAGGGCGTGGGAACGGTGATGGACGACATGCCTGTGAGCTCCCACAGCAGGCCGCCGTCGAGGTCGTAGGAGCGCACGCGGTCGGTTCCGGTGGTGACGATCTCGGTCCTCTGCTCGTTCTCCCAGACAAAGGGGGTCGACCAGTTGGTGCCCTCCTCCCGCGGGGTGCGCCAGATCTCGTTGCCGGTCTCCGCGCTCAGCGCGAGCAGATACGACTGATCGTCGTTGTCGTTGACGATGTAGAGGCGACCGTCGTGCAGCACCGGCGACGCGGCGGTGCCCCACCCCAGCCGGGTGGCGGCGGGCTGGACGTCGCGCGACCAGCGCAACTCGCCGTCCGTCGTGTCGAGGCAGAAGACGCCGAGGTTGCCGAAGTAGACGAACAGCGAGTCGCCGTCGGTGACCGGCGTCTCGGTGGCCAGGCTGTTCTTCATGTGGTAGCCGCCGGCCGGCGCGCCGCGATGCACCTCGCGCTCCCACCGCACGGCTCCGCTGCCGACGTCCAGCGCGTAGACGATCCAGCGGTGCTCCGCCGTCGAGGGGGCCCACGTCTCGCGCCCGCGATAGAGACCGCCCAGCGGTTCTTCGACCGGCCCGGCGCTGACGACAGTCGTGACGTAGACGGTGTCGTCCCAGACCACCGGCGAGCTCCAGCCGAGGCCCGGCAGGTCGGCGACCCAGGCGACGTTCTCGGTGGCGCTCCAGCGGGTCGGCAGTCCGGCGGCCTCGGAGACGCCGCGGGCGTCCGGGCCCCGGAACTGCGGCCATCGCTCCTGGGCGGCGGCGGGCGCGCACAGGACCCCGACGAGCAGCAGCGCGCACGTGTATCGAGTCATCTCGTTCCCCTTCGCGTTGGTCACGGTTTCGTTCATCCGATCGCACCCGCCTGATGGGCTCGGTGCGCCATCCGTCGCTCGCAATACGCCGCACACCGGACTGCTCGTGCAGCGAACGGACGAGTCGCCCCGCCAGCCGGACCGCCCCCTACGGTGCCTCCACGGTGATCTCGCCGATCGCCCACGGGTGGTCCGTGCAGTGGTACAGGAACGTGCCGGGCTCGTCGAAGGTGACGTAGCCCGTCATCGCCGGCTGCAGCGTGCCGGTGCTCCAGCTTCCGTCCCGCGCCGCGATGGTGTGGGACAGCTCGCCGTTGTTGACGAAGCGCACGCGCGTGCCGACGGTGACGCGGGCCCGCACCGGGTTGAACGCGTGCTCGTTGATGGCGTTGCGCCGCCCGCCCACCGACCAGGCGATGGGATTCTCGACCAGCGTGGCGGTCTCGATGGCGTCGGTCGCGCGCGGCGGCGGGCCGATCCAACGGACCAGGTCGTCCATCGGCTGCTCGGCCGTCGGACGCGCCGGC
Organism: Vicinamibacterales bacterium; assembly: GCA_958296065.1. GTDB lineage: Bacteria > Acidobacteriota > Vicinamibacteria > Vicinamibacterales > UBA8438 > WTFV01. The sequence continues at coordinate 114,063 of CATQHX010000044.1, read as the reverse complement.
ACGTCGCCGTCGAGGGCGAACGCCCAGAGCTCGCCGCCGACCGCGATGGCCACGTGCTGCTCGCCGTCTATCGCATACGACGTCGCCGGTCCGGGCCGCATCCGCACCCCGGGCGGTCCCGCCTGGAACGCCCACAGCCGCTCGCCGGTGCCGGCGTCGTAGGCCTCGAGCTGCCCGTCGGCCGAGCCCCAGAACATCAGTCCGCCCGCGGTCGTGAGCGGGCCGCTGGTGGCGAGCCGCGCGCCGCGGAACTCGTTCTTCCAGACCACCTCGCCGGTCCGCCCGTCGACGGCGGCGAGAATGCCGGCCGACTCGGGAAGCGTGAGCCGCAGGTAGCCGCTGCCGCGGTTGTCCGAGATCCAGGGATCGTCGAAGCGGAACGCGCGGCCGACATGCGCCCGCCCCTGCGCGTAGATGTAGCCGGTCTGCGGGCTGAACGACATCGGCGTCACGCGCACCATCGGAATCGGCGCGCCCAGCGCCACGACGTCCTGCCTGTCCAGCGACGGCGGCGTGTAGAAGCTGCAGCTCAGCTCGAAGGGCGGCGGCACCCGGTCGCGCCAGAAGGAGCAGTCGGGCAGGATGCTCTCGCTCGCCGGGAAGGGCTGCGTCGGCGCGGTCAGCAGGTAGTCGTCCTGCGGCACCGGCCGTTCCTCGATCGGCACGATCGGCTCGCCGGTCTCGCGGTCGAGCAGGAACAGGTGGCCGTCGGCCCGCATCGCGGCCAGCGCCTTGCGGGTGCGCCCGTCCGTCCCGGTCTCGTAGAGCAGCAGCGGCGTCGCGATATCCGCGTCCCAGATGTCGTGGCGGACCACCTGGTAGTGCCAGCGCCGCTCGCCGGTCTCCATGTCGAGGGCGAGCACGGCCGCGGTGAACAGGTTGTCGCCGGCGCGGATCTCGCCGCCGTACATCGGAACCGGGTTGCCGGTGACGAAGTAGACCATCCCCAGGTCCGGGTCGACCGCGCCCACGAGCCAGACGCCGCCTCCGCCGAGCCGCCACACCTCCGAATCCTGCGGCCACGTCTCGTGGCCGAACTCGCCGGGCCGCGGCACGACGAAGAACGTCCACAGACGCTCGCCGGTCGCCGCGTCCAGGGCGATGACGCGCCCCTGCCCGCCGCTGTCGCCGTTGGCGATGCCGACGAACACCTTGCCGCGCGCGTGCATCGGGGCGGTGGTAACCGATTCGCCCGCCTGCGGCGGATCGCTGCCGACCGTCGTCACCCAGGCCAGCTCGCCGGTGTCCTGCCGCAGCGCCGCCACCTCCGCGCTCCCCAGGGGAACGAAGACGAGCCCGTCGCCCAGGCCCACCCCCTGCCACGACGGCACCCGCCGCGCCTCGGCGGCAGAGCTCCCCGGCTGCCAGCGCCACACCGTCTCGCCGGTCCGGCCGTCGATGGCGAACACGTTGGCCCCGCCCGACAGGTACAGGACGCCGTCGTCGACCACCGGTGTCGCCCGCGAAGACACGCCGCCGGGGAGCCGGACCATCCAGGCCCCGCCCAGGCGGTCGATGTTCTCCGTCGAGATGCCGGCGAGCGTCGAGTGACGCGAGCTGGTCCAGTCGCCACCCGCTAACGGCCAGTCCGCGGCCGGGTAGCCGCTCCCCTGCTCCTGCGTTTCCTGCCCCTGCAGGCTGCCCGTCAGGGCGCAGATGCCGGCTACGAGTACGACGGCGACGAATCCACGATGCAGTCTGCGCATGCCCTACCTCTCCTCGAACCGAAACGCGAGTGTACCAGGGTATTATCCAGCCCGCGGAGAGACCACGTGACCGCGACAGCACGATTCGTCGGCTCCGGCGACTCCTTCGGCAGCGGCGGGCGCTTCCAGACCTGCATCCTGATCGATGCCGGCGGGACGCGCTTCGCGATGGACTTCGGTGCGTCCTCGTTGGTCGCCCTGCGACAGCAGGACATCAATCCGAACTCCATCGACGCGATCCTCCTGTCCCACTTGCACGGCGATCATTGCGCCGGGGTGCCGTTCCTGCTGATGGACGCGATGCTGGGGGCAAGGCGCGAGCGGCCCCTTACCGTCGCCGGTCCGCGGGACCTGCGCCACCGCATGTTCATGATCGCCGAGGCCCTGTTCCCCGGCATGCACGTGATGAAGCCGAGGTTCGAGCTCAACTGGATAGAGCTCGAGCACGGCGTGCCGACCCCGGTCGGCGACATCCTCGTGACCGCCCGTCCCGTAAGGCACACCTGGCAGACCAACCCCACCGCCCTGCGGGCCGAGATCGCCGGCAAGGTGGTGTGCTACACCGGGGACGGGGAGTTCGGCGAAGAGATGGCGCTGGCCGCCAAGGGGGCCGACCTTCTCGTGGCCGAGTGTTACTTCCACAACAAGCCCGTGCCCTGGCATCTCAACTACCCCGAGCTGGTCGCGCACAAGGCGGATTTCGACGCCAGGCGCATCGTCCTGACCCACATGAGCCCGGAGATGCTCGCCCACGTCGACGAAGTCCCCGAGGAGTGCGCCTACGACGGGATGGTCGTGGAGATCTGATCGGCACGTTGCGCCGACACAGCACGACGGTCTCCCCTTGTTCGACGCTGTCCGGATACGTCGACAGGCGCGCCTTCGCCTCGGCAATGTCGACCTTGATCACGACCCTATACCAGGGCCTCAACATGGTCATGTTCAAGTCCCAAACGGATTCCGGAACGCCAGCCTCTCGACGCAGCCTGTGCAGATCGATCGCCGCGACCACGTCAGCCACGCCGAGCGTCACGACGTCGAAACGCGAGTACGATCCGGTCATGCGGATGCCGATCCGGCTCCCGCCAGTTGACGGCCTTCCCTTCGATGTCGTCGGATTCGGCCTCAACATGACCGACCTGCTGGTCGTGGTCGAGCGCTTCCCCGCACCCGACTCCAAGCAGCCGATCCGGCGGCAGGCATATTCCCCGGGCGGCCAGGCGGCGAGCGCGATGGTGGCGTGCGCGCGGCTCGGCTGGCGTGCCCGCTATGTCGGCTGCTTCGGCGACGACGAGAACGGCCGGCAGGGACGGTCGAGCCTCGCCGACGAAGGGGTCGACATCGGTGCGTGCCGGGTGGCGTCCGACACGCGCAACGGGATGTCCGTGATTCTCGTCGACGAGCGGACCGGCGAGCGCACGGTGCTCTGGTCCCGCAACCCGGGGCTCAAGCAACGGCCCGACGACATCGACGCGGCGGCCGTATGCGCCGGGCGGGTGCTGCTGGTCGACTGTCACGATACCGCTGCCTCGACAGCGGCCGCCCGCCACGCGCGACGGGCCGGCGTCCGCACCGTCATCGACGTCGAGCGCGTCCGCGACGGCATCGACGCGCTGCTCCCGGAGATCGACATGATCATCACGGCGCGCGACTTCCCGGCCGCCCTGACCGGCAAGGGCGCGCCCGGTGCGGCGCTGCGGGCGATCCGCGACGCCTACCGGCCGGCGCTGGTCTGCATGACGCTCGGCGCGGAGGGGAGCCTGACCCTGGTCGGGGATGTCGAGGTGAAGACTCCGGCGTTCGAGGTGCCAGTCGTCGACACCACCGGCGCCGGCGACGTCTTCCGCGGCGGGTTCATCTCCGGGTGGCTGCGCGGCGGCGAGGCGGCGGAGGTCGAGGACGTGCTGCGCTACGCGAACGCGGTGGCGGCGCTCAAGTGCCGCGGCCTGGGCGCGCGAGAGGCGAGCCCGACGCCGGTGGAGGTAGACGCCCTGCTCGCTCGCGGGACAGGTTGACGAAGCGAAAGGAGAGAGCGAGCGCCACGACCGTCGGCAGAAATCCCGACGATTTACTCGCAGCGCGAGATCGCGGCAGTCAGGGCTGCTCGGGAACCAGCTCCAACGGGACCGTCGCATGCCGGATACGCCCTCGGTTCCAGGTATATGTGAGCTGCAGATCGCCGTTGGAGTCCTGAATCAGCGCCGGATAGGAGAGCTCGCCGCGCTGGCCCTCCTCGAGCTCCTCGACGACGAGAAAGTCCTCCCAGGTGACCCCGTCGTCGAAAGACACGGCGAGCGACAGCGGCGTGCGCCGGGTGGCAGAGGGGTTGTAGAGCAGGATGCAGCGCCCGTCGGCGAGCCGCACGGAGTCGATCCCGGCGCTCGGATTGTCCAGGTCGGTCAGCTCGAGCGGCGCCCAGGTGCGCCCGCCGTCGCGGGAGATGGAGGTCGCTATCTTCCCCAGCCGGCGCGGCGTCCTCATGAAGGCGCGGACAACGCCCGGCTCGATCTCCAGCAGGGTCGGCTGGATGCTTCCGATGCGGTCCCGCTCCCGGTCGCCGAACAGCAGCGGCCCGTGCTTGCTCCACGACTCGCCCCCGTCGGCGCTGATCTCCATCCACGAGGACCACGTCCGGTAGCTCTCCAGCGACGTGCCGGCGAGGATCTCGCCGCTCGCCAGCCGGATCGGCTTGGCCCGCACCGGTCCCAGCATGCCCGCGGGCAGCCAGACCGGCTCGGACCACTCCGCGCCCGCCGTCGTGGACTGCATGTAGGCCCCGCTCCACGCGCGGGGGCTCGGGCCGATCTTGAAGTAGAGCCAGATCGTGTCCCCGTCGCCGCGGAACAAGACCGGGTTCCAGGCGGGCTGATCCGGCTCCTTGTAGAGCTGCACCGGCGGCGACCAGTCGCCCCCCTGCGGCTTGCGGGACGACCACACGCCTACGTCCTTCTCTCCCTCGCCCGAGCCTCCGAACCAGGCCGCGATCAGCGTGCCGTCCGGCGCTTCGACGATGGTCGAGGCGTGCGCCCGCGGGAAGGGCGCTTCGTCCCAGATGAAGTCGAGCGTGTGTTCCTGAGCCCAGGCGGTCGTCGCCAGCGCGACGAGAATCAGCGAGAGCGTTGCGCGCGTCCCCATGATCGCGTCCGTCCTTTCCACGGCACATGGCAGCCGTGACGAGCCGCAGGCCCCATCCGACCGGCGCCGCCTCCGCCGCGGCGCCATCTCGACGAGCGGCCCATCCGCCCGGCCCCTTCCGTGCGGCAATGCCGGCCGCCGCGACGCCCCACCATCGTGCCGCGCACCCGGCGACGGACACGAGCATACCGTCAGTACGGGGCAGCACGGCCGCCGCGGGTCGTCGACGCGGTGGCGCCTGGCTGCCTGCGCCCCCCCGGGGACACGTATAATCGGCTGAATCCTCTTCAACATACGCCTCTCGAACCGGAGGTAGCAGATGCGCAAGACATCCTTCGCGGCGTTCGCGGTTGGTGCGATCGTGCTCACGTTCGCGGCCGGACCCGCCCTGGCCCAGTCGGCCGGCGGCGACATGCCGCCGCGGACGCCCGACGGGCACCCGCACATCTCGGGCACCTTCACCTTCCGGACGCTGACCCCGATGCAGCGGCCGGCCCAGTTCGAGGGACTCGAGACGCTGGGCCCCGAGCAGGCCGCAGCGTTCGAGGCGTCGGAGCGGACGCGTCAGAACCGCGATCTCTTCGATCCCGAGACGGGGGCGCCGAACGCGGGCTACCAGTCGCGCGCCGACGGCGGCGTGCTCTCCTACAACGAGTTCTGGTACGAGCGGGGCATCGAGCTGACCTCGGACAAGCGGACCTCGCTGATCGTCGATCCGCCCAGCGGGCGTTACCCCCCGCGGACCGAGGCCGCCGTGCAGGCCGACCGGGAGCGGGCCGCCTACCGGCGGGAGCACATGTACGACTCCTACGAGAACCGCAGCACGGGCGACCGCTGCATCGTGTTCGGCAAGTCGGGCCCGCCGCTCCGGCCCGGCGCGTACAACAACAACCTGATGATCTTCCAGACGGCCGATTCCGTGGCGATTCTCACCGAGCAGGCGCGCCAGGCGCGGATCATCCCCCTGGTCGACACGGAGAAGCCGCGGGTCGAGCAGTGGGCCGGCGTGTCGCGCGGGCACTGGGAGGGAGAGACGCTGGTCATCGAGACCACGCAGTTCCGCGACTGGAGGAACGGGAGGAACGGCCCGAGCGTGCACCTGATCGAGCGGCTGACCCGGCTCGATCCCGATACGGTCGCCTACGAGTACACACTGACCGACCCGTCGCGGTACACCGCCCCCTATACGGTCATGATGCCGTTGCGGCGCACCGACGGCGAGATCTACGAGTACGCCTGCCACGAGGGCAACATCGGGCTGTACGGCATCCTGGCGGGCGCGCGGAGGTTCGAGCGGGACGGGCGCGAGCTGCGTCCATGATGAAGGAGTCAGCGATGAGTCGTCTTTCTCGTGTACACGTCGGGCTCGGTGCGTTGGTGTTGGCCGCGAGCGTCGTCCTGGCCCCGGCGGCGGGATGGTCCCAGCCCGCGTCGCCGGAGGACTGGACCGCGCCGCGGACCGCCTGGGGCGACCCCGCCATCGGCGGCGTCTGGAACAGCTCCACCGTGACCCCGCTCCAACGTCCCGAGGCGCTCGCCGACAAGGCGTTTCTGACCGCGGAGGAAGCGGCGGCCATCGAGCAGCGCGTCGTCGACGCCAACGCCCGCGCCAACGCGCCCAGCGTCGTGCGCAGCGAGCCGCTGCCGGTGGGCGGCAACGTCGGCGGCTACAACGCCTTCTGGCTGGATCGCGGGACCACCGTCGTCCCGACGCGGCGCACGTCGCTCGTCATCGACCCGCCGAACGGGCGCCTGCCCGCGCTCACGCCCGAGCACGAAGCGCATGTCACCTCGCCGGAGCGGCAGCGCTTGAAGGCCATCCGGGAGGGTCTCGTGCCGGCCGACTCTCACGAGCAGTTCGACTACGGCGACCGGTGCATCTGGTACCGCGGCGTCCCGTCGCTGCCCACCGCCTACAACAACAACTACCACATCGTGCAGACGGCCGACGTCATCGCCATCGTGCAGGAGCACATCCACGACGTGCGCTTCATCCACCTCGACGGCCGTCCCGCGATCGACGAGGGCATCAGCCAGTTCGGCGGCCACTCGCGCGGGCACTGGGAGGGCGACACGCTGGTCGTCGAGACGGCCAACTTCGGCCATCGGGCCTACCTGTTCTCGTCCGGCCCGGGACCGCAAGGCGGCATCAACTGGGATCTCAGTCCGGCCCTGCGGGTCGTCGAGCGGTTCACCCGCGTGGGACCGGGGACGCTCGACTACCAGTTCACAGTCGACGATCCGAACGTCTGGACCCGCCCGTGGACCGGCTCGTCGCCGTGGGCCCGCAGCGACCAGCCGATGTTCGAGTACGCCTGCCACGAGGGCAACTACGGGCTGACGAACATCCTCGCCGGCTCGCGCGCCGAGGAGGCGCGGCGCGCGGGGCGGTAGAGCATCTTCACCCGCCCTTCGGGCATTGTGCAACCCATCGTGCGACACTCTGCACATGGCGACGAATCTGGCGATCAGCCCGGACCTGCTGGAGCGCGCCCTCGAGCTCAGTGGAAAGAGAACCAAGACCGCGGCCGTGACCCTGGCGCTGCAGGAGTTCATCGCGCGGCGGGAACAACGCCGCCTGCTCGAGCTGTTCGACTCGCTCGATTGGGATCCGGCGTTCGACTACCAGGCAGAGCGCTCACGCGAATGAGCTTCTTCGTCGACACCAGCGTCTGGTCTCTCGCGTTCCGGCGAGACTCACCGGGCGACACTCCCGAACCCGGCCGCCTGCGGGAAGCCCATCGAGCGACGAAACCTGCACCAGCCGCCGGTCAGCCGGAGAGGGCCGCACAGGCGCGCTGGATCCGCGCGCAGGCTTCCCGTAACCGATCCGTGTCGAGCGCATACGAAACGCGGAAGTACGGCGAGAGGCCGAACGCCTCGCCGTGCACCACCGCGACCTCCTCGGCATCGAGGAGATACTTCGCGAAGTCGGCGTCCGTCTCGACGGTCTCGCCCCTCGGCGTGCGCTTGCCGATGGCCCCCCGGCAGTCGACGTAGAGATAGAACGCGCCCTGCGGTGTTCGGCACGAGAGTCCGTCCGCCTGGTTCAGCATCGAGGCGCCCAGGTCGCGCCGCTCCCGGAACACCGCCACGTTGTCCTGAATGAACGCCTGGTCACCGTCGAGCGCTTCCACCCCGGCCCACTGGCTGATGCTCGACGCCCCGCTGGTGGTCTGCGACTGGATCTTCGCCATCGCGGCGATCAGCTCCTGCGGCCCCGCCCCGTAGCCGATGCGCCAGCCGGTCATGCAGTAGGCCTTCGAGAGGCCGTTCATCGTCAGCGTGCGTTCGTGCAGATCGGGCGCGACCTGCGCCAGCGTCGAGAACGGCTCTCCGTCGTAGATGATGTGCTCGTAGATGTCATCCGCAAGCACCCACACGTGCGGATGCCTCCGCACCACCTCGGCGAGCGCCTCGAGGTCCCGGGCCGAATAGACCGCGCCCGACGGGTTGCAGGGGTTGTTCAGAATCAGCCACTTCGTCTTCGCGGTGACAGCTTCCTCGAGTTGCGCCGCGCCCAAACGGAACCCGTTCGCCGGCCCGGTGGCGACCACCACCGGATTCGCGCCCGCGAGGAGCACCATGTCCGGATAGCTCACCCAGAACGGCGCGGGAATGACGACCTCCTGGTCCGGGTCGAGCGTCGCGGTCAGCGCGTTGTAGATGACCTGCTTGCCGCCGTTGCAGACGAGAACCTGATCGGGCGTGTAGCGCAATCCGTTCTCCCGCTCCAGCTTGCGGCAGATCGCCTCCCGGAGCTCCGGGATCCCGGTCAGCGGCGGGTACTTCGTCTTCCCTTCCCCGATGGCGCGCACCGCCGCCGCCTTGACGTGGTCCGGCGTGTCGAAGTCCGGCTCTCCCGCCGAGAGGGCGATGACGTCGCGGCCAGCCCGCGCCATCTCCATGGCTTTCGCCGAGATGACGGCCGCCGGCGAGGCCTTGATGCGGCTCATGCGTCGCGCGGCGATGGTCATCGACGTCCCGCCGCCTCGGCCTCCGCCCTGCGATTCCCGGCCAGGATGTTCTCCAGGCCGTAGTTGCCCTCGTGGCAGGCGAACTCGTAGATCGGCAGCTCGCTCCGTTGCATCGGCAGCTCGACCGACCAGGGCCGCTTCCAGGTGTCCGGATCCGTCACCGTGAACTCGTAGAGGAGCGTATCGGCGTCGACCCGGGTGAAGCGCTCCACCAGCGTCCGGTTGCGGCTGGTGTTCCGCCACGTGGTGTGCGTCCGGTCGTCGTTGAAGTTCACCGTCTCGACCACCAGCGTGTCGCCGTCCCAGTAGCCGCGCCCCTCGCCGACGTACTGGCGGATGCCGACGGCCGGCGCGGGCCGTCCGTCGAGCGGAATGACCCGGACGGTGTGCATCATCTCGTTCATGATCGCGACGTGGTCCGGCGTCTGGAACAACTGCATGTTGTTGTTGTAGACGCCCGGCAGCATCGGCGGTCCCGCGTTGCCGCTCATCAGACAGCGGTCGGAGTTGCTGAAGTCTAGGTACGACGCCGCCGTACCGACGGTGTCGCTGAACGAGGAGCGGGATCCCATGGTCCGCACCCGCTCCCGCCCCGCCTCGGTCAGCGCGGGCAGCCGGCCGTCCGGCGGATCGACGATGAGCGACGTGCGCCGGGTGCTGACCGCGGTCGTCCCCCAGTCGAACCAGAAGATGTTGTAGGAGCCGGTCTGCCCCTGCAGGCTCGGATGATCCGGCGAGTCGAGCCAGCGGCCGGGACGCCCACCCGCGGTCGGAATGGCGACCGTGCGCTGCGCCGGGCGCTCCTCCATCGCCCGGATCCGGGCGCGTTCGTTCTCCTCGATCTCCGCTGCCTCTTCCCGGGTCAGGAACTCCCGGCCGCCGAACCGTTCCGGACGCTCCAACGGGGTGCGCGTCTTGTACTCCCAGACGCCTCCCAGATCCGGCTGGCCCCAGGCCGTGCGAGGCGCCGGCTCGGGCTCCTCGGTCTGGGCATCAGCAGGCGTTGCAGCCAGGCAGGCATTTGCGACGACACAGGCGAGCGTGACGGACAGGGACCGCATCTCTACTCCTCCACCGGCGGATACACGCCGCCGATCACCGTAAACGCAACCAATCCGAGAGAATACCGCGCTGCGCCAGGTTGCGGCGACACTCGGACCATTCGGGGGGGGGGTGCGCGACAGGGAAATGAGGACTTGCGTGGGTACTTCCACTGACGCCGGTCAGGTGGTCGCGGGTGCGAGGACCGGCACGGGCGCGGTTTTCTTGCCCTTCTTGTTCCACGCCCCGTTCCGGTAGAGGGTAATCGCGATGTCCACGTTGCTCCGCAGCGCTTCCTTGATGGATTCCCAGTTCTTCTCGGCACGGACCAGCGTCTTCCACGAGTGCAGGTGCTTCGGCTTGTGGAAGTCGCTGCTCGCGATGTAGGGATAGTGCTTGAGGCTGGTCACCGCGAACAGGTCGTCGCGGTTGGCCGCCTCCCAGACGTCCACCAGGTCGACGACGTCGTTCCGGTGCTCCCACAGGTAGGTCGTCTCGAGCTCGAAGCGCCGCCGCGGCCGCGGCTGCGGATGGCAGGCGACGCTGATCCCACCCTGGCGCCGGATTTCCCGCAGCACGTCCTCCGGCGACTGATCGGCGCTGATGAACCGCTCGATACCGAGCGCGATGATGTGCGCGTTCTTGCGCGCCCGAGAGTGGTTCTTCGTGACCTCGGCGCCCGGGATCACCAGCAACCCGTGTTCCCGCCAAGCCCGCTCGGCCTCCTGGCGAATCGCTTCGAGATAGGCCGGGAAAGTCTCCTCGGTAACCGAGAACGAGCGCCGGCCCAGCGTCGCCAGCCGTCCGGCGCGCCCCAGCCAGTCCTTCTCGCGAAGGATGTGATCCGTGATGGCGATCACGTCGAAGTCGCCGGTCCGTCCGTAGAGGTCGACCAGTTCGCGCAAGGACAGCGCCCCGTCGCTCCAGGTCGTGTGCATGTGGAAGTCGCAGAGCAGATACGAATTCTGGCCTGACATCTCAGTTCCTGATGTCTTCGTGGGTGATGTCCCGCGGACGGTGCCGGAAAATCTCGGCCACGAAGTTGCTTGTGTACAGCCACAGCACGCGGATCCTGCCCATCGCCTTGTAGCGGCGCGCCGACGTGTAGATGAAGCAGCGCGGCGACAACACGACCGTGCCGACCTTCGCGAGCCGGCGCCCGACGTTCGAGTCCTCGCCATGAAACTCGATGGTGGTGTCGAAGCCGCCGATCGCCTCGAGCGCATCCCGGTGAACGGTGAAGTTCCCGCCGTAGAGCACTGCCCCCATGCGCAGCACGCGTTGGGCCAGGAAGTGCGTCGCCGGGGCGAGGGTGTAGTCGTAGAGGCGAATCAGCAGGCGGCCGGTGAAGTCCCAGTCGTGAAAGCGATAGCAGCCGGTCACCGCCGCGGGCCGGGACCGCCGTCCGAACTCGGCTTCGACCCTCTCCAGCCAGGTGTCCGGCGCCTGGCAGTCGGCGTCCAGAAAGGCGAGCAACTCGCCACGCGCGTGTCGCCGTCCCGTCTCGCGCGCGATGACGAGTCCCTTACGCGGCTCGTCGACCACTTTCACCCCGGGCGTCGAGGCCGCGATGGCCCGTGTGCCGTCGGTGCTCGCGTTGTTGACGACGACGATTTCGTCGGGAGGTCGTGACTGGCGCGACAGCGTGGCCAGACACGCCGGCAACAACCGCTCTTCGTTGTAGGCGCAGACGACCACGCTGATCGTCAGCGGCACGGCACCGCCCTTCCATCCGTGCCGCCGTAGACCCCGTCGGGAGCGGATTGCATCCGAGCACAAGGGTGACCGAACGATGTGTCGGAGATATGTCGCAGGAGGAAAGAGGCGGTTAATTCACTCCGCCGTCCCCGCCGTCGTAAGCGTTCGGTCAAGCCGGTATCTGGCTTGCTTCTATCGGTTGAGGGTGCGCTTCCAGTCCTTGCGGAGGGGCCGCAGCCAGATGTCCTTCTGGGCTTGTCGTAGCGGTTGTTCGCGCCGTAGCATCCACGGCCTTGGGTGGCGCCGACGCGGACCGAGCCGGAGGCCCGGTAGACGGCGCCGGTGTAGCGGGGGGTCTCCACGCGTTGTACACCTCGCCGTCGTACCCCGTCACCGTGAACTGTTCCACCTCGTCGAACACGTACTGCTGTCGCGCGAGCCTGTTCTCGTCGCGCCGGGCGAGGACCTGCTCCATGAGACGGTCCAGCTCGTTGGCTTGCTCGCGGTCGTCGGAAGTCGCCCCGCGGTCCTGCGGTGCCGCACTGCCGTCCTGCGCTGCAGCCGACCCGCCGGGCCCGATCGCCAGCATGCTCAGGAGCAACATGCCGACAATCGCCCGCCGCCAGGACCCGGTAGATCCGGTAGATCCCTCTTTCGTTTCCTGCAACTGCCGCCCTCCAGGGAAGCCTCGAAGCACCCGGAGCCACCTTGGGCAAGGACCTGCCCGTCGGAACCTTGCGCAACATCTATCGGCGGGCCGGATGGAAATGGGAGGGGCGCTGATGCGGTTTCCGGTGGTCATTCACAAGGACGAGACGAGCGGATACGGAGTCACGGTGCCGGACCTGCCCGGCTGCTTCTCCGCCGGGGACTCGATCGAGGAAGCGATCGTGTCCGGCCACGAGGCGATCGCCTGCCATCTGGAGGGGCTTCTCATGGATGGGGAACCGATCCCGGAGCGGGCCCCGGTGGAGACACATCGGGTCAGCGACGAATACAAGGATGGAATCTGGGCACTTGTCGAGGTCGACGTCTCGAAGCTCTCGAGCCGGACCAGACGCGTGAACATCACGGTACCGGAGCGCGTGCTGGCCATCGTCGACAAGATGGCCGCGCGCGAAGGCGAGAGCCGGTCAGGCCTCCTCGCTCGCGCTGCGCTCAGCTACGCGGAGCGTCAGTCGACACAGTGAACTCCCGTTCCGTCCAACGTGATGCTCCCTGCGGGCCACCCGCGTACCCCGATCTTGCACGAACAGCCGCGGGAACGCTGGTGATCCCCGGCGTAGAGCGCCACGACCGTCAATTTTACGGCTCGGTGACAGTACCGACACAACGCCGCCGTATCGTCGACGCTGTCATGCCACCGTGCTGCAGCCGTGCGCCCGGACATCGGGAGTCGACCGTGAACCGATTCCTCAAGACCGCGTTCTTCGTGGTGCCGGCCCTGTTGCTGCTCGCGTTCGTGTTCGAGGGCCTGGGCGTGCTCGTCTACCTGCCGAGCTTCGCCTATCACGGCGTCAACCTGCAGGCGTTCGTCTTCCGGCGTACGGATGCCGCGTCGTTCGCGGTCCGCTCTGTCGGTCTCCGGTCGCTGGCGTTCGGGCTGCTCGCCGTGCTGGCGGTCTGGTCGGGAGACGTGCGGCTCTCCGCCGCGGGGCTGTCGCTGCTCGCCGGCGGTCTCGTGCTGCACGCCCTGGCGGTACGGGCGCTCGGCCTGACGCGCACCTGCTACGGAATGGAGCTCGGCGCGGTGCCGCGGGCGGCGGTCACGACGTTCCCGTACAACGCGATCGCGCACCCGATGCACGCCGGCAGCGTCATGCAGTTCGCCGGCGCGGCCATCCTGTGCCCGGCCCTCGGGGACCAGTTCCCGCTGCTGATCGCGGGCCACGTCGCCCTGACGGTGCTGACCGCGTTCGTCGAGCACGTCGACCTGCACGTCGAGCCACGGACGTTCCGCGCGATCGTGGACCGGTTCTCCGACGAGGACCGGCGGCGGACGGTCGACGCGGTGCGGGATTGGTCGCTACGGCATTTCAGCCGGCACCTGCATCGGGAATGCTCGATGCACCGCTACGTTGAGACGCTGCCGCGCGAGATCCTTCCGCGCATCGACGAGCTGCGCTACGCGGACGAGGTCCTAGGGCCGATCCGGTCGGCGTTCCCCGGCAGCGCGCTCACCCCGCTGCCGATGACCGACGAGATCTACGTCTCCCGCTACAACTACGACCGCGGCGGCGACCAGGGCCTGTTCGACCGCCACTACGACGGCAACCTGCGCTTCCTGCCGGGCGGCTCGGTCGTCCGCTCGCTCATTTACCTGTCGGCCGACGACCGTTTGGAGGTGGTCTTCGACACCAGCGGCACGCAGGCCAACATGCGGACCTACACGTTCGGCCTGCTGGACTTCCACAACGAGCTGCACTGGGTGAACGGGTCGTACGAGCCGGACCGGCCGCCGCGGGTCCTTCTCAAGTGCAACTACTACGTCGACCACTGGGGCTGGGCCCCGTGGCGGGCGTTGGGGATCGTGCTCAACGTGGCCGTGTTCTACGTGGTCAAGGCGACGATGGAGTACAGCAAGAGCCCACGGACGCCCGCGCAGCGCGGCGTGGGGTTCGTGTGCAACCTGTTCCGCCGCCTCAACGTCGTCAGCCCCGCCGCACCGGTCGTCGTCGTCCTCGCGGTGCTCGCGCTGGCCGTCAAGATGGTCGCGGCGCCCCTTGCCGGACTCTTCTGAGTCACTCCCGCGTTCCCGCCGCCGGCTTGCGGCCGACGAAGCGGTAGAACGGCGCACGGAACGGCAGGTACGGCAGCCGCGTCCGCCCCTCGACGAGCCCGAGCGTCGCGAAGCGCCATTCGAGCGCCGGGAGGTGATCCGGCGAGACGTGGACGCCGTCGGCGCCGAACCAGATCGGCCAGAGAGTGCGCGGCGCCCAGCCGTGGCGTGTGCGCCCGGCCGCCGGGTGCCGGCGCGACACGTAGAAGTCGACGACCCCGATGACGCCGCCGGGGCGCAGCATCGCCCAGGCGCTGTCCACCGCCCGGAACCAGTCCGGGATCATCGTGAGGGCGTAGGAGAGCGTGACCGCGTCGGCGGCTTTCGAGGCGGGTCGCCACGTGGTCGCGTCCGCGCGGACGGTCTCGACGTTCGACCACCCGCGTTCCCGGACTCGCCGCCGGGTGACCGCCAGCAGCGCGTCCGACAGGTCGACGACGTGGACCCGTCGGAGCCGGTTCAACTCTGCTGCCGCCATTTCCAGGGACGCGCCGGTCCCGCCGCCGAGATCGACCCAGGTCCCGCCGTCCGGCGTTCGCGCCAGCACGTCCCGCAGCAGCGACGCGCGGCCCGGGAGCAGGCGCGCCCGGAAGGCGTCGTAGTCTTCCGCCTGCCCGGCGTAGAAGCTGTCGAGCCGCCCCGCGTGGTCGGTGCCGCGCACCGGCTTGAGCGCCAGGTGATAGAGGACCCTGAGGTCCGACAGAAACGTCATCGAGGCTGCTCCCGGGACGCGAGTCAGGCCGCCGCCGTCACGTCGGCGATGGCGAAGCTGCCGTAGGTGTGCACGCGGTCGCGGGCGTGCAGGTCGGCCGCCAGCTCGCGATGGTAGAAGAGGAAGTCCTGCAACGGACGCCGGCGCCCGCGGTGCTCTACGTCGACGCGATCCAGGAAGTCCGTGCGCAGGCCGCCGCTGCGCCAGATCGCGCGCGCTCTCGCCGCCACCCTCGCGAGGATGGCCTGCCACTCGCCGACCAGGGCCGGGTCTACCGCCTTGCCAAGGCGCGCGGCATGGACCTGGTGGCAATCACCGATCACGACGCCATCGGCGGCGCCCTCGTGCTCGGTGACCGCGACGACGTCATCGTCGGTTGCGAGGTGACGGCCGAGTTCCCCGACGAGCCGTTCTGCGTCCACCTCAACGTGCTCGACATCACCCAGACGCAGCACGACGAGATCCAGCGCCGCCGGCGCGACGTGCGCGACCTGCTGCCGTACCTGCGCGCGCAGGGGATATTCACCTCCCTGAACCACGTCGCCTCCGGGTGGAACGGACCCATCACGGGCTCGCACGTGACCGCGCTGCTGCCGTGGGTGGACGCCCTGGAGATCCGCAACGGCTCCCGGCTCACCGGCCAGAACCGGACGGCGGCGAGTCTGGCTGCCGCCTACGGCAAAGTCGCGGCGGCGGGCAGCGACGCCCACACGCCTTACGCGATCGGCAGGACCTGGGTCGAGGCGCCTGCCGCCGCGACGCGCGACGAGTTCATGCGTGAGCTGCGTGCAGGGCGCGCGCGGGTCGGCGGCGAGCACGGCGGCTACTTCCGGCTGGCCAACGACATCGTGCGTGCAGCGGCCGGCTTCTACAGCGATCGGTTCCGGATGCTCGTCCAGCGGCCCTGGTGCTGGGATTGCCACGCACTCTGGTGGTGCGGGCTCGCCGCCATGCCGGTGGTCGCCATCCCGCTGCTGCTGGCCGTCGCGCACTTCGTGCGGGAGGCGCGGTTCAACCGGGGATTGCTCTTCGACCTGGTCGCGCAGCCCGCGTCCGCCGCGGTCCGCCTGCCGGAGGCGGCCTGATCGTGACCCACCAGCCGGTCCGCGTAGCGGTCTTCACCGACAACGACTTCGCCAAGGTCAACGGCGTCACGCATCCATCGAGAACCACCGCGCGGCGCGGCGGACGATGCATCTATTGCAAACCCTTGTTTTTCAATGGCTTGAGAGCGCCTGCGCGCGTCTTTCCGGGGCGCGGCGACGGGTTTGGGTCACCTTCCACGAATACGGGCCGTAGCGTGTCGATGTGTCGGTCTGAGCACCGCTCTGGGATCCATCCCGGACCGCCGCCATCCTGCCGTCAGGAAGTTGTCAGGGAGAATCTTCGAGAAAAGTAGGGCCTGTGCGTCTCGTCGGGCGTCGTCGAGGCCGGATGCAAGCAGCGGGGCATCAGTCCTCCCCCGAGACATGGACCCGTCGCGGTCTTGACATTTCATGAAACGGGAAGTCTGATCGTCTGTGCGGCGCATCCGCGCGAAGCTCAAGCGGGGGCGTGCAGGAGATGACACGATGCCGACGCGCCAGAAATTCGCGACCCAGGTGGACAGCGCCCTGCTGGACGGCCTGCGGACCCTGGCGAGGGACGAGGGCCGTCAGATTCAGGCGTTGGTCGATGAAGCGATCGCCGCGCTCCTCGAGCAGCGCAGGCAGGGCAGGGCCCGCCCGCATGTGATGGCCGCCTATCAGCGCAGCCACGCCCGATTCGCGGCCCTCTACGAGAAGCTCGCGAAGTAATGCGAGACTACCTGACCCTGGGCGATGTGCTCGCCGTCCACGCCGACCAGATCGCGACGTACGGCGGCGCGTCCGGAATTCGAGATCCCGGCCAGCTCGACTTCGACTTCGCCGCGCTCGACACATGGCTTCGTGACAACACGGCGCCCCGCACGTGAGCCGCTCCCGACGAGTCCCTCTGCGAGCCGTTCCTGCCGCCGGGTGCCGTTACGGATCGACCCCGGCCCCGCCGACGCCACCGTCGCATGACGGATGCGGCGGCGGTGTCCTCACAGCAGTCCGATGTCGTAGTGGTCCAGCAGGCGGAAGAACGCGTCGTCGCCGAGATGGCTGCGCAACGGACCCTGCGGAATGGCCGTGAGACAGGGCGCCGCGCGGTCGAAGAAGGCGGCCAGTTGCTGTCCGGGATCATGCCGTGACCCGTAGAGGATTCCATCCGGTCGACTGCGATGTGCGAAGAACGCGCTCGACCAGCGCTGGGCAGTCTGGTACGCGCCCGTGGTCAGACGGCCGTCAACGCCCATTCGCACGAGGCCCCTGCCGGTCAGATCCACCAGGGACAGAGCCCGGGAAGCAGTGATCTCGGCGACGCGGTAGCGTTGCAGGCGCTCCTGGGAAACCGTTCGGACACCGCCTCCGGCCAGCGTCTCGACGAATGCGCCGGCAATCTGCCCAGCCGCGTACAGCACGCCGAACTCGCCCCGCGCCGCGTCGAAGCGCGCCCTTCGCGTCGTCCCGAAGTGAAGCGGAGCGTACGGATGCCTGTACAGGCGAAACCAGGTCCGTTCCTTCGGGATCCGCGTGAGGGCGAGCGCACCGGTGTAGCCGCCCGGCGGCGGCAACGGATGATCGCCGGGCGCGGTCATGGCGCTTAGACGGCTGCCTGCTCACCGTACAGCTCGGCCGCTCGCGCCACCGCGTCCAGCCGGCCCGCGCGCAGCAGGTCGAGCGGCCGCTCGTTCCCGCTGGCCGCATCGGATTCGAGGAAGAACGTGAGTACCGACCAGGCGTCCTCACCGCGGAGCGCCCGGAGCGTGTCCTCGAGACCGGGCAGCATGCCGCGGTCCGTGAACTGCCAGGCCGGGTAGAGATACCCGCGCGGCCCCTCGACGCCGAGCAGCATGCCGGCAGCGCGCCGCTTGCCGACGGCCTGCCGGCTGACCCCGAGCAGCGCCGCAGCACTCGATGGTGAGAGCACGCCGCCCTCCATCTGCAGCAGCCTGCGCCTCGCCAGGGCGCCACGCAACCGCACCTTGAATTCCGAGGACTCCGCGACCGGGGCGAGCGACAGCGTTTCCATCACGGTCCAGAAATCGTCCGGCGCGCGGAGGATCACCATTCGATCCTGCTTGCGCAACCCGCGGATGGCGCCGTCGAAGTAGCGCATGACCCGCGCCAGCAGTGCCGCCTCGTCGAGCGTTCGCTCGCCGTCCGTGTCGGGATTCGTTGCGAATGAAGGCTCCACGATGCCTGCCCTGGATTTACGATAATGCACAGAGCGAACAGCCGTCAACATCGTAAACCGAGGTCTCTGCCGGCATGTTGCCAAGGGGCCGCGTCGATATCGTCACCGACGCCGAACGGGCGCGCGAGCCGGCCGGTGAGCGGTCGGTCCCCGGCCCGACAGCCGGTTCAGCGCTTGATCGCCGTCACCAGAGAGCGGAGCAGCAAGCCCTCCCGGATGCCGACGAGCTTCGCCTCTCCTCGCTCGCAGCCGGCCGCGAACTCCTCGGCGCCCTGCTCCGCGCGCAGCTCGGGGGCCCAACGTCGCGCGGCGCGCAGCATCGCTTCGACCGTCGCCCTGAACTGATCGGTGACGTCCTGTCGGACGACGTGGGAGAACCCGGCCTCCCGCGTCAGGTCTTCCGGCAGGGCGGCGCCGGTCACATGATCGGGTCCCAGCTCGCGGGCTCGCCGCTCGTCGGCCGCGCCGAGGCCGGCCGGGGTGTGAATGACGTAGCCGGCGATGCGGCCTCCCGGCCTCGCGACGCGGTGGCATTCTCTCAACACGGAGAGCTTGTCCGGGATTCAACAGAACGTGTCCGCATGGACGACAGCGTCGAAGACGGCGGACCGAAACGGCAGCGCACGACCGTCCGCCGCGACGAACACGGCGCGGGCGCCGAGACGGCGGACGCCCGCATTCGCCTTCGCGTCCCGCAGCGCGTCCAGCGGAATGTCGCTGCCGACGAGGTCGCACGCGCGCCGCTGCGCGACGTGGAATCCCGGCCATCCGTGGCCGCAGCCGACTTCGAGGAGACGGCCGCCGGCGGTCAGCGGCAGGAAGTCGCAGAGGGTCTCCGCCTGCGCAACGGTCGTGAAGCCGTTCAGGCCGACAGCGTGCCCGAGGACCGCGCGCTCGACCCGCCGCGCGACTTCGCCCGGAGACTGCGCATACCGCTCTCGGAATCTATCGACCGGGTCCGGCTCGGCCACGGTTCCCATGATATTGCGGACGACCGCCGGGGCGTAATTCGCGCGGCAGGGAGGCGGCGGGGCGGCCGTGCTATGTTGCAGAAAGGGACACTCGGACGCTTCGAGAGGGGGGTGTCGTGGAAGTATTGCGTGCCATCCTGGCCGTGCTTGCGTGCGCGCTGCCATTCGCGGTCGCGGCACAGGAGCCGGACCCGACCGATCGCGACCCCGCGCGTGTGACTATCGACGTAGAGACTCTCAAGGCGGAGATCCAGGAGATCATCGACGAGAACCGGATCCCCGGCGCCTCGGTCGCCCTGGTGGATAGGGATCGGACGATATGGGCGGGCGGCGTCGGCAAGGCGGACGTCGCCGCCGGCGTCGAGGTGACCGCGGACCACCTGTTCCGGATCGGGTCCATCTCGAAGAGCTTCACGGCCCTCGCGGTGCTGCACGCGGTCGAAGACGGTCTCCTCGATCTCGACACCCCGGTCCGCGAGCTGGCGCCCGAGGTGGCCTTCACCAACCGCTGGCGGAACACGCATCCGGTCACCGTGGCCACGGTCATGGAGCACACCGCGGGCTTCGACGACATCCACTTCCGCGAGTACGCGAAGGTGGACGATCCCGGCATGACCCTGGCCGAGGGTCTGGCCTACAACCCGGGCTCGCGAGTCAGCCGCTGGCCACCCGGGACGCACATGTCCTACTCCAACTCCGGCCCGTCGATCGCCGCGTACGTCGTCGAGAAGATCACCGGGGAGACCTTCGAGGACTACGTCCGCGAGCGCGTGTTCGACCCGCTGGGCATGGAGACTTCGACCTTCCACTTTCCGCGGGACGCGGCCCTGCCGGCGAAGGGCTACGAGGCGGACGGCGTAAGCGAGGCGCGCTACGACCACATCATCGTCAGGCCTTCGGGAGGGATGAACAGCTCGTCGCGAGAGATGGCGCGCTACCTGCGCATGATGATCAACCGCGGCACGCTCGACGGCGTCAGGCTGCTCGCCCCGGAAACCATCGCCAGGATGGAGACGCCGACGACGACGCTTGCCGCACGCGCCGGCTTCACCTACGGGTACGGACTCGGCAACTTCACGTCGATCGTGAACGGCCACCTCTTTCACGGCCACAACGGGGGCATCACGGGATTCGCGTCGACGAGCGCGTATTCCTCCGATCTCGGCGTCGGCTTCTTCGTGTCGATCAACAGACCGGGCAGCGCGATCCGGGACATCGCGGCGCTCGTGGGCGAGCGCCTGACGGCCGGCTTCGAGAAGCCGCAGGGCGCCGTCGCAGCGCCGTCGGACGAGGAACTGCGGACGCTCACCGGCTGGTATCAGGGCGTGACGCCGAGGCAGCAGCTCGCCCACGCTCTCTCCCGCTTCTTCGTGATCGAGCGCGTCACACTGAAGGCGGGAAGGCTCTTGCTCGCGCCGCTCGGCGGCGAGGGGAGAGAGCTCGTTCCGGTCACGGCAGCGAGCTTCCGGTACGAAAACGAACCGGTGGCGCGCGTGTTCGGGGTCGTCGACGACGAGGGCGATCCGATTCTCCAGGGGGGACCGGCCGGCAACAGCAGGAAGGTCAGCGGCGCCTGGCTGCTCTTCCGGTTCGCCGTCGCGGCGACCACCCTGTCGCTGCTGATCTCGGCCCTGCTCTTCGCGCCCGTGTGGGCGCTCGTCAAGGTCCTGGGCGGCATGCAGGCGATCCCGCTCCCGACGCTGCTCTTCCCGCTGCTGGCCGCACTCACCATCATCGTCTCGTTCGTCCTGCCGTTCGTCCTGATCTCCGACGCGGTCCAGGATCTCGGCACCTTCTCCGGGGCATCGCTCACCATCTTCCTCGGCTCGCTCGTGTTCGCGGCGCTCACGGTGCTGAGCCTCCATGCCACGTTCCGCTCTTACGCCGTCAAGACCAGCCGCCTCGTCCGGCTGCACGGCCAGCTCGTGAGCCTGGCGTGCACCGTCACCCTGGTCTATCTCTGGAGCAACGGATTGATCGGGCTCAGGATGTGGGCCTACTGATGCGGACGACACTTCATCCGAGGCGACCGTCCCGGAGCGCGCGGCAGCCTGCACAGTCCACGCGGGATGCATGCCGTTCGAATGCAGCGGGGCTCTTGCCACGGGCTGTGCAGGACCGGGTGGCGGGACGTCGGCATACTAGAATCACGCCAGCGGCCCCAACCGGCCCGCGGGACGAGAGGTTCTCATGAAGCGACTTCACCTGACGGCGGCAGGACTGGCCCTGATTCTCACAGGTTGCGGAGGCGCAGCGCCCGACGAGACCGCGGCTCCCGATGGAGCAGGCGCACTCGCGCTCGTCGGGGCGCAGTTGATAGACGCCACCGGGGCGCCGCCGGTGGCCGACTCGGTGGTCGTCGTTCGCGACGGACGCATCGAGAGCGCCGGCCCGCGGGATGCGACACCCGTGCCCGACGGCGCGGAGACGCTCGACGTGAGCGGCAAGACGATCATCCCCGGCCTGGTGAACCTGCACGTGCACTACCGGGAAGGACCGGAAGAGATGGAGCGCCAGTTCCGGTCGCAGCTCCACTACGGCGTGACCACCGCCCGGAGCATCGGCAGCGATTCGCCGGAGCGGGTCGCCCACCTGCTCGCATCCGCCGGCCGTTCCGATGCCCCCCGCACCTATACGGCGGGAACGGGATTCTCCTATCCCGGCGGATTCAACGCCGCCGGCCGCAACGCCCCGACCACCGAAGAAGAGGCGCGCGAGCTGGTGCGCAACCAGATCGCGCTCGGCGTGCACTTCATCAAGATGTGGGTCAACGCGGTCGCCGAGCCGGGTCTGAAGATTCCGCCCGAGATACGCGCGGCCATCATCGACGAGGCCATCCGGAACGGCGCCATCCCCGTCGCGCACATCGACGACGAAGCGGACGGCCGCCAACTGGTCGAGGCCGGCCTGCGGGACTTCCTGCACAGCACGGTGTTGACCTTCGGCCCCGGCGCCGGCGTCCCGGTGGACGATCCCGCTCCCTCGCCCGAGTTCATCCGGATGTGCCTGGACAGCGGCGCGTACTTCACCCCCACGTTGTCGATCGTGCAGAACCGCTGGCACTTCGCCGAGCATCCGGAGCTGCTCGACGATCCGGAGTTGCGTGCGGCGTTCGGCATGTACAACCCGGATGCCCTGGCCGGATGGGACGAACCGGCACGCCGGGCGGAGGTGGTCGACGACCCGGGATTCGAGGACCGCAAGGCCGCGTTCCGGCAGGTGCAGGACTTCGTCAAGACGATGCACGACGCCGGGGTCGCGGTCGCGCTCGGCAACGATGCCGGGACGCCCAACGTGCCGTTCGGCTGGGGCATGCACCACGAGATGGAGCTGTACGTCGAGGCCGGTCTGACCCCGATGGACGCCATCGTCGCGGCGACCGCCACGGGCGCCGCGCAGATGCCGCCGGTGGGCGAGGCCGACTACGGCACCCTCGAGGCGGGCAAGGTCGCCGACCTGATCGTGCTGAACGCCGACCCGCTGGCCGACATCACCAACACGCTGGAGATCGACCGCGTCATGCGGCTCGGCGAGTGGGTGGATCGCTCGGGATTCGTGTCGGCGCCGTAAGAACAGGCGCGGACGCAAGGCGCGTGTCGCCAGGCCGGCAGCGACTCGACACCCACACCCGCACCCGGGGGGCTCCGGCCGCCGCTGGATCGCCGACCTGTGCGACTTCCATCTCGGTTTCCTGCTCCGGCCTTTCGTGATCGCTGGCGTCGACCGGTTCGAGGTACAGGCAGAAGCGTGCCACTGCGCGGCGCGCAAGCGGTGGGAGGGGGTGGAGTGGCAGGAAGTGAAAAACTGAACCCCGGGCGCATACCCGAAGGCAGAGGCGGACCCGGGGCGTACCGTACGACGGTACCGCGACCGGGGAAAGGAGTCAAGACCTTCGCCGAAGGGGACCTCCTCGACCGCCTGGAGGCAGCCTTCTCTCCGGAACGCATGGGCACCTACCTCCGGGCCGCGCGGGAGGACCGGAAGCAGGCGGTGCGGCTCTATACGTGGAACACGGCTATGTGCGCCGCGTTCTACGGCCCGCTCCAGGCGCTCGAGATCGCGATGCGGAACGCCATGCACCGCGAGCTCGCCGCGTGCTACGGCGAGGAGTGGTACGACGAGCCGGCGGCCGGACTCGACCGGGGGGCTCGCGAGCGGATTGCCGTCTGACGCCCGTTGGGATCGGACACTACGGGCGAGGCCCGTAGTGCGGCGCCGCGGCACCGACTTCCAGCGCTCCGAGGTCGGGCGCGCTCCCGGTGAAGCCGTCGGTCACCGTCGGCAGCACCATCCCGCGGTCAACGGCGGCCGACCCAGGGCGCAGGCGGAAGTCGAGGTCGTCGGCGTCGTAGACGGTCTGGAGCGTGCTCGCGTCCCGGGCGTCGAGCGCGGGGACGTTCACGAACACGTCGTACCCCACCTCTACGCTGTTCCGGTCCTGCCCGGTCGCCGCGCTGTATTCCTCCAGCGTCGCGAACTCGCGCAGCTCCAGCGCCGGGGCGTGATCCGGGGCCTGGAAATTGGCGGCCACGTCAAACGGCGGGCTCTCCCAGCGGTACGGAAGCGCGGTGTCCGGCGCGGGACCGAAGCCGTTGTAGTCCGACGAGGTGTAGTTGGTGAACGTCGTGATGCCGAACAGGTTCGGACGCAGCCGGCGGAAGTCGGGCGCCGCGTTCTGCCCCAGCATCAGGTTGTTCCGCCAGTGCGTGTTCGACATCGTCCCGGTGGTCTCGGAGAGGATGGTGTTGTTGTAGAACACGACGCCGGCGGCGCCGAAGAAGCGGCTCGATCCGCCCGGCAGGTTGTAGCCGATGTTCCGAATCCAGTAGACCGGTCCGCCGAGCACCGGCTGGCTGCAGAAGGCGTGCGACGCGTGGTTGAGGAACAGGTTCCGCAGCACGCGCACGTTGTGCAGGCTCCCGTCGGTCTCGATCGGGTTGTCGTGGGAGTTGGTGATGATGTTGTTGTAGAAGTCGATCGCGACGGGACGGCGGTCCCATTGCTCGCGCGCCGGGTACTTGGGGCCATCGGGGATCCCGGGACCCGATGCGACGCTGCCGTCGGGATTCCCGTAGGTCTCCACGTTGATCCCGTCGTGGAAGTCGGCGATGTAATTGTGCGCCACGACGTGCCCGGGGCCGTAGAGCTTCACCGCCACGTAGGACGCCATGACGGGGGGATGGACCTGGCCGTCGACGCCGTCGAAGCGCCCCCAGAGCGGCGCGTCGGTCCAGCCGATCATCCGCTCGGGGTCGTTCCGGCCGTGGAACCGGTTGTCGGCGATATAGAAGTTGCTCGACCCCGAGTAGTTGGTGAAGACGCCGACGCCGACGTCCTCGAAACGGGAGTGTTTCACCGTGAGCCCCTTCGCTCCCGCGATGGACTGCTGGCCGGCCCAGATGGCGAACTCGGTGTTGCGAAACGTGATGCCCTCGAAGTAGGTGTGGTCGGCCGCCATGACGTTGAAGAGGGCGAAGTTGCCGTTGCCGTCGAAGACGACCTCGCCGTCGCCCGCCGCCTTGATGGCAATCGGCCGCTCGGCCGTGCCGTCGGCCGTCAGGTAGTACGTGCCCTCGAAGGGGAAGGCGCGGTTGGCTCCGCCGTACTCCAGGTGGTTGTAGCGGTAGAGGCCGGCGTGCACGAGGAGGGTGTCGCCGGCGCGCACCCGGGGACGCCCGGCCGTGGCGAAGTCCCCGCCGCCGCACGAGGAGTTGTACGCGCATATCAGCCCCTCGAAGGACGGCTCGACCTTCTCACCCTCGAAGCCGTGGGGATAGACGTGGAACACTCTCCCCTCCGCGTACGGCACCGGCTCGGCCCGCGTCCGCACGGTCACGGTCCGGTTGGCCTCTCCGATCACGCCATCGGGATCCGTCATCACGAACCGCGCCTCGTAGGCCGTGTCGGGCTCGAGGTCGAGGATGCTGCCGGCGAACATGTTCGGCACGACGACGTCGAACTGGTTGCCCACGAAGATCCGCTCGCGCTGGAGGCGCAGCAGGGGCAGCGCCGGCGACCACTCCGTCTCCCCCTGCCGGCGATAGGCCGCCTCCACCGCGGCGTTCCGGTTGTCGTCGCCCTCGATGGACCATTCGAAGCCGAGGTTGATCAGCGTCGGCGGTTCGACCAGGAGCTCCCCCGCCGCGACCGCATTCCCCGGCGCCTCCGTCCCCTGCGCCAGGATCGCGGCGTCGCCGCCGAGGTACGGCGGGCCCATCAGGAACAGGCCCCACAGGACGACGATTACCAGTCGCGCAACCCTCTCACGCACGGGCAACCTCTCTTTCCGCGGCTCGGCAGGCGCGCGGCAGGGCCTCGGGTTTCGCGCTATCATCCGACCGTCTGCCGCAGGTGTGCAGCGGCAGGCCGCCGAAACCGGGAACACGGATTCACCGAACGCGGGTTCGCCAGGAGAAAATGCCATGTCGTCACGATACCTGATGTCCACGTTGGTCGCCTGCGCCGCTCTCGTGCTGGGGGCGACCGCCGCCGAGGCCCAGTCGTCGGGCAACACGATCACGGGCGAGGGTCTGCCGAACCCGACCGCGACCGTCATCGCCAACTGGGGCGACCTGCCCGAAGGCCGGGAGTGGGGCTCGACCGCGGGCGTCGACATCGACCCGCACGACGGCCAGGTCTGGGCCTACGAGCGCTGCGGCGCCGGCACCTTCGGCGGCGGCGTGCCGATCAACTGCGACTCCAACCCCGTCGACCCGATCTTCAAGTTCGACCGCCACACCGGGGAGGTGCTGGCGAACTTCGGCGGCGGCGTCATGGTCACGCCGCACGGCATCCACGTGGATGGCGACGGCAACGTATGGGTGACCGACTTCGCGGGGAACCGCGAGGGGACCAAGGGCCATCAGGTCCACAAGTTCAGCCCCGACGGCGAGCTGCTGATGAGCCTCGGCACGGCGGGCCAGCCGGGAAGCGGCCCGAACCAGTTCAACCAGCCGAACGACGTGATCACCGCGCCGGACGGCAGCATCTTCGTCGCGGACGGCCACGGCGGCCAGGGCATGACCACCGCACGGGCGATAGAGGAAGGACGCGCGGCGGGCGCGACCGGCCGCATCCTGAAGTTCGCCGCCGACGGCACGTTCATCAAGGAGTGGGGACGCATCGGCACGCTGCACGGCGAGTTCCGCACGCCTCACGCGCTGGCGTTCGATTCCCAGGGGCGACTCTTCGTCGCCGATCGCGGGAACCACCGCATCGAGATCTTCGACCAGGACGGCAACTATCTCGACTCCCTCTACTCCCACGGGCGCATCAGCGGCATCTTCATCACCGCGGACGACACGCTGTATTCGATCGACTCCGAGTCGAGCGGGACCAGCCACCCGAACTGGGTGAACGGCGTGCGCATCGGGCCGGCGAACGAGGACCGCATCACGGGCTACATCCCGCCGTTCGAAGCGGACACGCGGCCCTACCAGGGCGCCGCGGGCGAAGGGGTCGCGGTGGACGCGGACGGCAACGTGTTCGCCGCCGAGGGACCGAACTCGCTCCGCTTCGCGGGTGGCGCGTTCACGAAGTACGCGGTCGATTGATCGCAGAGAGAGCGGTACGCCCCCATTCAGGGGAGTAGGCGATTCAGGGGAGTAGACGATGATCCGCACCGCCGCAGCTTGCGCCACCGTGGGGTGGGTGCTCGCCGGGAGTCCGATCGCGGCCCAGGAGGTTCAGCGCTCGGTCTACCACGACTTCCACGCCATGACCGTGGCCGACGGCCTCGAGGTCCCCTGGTCCGTCACGTGGCTGCCCGACGGCGACATGCTGGTCACCGAACGCCCGGGACGCCTGCGCATCGTGCGGGACGGGAGGCTGCTTCCCGTCCCGGTCGCGGGTGTGCCGGAGGTGTTCGCGAGGGGGCAGGGGGGACTGTTCGACGTCCTCCCCCACCCCGACTTCGCGAGCAACCGCCTGCTGTACCTGAGCTACGCGCGGCCGAAGGGGGAAGGCTCGACGACGGCGGTCGTCAGGGGCCGGTTCGAGGACGATCGGTTGACCGGCATTGAGGACGTCTTCGAGGCACAGTCACAGGGCCGCGGTCATTACGGGGGACGGATCGCCTGGGACCGCGGCGGCTACCTCCGGGTCTCGGTGGGCGATCGGATGGCGCGCACGTCGGGCGATCTGTCGGCGCACCCCGCGCAGGATCTCTCGAACCACCACGGGGTCACGGTGCGCCTCCATGACGACGGCCGCGTCCCGGACGACAATCCGTTCGTCGGGCAGCAGGGCGCCCTGCCCGAGATCTGGAGCTACGGACACCGGAATCCGCAGGGGCTGCTGGTGCATCCCGAGACCGGCGACCTGTGGGCCGACGAGCATGGACCGCAAGGCGGCGACGAGCTCAACCTGATACGTCCCGGCCTGAACTACGGCTGGCCGGTGGTCGGCTACGGCGTGAACTACGGGAGCGGGACGGCAATCCACGCCGGGACGCGCGGCGAGGGCATCGAATCGCCGGTGCATTTCTGGGTCCCCTCGATCGCCACATCCGGACTGATGGTCTACACCGGCGACCGGTTCCCGGCATGGAAGGGCAGCTTCTTCGTGGGCGGGATGGCCGGGCAGCAGCTTGCGCGCCTCACCCCCAGCGTCGACCGGCCGGGAAGCATCGAGCAGGAAGAGACGCTGGCCTACGGAATCGGCAGGGTGCGGGACGTCCGGCAGGGACCGGACGGCTACATCTATCTGGCGGTCGAGCAACGCGGCGGGGCCGGTCGAGTCGTGCGGCTCGAACCCGCGGCCCGCCGGTAGCGTTCGACGACCCGGTCGCGAGACGGGCTGTGGAAGACGGTGGCGTCGTCAACACCCATGATCACTGGTGAGCTGAAGTCCAGGGTCGACCGCATCTGGGACACCATGTGGTCCGGCGGCATCTCGAACCCGCTGTCGGTCATCGAGCAGCTCACCTACCTGCTCTTCATCAAGCGTCTGGACGAGTTGCACACGCGCGCGGAGCACAAGGCCGCCCGCACCGGCCGCCCGATCAAGCAGCCCCTCTTCGCCGCCCACCAGGACGATCTGCGCTGGTCGCGTTTCAAGGAGCTTGCACCGGAGCAGATGTTCGAGACCGTGCGGGACCGGGTGTTCCCCTTCATCAAGTCCATCGGTCAGACCAGCGACTCCGACGAGGGCTCCACCTACACCCATCACATGAAGGACGCCCTCTTCATGATGCCCACGGCCCGCGTGCTGGCCAACGTCGTCGACCAGCTCGACGACATCGACATGGCCGACCGCGACACCAAGGGCGACCTCTACGAGTACATGCTCGGCAAGATCGCCACCGCCGGGCAGAACGGGCAGTTCCGCACGCCCCGCCACATCATCCGGCTGATGGTGGACATGACCGCGCCCACCCCGAAGGACGTCATCTGCGATCCGGCCTGCGGCACCGCCGGCTTCCTCGTCGCGGCCTCCGAGCATCTCGTCGAGCACCACGGCGACCGCATCTACAAGGACACCCAGAGCCGCCGCCGGTTCAACGAGGGCACCTTCCACGGCTACGACTTCGACCCCACCATGCTCCGCATCGGCAGCATGAACATGCTGCTGCACGGCGTGGAGAACCCTGACATTCGCTACCGCGACTCGCTCGCCCAGACCGACCTGGCGGGAGCAGAGGACGACGCCGAGCGGTACTCCCTCGTCCTCGCCAATCCGCCGTTTGCCGGCAGTCTCGACTACGAGTCCACGGCCAAGGACCTGCAGCAGGTCGTCAAGACGAAGAAGACCGAGCTGCTGTTCGTGGCCCTGTTCCTGCGCCTGCTCCAGACCGGCGGGCGAGCCGCCGTCATCGTGCCCGACGGCGTACTCTTCGGGTCGAGCAAAGCGCACAGGACCTTGCGCAAGATCCTGGTCGAGGAGCAGAAGCTCGACGCCATCGTCTCCATGCCCTCCGGCGTCTTCAAACCTTACGCCGGGGTCTCCACCGCCATCCTGGTCTTCACCAAGACCAACTCCGGAGGCACGGACGACGTCTGGTTCTACGACATGGAGGCGGACGGCTACTCGCTCGACGACAAGCGCACGCCGCAACCCGACAACAGCGACCTTGCCGACATCCTCGCCCGCTGGCGGAACCGCGAGGCGGAGCGCAAGCGGGCGCGGACGGACCAGAGTTTCCTCGTGCCCAAGGCGGAGATCGCGGGCAACGACTACGACCTGCCCGTCAACCGCTACAAGGAGGTGGAGTACGAGGCAGTGGAGTACGACCCGCCGAAGGTGATCCTGAAGCGGCTCGCCAGGATGGAGGCGGAGATCGCAGAGGAACGATTAGAATTGGAGAGGATGCTCGCGTGAGCTGGCGCAGTGTGAAGCTGGGCGACACTTGCGACGTGATCGCAGGCGGTACGCCCAAGAGATCTAAACCCTCCTACTGGAGTGGCGACATACCGTGGGTGAAAATCTCGGACATGATTGAGGGCCGAATTGGGCAGACAGAGGAAACTATCACGAGAGCGGGTCTAGAGGGTAGCTCGGCGAAGTTGCTTCCTCCGGGGACCCTGCTGGTTTCTATCTTCGCGACAATCGGGCGAACGGCTGTGCTTGAATGCGAAGCAGCAACCAATCAGGCGATCGTCGGTGTCATTCCGAGGCAGCAGGGCCAGTTTGACGACCGATTCCTCCAGTACAGTCTCCGCAGGAAGACCCAAGAACTTCAGCGGCAAGGGCGAGGAGTAGCGCAGGCCAACATTAGCGGGTCAATGCTTAAGGCGACTGAACTCCTCGTCCCGCCCCTCGCCGAACAGAAGCGGATTGCGGGGATTCTGGATGCGGCGGACGCCTTGCGGGCCAAGCGCCGCGAGGCCCTCGCCCAGCTCGACACCCTCCTCCAATCCACCTTCCTCGACATGTTCGGCGACCCCGTCACCAATCCGATGGGATGGGATGCACATCCTTTGGCGGACTTTTGCAGGACGGGCACAGGCGGTACTCCCTCTCGCAGAAAAATGCAACGATATTATGAAGGAGGAACCATCCCGTGGGTGAAATCGGGAGAACTTAGGGAGGAAGTGATTTCGAGCACAGGTGAGTGCATCACAGACGCCGCGCTGAGAGAGACCAACGTGAAGCTGGTCCCGAAAGACGCGCTGCTGCTAGCACTCTACGGAGCCACCGTCGGCCGCTTGGGAATCTTAGGCATTCAGGCAACAACGAATCAAGCTGTGTGCCACATCATTCCCAACTCATTGAGAGTGGACTTTCGATTTGGGTGTGGCTCTTCTTCGTCGACGGCCCAAGGGGCTTCTGCAAGCGGCATGGCAAGAGCTACTTGACGCGTCGAAGGCGTGGTGGAGAGGGCGGCGGGGGCGGCTCGCTGACCGGCGGGGCTGTCCGCGCAGCGTATCGCTGGGCGTGATTCCGTTCGTATTCGCGCGCTTCGTGGAACTCCCAGTACGGATCGAAGTCGCCGCTGGCTCGTAGCGCCCGCAGCTTCAGGACTGCCTCGGCTCCCACCAGGCGCCAGCGGGCACCGGTCAAATCCATCCGGTCGCGGACCAGGTACCGGCACGCCCCTTCGATGACGCCAGTGGCGATGGGATAGCCCGCCGCGAGGTAGAGGTCGTAGTGCAGATACGGCGCGTACTTCTGCAGGTAGTCGGCGCACGTATCGACCGGCTTGCGGGTGTCCTTCGACAGGCCGGCGACGGTCGCCGCACGCCGCATCGCCGCCGCCACCCGGCTGGCCTTGCCCTCGAGAATGCTCTGCACGCGCGTCCAGGCCCAATGCGCCGCATCGGGGCTCCCCTCGCGATGGAACACATGCGCCGCCTTCCAGACGTACTCGACCACGTGGATGATGTCGAGTATCACCGTTACGTCCACGCCGTAGGCGGCGGCGCTCGCTTCCACCAGGTCGAGCTGCGTCTCGGCGCCGTCGACGAGCACGACCCAGCGCTTGACGTGCTCGGGGTCGTGGCGCTCGGCTTCCAGCGTCGCCTCGGCAACCACCTCCCAGGGCTCGCGTTGCAGGCTCGCCCAGACCCGCTTGGCCACCGGGCGGGGCCGCACGAGCGGGGGCTTCGCGCCCGGCTGTCGTGGCATCAGGCTCCGCAGGAACTCCTCGGGGCTGCGCACCAACGGCGCCGTCGTGTAGACGGCGGCCACCGTCGCCATGCGCTTGGCGTTCTTCTTCTCGCCCGGCTTCAGGCGCTGGAACAGGGAGAGCGGCTCCCGTTGCTGCCGGCGCTTCTCGGCCGCCCGCCGCGTCGCCTCGCGCAGGTCCTCGCGATGCAGCACCACACCCTTGCCGTCGAAGGTGAGCACGACGACCGACCCCTCGGGGGGCGGCTCGCCCGTCGCCGCACGGCGCGCCTCGTAGAAGGCGTCGAAGTCCTCGGCCGCACGAGCCACCAACTGTTCCGCCTGACGCTTGGGCACTTCGGCCCCGGTACTGCGAGACAGGTCGAACAGCGCTTCGTCGAACGACCGCGAGGCGGCCGCCTCGGCCACCCGCCGGCGCACCTCCAGCGAGTAACGCTCAGCCGGCAGGTTCAGCGCGGCATCGAGCGGATGCAGACTGTCATGACCGGGACGCGCGTAGCCCACGCGCTCGACCGCCACGGTGCCGAAGGTCGTCTCGATGCGGCGTTCGTGCACGCGCCGTTGCGAGCGCTCGACACCGTCGGCCCCCGTGACCGGACCGGCGGCCTCCCCCGGACTGCGCTGTTCGAGGTGCCCCTGCAGGAGCTTGCGCATCAACTCCTGCCCCCGCCGCTGCAACTCCCGTTCGAGGTTGCTCTCGCTCATCTGTTGTGCTTCGCGCGAAGAAAGGTAGGCTTTGGCCTCGGCGAAGGCGGCCTCGGCCGCCGCATACGGCGCCGGGGCGGGGGGAGTGGGGACAACGGCTCGCATCGCTCAGCTCTCCCGCAACCGCTGCTGCGCATGCCGGACCACAGGATAAACCAGGACCGTCTTGGGCGCCTCGCCACCACGGCGACCGTGCCGGTCCATGCGACCGCGACCGCTGGTCGAGCCCAACGCGATAAAGTTGGCGGCGCGGTAGCAACCCCCGTGGTGGCGGCGCGCATCCACCAGCGTTTCCACCAGCCAGGGCTCGACGTGGTAACGGCGCGGCCAGTCCACCGCCAACTGCGAGAGACCGCGCGCCAGAACGGCGCTGGCCAGGTTCTTCACCCCGACCCACGGCAGCAACAGGAAGCGGCTGTTGTTGACCACGTGCTGCAGATTCCGCGCCCGAGTCCGATCATCCCAGCCGACCCAGCGGTCCCGGACCGCCATGCGCCACGCCGGACTGGAGAACTGCAGGCAGCCGACCACCGCCCCCTGAGGCCGCGACGCAAACACCAGATAGCGCAGGTGAGCGCCGAACGGGACCGTGTGCCCAAGGTAGTGGTAGCGTCCCACCAACTCCCGGAACTGCAGGCGCTGGGCGGGCTCGCGCACCAACTCGACCGCCAGCGGCTCGACATCGCGCACGCTGCCGACCAGCGGGAGCCCCGGCTCCCCGGCCGCCGTCCGGGGAACGCGGGTGACCGAACCGAGTGCGCGGCCCCGGCGCTTGGCAGGCAGCTCCAGCGCACCCTCCGCGTCGAGCCGCTCGAGGAACTCCCGGCACTCCCGCGCCTTCAGCCGCCCGTTCGGGCGCCGCCACCGCAACAACTCGCACACCGTGCGCGCCAGCTCCATCCGGCTCAGACCCGAACACTCCCGCACGACCTCGCGGATCAACGTCATCTCCTGCACGCCGAACGCACGGCCCGAGAATCGCGTCGTCGCCACGGTCGTCACAGCAGCGTCTCCCTTCCCACGGCACCGTAGCAAAACGCCCCGCAAATGTCCAGAGGGGGCGCGCCGGAGGGAACCGACCGACGCGCCAGGCGCGGTGATCAGATCGGGCTGGCTGCCCGAAAGAGGCGGGTGGGCGCTGTCCGGAGTTCTGTCCCCGCGAAAATGAACAGAAAAGGAACCGTCCGCGGGCGAAAATGCCTATGAACAGGGGAGAAAACGGTTAACGAAGAAGAGCCACACCCTTTCGATTTATGTTTCACTCCCTGTCAAATCAGGTTTCCTATCTTGTGGGGCGCGGAGTTGGCGGGGCGCAGCCGAATATCAGTCAAGGAATTATCAAATCGCTCGCCATTCCGCTCCCTCCCCTCAACCTCCAGCGCCGCTTCGCCGCCATCGTCGAATCTGTCGAAGAACAAAAGGGCCGCCAGCGCGCCCATCTGGCCGAACTCGACACCCTCTTCGCCTCTTTGCAATCCCGCGCCTTCCGGGGAGACCTCTGAGCCGCAATGGAAGTCTCCGCCAACTTTGCGTTCCTGAAGCAGGAGTTCCCGCACGCGGCGGAGAGCGCGAGCTATGCGGAGCACCACGTCTACGGCGACCCGCGGGCCTCCTGCTTCCATGCACGGCATGCGCTGGAGCGCTTGGTCAAGCGCGTCTACAAGGTCGAGAAGGCCCTGAGCCCGCCGAAGGTCACGAACCTGGACGCCTACATCAGCGAGCCCGCCTTCCGTGCAGTCGTGCCCGAGGTCGTGTGGCAGAAGGCGGAGTACATCCGGCAGGCGGGCAACGCGGCGGTGCACGGCAACAGGACGCCCGCGCCGGAGCACGCGCTGAACGTGGTGCGGGAGTTGGCACACGTCCTCTACTGGGCGGGCCGCACCTATCTGCGGAAGGGGGCGGCGAGCCTTCACGGGAAGACCTTCGACGAGTCCCTGGTCCCCACGCAGGAACCGGGGGCCGCGCCGGCGAGCGTCGAGGAACTGAACGCCCTGAAGCGCGACCTGGACGCGGCCGAGGACGCGCGCAAGGATGTCGAAGGCGAGTTGGAGGCGCTACGTGAACGGCTCGCCGCCATCAAGGCGGAGAACGAGGCCGTCCCCGAGACCCGCGACTGGAACGAGAACACGACCCGCAGGCTGATCATCGACCTGGCCCTGCAGCGTGCCGGCTGGCCGCTCGACCAGGAACGGGAGCGCGAGTACGAAGTCACGGGCATGCCGAACGCCTCCGGGGTCGGCTACGTCGACTACGTCCTGTGGGGAGACGACGGCAAGCCGCTGGCGGTGGTGGAAGCGAAGAAGACCACCGTCGACGCGGCAAAGGGTCGACAGCAGGCCAAGCTCTACGCGGACTGCCTGGAGGCCATGCACGGCCAGCGCCCGATCATCTTCTACACGAACGGGTACGAGACCTTTCTGTGGGACGACCGGGCCTATGCGCCGCGAGCCGTCGCCGGCTTCTACAAGAAGGACGAGCTGGCGTCACTGCTCCATCGCCGGGCCCACCGCGAGCCGCTGGACGTGGCGCGGGTGAAGAACGCCATCGTCGAGCGGTACTACCAGAAGCGGGCCATCGGGAGCATCGGCGAGCAGTTCGGACAGGCGCGCCGCAAGGCGCTGCTGGTGATGGCGACCGGCAGCGGCAAGACCCGCGTGGCGATCGCGCTGGTCGACCTGCTGCAGCGGGCGGGATGGGTGAAGCGGGTGCTGTTTCTGGCGGACCGGGTGTCGCTGGTGAACCAGGCGGTGGGGGCATTCAAGGCCCACCTGCCGGAGTCGAGCCCGGTGAACCTGG
Source organism: Vicinamibacterales bacterium (assembly GCA_958296065.1). Lineage (GTDB taxonomy): Bacteria > Acidobacteriota > Vicinamibacteria > Vicinamibacterales > UBA8438 > WTFV01. The sequence goes on along the minus strand of CATQHX010000044.1, from coordinate 79,219 downwards.
TGACCGAGAAGGACAAGGCGGGCCGGGTCTACGTCTGCACCTATCCGACGATGATGGGGCTGATCGACGAGACGGCGGGGACCGAGGCCCGCTTCGGGGTCGGGCACTTCGATCTCGTGATCATCGACGAGGCGCATCGGTCCGTGTACCAGAAGTACGGGGCCATCTTTCGGTACTTCGACTCGTTGCTGGTGGGCCTGACCGCGACGCCTCGGGATCGGGTCGACCGGAACACCTACGAGCTGTTCGACCTGGAGCCGGGCGTGCCCACCGACGCGTACGAGCTCGCGACCGCGGTGGCGGACGGCTATCTCGTGCCGCCGAAGGTGCAACAGGTGGATCTCCGCTTTCCACGCGAGGGCATCGACTACGACTCGCTCAGCGAGGAAGAGCAGGCACAGTGGGAGAGCCTCGACTGGGGCGACGACGAGGACGGCGGCGGGCTGCCGGAACGGATCAACGCGTCCGCCATCAACAGTTGGCTCTTCAACAACGACACGGTCGACCAGGTGCTGCGACATCTCATGCAGCACGGCCACACGGTCGACGGTGGAGACCGACTGGCCAAGACGATTATCTTCGCGCGCAATCACGACCATGCGACGTTCATCGAAGCGCGGTTCAACCACCACTACCCGCAGCACGCCGGGCACTTCGCGCGCGTCATCGATCACTACGCCACGTATCCGCAGAGCCTGCTCGACGACTTCGCGCAGAAGGACAAGGCGCCGCACATCGCAATCTCCGTGGACATGCTCGATACCGGCATCGACATTCCCGAGGTGGCCAACCTGGTCTTCTTCAAGCCGGTCTATTCGCGGATCAAGTTCTGGCAGATGATCGGGCGCGGCACGCGTCTGTGCCCCAATCTGTTCGGACCCGCGGACGACAAGCACGACTTCCGCGTCTTCGACTTCTGCTTCAACTTCGACTTCTTCCGCGAGAATCCGGAGGGCATCGAGGGCAGTGACGGCGATTCCCTCCACGCCCGGCTCTTCCGGTCGCGGGTGCAGTTGCTGTCCCACGTCCAGGCAACGCCGGACCTGGACTTGGAGGCTGCGCTGGCCGAGTCGTTGACGACGGAGCTCCACCGGGAAGTGGCGGCGATGAACCGCGAGAACTTCATCGTGCGGATGCAGCTCGAGGCGGTAGAGCGTTTCCAGGAGAGGGAGGCATGGAAGCGGCTCACGGCATCCGACGTCGAGATCCTGCAGGATGACGTTGCCGGGCTGCCCAGCGCGATCGAGACCGACGACATCGAGTCCCGCCTGTTCGATCTCAAGGCGCTGCAGATGCAGTTGGCCCTCGCCGAGGGCGACACGGGCACATTCGAGAAGCACCGGCGGCGGGTGGTGGAGATCGCCATGCTGCTCGAAGAAAAGACCACCATTCCCGTGGTGGCGGCACAGCTCGCCTACCTGGCCTCGGTGCAGGAGAGCGCCTTCTGGGAAGGCATCGCCTTGAACGGCCTGGAGGAACTGCGCCTGCGCCTGCGCGGCCTGGTGCCCTTCCTCGACAAGCAGACGCGCACGGTCGTCTACACCGACTTCAAGGACGAGATCACGGCCGTGCGCGAGGACGCCGCCGTCTACCTGCCGAAGATGACCGGGGGCCAGTACGAGAAGAAGGTGCAGGAGTACCTGAAGAACCACCTGGACCACATCGTGATCCATCGTCTCCGGACCAACAAGCCGCTCACCGCTGCCGACCTGCGGGGGCTTGAACAGGCGCTGGTCGAGATCGGCGAGGACGACGGCCAGACGCTGTTGACGCACCTGCTCGCCCGCAGCGACTCCCCGTCACTACCCCATTTCGTGCGGAGCATGGTGGGGATGGACCGCGCCGCCGCGCAGGAGGCCTTCTCGGAGTTCCTCTCCAACCGCAGCCTGACCACGCCGCAGATCCGTTTCATCGAGATGGTGATCGACCAGCTCACGGCGCGGGGCGTCATGGAGCCGTCCGCGCTCTACGAGGCGCCGTTCAGCAGCCTGGACGCGGGCGGCCCCGAGGCGTTGTTCGCCGACAAGAGCAACGTCATCGAGGGGATCTTCGAGAAGTTGAAGACCCTTCGCCCCGAGCGCCTGGCCGAGGCTGGTTGAGGCGCCGGCGCACCGCCGCCAGGGTGAACCTGCGGGATTGTGCCGGCGCCGTGGGGCGCATCCGGACGGTTGAGACCCTCGGCCTTCTCCCTCCGATCATCATCCTGAGCTGGGCTGATAAGCGGCTGTTGGTTGCGCGCATATGGCGGTTTCACTATTGTCAGGACTGTGGCCAACGGAGTGCGCAAGCCTACCGACAAGGGCGAGATCGAACGCGGCAGCGGCAACGTGTTTGCCGACCTGGGGCTCCCGGACGCCGAAGCGCACCTGCTCAAAGCGCAACTCGTCACCCGGGTCGACGAGATCATTCGCCGGCGCGGCCTCAAACAAGTCGAAGCGGCCAAGCTGCTCGGACTTTCGCAACCCGACGTGTCGCGCCTGTTGCGGGGCAGCTTTCGGGATTACTCCATGGAGCGCCTGCTGCGCCTGCTGACGGCGCTGGGCCGCGACGTCAACATCGTCATTCGAGAGACCCGTTCGGAACGACAGGGGAGACTCAGTATCGAAGCATGAGTGCAGCCACTCGCCCATTCCGCCGCTGTCGCTGATCGGCGCAGCAAGGTCTGGGCCGCGGCCCGCAATATCCCGATCGCCGCGAGGAGGTTCGACTTTCCCGACCCGTTCGGACCGATCAGCACGTTCAGGGGCCCGAGCTCCAGATCGGTCTCGTCGGGACCGAACGGCAGAAGATTCCGCAATGTGATGCGTCGAATGAACACGCCGGACCTCTCATCGTCCGGCTTCGGCAACGGATGCCGCGGTCATGGCGGCGCATCATATTCGACCGTCGGCGCGCGATCAACGACCAGCGGCACGCGATGTCGGGCGGATTCGGCGACCATACGACGGGCTATCGCGGAATGGTTGCGACCAAAACACGATATTGCAGATAATGGTCGGCATGCCGGCGCAGGATCGCGTATACGACGCGCTGCTGGTCGACCACTTCGCAAGCAACCGGCAGATGGCCTTCGTCAGCGGGCCGCGGCAGGTCGGCAAGACCACCACGTGCCGGCGTCACGCGGACGCGTACTGCAACTGGGACAACCTGGACGATCGGGAGCTCGTTCTGGCGGGGCCGGCCCGCCTCGCGGCCCGCCTCGGCGCGAACCGGTTGTCCGCAACGAGCCCGCTGTTCCTCTTCGACGAGCTGCACAAGTTCCCCCGCTGGCAGCCGTTCCTGAAGGGGCTGTACGACACGTACGCCGACCGGCTGCGCGTCATCGTCACCGGGAGCAGCCGCCTGGACGTCTACCGCCGCGGCGGCGACAGCCTGATGGGGCGCTACTTCGCGTATCGGATGCATCCGTTCTCGGTGGCCGAGACCGTGAGCCGCGAGCTTCCGGATCCGGACCGGATCGTTCGTCCTCCCCGCTCGATCGATCCGCTCGAGTTCGACGCGCTCTGGACGCACGGCGGCTACCCGGAGCCGTTCCTCAAGCGCGACGCCCGCTTCAGCCGGCGCTGGCGGTCGCTGCGCCTGCGGCAACTGGTCAGGGAGGACGTCCGCGACCTGACGCAGGTGCAGCAGATCGACCAGATGGAGGTGCTGGTTCAATTGTTGTCGCACGGGTCGGGCCGCCAACTCGTGTACGACACGCTCGCGCGGGAAACACGGGTCGCCGCCGACACCGTCCGCCGCTGGATCGCCTCCCTGTGCGACTTCCATCTCGGCTTCCTGCTCCGGCCCTGGTATCGCAACGTCTCCCGATCTCTGCGCAAGGAGCCGAAGTGGTACCTGCGAGACTGGGCCGGAATCGAGGACGCCGGCGCCCGCTCGGAAACGTTCGTCGCGTGTCATCTGCTCAAGGCGGTGGACGGCTGGAACGACATGGGGCTCGGGCGGTTCGAGCTGGGGTACCTGCGCGACAAGGACAAGCGGGAGGTGGACTTCGTGGTCGCGCGCGACGGGCAGCCGTGGTTTCTCGCCGAGGTGAAGCACCGCGAGACCAGGCCGAGTCCGGCGCTCGCGCACTACCAGCGGCAGGTCGGCGCGCCGTTCGCGTTCCACGTCGTGGTGGACGCCGACCACGTGGACGCGGACTGCTTCAAGGCGCCGGGACCACCGCTCGTGGTCCCGGCCCGGACGCTGTTGTCCCAGCTCGTGTGAGGAGGGCCCGAGCTCGCCGCCGCTATCGCGCTCTCCGGGCGCCCGGGCTCAGGAGCGTCTGGAACGGTGCCGCCAGCGTAAGCGTCTCGGTCCTCGGGGTGTAGCAGATCGTCTCGCTGCAGACCTGGTACAGGATCGACAACGGCACGTCGACCACTTCCGGCCGGTCCGGGTTCGACCGGTGGAACACCTCGGCGTTCGGCGTGACCGGAATCGCGACGTCGACGACGCCTTCGTAGACGTTGAGCGTGACGCCGAGCAAGGGGAACTCCCGCGGGTGTGTCGGCGGGTACTGCGCCGCCCCCACCCGCAGGCCGGGGGTGTCGGGAATCGTCACTTCCGAGGCGATGTAGTTGTCGGGAAGCGGCCGCCCGTACATGTGCAGGCCGTCCTCGAGCTCGAAGCGCACGTGCACCGTCGACTGGGTCTCGAACGTCATCGACTCGTCGGACAGAAAGGCGGAGATCCTGACCTGATCCGTGCCGAGCTCGACCGCCGGCACCTCGTGACGCGCCAGGATCCTGCCGAGCGCGGTGTCGCGAATCGTGCCGGCCGATTCCCGGGTGGCGTAGTGGCGGTGGAAGAACTTCTCGCTGACCACGCCGCTCCCGTCCGTCACGTAGACGCCGGGGAACGGCACGCCGTAGAAGCTGCGGCCGGCTGCCTGCTCCGGATCGTCCGGGGAGATCAGGGTGTTGAGAATGCCGAACTCGCGGATCACGGCCGAGTCGGCGTCGGACAGCAGATCGTAGGTCACGCCGTGCTCGTCGGCGAACGCCCGGAGCTGCTCCGGACTGTCATAGCTCACGCCGTAGACGCGGATTCCTGCCTCTTCGAAGAGCCCGAGATTCGTTTGCAGCTCGACCAGCTGCGTGCGGCAGTACGGTCACCACACCGCCGAGCGATAGAACACGACGATGGACTTCGAATCGCCCCGATCCGCGTGAAAGTCGACGACCCGGCCGCGCTGATTCGGCAACGCGAACTCCGGAAGCCGCTCGCCGATCGCCGGTCCGGTCGGGAACTCGTGCGACGCCGGGTAGCGCCGCCCCGGATGACTGGCGGGCATGCCGATCGTGATGCCGAGGTCGTCGGTTCGCGTGCCCGGCTCCAGATCCTCGTGCGCGGAGCGGACCGCGCCGGCGTCCTGCGCCATCACGGGGGTGGGGGCCATCAGCAGCGCAAGCAGCGCCGCCGCGAGTGTCCAACGTGTCATCGTCTCGTCTCCAGGAAGTCCGTCACGGCAACGGGAACCGTCGTCCGTGCTGGGGTTCGCGCCCACTTTATACACCAATTGCCTCGACCGCTGGATCCGCTGGTTGACATCCGCAACACGCTGGAGATCTCCACTGGTATCACCCCGTCGGCCGTGGCTGGTAGGGCTCGACATCGATCCGATCCTGATCCTTGCGCGCCTGGACGAGATCGTAGGTCGCCTGCCGGCGCAGCCAGAATTCGGCATTGGACCAGCCTGCCTTCTCCAGCCTGATGGCCATCTCCGGAGAAACCGCCGCGTGGCCGTTCAATACGCGCGAGAGTGTATGGCGGGCGACTCCCAACACCTTCGCGGCCTCGGTGACATTCAGACCGAGCGGGACCAGGCAGTTTTCTCTGATGCTGCGGCCTGGATGCGGGGGGCTGTTCATCGCCATGTTCGCTGCCTCCGCCAGCTAGTGATAGTCGACCAGTTCAACGTCGTAAACGTCGCCATCGTCGAAGCGGAAGACGACCCGCCAGTTGCCGGAAATCGAGATACTCCAGAAGCCGCTCCGATCGCCCTTGAGCGGGTGCAACCGGTAGCCGGGCAGGTCGAGGTCCGACGGCTGGCGGGCATCGTCGAGGTCCGCGAGAGCGAGCGCGATGCGATCTGCCTGGTCGGCGCGCACGCGGCTCGGATCACCAAGCTCGTACAATCGCTTGAGGCCTCGATGGCGAAAGCCTCGAATCATCAAGGAGTGTGCCGCATAGCGGTACACGTGTCAATGCAGGCTACAGATCGAGAAGGGACCGGGGCGCCGGACCGCCGTCGCGCACCACCGTGTGCGCGACACGGACGTCCCGGTTGCTCAGTGCCGAAACTACCGGGGGTCGGACGAGACCGGCGGATCGAAGTACTTGTCCACGATCCACTGCGGCTGCCAGCGGTCGGGCTCGCGCTCCTGACCGGTCAGATCGCGCCGGAGCGGCGAGGGATCGGAGGTTGAGAGCGGCGCCGGATCGGCCAAGCCCGCTCGCCAGCCCTCCAGCAGCGCTTCCAGCCGGGCCAGGGTCTGCCGGTGCACGGGGTCGGCCGCGAGATTGCGCAGCTCATCGGGATCGTCGGCGAGATCGAACAACTGCCGGTGGTTCACCTTCGGGTAGACGATCAGCTTGTACCGTTCGTCGCGCACGGCGCGCATCAGGTCCTGGTACGGCAGGAACAGGCTCTGACGCCAAGCCGGTTCGCCCGCGCCCGACCACAGCGCCGCCAGGTCGCGGCCGTCGATGCCGGGCGGCGGCTCCGCGGAGGCCAGGCCGAGCAGGGTCGGGAACAGGTCGAAGAGGTAGGTGAAAGCGTCCGTCGTCGAGCCCTGCGGAATGCCCGGGCCGCGGATGATCAGCGGGCAGCGCATCGAGTGCTCGTACAGGTTCTGCTTGCCGAGCAGACCGTGGCTGCCCATCCCCAGCCCGTGGTCGGCGGCGTAGACCACCACGGTGTTCCCGGCCTGACCGTTCTCCTCCAGTGCCTGGAGAATCCGCCCCACCTGCTCGTCCAGGTGGGTGATCAGGCCGTAGTACTCGGCCAACTGATCGCGGACGACCTCCGGCGTCCGCGGCCACGCGCCCAGGTTCTCGTCGCGCAGGATCAGGGCGCCGTGGTCGAACGGGTGCTGCGGCATGAAGTTGGCCGGCAGCGGCAGGTTGCGGCGGTAGTACCGCTCGCGGTACGCCGGCGGCGGCTGGCGCGGATCGTGCGGCGCGGTGAACGGCACGTAGGCGAAGAACGGCTGGTCCGATCCGGCCTCCCCCGCCGAGCCCGCCTGCTCCGCCAGGCGCGCCTGCTCGTCCAGGAAGTCGATCACCGCGTCGGCGAAGAGCTCGCTGGAGAACTCCTGTCCGACGCGCCGGCGGACCAGCGCGCCGTCTTCGATGTCCTGCATCTCGACCTGCGTGTGATCGGCCATGCCGCCGAGGTACACCGCCGTACCGTGGTCGAAGCTGCGCAGCAGCGCCTCCTCGCCGTTGTGCCACTTCCCGGTGATGAAGGTCCGGTAGCCTGCCGCCTCCAGCTCGCGCGGCAGGGTCGGGACGCCCCGCATGTCGTTCGGCGAGCGCATCCAGCTTCTGCCGGTCAGCACCATCGCCCGGCTCGGCACGCAAACCGCGCCGCTGTTCGAGCCGAACGTGTAGTTGCGCTCGAAGCTCAGGCCCTCGGCGGCCAGCCGGTCGAGGTTTGGCGTGTCGATCCACTCGTTGCCCCACGCGCGGATGGTGTCCGCGCGCTGATCGTCCGCGAACAGGAACAGGATGTTCGGGCGGTCGGACGGCGGCGTCGCTTCGCTCGTCGGCTGGGCGGCCCGCAGCAGGGCGCCGGGCAGCAAGGCCAGGACAAGCACTACGGCCGCCGCCGCGACAGTCGACCAGCGGGCCGAGTCACAGTGCGGTTCGGGAGCAAACGCCACTTGCTAGCCCTTCCGGTCCGCAAGCAGGATGTTGTCGATCCGGGTATTGATGGACCGCACGTCGGTTTCAAGCGAGTCGACGCGGCCGGAGAGCCGGGCGATCTGCCAGCCGTTGAACAGGGCACCGAACGCGGCGAGGCCAGACGTAATCGCCGTCACGATGGCGAGCGCTTCCATGAGGATCATCGTAAAGCGCCAGTAATCCCCCGTGCAACCACTGATCTACGGCGCAGACTCCCAGCCAGCTCCAACCGGCGAGCGCCAACCACAAATCCCGGGCCCCGGTTCCGAAGCCGATGACGATGCGCCAGGTTCCACGATGCTCGCGTCCGCGTTTCAGGCCAGGATGTCCTCGACGACGACGCCGGCCACGTCGGTGAGCCGGAAGTCGCGCCCCTGGCTCCGGTAGGTCAGGCGCTCGTGGTCGAGGCCGAGCAGGTGCAGGATGGTCGCGTGCAGATCGTGGATGTGGACCTTGTCCTCGATGGCGTAGTAGCCGTAGTCGTCGGTGCGGCCGTGGCTGTGGCCGCCCTTCACGCCGCCCCCGGCCATGAACATGGTGTAGCCGTGGGGGTTGTGGTCGCGGCCGTTGCGGGCGCCGGCCTCGGCCCCCGGCGTGCGTCCGAACTCGCCGCCCCACAGCACCAGGGTCTCGTCGAGGAGGCCCCGCTGCTTGAGGTCGGTGATCAGCCCGGCCACCGGACGGTCGATCTCGGCGCAGCTTCGAGGCAGCCCCGTGATCAGCCCCGAGTGGTGGTCCCACTTGGTGTCGGGCCCGTGGGTGGCCTGCACGAAGCGCACCCCCGACTCGGAGAAGCGCCGGGCGAGGAGGCAGCGCAGCCCGAAGTCGCCCGCCACCGGATCGTCGAGGCCGTAGAGCCGCCGGGTGGCCTCGGACTCGCCCGCGACGCTCATCACCTCGGGCGCCTCTGTCTGCATGCGGAACGCGAGCTCGTACGACTCGATGCGGCCCTCCAGCGCCAGGTCGGGCCCCGTCGCTGCGAGCTGGCGGCGCTGCCAGCGCTGCAGCAGGTCGACCTCGGCCCGCTGCACGGCGGGGGTGACGGCCTGGTTCTCGAGGAAGTCGATGGTGGCCTCGGCGGTGTTCATCCGCGTGTTGCCGATCGCGGTGCCGTTGTAGGCCGCCGGCAGGAACGCGGCCGAGTAGTTCTGCACGCCCCCGTGCTGGTACGACGGGCAGATGGTGATAAAGGCGGGCAGGTTCTCGTTCTCGGTCCCGAGCCCGTAGGAGATCCACGACCCCATCGACGGCCGCACGAAGCGGTCGCTGCCCGTGTTCATCGCCAGGATGGCGCCGCCGTGGGCGGCGTTGGTGCCGTACATCGAGCGCACGAAGCAGAGGTCGTCGGCCACCCTTGCCAGGTTCGGCAGCAGCTCGCTCACCCAGTGCCCCGACTGCCCGTGCCGCCGGAACTCCCAGGGGCTCTTGAACAGGTTGCCGGTCTCGTTGAACTGCACGTCGGGCTTGGCGAACGGCAGCGGCTTGTTGTCGTCGCGGACGAGCAGCGGCTTGTACTCGAACAGGTCGTGCTGCGACGGGCCGCCGTGCATGTGCAGGAAGATGATGCGCTTGGCGCGGGGCGCGAAGTGGGACGCCCGCGGGGCCAGCGGGTTGTCCTGCGCGGCCAGCAGGTCCTGCTGCAGCAGCGACGACAGGGCCAGTCCCCCGAAGCCGCAACCGCAGGCCTTGAGCATGTCCCGGCGGGTCACCGGCGGTGCCTGGTAGTGCGGTTGGTGCATCGTCTCTCCCGCTACGGGCCGGCAGCCCGGCCCCGCGTCTGCATGACGGCCTCAGTCGACGTAGATGAACTCGCTCGCGCCGAGGATGACGTGGCACAGGCGCGTCCACGCGAAGTCCTCTTCCCCGCCGGCCGGCGCGGCCTCGCGCATGGCGGCGAGGAAGGCCAAGCCCTCCTCGATCTCGACGCCGGTGGCCGGCCGCCCGTAGGCCTCGACGAACGCCCGGTCAACCCGCGCCGCCTCGCTCGCCAGGGGCATCGCCAGCAGCCGCGCGGCGAAATCACCGGCCCGCTCCTCGACGAACGCGCTGTTCATCATGAGCAGGGCCTGGGACGGCACCACCGTCGCGGGACGGGCGCCGACCGAGTCGCTGGCGTTGCCGAAGTCGAAGCCGGCGAAGATGTCGTAGATGGCGTTGCGCACCACCGGCATGTAGACCGAGCGGCGCGGGGCCGCGTAGAACTCGAACCGGCCGAACGTGTTGCCCTCGCTGAAGACGTAACCGCGCGAGTTGTACTCCTCCACGCGGCCGCCCATGGTCAGGTCGAGGGTGCCGGCCAGTTGCAGCAGCGCGTCGCGGATGGGCTCGACCTCGAGCCGCCGGCGGTTCATGCGCCAGTGCAGCCGGTTGTCCGGATCGACCGCCGCGTTCCCCTCGTCGTAGCCGGCGCCGAGCCGGTAGGTGGCGGACAGCAGGATCTCGCGGTGCAGCGCCTTGACCGACCAGCCGCCGTCGACGAAACGCCGCGCCAGCCAGTCGAGCAGCTCCGGATGGGTGGGGGTGGAGCCGGTGGCGCCGAAGTTGCTCGGCGTGTCGACGAGGCCGCGTCCGAAGTGCCAGTGCCAGATGCGGTTGGCCATGACCCGCGCGGTGAGCGGGTGCTCGGGGTGCGTGATCCAACGGGCCAGCTCCAGCCGCCCGCTGGCGCCGGCGGGGATCGGCGGCGGCGGCACGATGTGATCGGTGACCCGGAGGAACCCGCGCGGCTGCGGGGTGTCGGCCAGGTTCAGATGACTGCCGCGGATGTGGATGGGGAGATCGACGATCTCGCCTTCCTCGACCGACATCGCGTAGGGCGGCTCGGGCGGCGAAGCCGCCTCGCGCTCCTCGACGACGGCCCGCAGCCGGGCCAGCTCGGCAACCGCATCGGCCGGATAGAGCGCCTCCTCAGCCTCCTGGTCGAGGCACAGGATGCACAGCCGCCCGGCGTAGACGAGCCGGCGCAGCTCCTCCTGCTCGCGCGGCAGCCTGTAGTCGGCGGGCGTCAGCTCTTCCTCGTCCTCCAGGCCCAGCCGCTGGAGGTGCTGATCCCAGGCGATCTCGATCACCGCGAACAGGCTGGCGTAGCGCCAGGCAACCTCTTCGAGGCTGCGGGGCGCCGGCCCGCGGACCAGGCTCCGGGTCAGCGGCGCGATGAGCACCTTCTCGGAGGCGATCAGTGCCCGCAGCTCGTCGGTGACTTCCCCGTAGCGCTCCGGCGGCGCCGCCGCGTAGGCGTTCCAGATCTGGAAGACCACGCTCGGATTGGGCGCGTCGCCCTGCACCGGAGGCCCCTCGCGATAGCGGAAGATGGCCCGGACCCAGCGTTCCAGCACCGGCGCCTCGAGGCCGTCGCGGTCGGCGATGGCGGCGATGGCCTCGCCCCCCCGGCGTTGGCTCTCCTCGTCGCCGCCCCAGGCCGAGTAGGCTTCCTCCGCGGCCAGGAGATAGGCGGCCAGCGCCTGCCGCCGCGGCCGCCGCAGGTTCTCGTTCTGCTCGCCGACGAGAGCGTCGACCGCCTGCTGCGCCGCCTCGACCCGCTCCTGCGCCGCCTCGTAGCGGGCGATGGTCTCCTCATCGGCCAGCGGCCGCTCCACCCACCGGCCGACACGGCTTTCGCCGCCCATCGTCGTGGTCGAGCGCAGGATGCCGGCCAGCGCATAGTAGTCGGCGGTCGGAATCGGGTCGAACTTGTGGTCGTGGCAGCGTGCGCAGCCGATCGGCTCGGCCAGGAACGCCCGGCCGATGACGTTCACCTGCTCGTCGACGATGTCGATGACCATCTTGTCGACGTCCTGCTCGGCCAGCACCTTCGCGCCGAGGGTCAGGAACCCGGTCGCGGTGAGATTCGCGAACCGCTCGTCGTCGCCGGCCGCCGGCAGCAGGTCGCCGGCGATCTGCTCCTGCACGAACCGGTCGTAGGGCTTGTCCGCGTTGAACGCCTCAATGACCCAGTCGCGGTAGCGGAACGCGTTCGGGTGCGCGATGTTCTCGTCCAGCCCGTTCGAGTCGGCGTAGCGGGCGACGTCCAGCCAGTGCCGGCCCCAGCGCTCGCCGTAGCGCGGCGAGGCCAGCAGCCGCTCGACCACCCGCTCGTAGGCGCCGGGCCGCCCGTCGGCCAGGAACGCGTCGATCTCGGCCGGGGTCGGGGGCAGGCCGGTCAGGTCGAACGTGACCCGCCGCAGCAGTTGCCGCTTGCCGGCGGGGACGACCGGGGTCAGCCCCTCCGCCTCGAGCCGGGCGAGGACGAACCGGTCGATCGGGTTGCGCGCCCAGGCCTCGTCGGCGACGGCGGGCGGCTCGGGGCGGGCCATCGGCCGGAACGCCCAGTGCTCGCGACCCGGGCCGAAGTCGTAGGCGCCGCCGCTGTCGGACCGGGCGGCAACGACCGGGGTATCGGACGCCCGCGGGTCCACCGCGCCGCGGGCCACCCAGCGCTCGAAATCGGCGACCGCCGCGGCCGGCAGCCGGCCGTCGGGCGGCATCCTGATCGGTCCGTCGTAGCGGATGACGTCGATCAGCAGGCTGTCGTCCGGCGCGCCGGGCACGACGACGTCGCCGCTGTCGCCGCCCGCCCGGACCCCGGCAGCGTCCACCAGCACCAGTCCGCCGAAGATGCGCTCCGGATCGGCGCCGTGGCACTGGTAGCAGCGCTCGGCGAGCACCGGGCGGATCTTCGACTCGAAGTGCTCGAGGTCCTCGGGTGGGAACTCCTGCCCATGCGCCGGCGCGGCGATGCCGACGGCCAGCACGAGGACGGCGCTCAGAACGCTCAGCAAGGCGAACCGGACCGTGGGGTCCCGATGCGGCAGCGCCCGAAACGAAGTGTGCATGTCGACCGCGGCAGTGTACCGCAGGCCTGTTTGCGGGCCAAGTTCCCGATGGCGCCCCGGCCGGCCGGCACGGCGGCGGATCTGCCGGGCCTCGAGGAGTTGGTCTGCGTGCCTGACAGGCGACCGACGATGAGCCTATTCCATCGTGATAACATGTACTCGTGACGCCCGAAGCATGGTCCGTCATCGCGGTCGGAGTGGCCATCGCCGGCCTGTTCATCCGCATGGATGTCCGAATCGGCCGCCTCGACGAGCACGTCCGCGGACAGGGCGAGCGCCTCGCCCGGCTCGAAGGCAAGGTCGACACGCTGATCGCGGCGTTCGTGAAGCCCCAGGACGGGATAACACCCCGGACGCCTTAGCTGCTCAAGGCCACAATCCCGCTTGGCACAACGTGGCGGAAGTGCCGCGAACGCACGGTTCGGCGTTATGATCGCCCGATGGAAGCGTCGATGGTGACTAGCGCCGGTTCGATGGTCCGGATCCTGATCGTCCTGCTGGGCCTGCTGGCGGTCTCGGGCCGCCCGCAGATCGCCGCCGCCCAGACGCCGGAGCCCGCTGCCCCCGCGTCCGCAGGCTCGGTTCGCGCCGCGCTCGACCGGTACTGCGTGCGCTGCCACAACGATCGGCTGCGCACTGCGGGGCTGGCTCTCGACACCCACGACCTGGCGCACGTCGGCGCCGACGCCGAGACCTGGGAGAAGGTCATCGTCAAGCTCCGTGCGCAGACGATGCCGCCGGCCGGCAGCCCGCGGCCCGCCGAGGCCACCTATCGCGCCGTCGCCTCCTGGCTCGAGACCGAGATCGACACCGTGGCCCTGGCCCGGCCGGACCCGGGCCGCGGCGAGACGTTCCACCGCGTCAACCGCGCCGAGTATCACGCCGCGGTCCGCGATCTGCTCGCGGTCGACGTCGACGTCGCCGCGCTGCTGCCGGCCGACGACACCTACGAGCACGGCTTCGACAACAACGGCGACGTGCTCTCGATCTCGCCGGACCTGGTGGCGCGGTACCTGTCGGCCGCTCGCCGAATCAGCCGCCTCGCCGTCGGCATTCCCCCTGTCGGCCCCGCGGTCGCATCCTACCGGGTGCATCCCGGCCTGGTGCAGGACGACCGGCAGGACGACCTGCTGTCGTTCGGCTCTCGCGGCGGCATCGCGATTCGGCACTACTTCCCGGTCGATGGCGAGTACACCATCCGGATCCGCCTCCATCGGAACTTCTCCGACTACATCATCGGCTTCGCGGCGCCGCAGGAGCTCGACGTGCGTGTAGACGGCGAGCTCGTCACCCGGTTCCCCGTCGGCGATGCCGATGCGGTGGGACAGATGGCCCCCCTGAGCTTCTCCGGGAACATCGCCGGGGACCCCGACTGGGAGTACTACATGAACACGGGGGACGCCCACCTGGAGGTCCGCTTCCCCGCGCGGGCGGGCCAGCGGACCGTGGGCGTCTCGTTCGTGAGACGGGCGGCGGAACCCGAGGGGGTGCTGCAGCCGCGCAACCGCGGCTACGGCCGCTTCGTCGACGAACGGTACGACGAGGAAGCGGCGGTGGAGCAGGTCGCGATTGGCGGACCCTACGCCGTCGAGGGTCCCGGCGACACGCCGAGCCGGCGCGAGATCTTCGTGTGCCGGCCCGCGGCGGACGCCGCGGGCGATGAGGAGCAGGCCTGCGCCGGCCGGATTCTCCGCAAGCTGGCCCGCCGGGCGTACCGCCGGCCTGTCGAAGACAGGGACATCGCGGCGCTGCTCGACTTCTTCCGCGCCGGGCGCAGCGACGGCGGCTTCGACGACGGCATCCAGTTCGCGCTGGAGCGGATGCTGGTCGACCCCGAGTTCCTGTTCCGCATCGAGCGCGATCCGGTGGACGCCGCACCGGGGACGCCTTATCCGCTCGGCGACCTCGATCTGGCGTCCCGGCTGTCGTTCTTCCTGTGGAGCAGCATCCCCGACGACGAGTTGCTGGAGGCCGCGGCCGACGGGCGGCTCACCGACCCGGCGGAGCTGGAGCGGCAGACGCGGCGGCTGCTCGCCGACGCCCGCTCGCACGCGCTGGTCGACAACTTCGCCAGCCAGTGGCTGCGCCTGCGCAACCTGGAGTCGCAGGAGCGCGAGTCTGCCGACTATCCCGAGTTCGACGAAAACCTGCGCGAAGCGTTCCGGCGCGAGACCGAGCTGTTCGTCGAGAGCACCATCCGCGAGGACCGGAGCGTCCTCGAGCTGCTGAGCGCGAACTACACGTTCGTCAACGAGCGGCTGGCGCGGCACTACGGCATCCGCGGCGTCTACGGCGACCGCTTCCGGCGGGTGACGCTCGACCCCGATCATCCGCGCGGCGGCCTCCTCGGCCACGGCGGGCTCCTGACGGTGACCTCCTATCCCAACCGGACGTCGCCGGTGGTGCGCGGGAAGTGGCTGCTCGAGACCCTCCTGGGGGCGCCGCCGCCCGAGCCGCCGGCGAACGTGCCGGGGCTGCCGGACCGCGGCGAGGGCGGCGAGCCGGCGTCGGTCCGCGAACGGCTCGAGCGGCATCGCGCCAATCCGGCCTGCGCGGGCTGTCACGCGCCGATGGATCCGCTCGGCTTCGCCCTCGAGAACTTCGATGCCATCGGCCTCTGGCGCGACACCAGCGAGGCGGGCCAGCGGATCGACGCGTCGGCGACGATGCCCGGCGGCGAGGCGTTCGAGGGGCCGGCGGGCCTGCGGCGCGTGCTGCTGAGCCGGGGCGAAGACTTCGCCGCGACGGTCACCGAGAAGCTGCTGGCCTATGCGCTCGGACGCGGGCTGGAGTACACGGACCGTCCCGCAGTGCGCCGGATCCTGCGCGAGGCCGAGGCCGATGACTACCGCTGGTCGTCGATCGTGCTCGGCATCGTGAAGAGTGCGCCGTTTCAATGGCGCCGGTCGCGCGACCTCGCGGTCGCGTCGGGAAGCTCGAACGAGCCGGCGCTGGTTTCGAGGGGGACGGCCCCCGACGGTCGCTGACGGCTCAGGAGACTGCGCTGCGGAACGGCGCAGGCTCCTGAAGGGACGGGTTGCGGGGTAATCGAGCAGCAGACGACGGGTTTCCGGGCTACGGCTACACTACGACGAGCAGGTTCCAATGATGACGATCACGAAGATGTCGCTCCCCCGGCGAACCGTGCTGCGCGGGCTGGGCGCCGCGGTGGCCCTGCCGCTGCTGGACGCCATGGTCCCCGCCGCCTCGGCGCTGTCGCGAACCGCCGCCGCCCCCACCCGACGCTTCGGCGTGGTCTACGTGCCCAACGGCATCGCCATGGAGTACTGGACGCCGGCCGAGGTGGGACGCGGGTTCGATCTCACGCCGATCCTCCACCCGCTGGAGGCCTTCAAGGACCAGTTGACCGTGGTCTCGGGCCTCCGGGGGTACTGGACCCCGGCCCACGCCGGCGCGTCGACCACGTTCCTCACGGGAGCAGCGGGCGTCGCGGGAGAAACGGCGCCGGTGGCCGACATCTCGATGGACCAGCTCCTGGCCCGCGAGTACGGCCGGCACACCGAGCTGGCGTCGCTCCAGCTCGCGATCGACAGCCGCGCCAACGCCGGTCAGTGCAGCGGCAACCACAGTTGCGTCTACACCAACACCATCTGCTGGCGGAGCCAGACGACGCCGCTGCCGATGGAGAACAACCCCCGCGTCGTGTTCGAGCGGATGTTCGGCGACAGCGGGAGCACGGACCCGGCCGTCCGCCGCGCCCGCATGGCACGCGACCGGTCGATTCTCGACTCCGTGACCGGCAAGGTCGCCGACCTCAAGAACGAGATCGGGCCGGCCGACAGCCTCAAGGTCGACGAGTATCTCGAGGGCGTGCGCGACATCGAGCGGCGCATCGAGCGGGCCGAGCAGCGGGACAGCTTCGACGTGCCCGAGCTGGCGCAGCCCGAGGGCATTCCCGCCACGTTCGCCGAGCACGTCGAGCTGATGTTCGACCTGCAGGTGCTGGCCCACCAGACGGACCTGACCCGCGTGACGTCGTTCATGCTGGGGCGCGAGGTGAGCTCGCGGACCTACACCGAGATCGGCATCGCCGACGCGCACCACCCGCTCTCGCACCACGAGTACAACCCCGAGAAGATCGCGTCGATGTCGAAGATCAACGCCTATCACGCGTCGATGTTCGCCGACTACCTGGCGAAGCTCCGCGCGACGCCGGACGGCGACGGTTCGCTGCTCGACAACATGCTGCTCCTCTACGGGTGCGGCATGTCCGACAGCAACGCGCACAGCCCGCTCAATCTGCCGGTCCTGCTCCTCGGGGGATGCGCGGGACAGCTCGAAGGCGGCCGTCACATCCGCTACGAGGGCGATCCCTTGATGCCGAACCTGCTGGTGACCCTGATGGACAAGCTGGGCGTCCCCGTCGAGCGGCTGGGGAAGAGCGACGGCAGGCTCAGCGTCGAGCGCCTGACGGGGGTCTAGATCCAGGGCCACCGCGCGGGTGATGCTCGGCAAGATCCGGCTCCGTTCTGCGGCGCACCCCCCCCTGGCGCCCCGAGGTCTAGCATCTAGCCGCTGGTGGCGCCGAGACGACGCAGCAGATCGACGGTGCTGTTGTCGTGGCCCCCACGCCCGGCGGCCACCTCCAGCGGCGTCTGCCCCTGGTCGTTCCGGGCATCCAGGTCGGCGCCGCTGTCGGCCAGCAGTTGGACGACGGAGTCGAGGCGTCTCCGAGCAGCCGTGTGCAACGCCGTGTTCGCGCCCGCGTCCGCCGCATCGACGTCAACCCCCGCGTCGATCGCCACCCTGGCCGCTTCCAGCACCAGCCGCTCGTCCTCGGCCGGGTTCTGGGCCAGTCCCGGTTCTCTCCGGCGGCGGGCGGCTACCGCCGCCATCAGCGGCGTCCTGCCGTCCTCCATGACGATCTGCGGGTCGGCTCCACCGTCGGCCAGCACCCGCATGATGCCGGGCTCGGCGAAGTGGGCGGCCAACCAGAAGGGGGTGGCCCCGACCACGTCGTGGTCGAGCACGTAGTCGGGGCTGTTGCGCCGGCCCTGGCTGCCGCGGACCACCGGTGCATTCGGATCCGCGCCGCGCGCGAGCAGCGCCGCCGTCAGCGTTTCGTCGCCGCGTAGCGTGGCGGCGTGCAGAGCGGAGTAGCCGGCCTCGGCCGCGTTCGGATCCGCGCCCTGCTCGAGCAGGAAGAGGGCGAGCGCCGTATGGCCACTGTGCGCCGCGACGACGAGTGCGCTCGTGCCCGTTGCCGCCGTGTCGTTCACGTCGGCGCCCGCGGCCACGAGATGCCTGGCGGCTTCGAGGTTGCCCTGCCGGGCCGCGAACAGGATGGGCGTGTTGCTGCCCAGCACGGTATCGATCACCCCGCTCGGGTTGAACCCGGCGGTCCGCGTGTGGATGCGGCGGGGCTGGGGGGCCGAGCGGGCGTGCACGTCCGCCCCGAGCGCGACCAGCGTCTCCACCACGTCGGGATGCTGCTGGGCCACCGCCCACATCAGCGCCGTCTGCCCCCGCGTGTGCTCCCGGGCGTTCAGGTCGGCCCCGTGGGACGCCAGGAGGCGCACCGCCTCTGCGGACCCGGTGCGTGACGCGGTCATCAACACGGTCTCGCCGGAGGGCAGCGCGGCGTTGGCGTCGGCGCCGGCCGCCAGCAGGGCCGCGACCATCGTCTCGCTGCCGTTGAGGCAGGCCAGCCAGAGCGGCGTTGCGCCGAAGTCGTTCGCCGCGTCGACGTCGGCGCCGGCCCCGAGAAGGGCGTCCGCCATCGCCTCGTCGTCCCAGTGGGCGGCCCAGTGCAGGGCGGTCGCGCCGTCGGCCTGGCGGACATTCGCGGAAACGCCCTGCTCCAGCAACGTGATCACACCCGGCGCGTCCGCCGCCCGGGCGGCGTAGAGCAGCCGCGTGTCCTGCGCGGCGGCGGTGGGGCCGGCCGTGGCCAGCACCAGCGTCGCCAGAAGCATCAATCGGGCCGCCGTTCTCACATGCACGTTCTTCCCCCACGGGCGGTGCCTACCGCCACGTCAAGTCAGCTATCGTACTGTAGTGCACTGCGCCTGGTCGGAGTCGAGCCGCGCGCCGGGTCCGTGTGAACGCCTGGAGCAGACATGACGGAACAATTGATCGGCTACATCGTTCCGTTGGTGATCCTGGCGGTGTCCGTACCGATGATCCTGGGCAAGGTCCCGCCCAACAGTGTGTACGGCTTCAGGACGCCCAAGACCCTTTCGTCGCAGGATGTCTGGTATCCGGCCAACCGGGCGGCAGGTTGGTTCATGCTTGTCGCCGCGGTCATATCAATCTGCTTCAACCTGGCTTTGTGGTGGACCGTTCCGGAATGGCCGCTCGACAGGACGGCCTCGTGGATGATGGGCGGGACCATGATTCCGCTTGCGATGAGTATCGTTGCGTCCTTCATCTACCTGCGACGGCTCTGAGGGCAGAGAACACCGCACGGTCATCATCGAGGCCGGGCTGCAGCCCGGCCGCCGAAGACAACCACCCCGAGCAGGGTGACGCGGTGGTCGGCCGCGCCTTCCTGCCGCAGATGCCGCTCGCCCGAGACCTCGACCTGCAGCGGCGACCCGGCCCCGGTCCCCCCGTCCAACGCGCCCAGGGTCGCCCCGAGCTGCAGCCGGCGCCGGCCCCACCCCGTGCCGTAGCCCCCGAACGGCGCCACCAGCAGACGCTGCGGCAGACGCCACCCGTAGCTCACCCGCGCGTCCACGGAACGGTCCTCCAACCGCGACGCCGTACCGAACGGCCGATGGAGCTGCTCCTGCCACAACAGATCCGCTCCCTGCGCCGCCCCCCACCGCGGCGCCAGCGACAGTGTCAGGCCCGGACGCTGCGCCCCCTCGCCCACGCTCAGCGTCACGCTGCCTCCGCGCTCGGCGTAGTCCGCGGCCGAGTGCAGCGTCAGCATCCGTCCCAGCGCCTCCATCCGCACGGACCCGGCGCTCAGCCGCGCCCCCGACTCCACCTCCAGGCCCACGCCCGTCTGCCCCGCGCCCCCGTCCTGACGCACGCTCAGCCGCCCGAACGGCTCCACCCGCGCGCCGCCCGGCCGCGACCACTCCCTCGACGCTTCCAGCCCCGCGCGCGTCCGGCGCACGCCCGCCTCCAGGGCGTGCAGCGTCTCGCCCCCGGCGTCCGTCTTCAACTCCGCCCACGACAGCTCGCCGCGCAACCCCAATCGCACGCCGCCGGCGACCACCGCCACCTCACGCCGCGCCTCGACCAGACCCAGACTCAGACCCAGCCCGCTCGTCTCCGGCCCGCCCTCCGCGACCGCCCCCGCGTCAGCCGCGAGCCCGACGTTCTCCGCCGCCCCGCGGCCCATGCCGCCCAGCGCCCACACCGTCGTGCCGCCCCGCGACCACTGCACGTAGGGATGCACCGCGGTCAGCACCGTCGACAGCCGGCCCCGCGACCGGCCCGAGCTCCAACTGCCCGAGCCGAAACTGCGCGCCAGCGACACGCCCGTCAGCCACTCCGCGTTCAGCCGCGCGTCCACCCCCACGTAGGCCGTCTGCAGGTCCCCGTCGTAGGCGGAGGCGGACGACGCACCACCCGTCGCTCCGGCGCGGAACGTCTGCACGTCGCCCTGCCCCCACACCGTCCAGCGCCGCCCCGCCGGCGACCCGTCCTCCGTCGCCGCCCCGCCTGCCGCGTCCGCCTGTCCGCCCAGCGGCAGGACCACGTTCGTGCTCCGCCACGCCCGCGAGGCCCAGCCCCCGAACAGGCCCAGCCCCCCGAAGCCGATCGGCGAGGCCATGGGCAGGCGGCCGGACGCCGGCGAGCCCCGATGCCCCGGCGAACGGCCCCGCGGCGAGGCCATCGCGAGCCCGGCTCCCGGCAACCCCGGGACCAACGAGCCGGGCGACCCCAAGGCTGCTGCGCCCGGCACCACTTGTCCGGCCCCGCCGGCGGGGAAGCCCGGTTGGCTGGACGGCAGGCCGAATGCGGAGTGCCCGAACGCGACAGGCCCCGCCGCACCAGGCACTCCACCCTGCGCACCCGCCAGCGGAAGCAGCCGCGACACCAGCGACAGGCCCACCTCCCGCGCCGCGGCCCGGTCCAGCGGTACCCGCTGGCCCGCCACGGTCATTTCCGCCGCCGGCGATCGCGACTCCACCCGCCGGCCCAACGTCGACCGCACGCTCGACAGGTAGCCCCGCCCCAGCGCCGCCAGCGTGTCTCCCGTCGCCGCCCCAGCGGTCCGCCACCCGCACCGCGAACGCCTGCGCCGCCGTCAGACCCTCGGCGTCGCGCGCCGTCACCGTCACCAGAGACGTCCCCGGACCCGCCGCCGACACCGCCAGCAGCGAGCCCGCCAGCGACACCGCCGCCACGACCGGGTCGGCGCTCTCGACCCGGAACGCCATCCCCGCCGCGTCCTCGTCAGCGAAGTACGGCGCCACGTCCAGCATCAGCTCCGCGTCCTCCAGGCCCAGCACCTGCGGCGGGATCGTGCCCACCGCCCGTGGCGGGCGGTTCACCGGCGGGGCGGACTCGCCGAAATCGGGACCCCCGAGGCCGTTGCCCGCCCCCGGTCCGTCAATCGTCAGCGTCGGCGAGTTCGACAACGCCCGGCCGTCCTCCGTGCACACCGCGCGCGAACTGCCGCACGCGCCCCGCGACACGACCCGCAGCGTCACCGGCCGGTTCGAGCCCGGCGCCACGACAATCGTCCACAGATCGTTGCGGCCCTTCACCCTGTCCGCGCGCCTCACCCGGCCGCCGACCACGGTGACCGCCCTGTCCCGCAGCGTCCGGTAGCTGGTGCCGACAGGCTCGCTGAACCGGAGGCGCACCTTGAAGGTGCCCCTGCCCCGGTGAGCCTTCGGCTCGTCCTCGAACTCGGCGGTCAGCGGGGGGCCGGTCGACCGGCGCCGGTTCCCCGGCCCGGTCGTCTCCTGGACGACGGTGTTCGACGCCGTGTTGTCGCGCGTGTAGTTGTTGCCGCCGCTCGCCGAGATGCCCTCCCCGACCCCCTTGACCCGGTTCGCCGGCAGCCCGATGGTTACCGGCTCGCCGAGCGTGGTCGGCGCGACGCTCACCTTGTAGGTCCCGGACTCGTCCCAGATGCGGACATCGGTCACGGTGGCGTTCGTAACCTCGAAGTCCGCCGTCTCGAGACCCATCACGATTTCGGGCAGGTAGGCGTACAGATAGGGATCGGTGAACTGCAGCTCCATCACGAACGGGCCGTCCGGCGCGTCCAGCGCCTGGCCGGTGTTCTCCTCGATGGCCAGCGACAACTCGGCCCGCAGCACGTTCGTGTCGCCGTTCGGCACGTGCGCCTTCAAGGGCGCCGAGGTCGCCAGCACGCTCCCGCCCCGGCGGACGCGAAGCTCCATCTCGAAGGCCAATCCCCGCCATGTCGCGGCCCGCGTGTACTGAACGCAGGTGTCGTCGCCGCCGCACGCCGTGAAGCTGTCGCCCCGCGCGACCTCCCGCCACGGTCCGAAGGGCTCACCGTCGTACCAGAAGTACCGTTCCCGCGCCTCGATCACCACGTCGCTGCCCGTGGGAATCGCGCCCCCGGCCTCCCAGCACATGTCCACCTCCGCGTCGCGCCGTCTGCTCTTCGGCGTCCCGACCCGTGCGCCGCACAGCCCGACCGTCCCGGGTTCCAGGTCGTCGTTCCTGATGGTGCCGGTCGCCGTCTTCATCGTCCCCAGCAGGGCGTTCGACGACGGGTTGCTCAGCGTCACGGTGAACGTCTCGTCGGCTTCCTTCACCATGTCGTCGCCGGTGGCGATCGAGATCGTTTCCTCCGTGTCGTTCGCGCTGAACGTCAGCGTGCCAGCGGTCACCGCCGTATAGTCCGCGCCGTCCGCCGCATTCGGGTCCGCCGTGGCCGTGCCGTCGCTGGTGCCGTATTGCACGGTGACGCTCTCGGAGAACGCATGGCTCAGGGTGACCGCGAATTCCACGGCCGAGCCTTCGATGGCCGACGCATCCGCGACCGTGATGCTCGGCCAGGGCGCGCCGACCACACCTGGCGACGTACTGCTCGAATGTCCATAGGTGTTTCTTGCCCAACCGACCACCGTGTACCGGCCCGGCTCCAGGTCTGTAATGGTGTAGGAGGTCGTCGTGATGCCACCAATGGTGGCGTCGTTGCTGTCGTTCCCCACCTGGAACCAATAGATGTCGTACGACGTCGCGCTCGGCACGGCGTCCCAACTGACGGTAATGCTCCCGTTCCCCGGGGTCAGCCGAAGGACCGGCCCAGCGGGCTCTTCGCTCGGCGTTTGTGTCCGTTCGGACGCCCACGCACTGTTGGTGAGGCTGTTCGTCGCGCGCACCTGCACGGTGTATTCCCGGCCGTTGGTCAGCCCGTCGATGGTGTAGTGGGTGTCCTCGATGTCCTCGGCCAGGCGGCTGGTGCTGTACCCCTCGGTGCCCGACTTCCAGCGGACGTCATAGGAATCCGCATTCGCCACATCGACCCACACAACCGTCAGACTCTCGTCCTCGGACCTGATGTTGAACATCGGCGCGTCCAGCTCGACGCCCAACGTCAACGAAAAAGTTACGGTCTCGTCCTCGGACCTGATGTTGAACATCGGTACGTCGGGCCGCTCGGTCTGGCCGGCGGCCGGCTCCACCGGACCGAGACAGGCCGCGATCACCGGGATGACGGCAAGCCGAAGAAGCGATTTCGACCGGACAGCCGTACGCGGGCAGTGCTCGTTATGCATGGGATGGTCAGGACGACTCGCAACCGCCGGCGGGCCGGTTCGAAGACGAGAAGGATTGGAGTGCTACAAGGTAGCGCCGAGGCGAATTCGGGCAACCGGCAACCCGGCGCCGCCGACGCCGTGCTGCTGCATCGGCCGGATACGGACAGGAAGTCAACGGCTATTGGCGTGAAGTCACCGCCGATGAACATTCACACGGGAAGCCTAATGTTCTGCACGGCCCGCACGCACTAGCATGAATCAAGGCGCTCCCACATATTCAGCCGTGTTCCACTCCTACTCCAACGACATATGAGCCCACAGAGGCAAGTGAGCGCGACCGTCCCCGGCCCGCCGCGCTCACCTGCGGGTTTATTCCGCGCGCACCTGCACAGTGTTCTCCCGGCCGTTGGTCGGTCTTCAGACCGCCGGCAACGGGAATTGGAACACGCAGATCAAAGTCCGGGAAGGTAGTGACGAGCCGATTACAGGCAGCAGGCAACCGGCGGCACAAGGCATGCCATGCCACTTGCATGGACCGCATGCAAACGGCGAAAGGCATGGACCGCGTGCAAACGGCGGGAGTCAAACCGCTCGCAGAGGAACGATCGTTCCTCTGCCACTCGAGTAGGCGGGCACGTGGATCCGCCGACCCGCTCGCGCGAGGACGACCGCTCCTTCGGCGACCTGGGTCGACGGACCGTGCGCGACGCGCGATCTTCCAATCTGGCTGCGCGGCGGTCTTGACAGCCCAACCTGCATCGCGGCGCTGGCGCGCAGGAATGCCGCTGCGCGCCCTACGGATCGACGGTGATTTCCCCCACCATCCAGGGATGGTCCTCGCAGTGGTAGAGGAACGTCCCAGGCTCGTCGAACGTGACGAAGCCCCACAGGCCCGGGTTCAGCGTGCCGATGCTCCAGCTTCCGTCGCGGGCGGCCACGGTGTGGGGGATCTCGCCGTTGTTGGTGAACCGGACCCGCGTGCCCGCGCTGACCCGCGCGCGGAGCGGGTTGAAGTTGTACTCGTCGAACGCATAGCGCCGGCCGCCGACCGCGCCGCGCGGGTTCTCGAGCAGCGTGGCGGTGTCGATCTCGTCGGTCTCGCGCGGGGCGGGGCCGGCGGGCTGGTCGTCCACCGGCGGATCCGGGGACGGCTCGCCCCGTGCCGGCACCGGGCCGTCGAGCGCGAACCCCCAGAGCGCGGGTCCCATCGGGACGGCGATGTACTGCGTGCCGTCCAGCTCGTAGGTCGAGGCCGGGCCGGGCCGAAGCCGCGATCCTTCCGCGCTCGTGCGGAAGGCCCAGCGGCGGTCGCCGGTCCGGACGTCGTAGGCCTCCACCTGTCCGCCGGGCGAGCCGCGGAACAGCAGGCCGCCCGCGGTCACGAGGGGGCCGCTGACGCCGAGGAACGCGCTCGGCATCTCCTTCCGCCACACGACGCGGCCGGTGCGGGTGTCGACGGCGGCCAGGATGCCGACCGCGTCGGGCAGGGTCAGGTGGAACTGGGAAGTGTTCCAGACGAACGGATCCGTGAAGCGGCGGGCGCGGCCAACGTGGGCGCGCCCCTGCGCGTAGATGTAGCCGGTCTGCGGCGAGAACGCCATCGGCGTGACCCGCACCCGCGGTATCGGCAACCCCGGCGCCACCACCGTCTGCTCGTCCACCGACGGGGGCGTGTAGCTGCTGCAACTGAGCTCGAAGGGCGGCGGCACCCGGTCGCGCCAGTACGAGCACTCGAAGAGGATGGTCTCGGTCTGTACCGGGAACGGCTGGGTCGGCACCGTGAGCTGGTGCGGGTCCTGCGGCACCTCGCGCTCCTCGACGGGCAGCAGATGCTCGCCGGTCTCGCGGTTGAACAGGAAGAGATAGCCGTCGGCGCGCATCGCGGCCACCGCCTTCACCGGCTCGCCGTCGACCGTCGTGTCGTACAGCAGCAGCGGCGTGGCGATGTCGGCGTCCCAGATGTCGTGGCGCACCACCTGGTAGTGCCAGCGCCGCTCGCCGGTCTCCATGTCGAGCGCGAGGACGGATGCGGTGAACAGGTTGTCCCCCTCGCGCAGCTCGCCGCCGAACATCGGCACGGGATTGCCGGTGGAGAAGTAGACCATGCCGAGGTCCGGGTCGACCGTGCCGACGAGCCAGACGCCGCCGCCGCCGTACTCCCACGAGTCGCTGTCCTGCGGCCAGGTCTCGTGGCCGAACTCGCCCGGCCGCGGCACGACGTAGAAGATCCACTCCACCTCGCCCGTAGCCCCGTCGAGAGCGATCACGCGCCCCTGTCCGCCGATGTCGCCGTTCGCCAAGCCCACGAACACCTTGCCGCGCGCGTACATCGGCGCGGTCGTCACCACCTCGCCCCGGGTCTGCTCCGGGCTCCCGACCCGCGTCGCCCAAGCCAGCTCGCCGCTGTCGCGGCCGAGCGCGATCACCTCTCCGCTGCGCGTGCCGAAGACGACCAGGTCGCCGGCCACGACGACGCCCTGCCACGACACCACCCGTCCGGCATCGGGGTCCGGCTGCCAGCGCCAGACGAGATCGCCGGTTCGCGCGTCAAACGCGAACACGTTGGCGCCGCCCGTCAGGTAGATGGCGCCGTCCTGCACCACCGGGGTCGAGCGCGACGCGGCGCCGCCGGGGAGCGGCGCCACCCACGCGGCGCCGAGGCGGTCCACCGTGTCGGCCGAGATCTCGTCCAGCGTGGAGTAGCGCGAGCTGGACCAGTCCCCGCCGGTGAAGGGCCAGTCGGTCGAGGGAAAGCCGCGGCCCGGCTCGGCTTCCTGCCCGGCGAGGCCGCCGGAGAACACCGCGAGCGCGATCACCGACGCGACCGTGACGACGAGCGAGCGATGACTTCGAGGCATGGCGCCCTCCTCTTTCCGGTCTCCGGCAGCGCGGCGCTACGGCAGCGCGCGGGCTACGGCGTTTGTGAGCGTTCCATTCAACCACAGAATCGGCAGCCCCCAACATTCTGCCGAACCCGGGCCCGCCAACCGAGCGGAGTTGCCCGTCATGGATGGACGATCCAAGATGGGTGTCGGTGACGAGACCGCCATTACACCCGGCGCGAATGAACCCGGAGGCACAGTGGACCGAAGAACGCTACTGAAGATGGGCGGCATGGGCCTCGTGGGCGCCGGCCTGGGCGGCTGCTCGGCACGGTCGGCTCCGGCGCCGACCGCGCCGACGCCGATGCGGCAACCGCCTCTGCGGCTCGCGCCCGTGCGCGCCGAATGGGACCGGATCATCCGCACCACGGTCGGGCTGCGCCCGCACCGCCCCTCCGGCTTCGTGTTGCGCGCCGACCGGCTCGACGACACCACCGTGATCCACAACTACGGCCACGGCGGCTCCGGCATGTCGCTCTCGTGGGGCACGGGCCGCATGGCGGCTGAAATGGCCCTTGGCCACGACAGCCGCCGGGCTGCGGTCATCGGTTGCGGCGCCGTGGGCCTCACCGCCGCGCGCCAGTTGCAGCGGCGCGGGTTCGCGGTGACCATCTACGCCATGTCGGTGCCGCCGAACACGACCTCGAACATGTCGTTCGCGGGCTTCACCCCCACTGCGGGGCTGGTCGACGGCGACCTCAGGACACCTGCCTGGGACGCCCAGTTTCGCGAAGCGGTCGAGACTTCCTACCGCGAACTGCAGTTGCTGGCGGGGACCCGATTCGGCGTGTCCTGGCTCGATCGCTACGCTCTCAGCGACTCGCCCCCGGGCGCCGCCGAGGACGATGGCGAGGAGGATCGAGAGCCGCTGCTTCCCGCCCACCTGCGCTCCGGCCAGTTCACGCTGGAACCCGGGGAGCACCCCTTTCCCAGCCGCTACGCCATCCGGCGCAACCAGATGCGCATCGAGCCGTCCATCTACCTGGATGCACTGGTTCACGACTTCATCGACTTCGGCGGGCGCATCGAGATCCGCAAGTTCACCGAGGTGCGCGAGCTAGTGGAGCTGAGCGAGCCGCTCGTCGTCAACTGCAGCGGGCTGGGCGCGCGCGACCTGTTCGGCGACGACGAGCTGTTGCCGCTGAAGGGCCAACTCACCGTGCTCGTGCCCCAGCAGGAAGTCGACTGGGGTATCGCCGGCGACCCTCCCGACGGGGATACCCGCGGGCTCCTCGGCATCCACATGCAGCCGCGCCGCGACGGCATCGTCCTGGGCGGCACGTCGGAGCGGGGCGAGTGGTCGCGAGAGCCGAATAAGGAGGCGCTGCAGCGCATAGTGAGCGCGCACCTGGCGGTCTACTCGGCGATGCGCGTGTGACCTGGCTATTGCTCGACGTGATGGGGATCGGCCCACTGGTTGATTTCCGCGATCCGGTCCGGCCACGGGAAGTCGGCCAGGTGGAGCGCACGCACGAGGTCGCGGAACGTGTAGGCGTGCTGCGCCCAGGCTTCGAAGAGCTCCGTGAAGGTGGCTTCGGTACCCCACATGTAGATGATGCTCTTCTGCCGCTGGTCGGGTGTGTCCGTGTGGAAGGCGTCGTAGAACTCTTCGGTCGTGGGCGGCTGCCCCCAGCCGCAGCAGCTTCGGGCGATGCGCCAACGGACCGCATGGCTCCTGCGGCCGGTGAGCGCCGGATCGAGATCGGGACAGAGGTTCCGGTACGCCTCCGGGGGGGCGGGCTCGTCACTGAAGGCCTCGGGCGGCTTGAGCTTGCAGCTCCGCGCCTCGTCGTCGAACCGGCGGCGGCGTTCCTGTTGATTCCTGGCCCACTCTTCGATGGTCATCGGCCGTACACCACGATACAACGGCGAACCAAGTGGAAGGCAGCCCGATCGCGGCGTACTCACGGTCACGCCGAACGGCACGTCGAACCCCTCGCTCGCGCCCCGGCAGCAACGGTTACACTACCCCTCGCGTATCGGTCCTGACGTCCGAAGGGAGTCGTGTCATGCCATGTCTGCTGCTCGGTCTCGGATTCGTTCTCGTGGTTTCCACACCGGCGTTCGCCCAGGGTCCGGCAGCGACGATCGCCGACCTCGCGTGGATGTCCGGCCACTACATGGGCGACACCGGCAACGGAACGCTGGAGGAGAACTGGGCGGAGCCGGTAGGCGGTTCCATTGCGTCTCTCGTCCGGTCGACGGCGGGTGGCGCCACCAACATGATCGAGCTGATCGTCGTCGAAGAGGAGGGCGATTCGCTGACCCTGCGCCTCAAGCAGTGGGACCCGGGCATGAAGCCCCGGGCCGACGGATTCCAGGTGTTCGAGCTGATCGAAATCGGCGGGAGGAAGGTAGTGTTCCGGAACACCGGGGAGGGCGGATTGCAACGGCTCGGCTACAGTCTCGTCGGCGACCGGTTCACCATCTCGGTCGAGACGGCTCAGGGCGCATTCGACATTCCCTTGACGCGACAGGCCCACTGACGCAGCAGGCGGCCACTGACTGACGAGAGGAACCCGACCAATGCGACAGCTCCCACGATTCGTCTTCGGCGTGATCGCCGCATGCCTTCTGCTCGCGGGAGCGTCCGTATGGGCACAGTCCCCCCTCGACGAGTACACGCCCGTCACCGAGCAGGAGCTCGTCGATCCTCCGGCGAGCGACTGGCCGATGTGGCGGCGCAACTACAACCACTGGGGCCACAGCCCCCTCGAGCAGATCGACACGACCAACGTGGGCGACCTGCGCCTGGCCTGGGCCTGGACCATGGCCGAGGGCCTGCAGGAGACCACGCCGCTGGTCCACGACGGCGTCATGTTCCTGGTGCAGGCGTGCGACTACGTCGAGGCGCTCGACGTGCGCGACGGCACGCGCCTGTGGGAGTACCGCCGGCCGCGGGTCGAGCACGGCGCCACGCTGGCCTGCGCCAACCGCAACGGGACCCTCTACGAGGACAAGCTGTTCATCGGCACCCACGACGCCCACCTGGTGGCGCTCGACGCGCGCACGGGCGAGGTGGTGTGGGACGTCACGGTCGGCGACTGGGAGGTCGGACAGCACTACTCCGGCGGGCCGCAGGTCATCAAGGGGCGGGTGGTGGCCGGGATGTCGGGCTGCTACTACCTGAACACGCGCTGCTGGATCTCGGCCCACGACGCCGGGACCGGCGAGGAGGTGTGGCGCACGTACACCATCCCCCGGGAAGGCGAGTTCGGCTACGACTCCTGGGGCGACATCCCCGACGAGCTGCGGCGCGGCGGCTCCTCGTGGAACGCACCGAGCTACGACCCCGAGCTGAACCTGATCTACGCCGGGGTCGGGGTGCCGATTCCGTGGGGCTCGGTGCAGCGCGGCACCGGCGACGGCGATGTCCTATACACGAACTCCACCCTCGCGCTCGACGCCGACACGGGCGAGATCGTGTGGTACTTCCAGCACACCCCGAACGACGAATGGGACCTCGACCACCCGTACGCCCGGCTCGTCGTCGAAACGGAGGTGTCGCCGGACCCCGACGCGGTGGAGTGGCTGAACGGCGGGATCATCCCCGGCTCGCGCCGCAAGATCGTGACCGGCATCCCAGGCAAGACGGGCATCGTCTGGGCCCTCGACGCCGCCACCGGGGCGTTCCTCTGGGCCGAGCCGACCAACCGGCAGAACGTGGTGGCCGACGTCGACGCCGAGAGCCGCCGCGTGCTCCTCAACGAGGAGCTCAAGTTCCCGCAGGTCGGCGAGCCGGTCTTCGTCTGCCCGAGCCTGACCGGCGGCATCAACTGGAACGCGACCGCCTACCACCCGGGCACCAACGCGCTGTACGCGCCCACCAACAACGTCTGCATGAACCTGACGCTGAACGAGTTCCGCAACCGCCCGGGCTTCCACCACGGGTCGGCGCGCGCCACGCGCGAGGTGGCCCCGGACGTCGACGGGCAGGTCGGCATGCTCACGGCGATGGACATGGCGACCGGCGCGACGCTCTGGGTACATCGCCAGCGGGCCGGCATCGGCGGCTCGGTGCTGACCACCGGCGGCGGGCTGGTGTTCGTGACCGACGACGCGCGCCGCTTCCGGGCGTTCGACGCGGGGACCGGCGAGATCCTCTGGGAGCGGATCCTCAACTCCAGCGCCGGGGGCTTCCCGGTGAGCTACATGCACGACGGCGTGCAGTACGTCGCCATCGCGGCCGGGGGCGGCGTCAACTACCGCATGGTCACGCCCGAGATTCAGCAGCCGCCGCGCGGCAACGTGCTATGGGTCTTCCGGCTTCCCTGAGGCACGCGGCCCGTTGACGGCGTCGCAGTTCAGGCTGACGGTCTCGTCAGAACCTGAAGCCCCCGAGCAACACAAAGCCTTGGACCCCGTCGGGGAAGCGGAGGACACGGATCTGGCCAAAGCCAGCCTTGCCCTCGAGACCAAAGACGAACTGGGGCCCTGCGGTACCGTAACCGCCCGCACCGAAGAGAGCCAGCCCGACACCGGCGACACCGGCTATTTCTTCGGAGTTTCTGCCGGGCACGATTCCGCGAAGGGCTACCGTGCCGGACCCGTAGAGCGCGGCGCCATCGGGCCCTCCGACAAGGTGACCATCTCCGAGGAGGGCCAAGTTGGGAAGCGGTGAAGCAGTCACACCGGCACCGAAGAAGCCGCCCCCCGACGCCCAACCGTCCCCGCCCACGCCGAACAGGCCCCCTTGGAGAGAGGGTCGGAAAGTCCTCGTTCCCGCAGCCGGTGCCTGCTCGTGGGCAGCCTGGCGGACAGCCGCACCGCGAGCATTTCCCCATGCAGCGACCCGCGGCCGGTCGCGCTTCCTGAAGTCCGTGCGGGCCGTGTTCCCCGTGCGGCACGCGCCCGTGGTCGCAGGTTTCTTCGACGGCGGCCCGCTCACGCGCACCTTCGCGTACTGCCCGCTGCCATTCGAATCGCAGTGCGTATCTCCACCTGTCAGAAGTTCCGCAAGCGTCGCGGCTCCTCCGTCCGTGAACCGCCCGGCACCCACGGCCACATCGAGCGAACCTGCAACCTGGGCCGCCGTCGGAACCGGCGCCAGGGCTAGCAATGTCAGGCCGACAACCGTTTGGAACGTCCTGGTCATGATCCAATCCTCCTGCGCCTCCCGGTTCACATCCGCCGACGGCCCTGCCGACCGAAACGGCGACTTCACGGGACAGTGCGCAGGAGGCGCGGGAATCGGCTCACGCTTGGGACGATGGTTGTACGTCGCGCCGCGGATGAGCCGATTTCTCCGCCGTCCGCGCATTCCGTCGCAGGAGGGCGACACATGACACGGCTTTGGAAGCGACGCCTCACGGCACTTCTTCTCTCGGTCCTGTTGTTCCCGATTGCCGGCTCGGCCCAGCCGGACGAGACCATCGACCCCGACGCGTCCCTCGAACCCGCCAGCCCGGACCCGCAGCGGGCTGTGCCGTCACGGCCTCGCGACTGGCGGCGGGTGAACGTCCGACTGTCCGGTGGCTTGCGCCAGATGCGCGGCGGAGACGTCAACGATGGGGTCTCGAACTGGAGCCAGGCGTTCGAGTCGCTCCTTCGCAACGAAGTGGTTGGCCTGCAGCCCGGTGTCGGAGGCGATGCGGCCGCCACGCGGCGCGGGACGGAATTCGGAGCCGACGTGATCGTTCGCCTGAGCCGTAGAATCGCTATCGTCGGCGGAGTCGGATCGATCGAGAGTTCGAGCGCGGGGTTGATCGAGAACGCCGTTGTGTACGGCAACTACCAGAGCGCGACACGCAACTCGACCGCCCTACGCCTGCGCGCAATTCCGTTGCGGCTCGGCGTTCAATACACCCACCCTCTCGGCCGACGGGTCAGGCTTGGCATGGAAGGCGGCGCGGGGGTCTACTTCACGCACCTGTCCTGGTCGCACCACCTGGACGTGCGCGGTCGAACCAGCGATTGGATGAGCGAAACGCGCGGCCTCGGCCTCGGCTTCCACGGGGGCGTCTGGGTCGATGTCGGGCTCTCCGACCGCCTGGGGCTGGTCTTCGGCGTAGAGGGCGTGCGTGCGAACATCGCGGGGTTCCGCGGGTTCCGCGAGGGCACGTTCAGCTACCGATCGCCGATTCGCGACGACGGTACGCTCAGGCTGTCGGAAACGCCGTGGGGCGCTCGATTCCTGGTTGTCGGGGACGGCTCGTGGCTGAACGACAGGTACGGACCCATCACGCCGATTCGTGAGGCAAGCGTCGGCCTGGGCGGGCTCAGGATTTCCAGCGGGCTTCGAATCGGACTGTAGACTCGGAACCATCAGTACTCCGTGACGAAGCCCGCGCAGCACCGCCGGCTCTGCCGGCTTCCATGAGACGCGCGGCCACGACAGCCGGTAGTCGATGCGGAACGCCCGGGGCTCGCCTTGCCGTTGACAGGCGGAAGGCCGGGTAATACGGCAATACCTATCGTGGCAACAATCTCCTTCAAGGTCAGTGACGAGGAAGCTCGCCTGATACGGGCGCGAGCCCGCAGCGAGGGCGTCAGCGTCTCGGAGCACCTCCGGCGCCGGGCGCACCTCGCCATGCCCCCACCCAGCCACCCAAGCTCGTGCGTTGCCCGCATACGGGCGCAATGATCTTCGCCCCCCTGGAGGACCTGCCCCCCCTCACGACGGAAACGGTGCGCGAGCTGCTCGCCGACTTCCCCTGAGGTACCTCCTGGACGTGAACATCCTCATTGCACGAGTGACGCGTTCTACGGCAGCGCATACGCTACCAGCGACCCCGGGAACCCGGTCTGGATGCTGCCGATCTGCACGACGATGTACTGCTTCCCCTCGTGCAGGTAGGTCATCATGCCGTACTGCCCGGGCGCGGGGAGCTCGACGCTGCCGAGGATTTCGCCGGTGTACTTGTCGCGGCCGTGCAGCAGCAGCGGCGCGTCCGGAACGATCTGCCGCGTCCCCTCGCTGAGCGAGCGGGTCTGCACCAGCAGGTCGCCGGTCACCAACTGGATCGAAAAGCCGGCGCCCCCGGCGTTCGGGATGTCGACGCCGGCCAGCCGCGGATGCTTGCGGATCACCTGCGCCGTCTCGCCGACCGGCAGCGACCACGCCTTCTCCCCGGTGTTCATCCGGTAGGCGGTGAGCTGGTTGTCCAGCGGCTTGTAAAGGCGCAGGCCGTCGATTCGCGGCAGGCCGCTCACCGAAACGAACGGCTCCTGCTCGGGGGTGGGCCGGCGGAAGCCGCCGGGCAGCCACGCGGCGACCGTCGTGCCGGTGGTGGGCGT
The DNA here is from genome assembly GCA_958296065.1 of Vicinamibacterales bacterium. GTDB lineage: Bacteria > Acidobacteriota > Vicinamibacteria > Vicinamibacterales > UBA8438 > WTFV01. Next base: position 45,709 of record CATQHX010000044.1, on the reverse strand, counting down.
CGAGTTGGGCGTGGCGCCGCCGGGGCCGGGCTGGGCGTAATCCGGGTTGTCCGTGTCGACGCCGCCGGTGGCTCGCATGAACGACGGGGCGTTGCAGCTCCGGCGGTGCGAGTTGAACATCATCCCGGTGCTCGGGTCGGCGACCGGCGGGTGCGGTATGACGTTGCCGCCGCCGAGGCAGCCAACGTTGTTGTAGAAATCGTTGTGGTGGTTCTCCGGCAGGGCCGGCACGTAGAGCCCGCCGACGCGGTAGTGCTCCAGGATCGCCAGCGCCTCCTGCTTCAGTTCCGGCGTGTAGTCGATGACGAACTCCTCGGTCAGGCCGGTCAGAATGATGGGATCGACCGGCTCGGGCCGGGTCGGATACGCCTGGCGGGGCGACGTGTAGTTGCCGGGCACCTCGGTCTGGATGACCTCCCGCTCCTCTATCGGCCAGATCGGCTCGCCGGTCTCGCGGTTGAAGGCAAAGACGAGGCCCTGCTTCGTGTTCTGGATCAGCGCCGGAACGTGCTCGCCGTCCACCGTCAGGTCCATCAGGATCGGGGCGGTCGGCAGGTCGTAGTTCCACTGGTCGCTGCGGTGGATCTGGAAATGCCAGCGCCGCTCGCCCGTCCTGACGTCCAGTGCGAGGACGCAGCCGCCGAAGAGGTTGTCGCCCGGGCGGTGGCCCGTGTAGGTCTGAACGGTCGAGGCGTTCGTCACGAGGTAGACCAGCCCCAGCTCGGGATCGGCGGAGGCGGGCGCCCACGTCGACATGTCGCCGGACCACTGCCAGGCGTCGTTGTGCCACGTCTCGTGCCCGAACTCGCCGGGGCGCGGGATCATGTGGAACTTCCAGAGAAACTCGCCGGTGGCGGCGTCGAAGCCCATGACGTCGCCGGGAACGTTCTCGATGCGGGTCTGCCCGTAGCTGGGCTGGTGCCCGACGAGCACCACGACCACCCCGTTCACCACGATGGGCGGCGCCGAGGCGGTGACCATCCCCAGCTCGCGCGGAATGCCGTAGCCCGGGTCGTAGCTGGCCGCGCGGTCGAGCCAGCGTCCCCAGTCCTCGACGAGCGGCGGGATCAGGTCGAGGCCGCCGGACTGCGGGAAGCCGTCGAGCGGGATCGGGCGTCCCCAGTTCTCCAGGGGACGGCCGGTCTCGGCGTCGAGCGCCCAGAGGAAGAAGGCGGGGCTGGTGACGAAGATCACCCCGCGGCCCTCCACCTCGGCGTAGGCCACCCCCTTGCCGTAGGCCTGCCGGGGAGAGCGCAGATGGCGGACCGACTCCGGCTCGCGGAAGGTCCAGAGCGTCTCGCCGGTGCCCGGATCGATCGCCACGACTTGTCGCCGCGGCGAGACCACGGTGTAGACGACGCCGTCCACGTAGATGGGCGTCGAGCGGTTGAAGTAGTCGATGTTGGGCCCGAAATTGTCGCCCCGCCAGATCCAGGCCACCTCCAGGTCGGAGAAGTTGTCGCCGTCGATCTGGTCCAGGGCCGACGAGCGGGTGTGGCCGGCGTCGCCGCCGAGGTAGCGCCACTCGCCGTTCTCGGTACCGGTCAGGCGTTGCGCCGATGCAGCGGCCGCGGTCAGCAACACGGCGCCGACAGAGACGAAGGTAACGAAAGTCCGGGATCTGGAGAATGCAGGCATGATGGGTTCCATTCAATCACATCGCGCGCTCCACCTCGAACGCGGTCAGGTTGCGCCCGGCGCCGAGGTCGAGCGCCCTCTCCTTGGTCTGTTGGCGCCGACGAACGCCGCCACGACTCTATCGCAGCCGGGGCGCCCGTTACGACGTGAGGCTCTCCAGGCGCAGCAGCCGGACGACCGGCTCGGCGGCGGCCCGCGAGGCGGCCAGATCCACCTCGATCTCGGCCACCCAGTCGTTGTGCCCTTCCACGTCCACCAGCATCTGCTCGACCCTCCACGTCGCGCCGTCGTCGGACGGCTGCGTGTGCGTGTGCCGCCGGTTGCGGCCCTCGGGATCCAGGCGCAAGCCGCCGTTCTCGCCCGTGAACGCCTCCCGCGCCCGCCCCAACCGCTCGGCGGTCCAGTCCTGTCTGGACTGGTCGCTCTCGATATCGAGGACCTCCAGCGCCGCCTCGTCGTCGCCGATCGACCAGGCCCGCAGCAGGGCGAACACCCGCGTGCGGATCGCGGCGGTGAAGGCGCGCGCGTCGCGCGTCACGTCGACTGGCTCGTCACGCCCGGGCACCGCCGGCTCAGGCTCGCCGGCAGGCTGGAAGTCGGGATCGCGCATGCGCTCCCATTCCTCCAGCAGACTCGAGTCCACCCGGCGCACCAGGTCCCGCAGATACAGCTCCATCTCCACGACCTCGTCGGTCTTCATGCCGTCGGGCACCGTCTGCCGCAGCGCCTTGTAGACGCTCGAGAGGTGTCTCAGCAGCAGCCCCTCCATGCGTTCGAGGCCGTACTCGCGGACGTAGTCGGAGAACGAGAGATAGGTCTCGAACATCTCCCGCGCGATCGACTTGGGCCGCACGTTCTCCTCGCCGACCCACGGGTGCCGGTCGGCGAAATCGTTGAAGGTCTCGTAGACGAAGTCGGCGAGCGGCTTGGGATGCTCGAGCTTCTCGAGCTCCTCCATGCGCTCCTCGTAGTCCATCCCGGCCGCCTTCATCTCGGCCACCGCCTCGCCCTTCAGCTTGTCGAGCTGCCGGCGCAGGATGGCGTCCGGGTTCTCCAGGATGCTCTCGACGAGCGTGAGCAGATCGAGCGCATGGGTTTCGGAGTCGGGGTCGAGCGCCGGGATCGCCTCGATGAGATAGAGCGACAGCGCCTGGTCCATCGAGAAGTCGTCCTGCAGATCCACGTCCACCCGCAGCCGCGAGCCGTCGGCCGTCCGAGGCACGATCTCGACCACCCCGCGCGCCACCAGCGAGCGAAAGAGCTGCCAGGCGCGGCGCCGGTGCATGCGCTTCGCTGCCTCGGATTCGTGGCTGTCGCGCACGAGCTGCCGCATCGCCAGGCAGCCGTCGCCGCGGCGCGACAGCACGTTGAGCAGCATGCCGTGCGAGACGGAGAAACGCGAGGCGAGCCGCTCCGGGCGGGCGCGGACGAGCCGTTCGAACGTGGCCCGGTCCCAGGGCGCGAAGTTGCGCGGCGGCTGCCGCTTGACCACCTTCTTCCCGGCCTTCGCCTTCGCGGCCAGCCGCCGGTTCTCGATGACGTGCTCGGGGGCCTGCGCCACGACGAAGCCGCGCTCGTCGAAGCCCTTGCGCCCGGCGCGGCCGGAGATCTGGTGGAAGTCGCGGGCGGAGAGCACCGCCGTCTTCTCCCCGTCGTACTTCGAGAGGCGGCTGAAGAGCACCGTGCGAATCGGCACGTTGACGCCGACCCCCAGGGTGTCGGTGCCGCAGATGACCTTGAGCAGGCCGCGCTGGGCGAGCTGCTCGGCGAGCACGCGGTAGCGCGGCAGCAGGCCCGCGTGGTGGATGCCGATCCCGTGCTTCAGCCAGGTGCGGACGCGGGGACCGTAGGGCGTCGAGAAGCGCACGTCCCCGATGGCCTTGGCCAGGGCCTGCTTCTCGGGGCGCGTCGCGATCTGCAGGCTGGTGAAGCTCTGGGCGCTCGCGGCGGCGTCCTTCTGGGTGAAATGCACCACGTAGACCGGCACCCGATCCGCCTCCACCAGCCGTTCCACGGCGTGTGCGAGCGGGTCCTCGGAATAGGCGTACTCCAGCGGCACCGGCCGCTCGCTCGACGTGACGGTCACCGTCTCCCGGCCGGTGCGCCGCGTGAGCTCCTGCTCGAAGAACGTCACGTCGCCGAGCGTCGCCGACATCAGCAGGAAGCGCGTCTGCGGCAGGGTCAGCAGCGGCGTCTGCCAGGCCACGCCGCGGTCCCGGTCGGCGTACCAATGGAACTCGTCCATCACCACGTCGTCCACCGGGGCCTGCTCCCCTTCGCGCAGCGCCATGTTGGCCAGGATCTCGGCCGTGCAGCACAGCAGCGGGGCATCGCGGTTGACGGTGGCGTCGCCGGTGGCCAGACCCACGTTGTCGGGACCGAACTCGCGGCACAGCGCCATCCACTTCTCGTTGACCAGCGCCTTGATGGGGCAGGTGTAGACCGAGCGCCGCCCGCGGGCGAGCGACGCGAAGTGCAGGGCGAACGCAGCCAGCGACTTGCCCGAGCCGGTCGGCGTGTTCAGGATGACGTGCCGGTCCTCGAGCAGCGCCAGGATCGCCTCCTCCTGCGCGGGATAGAGGGTCAGGCCCAGCCGGTCGACGTAGTCGAGAAAGCGGTCCAGCAGCTCGTCGCTGGACGCTTCGCCGGCCGGCAGCAGGTCGAAGAGGGGTGCGGCCATGCCGGAGATTGTCGCACTGCACCGGCTCACTCCAGGTCAACGATGACCGGGGCGTGGTCGGATGCGATCAGTCCGTCCTTCTTCTTGCGGTAGTCGCGGTCGATCTCGACGCGCCGCAGGCGGGACACGACGGACTCGGTACCCAGCAGCACGTCGATGCGCAAGCCGAGGTTGCGGTGGAAGGCGCCGCCGCGGTAGTCCCACCAGGAGAACGCCCGCGTATCCGGCAGGTACTGGCGAAACAGGTCGGCGAACCCCCAGTCGAGCAACCCCCTGAAGCAAGCCCGCTCGGCGTCGGTGTGATGGATGCTCCCGTGAAGCGCCGCCTCGTCCCAACTGTCGATCGCCGCCGGCACGACGTTGAAGTCGCCGCACAGCACGGTCGGCCGCCGCGCGTCGTGTTGCTCGGCGAAGTGCCGCCGCAGGCTCTCGAACCAGGCCAGCTTGCGGGGATAGTCGGCGTGGTCGATCGACTTGCCATTCGGGCAGTAGACGGTTGTGAACGACAGATCGCCGGCCTCGGCGGTGAGGAGGCGCGCGCCCAACTCCTCCTGCCCCGGCAGCCCGCGGCGCACGACCCGGACGGGCTCGCGCGACAGGATCGCCACGCCGTTCCACGCCTTCTGACCGTACGGCTCGGCATGGTAGCCGGCGTCCTCGAACGCCTGCCGCGGGAACTCGTCGTCCGTCAGCTTCAACTCCTGGATTCCGACCAGGTCGGGCCGGCGCGCGTCGAGCCAGTGCCGCACGAAGTCCAGCCGGGCGCGCAGCCCGTTTACGTTCCACGTGGCAATCGTCATGGCGTGATTTCGCTCGGGGCCGCGTCACCGTTCCGGCAGTCTCTCCGGCCGCCGCTCCGGTAGACACCTATCGGTCGCGCCGGGCGAGCGAGTCGAACGCGGCGGCGATCAACTTGATGTCGTCCCGCAGGCTCTCGGTGACCACGTCGAAGTGCGTCCGCATGCGCTGTTCAGAATCCGCGATGGTGCCCAGGAGCTCGGTTCTGAGATCCTGGAACTCCGTCCGGAGACCCTGGAACTCCACCTTCGTGGCCAGGGGCTCGACCGCGGCATCGATGGCCGCCCGCATCTCCGCTCTCGTCGCCAGCGGCTCGATCGCCGCCCACATCTCCGCTCTCGTCGCCAGCGGCTCGATCGCCGCCCGCAACTCCGCCTTCGTCGCCAGCGGCTCGATCGCCGCCCGCAACTCCGCCTTCGTCGCCAGCGGCTCGATCGCCGCCTGCAGGTCGTCCTTGGTTGCCAGGGTTGGCAGAATCTGCTCGACTCTGTCGGTCCGACCCTCGAGGTTATCGAAACGCTGCTCCATCTGCTTCACAAGCATGGCCGCCCTCCGTTCGGGAAAGACGGCGGCCGGACGGACGCCGCAGGGCCGGCCAGCCGCATCGTACCATCGATCGGAAGCAATCGCGATGCCGGAAGCGGGCCGCGCGTAGTAGTATGGGCGTCCATCAGGACCACCATGAGCCCGCTTGGCGTTGCGCTCGGAGGTCGCCTGGGAACCGTGCTCGTGGCCGCCGCCATCGGCGTTGCAACCGCCGCTCCCGGAGCCGCGGCGCAGCAAGCCGTACTCGCGGATGCCATGCAGCGCGGCGCAGCCGGGGCCGTCCGCTCGCTGCTCGCGCAGAACGCCGACGTCGATGCGAGGCAGGGCGACGGAGCGACAGCCCTGCACTGGGCCGCCTACCTGAACGACGCGGAGACTGCCGCGGCGTTGATCCGCGCCGGGGCCGACGTCGACGCGGCAAACGATTACGGCGTGACCCCGCTGTCCCTCGCGGCCCGCAACGGCAACGCCGGGATGATTTCGCTGCTCCTGGCTGCCGGCGTCGATCCGAACGACCCGCAGCAGGCGATCAACGCCGGCGAGACGCCGCTGATGCTCGCGGCCCGGTCCGGGCAGGTCGACGCCGTGCAGGTGCTGGCGGACGCCGGCGCGGACATCGATGCGCGAGAGACATGGAACGGGCAGTCGGCTCTCATGTGGGCGGCAGCCGAAGGGCACGTCCCGGTCGTCGAGACCCTGATCGCCCTCGACGCCGACATCCGCGCGCGCTCCAACAGCGGCGCCGCCCCGCTCCTGTTCGCCGCCCGCAAGGGCAGCATCGGCGCGGTCGAGGCGCTGCTTGCGGCGGGGGCCGACGTGAACGGAGCGCGCCCCGACGGCGCCACGCCCCTGCTGGTGGCGGTGGTCAACGGCCACGAGGATCTCGTGGATCTGCTGCTCGCAAAAGGCGCGGACCCCAACGCCGAGGGCGGCTCGACGCGGCTGACCGTGCAGGGCATGCGCGCCGAGCCGATGCCGCTCACGATACGCAAGCTGGGCTACAGCGAGCGCGAGAACGAGGGGATCATCCGGGGCAACATCTTCGGCCGGCCGCTGCAGGCGGCGGTGCACGTGGCGAACTGGCACATCAGCGACCAGTTCATCGTGGTGAACCTGGACCGACTGCGCGTCCTGCGCGCTCTGCTCGCCTACGGCGCCGACGTCAACGGCCGCAACTCGATGGAGGAGCCGCGCTGGTCGGGCGCGCGCTATCGCCGCCACATGACCGGCGCCACCGCGTTCATGCTGGCCGCCAAGTCGGCCGACGTCGAGGTGCTGCGACTGCTGCTGGAATACGGCGCCGACCCGACGATCAAGACCGAGGACGACATCACGCCGCTGATGGCGGCGGCGGGCATCTCCTGGGCGTCGAACCAGGACCGCGCCAGCGAGGCGCAGGTGCTCGAGGCCGTGCGGCTCATCGTCGAGGAGCTGGGCGCGGACGTCAACGCGGTCAGCGACGTCGGCGAGACGGCGATGCACGCGGCGGCGTACCGCGGGGCCAACAGCGTCGTGCAGTACCTGTTCGACCGGGGCGCCGATCTGGACGTCGTGGCCCTCGACGGCCGCACGCCGCTGCGGGTCGCCGACGGGGTCGAGTACGGCAACTCGTTCGCCGCGCATCCCCACACGGCAGTTCTGCTGCGGGAGCTCGGCGCCAGGGAGATCGAGTGTCCGTCGCCGTGCGCGGCGGCCATCCCGGAGGAGGCGCTGAAACGATGACGGGCCTGAGGATGGCGGCGGCGGCGATGAGTCTGATGCGGCGCCTGGCGATCGTTCTGGGCATGGCCGGCGGTCTCGCGGCAATCGGCTACGCTGTCCCCCTGAGCGCTGCGCCGCAGGCGCCGAGCCAAGCCGGGCACAGTACCGAGGCGCCGACGCCGACGCCGGGTGGCGAGACCCGGCCGGAGAACGCCGCGCCCGGCACGCTGCGCGAACCTGCTCCCCGCGCCGTCCTGCAGCGCTACTGCTTCGCCTGCCACAACCAGCGCACGCTGACGGCCGGGCTGGCTCTCGACGTCCTGGACATGAACGAGGCCGCTGAGCACCAGGAGGTCTGGGAAGCGGTAATCCGCAAGCTGCGGACCGGGGCCATGCCGCCGGCCGGAAGGCCGCGGCCCGACAAGGCCACCTACGACGCCGTGGTGGCGTGGCTCGAGACCGAGCTCGACCGCGCGGCGCTGGCCGACCCCGATCCGGGCCGTCCCACGCTGCATCGCCTCAACCGCACCGAGTACCGCAACGCCGTCCGCGACCTGCTGGCGGTGGACATCGATCCAGCGCTGCTGCCCGCGGACAACGCGGCGTACGGCTTCGACAACAACGCCGACGCGCTGACGCTGTCGTCGGCACTGACGGAACGCTACCTGGGCGCCGCGGCCCGGATCGCCGAGATGACGCTCGGCCGCCCGCGGGGAACGCCCGCGCCCGAGACTTTCTTCGTGCCGACCGACCGTGACCAGGGCACGCGGATCAACGACGCGCTGCCTTTCGGTTCACGCGGCGGCACCGCATTCCGTTACTACTTCCCGGCCGACGGCGAGTACCGCTTCCAGATGCGGCCGAAGGAAAGCGGCGTCGCCGGCGGGTTCGAAGGGGTCACCGACGAGCCGCACGAGCTGCACGTGAGCATCGACGGCGAGCGGGTCTGGACCGGCATCGTGCAGCGCCCGCCGGGCGTGCGCGGGGACGAGCGGAACCGGCTGATCCTGGCAAGCATGCGATTCGAGGCGCCGGTGTCCGCCGGCTCGCGCCTGGTGCAGGTGTACTTCACCGCCAGGACCTCGGCCTACGTCGAAGACCTGTTCGACCCGGACCTGCGCAGGGATCCGTACCGGGCTCCGAACGGCGAGCCGGTCGTCTCCAGCGTGGCGATCACCGGGCCGCTTCCCGACACCGTCACCGTGGGAGACTCGCCCAGCCGTCGCAAGCTGCTCGCCTGCGTTCCGGCCACCGCTGCCGAGGAAGAGCCTTGCGCCAGCGTCGTCATCTCGGCGCTGGCGCGGCGGGCCTGGCGGAGCCCGGTGACCGACGGCGACCTCCGGATCCCGCTCGGCCTGTACCGCGACGGCGGGGCACGGGGCGGCTTCGAGGCCGGCATCGAGCTGGCCGTGCGCGGCATTCTCGTCAGCCCGCGCTTCCTGTTCCGGTTCGAGGACCAGCCGGCCGAGGTCGAACCGGGTACGCCCTACCCCATATCGAACCTGGAGCTTGCCTCGCGCCTGTCGTTCTTCCTGTGGAGCAGCATCCCGGACGACGAGCTGCTCGATCTGGCCATCGCCGAACGGCTGCACGACACCGACGTGCTGCGGCGGCAGGCGGAACGGATGCTCGCCGACCCGCGCTCGCAGGCGCTGGTCGACAACTTCGCCGGCCAGTGGCTGCATATCCGCAACGTCGCCGGCTTCCAGCCGAGCCCGGAGCTGCTGTTCCACTTCGACGACAACCTGCGGCAGGCGTTCGAACAGGAAACGAAGCTCTTCTTCGAGAGCATCGTCCGCGAGAACCGCAGCGTGCTCGACCTGCTCGACGCCGACTACACGTTCCTGAACGAGCGGCTCGCCCGGCACTACGGCATTCCCGGCGTCTACGGCGAGCGCTTCCGCCGCGTTTCGCTGCCGGCCGACAGCGTGCGCCGCGGCCTCCTCGGGCAGGGCTCGATTCTCACCGGCACGTCGCGCTCGAACCGCACGTCGCCGGTCATCCGCGGCAAGTGGATCCTGGAGAACCTCCTGGGCACGCCCCCCCCGCCGCCGCCGCCCGACGTGCCCGACCTGGTCGAGGAGCGCGACCCGCGCAAGGTGCTTCCGATGCGCGAGCAGATGGCGGCGCACCGGGCCAATCCCGTTTGCGCGGCGTGTCACGCCCAGATGGACCAGTTGGGCTTCGCGCTCGAAAACTTCGATGCGATTGGCGAGTGGCGCGACATCTATGCATCCGGACTGCCCATCGACGCGTCGGCGGCGTTCCCCGACGGCACCACGTTCGACGGCCCGGCCGAGCTGCGCGCGCTGCTGCTGAGCCACGCCGACGACTTCCTGACGACGGCGGTCGACCGGCTCTTGACCTACGCCCTCGGACGCGGGCTCGAAGCGACCGACATGCCCACCGTGCGGCAGATCATGCGGGACGCGGCGGACGAGAACTACCGTTTCGCGGCGCTGGTGCAGGGCGTCGTCGAGAGCACGCCCTTCCGGATGCGGATGGCGCAAGATCGAACCAACTGACTGGCCGGAACGGTCTCGAACCTTCAATCAGCCGAGCAGGACCATGATAATCTGGCGCAGGATCCAGGGAGAGACGCAATGCTGATCACGAAGCAGGCGCTGCCGAGACGAACCTTCCTGCGCGGCATGGGCGCGACGCTGGCGCTGCCGTTGCTCGACGCGATGGTGCCGGCCATGTCGGCGCGGGCGCCGGGGACGCCGCGGTTCGCGGCCGTCTACGTAGGCAACGGCATGAACATGTGGGACTGGACGCCGCCGACCGAGGGCGTCGGGTTCGAGCTCTCGCCCATCCAGCAGCCGCTGGAGCGGTTCCGCAAGCGGACGCTCGTCCTGAGCGGACTGGACAACTATCCCGCGACCGACCAGGGCGACACCGGCGGACAGCATCCGCGCGCGGCTCCCGCGTTCATGAGCTCGGTGCACCCGAAGCAGACCGAGGGCGCGGACGTGGAGGCGGGCACGACGGTCGACCAGATGATCGCCGAGCTGATCTGCCGCGACTCGAAGCTGCCGTCGCTGGAGGTCTCCGTCGACCGCAACGACGTCGTCGGCGCCTGCGACCACGGCTACGCCTGCGCCTACATGAACTCGCTGTCGTGGAAGTCGCCGACCCTGCCGCTGCCGGCCGAGACGAACCCGCGGTTCGTGTTCGAGCGGCTCTTCGGCACCGGCGACACCGCCGAGGAGCGGCAGTTGCGCGTCGAGGAGGACCGCAGCATCCTCGACGGCCTGACGCGCGAGATCGCGGCGCTGTCGAACCGCCTCGGCGGCCACGACCGCGCCAAGCTCGGCGAGTACCTCGACTCCATCCGCGACGTCGAGCAGCGCATCGCGCGGGCCGAGTCGACCAACACCGACTTCGCGGTCCCCGAGCGTCCCGTCGGCGTGCCGGAGACCTTCCGCGAGTACGCCGAGCTGATGTTCGACCTGCAGGTCCTGGCGTTCCAGGCCGACATCACCCGCGTCACCTCGTTCATGATGGCGCGCGAGAACATCAACCGGTCCTACAACGAGATCGGGCTGCCCGAGGCGCACCACTCGATGTCGCACCACGGCAACAACCCGGACAAGATGAAGGACTTCACGAAACTGAACACCTACCACGTCGATACGCTGGCCTACTACCTCGACCGCCTGCAGTCGATCCCCGACGGCGACGGCACGCTGCTCGACGGCACCGTGGTGCTCTACGGCAGCGGCATGAGCGACGGCAACATCCACAACAACTACAACGTGCCGGTGGTCTTGGTGGGCGGGCCGGAGCGCGGCCTGCAGGGGAATCGCCACCTGGTGTATCCGAAGGGCACGCCGCTCGCCAACCTGTCGCTGAGCCTGATGGCCAAGTTCGGCGTGCGCGTGGAGCAGTTCGGCGACAGCACCGGGCACCTGCCGCTGCTGTCGGGCGTGTAGAAGCCGCACCGAGAGGGGGCCACGGCCGTTACGATCGATCGCTGGTGACTGACGACGTGGCCTCGTCCAAGCTCTACGAAGCGGCGTTCCCGTTCGCCGACGACGTCCTCGCGCTGCCCGTCGAGAACCTCGATCGGGCGGCGGAATGGTACGCCGCCAGCTTCGGCCTCGTCGAGGTCGAGCGCCGCAGCTCCCCGGTCCCCACCGTCATCATGGAGCGGGACGGCGTCCGTATCGGCTTCGCCGTCAACGGCGGCGACCCGAGCCAGGAGGGGGCCGCCATTCTGGTTACCGACATCCATCGGGCCCGCGACGAGTTACAGGCTAACGGGGTGAAGACCGCCAACTGGCGCGTGGACGAGCGCGACGGGAAGAAGTACCAGGTCTTCTTCGTGGTGGCGCCGGACGGGCTCTGCTACTACTTTCACCAGCTCCTCGGTGCCACTGGAGGGTAGGCCGCTCTACCCTGGCAACGGGTACTCCATCTCCCGCGGCGCGCGCATCCGCCGCCGCCAGCGCACTCCGGCGCTCACCATCGAACGGCCGAATAGTCCGTCGGGACGAGGTCCATCGACTGCACCGACTCGATCAGCCTGGTGTCGGGGTTGCGTTCCATCGCGGTCACGACCTCAAGGAACTCCGGGTCGGCGTGCGCCTGAGGGAGTCGCTCGTCCCGCGCGCGTCGCGAGGGGTATCCCCGCATGTACACGAACGTGCGCTCGGCGTCGTCGCCGGATGTCGCGAGCCAGTAGCCGACGTTGCGTATCCCGTGCCGCTCGTAGATGCCCGTGGTGTAGTCTCCGAAGCGCGCCGCCAGCGCGTCCCGTTTCCCCGGCAGCGTCGTGTAGATGCGCAACTCGAAGAAGCCGGGCTCGCGCGGCTGCTGGGCAAGTCCCCAGCCCACACCCGTAATCCCGCACGACAGACCAAGTACTGCGATCAGCTTCCACTTCAGCATTACGGCCTCCTCCCGGCCCTCTGACTCGTCAACCGGGATACAGCACGATCCGGGCGGCGACTGCGCCGCGTCTCTTGTTCCGTCCGAATGTCGGATCCTACCGCGCCACCGCCCGCAGGGGCGGGCGCCTGGACAGCGCGGCTATCATCACCCAACAATCCGTGGTGGGATCCGCGTGGCACCGGAGCAGCGAGGGCTTCCGGGCCCCGGGGAGGGCCGGCGGCAAGGCGCGGGAGGGAGCACGTAGCCGCCGCGGGCGCGGTCGTCGGCGACCGGCGGTATGCGTGGTGTTTGAAAGGACGTGCGAGATGACCCGACTGCGAATGCTCACGGCGTTGCTGGCGGCGTGCCTGGTGCTCGGCGGCACGGCGAAAGGGCAGGACCGGCGAGCCATGACCCTGGTCGATCTGCTCGAGGTGCCTCGCCTGAGCGATCCGCAACTGTCTCCCGATGGTGGTCAGGTGCTGTACGTGCTCGCCGAGGCGGACTGGGAAGCGAACCGGGCCATCAGCCACATCTGGCGGGCGGACGCCGACGGCGGCAACACCGTGCAACTGACCCGGGGTGAGCAAGGGGAGACGAGCCCCCGCTGGTCGCCGGACGGCGGTCAGGTGGCGTTCCTGGCGGCGCGTGGAGCGGAGGACGCCGCACAGATTCACCTGTTGAGCAATCGCGGCGGCGAGGCACGGCCGCTCACCGATCACCCGACGGCGGTCTCGAGGATCACGTGGTCGCCCGAAGGCGGCGCCATCTACTTTCTCGCCGACGACGCGAAGTCGGCCGAAGAGCAGGCCCGCGAGGCCGAGAAGGACGACGTCTACGCCTTCGAGGAGAACTACCAGCAGCGGCATCTCTGGACGGTGACGGTGCCGACCGGCGTCGCGGCGCGGGTGACCGAAGGCGACTACTCCATCATCGACTACGACCTCTCGCGCGACGGCAAGCGGATCGCCCTGCATCGCGCTCCGAATCCGGTGCTCGAATACCGCGACGCGAGCGAGGTCTGGGTGATGGAAGCCGACGGGAGCAAGCCGCAACGGCTCACCACCAACAACGTGCCGGAGTCGGGGGCGCAGGTGTCCCCTGACGGCTCCCGCGTGCTGTTCCTGTCGCGCTCGAACGAGCGGTTCGAGAAGTACTACAACAGCAACGTCTTCCTGGTTCCGGCGGACGGAGGTCCGGCCAGGGTCCTGGCTCCCGATCTGCCCTACGAATTCAGCGACGCGTCCTGGTCGGCCGACGGAGGCTCGGTCTTCGCGGTCGTGAACATGGGCGTCCACAGCGAGCTGTTCCGGCTGGATGCGGCGACGGGCGAAGCCGAACAACTGACCGACGGCCGCCACTCGATCGGGTCCTGGACCCTCGAGACGACGGCCGACCGACACGTCCTGACCCTGCGCCAGCCGGACAACCCCGGCGACGTCTGGCTGCTGGGGACCCGCGGCGGCGCGACCCCGACGCGCGCGACCCGCGTCTTCGACTACCTGCGCGACGACTTCCGGCTCCCGCGGCAGGAGAAGGCCCAGTGGACCGGCGCCGACGGGGTCACGGTGGAAGGGTTGCTGTTCTATCCGCTCGACCACGAGGAGGGCCGGCGGTACCCGCTGGTCATACAGACCCACGGGGGGCCCCAGGCTTCCGACAAGTTCGGGTTCGGGGCGCCGCGCAACTCCGTACAGGTGCTGGCGGCCCTCGGCTACGTCGTCCTGCAGCCCAACTATCGCGGCAGCACCGGCTACGGCGACGCGTTCCTGCGGGACATGATCGGCGGCTACTTCAAGAACGCCCACAGGGACGTGATCGCCGGCGCCGATCACCTGATCGCGGCCGGCCTGGTCGACGGCGAGCGGATGGCGAAGATGGGCTGGAGCGGCGGCGGTCACATGACGAACAAGGTGATCACCTACACGAACCGCTTCAAGGCGGCGGCCTCCGGAGCAGGCGCGGCCAACTGGATCTCCATGTACGCGCAGAGCGACACGCGCAGCCAGCGGACTCCCTGGTTCGGCGGCACGCCCTGGCAGGTGGATGCCCCGACGGACCTCTACTGGGAGCACTCGCCGCTGAAGCACGTGTCGAACGTGACCACGCCCACGATCTTCCTGGTCGGCGAGGACGACCTGCGCGTGCCGATGCCTCAGTCGGTCGAGATGCATCGCGCGCTCAAGAGCCTCGACGTGCCCACGCACCTCTACGTCGCGCCGCGCGAGGGTCACGGATGGCGCGAGCTCCGGCATCAGTTGTTCAAGATGAACGTCGAGCTCGACTGGTTCGAGCGGCACGTGACGGGTCGGCCGTACGTTTGGGAGCGAGCCCCGGAGGACAAATGAACTCGTCGGTTCGCTGTCGTTCCGCGGCCTCGACGGGATGAAGCGACACCCGCGATGGCGGCGGTCGGAAGCGTTCGCGCAGGACGCTGTGTGAACGAGGAGCAACGAAACGAAGCGGCAGTGCGTCCCGGGTTCAAACGCCGTCCGCATTCGTGCCAAGGCTCCCCTTCGAGTTCGTCCCATGGATGTATAGTCACTTCCTCACGGGAGGCCGGTCATATCAGAAATCCGCCTGACGCTCCGCATCCCCTCCTGGGTGTACGGAGCGTCTCTTCCGAGGGGCGCAGTTGTCGCCGCGGGGTTCGTCGCGCTCAACCTGCTGCTGTTCGTCCCGCTGTATCTGATCGTCTCCACCCAGAACGACTTCTGGCCTTTCTTTCCCGCGGAGCATCCTCGGGGACCGTACGACTGGAGCTGGCCGGGACTGGGGCGCAGCACGTACGAGTACGCCATGCAGTTGTTCGTCCGACGCTACAACCTGGACATCTTTCGGGTCAGCGCGGACTGGATTTTCGTTGTCTCTACACTGGTTCTCGCCGGCCGCTTCGCCGGCGAGAGATGGCGGTCGACGCTGGTAAGGCTGGCCTGGTTCACCTACGCCCTGCTGCTGGTGTTCATGGCCTACAGCGGCTTCATCCACGTCCTGTTCGATCGGCCGGGCACGCTGCTCGACGATGTTCTCATGCTCGGCAGCGCGTGGATCTTCGTGCGCGACACCTGGGGACCGGCCGACGTCCTGACCTTCGTCGTTCTGCTGGGCGCGGTCGCCGGGTTCGGGATGCTCGTGGCCCGCTATCTCCGCGCCGCCTGGCGCTGGGGTGCCGGTCTCGAACCGCGGCGTGTGGTCGCCGGCTGGGTAATCGTCAACACCTACTGCCTGCTGTCGCTGTCCTGGTTCGGCATGGCGCGGGACGACCCGGTCATTCAGCTCCAGGCCAAGCACCTGCACCGGAACTGGCAGCGGTCGCAGGACGTGCTGGCCACCGTGCAGGCCCTGGACGACTCCGTCGTGCAGGCCGCGGCCGACCTGGCCGAGACGACGCCCGTACGCCGCCCCGACATCTTCCTGTTCGAGGTCGAGTCGTACGGCGCGATGCTATGGGCCGACGACGACTACCTGGCCGCGCGACAGGGACTGATGCGCCGGGTGCGGCAGGAGCTCGACGCGCTGGGACTCCCGATGCTCACGCGCTTCGTCACCGCCCCGGTGCATGGCGGCGGCTCCTGGATGAGCACCGCCTCGGCATTGAGCGGAATAGGAATCACCAGCCATTCGGTGTACTGGGCCTGGAAGCGCATGGCTCACCGCTATCCTCACCTGATCGAATACCTGAAGCGCCAGGGTTACTACACGCTCGCCGTACAGCCCGGCGCCACGTGGGCGGAAGACCTTTACGGCTACGACGACGTCATCATTCGACAGGACTTCTCCTACGACGGATTCTTCTACGGGTTCGGCCACGTGCCGGACCAGTGGGCCCTCGAATACGCGTTCACGCACCGCTGGAGCCGGAACCCGCGCCCGCGACTTCTGCATTTCTTCACGGTGTCCACTCACTTTGCCTGGGATCCTCCGCCGCGGATTACGAATGACATCGCCGAGCTGGAGGAACCGCAACCCTCTTTTCTGGAGACCCGGCCCGATTACGTGGAGCTGGCCGTGACCGTGCCGCAGGGTTGGAAGCGAGACTACTTCGTAACCGTCGCCTACGAGTGGGAGTTGTTGCTCCAGGCGTTCCGCAAGCGCATCGAACCGGGATTCATCGCCCTGATCTTCGGCGACCACCAGCCGCCGTTCATTGCGGACGGACACGGCGGCAACGACGTCGCCCTGCATGTCGTGACCGACATCACGACCCTGGCGGAACCCCTGACGGTCGCCGGCTTCGCGAAGGGAGGGCAGCTTGCCTGGCAGCCGGGCGCGGCGACCACGTTCCGGATGGAAGCGCTCTATCCCTTTCTCTTGAGCCTGCTGTCCGCCGGAGCCGGCGCTCCGCTGGATTACAGCCCGACCGGCATTGCAATCCCCGAGTTGCCGACCTGGTAGCCGCCGGCGCACTCCCGTTCTCCGTCCTCGGGGGTCGCAGGGCCGAGCCCGCCGCCTCGGATCCGGTGCGGCTGCCGTGCATCGATCGCCGCGAGCTCCCGAGTCCGGATTGCGGCGGCGCCCGGCCGAGCACCCGTGGCAAGATTCGCGGCATGCAGAACAGGGTCCGTCTTCGCCGCACGCCCACGCCCGCGCCCGCAGAGTTCGCCGGGCAGGCGCCTCGCCGCTCCCCGTCCTCCGCACGGTTTCGACACGGGTTCCTGCCCGACGATCCACGCGACACGCGGGCGGGCCTTCAGGCTCACCGGCAGATCCTGCTGGACGTGCGAGAGGCGGTACACGCGCAGGTCGAGCGCGGCGCGATAGCGGATCAGGCCGTAGCCCGCATCGACCTGCCGCAGTACCGGCGGTTCCAGGGCTATTCCCGCGCGATGGAAATGGCCGTCCGCCGCGTACACCAGGAACTGACGACCGGTCTGGACTGAGCGGTAGTCCCGCGACCTCGGCGCCGGCCGAATCAGTCGACGGGTTCGAGCTCATGCTGCTCGACGGGAATCGGCGCGGCATCGCGCCACCGCTCCCCGTCGACCCTGACGTAGAACAACCCGCGGCTTATCTCAACGACCGTGCCGGTCAGGCCGAGGCGCAACAACCGCACTCGATCGCCGACCGCAATCTTCATTGCAACCTCTATCCGTCGTAGTGGTGACGGCAACAATCCGTCGTGAGACATCGACACTCGGGCAGACAGGTCGCTTGGCAATTCTCCGACCGGCCACAGGCGAAGGTACAGACGCGCACCCAGCCCCGGAACCCCTCTCCACGGCAGTGCCGACACCTGCTTCAGCCGTTTCCAGGTGTCGACGATATGCGCTGACTACCCGGCCAAGCGTTGATAATGTGTTAGGAACGGCCGACCCGAGACCGAGAACGCCGAAGCTCCAGGTCCGCACGTGTGACAAACTCCTTCTCGGCCGCGAGGCCCAAGAAGGGCCGGGCCGGTTGCCACACAGCGATCGCCGTTTCTTGAACGGGGATCGATCCCACCTATTCCCGCCCGAGCCGGGCTGGTCTTCTATTCAGCGGGCGACCCAGAGCAGGCGGGCGACTCGACGATACGGCAGGACGAGCCCCCCCGATCAACTCCGAGCGACACGCCACCGAAACGAACTTCAACCCCGGTCCCCGGGCCGTGTTCGACCGCTGCGTGGCGTCGCGACTTTGTCACACAGCATGGCAACATGTCAAGCAGGTTATCCTGACGGAAATCTCCAAGGATTGCAAACGCCTTTCGCTTGAACACGATGCCGTCGATCCGAGTCGCCGACGGGCTCGCGAACTCCGTGCGCAGCCGCCCCTCTACGGTCTCGCCCGTGCCAGCGAGGCGCGCTAGACTCGAACCGAGCCGCACGGCCACGTGCCGGGGGTTGCGGCGGGAGGTCAGGACCATGACGATGTACTGCTCGCTCCGATCCGGACACCGGCGGAATCGCGGCGCTTGGCGGGTCGGCGGCAGCCTGCTGCTCGCGTTCCTGCTCGCGGCGGCAACCGCTAGCGGCCAGGAAGCCGGCAAGCGCCACCTGGAGCTCGCCGACTATCTTTCGTGGGAGACCGTCGGCGATCCCCGTATCTCGCCGGATGGCCGGACCGTGGTCTACGAGCGACGGTTCGTCGATCCGCTGGGCGATCGCATCCGGACCGAGCTGTGGGTCATCGGTACGGACGGTTCGCGGAACCGGTTCCTCGCCGAGGGCCGCACACCCCGCTGGTCGCCGGACGGCACCCGCGTCGCCTTCACCCGCTCCGTCGAGCCCGAAGGGTCGCAGGTCTTCGTCCGCTGGATGGACGCGGAGGGCGCCGAGAGCCGGATCACGCGGCTGGAGAATCCGCCGTCACAGATTCGATGGGCGCCCGACAGCAGTTCGCTCGCCTTCCGCGCGGTGGTTTCCCCGGCAGCCGATCCGGACTGGGCAATCGACCTGCCGAAGGCGCCTGAGGGTGCCGAGTGGACGGCCGCGGCGCGGATAGTGACCCGGCTCAACTACCGGCGCGACGGCTCGGGGTACACCCCCGCAGGCTACCGTCACATCTTCGTCGTCAGCGCCGACGGCGGCACGCCGCGGCGGATGACCAGCGGCGACTTCCACCACGACGATCCGCGGTTCACGCCGGACGGCCGGGGCATCGTCTTCTCCGGCCTTCGCGAGCCGGATGCGGAGTACGCCTGGCGCGAGTCCGAGGTGTACCGCGTGGACCTGACGACCCGCGAGATCACCGCCCTGACCAGCCGCGAGGGTGCGGACGCCAACGCCGTCCCCTCCCCCGACGGCCGCGCCATCGCGTACACGGGCATGGATCGCACCACCGACACCTACCGCGAGGAGGATCTCCACGTAATGGCCGCCGACGGCTCGGGGACCCGAGTCATCGCCACCGAGATGGGCCGGCGCCCGGGAATCGTCGGCTGGGCCGAAGACGGCAGCGGCGTGTACCTGAACGCGCAGCTCAAGGGGACCAGCAACCTCCACTTCGCGTCTGTCGACGGGGAGGTCCGTCCAGTGAGCGGCGGCAACCACATGCTCTCCGTGTCATCGATCAGTGACAACGGGATCGCGGTCGGCGTCGCCTCCAGCTACCACGTTCCCGGCGACCTGGTCGCCTTCGACGTGGACAGCCCGGACGAGGTGCGCACGTTGCTCCGGACCAACGCCGGCCTGCTCGCCGACATCCGGCTCGGCAACGTCGAGGAGATCTGGTACCAGTCTCCCGACGGGCTGGACATCCAGGGCTGGATCGTCAAGCCGCCGGACTTCGATCCGAGCCGGAAGTACCCGCTCATCCTACGCATCCACGGCGGCCCGCACTCGATGTACAACGCCGGCTTCGACTTCAAGAACCAGGATCACGCGGCAAACGGCTACGTCGTGCTCTACACGAACCCGCGCGGCAGCAGCGGCTACGGCAGCTCCTTCGGCAACGAAATCAAGAACGCCTATCCGGGCAAGGACTACGACGACCTGATGGCCGGCGTCGACGAGGTGCTCTCCCGCGGCTACATCGACCAGCGCAACCTTTTCGTGTACGGCGGCAGCGGTGGCGGCGTGCTGACGTCGTGGGTCGTCGGACGCACCGGCCGCTTCACCGCCGCGGTGGCCAAGGCGCCGGTCACCAACTGGCTGAGCTTCGTCGGCACGACCGACGGGTCGGGTTGGTACCGCAACTTCGAGAAGCTCCCCTGGGAGGACCCGGAGGAGCACCTGCGGCGGTCCACGCTGATGTACGTCGGCAACGTCACCACGCCGACCCTGCTGATGACCGGCGAGCGCGACCTGCGGACACCCATGGAGCAGACCGAGCAGTACTACCGGGCGCTCAAGCTGCGCAAGGTCCCGACCGGGATGATCCGGCTGACCGACGGCTGGCACAGCCGCAACCTGCCCCCGACCAACTTCCTGCGGGTGCAGCTCTATCTCAGGCTGTGGTTCGAGCGGTTCATGGTCGAAGGAGATCCGATCACCGACCAGGAGGGCTAGGAGTCTGCGCCGCAGAAACGCAACGGAGTGAAGTTCTGCGGCGCAGACTGGTGGACCTGCCGCGGACGCAGGGACTTGTTCGCGCTCGATTATTCGGGTGTGCACTATACTGGGATATGCGTTCGACGACCCGTACGATCTGCTGTTGCCTCGGTCTCCTTCTCGCGATCTCCACCGCCGGCGTGACGGCGAACGCGGAAGACCTTCGCCTCGTGACCGCCGCCGCGGACCAGGACCGCGAGGCGGTGCGCGCCCTTCTTGCCGAGGGCGTCGACGTCAACGCGTCTCGGGCGGACGGCGCGACCGCCCTGCTCCTCGCTGCCCACTGGGACGACGTGGATCTCGCGCAGCGGTTGCTCGCGGCCGGCGCCGACGTGAATGCGAGCGACGATCACGGCGTGACGGCGCTGGGGCGGGCAGCCCAAAACACCAGCCTCGCCATGATCGAGACGCTGCTTGCGGCCGGCGCCGACGTCAACGCCGCGGAGTCCAGCGGTCTCGTTCCGCTGATGACCGCCGCGCGGACCGGAAACGCGGACGTGGTCCGAATGCTCCTCGCGCACGGGGCGGACGTCGACGCCGCCGTCACGGAGAACGGAAGCACGGCGCTGATGTGGGCCGTGGCGAGGCCGCATCGGGAGGTGGTCCGCCTCCTGCTCGACGAGGGGGCGGATCCCGCGGCATCGACCTTCAAGGGCTTCACGCCGTTGATGTTCGCCGCACGCAACGGGGACGTCGAAACCGCCCGGATGCTCCTCGCGGCCGGGGTCGACGTGAACGCCCCGAGCGCCGACGGCACCCACGTTCTGCCGTACGCGATCCACCGCGCCGAGGATGGGTTCGCGCTGTTCCTGCTCGACGAGGGGGCGGATCCGAACGGCACGATGGGCGGCGTCAGCGCGCTGCACGCGGCGGCGGGCACCGTCGACCTGTGGCTGCGGGACTGGTACCTGCGGCAGGGGGACTACCGCCCCTACCGGCAACTCGGTGGCGAGATCAGCGGGGAGCGCCGGCTGGCGCTCGTCGAGGCGCTGCTCGCCCGCGGCGCCGACCCGAACGCGCGGATTACCGGCTCGGCGATGTTCAGCTTCTACATCGGCTATCCGAAGAAGGGCGCGTTCGAGCCTTTTTCCCCCGGCACGGGTGACCTGCGCGGCGCCACGCCGCTGTGGGTCGCGGCCATGGACATGAACGGGACGAGACGGGTGTTCAACTACGGCCCGGCCTCCACCTCCAGCTCGGCGGCGATCCTCCGGACGCTGCTGGCGGCCGGCGCGGACCAGCACCAGACGACCGACGATGGCACGACGCCCTTGATGGCCGCGGCGGGCCTCGGCCGGGCCACCTACACGCCGCGCGTGCCGCGCGGGACGCGGTCGCCGATGGCCGAGGAGGCCGTGCGGATACTGGTCGAGACGGGCGCCGACGTCAACGCGGTGAACGAGGCCGACTTCACGGCGCTCCACGGCGCCGCGTTCCGCGGCCTGAACGAGGTGGTGGAGTACCTCGTCGCGCACGGCGCCGACATCGACGCGCGGGACTTCCGCGGGCGCACCGCCTACCGGATGGCCGAGGGCTCGAAGCAGTCGTTCCAGTTCCAGAGCTGGCCGGAAACGGCCGCCCTGCTGGCCAAGCTCGGCGCCGACACGAAGCTGGGGATCCCCGGCACCCTGCAGGAGCGCCTGCGCGACATCCCGGTTGCCGGCGCGACGGATCAGCCCTGACCACCGATGCAGCATGGCCGGACGCGCGCACCGGGTAATGACGTCCCCGACGCCTGGTGTCACCTTGAACAGCGCGGGACCGAGGCGCGGCGACCCCGTTCCCTGCGGCACCGCTCTCCGCGCACCAACCCGCGCCAGGAACAGAACCCGTTCTACGGTGCCGACTCTTGCTCCGGCATCGGCAGGTACGCGAGCCGGTCGCCGCGGTACGAGCCCAGCCACAGCTCGTCCCCGATCCGGATCGCGGTGGTCGACGAGACGAACCCGTTCATCGCGGGGTGCACGAACACCCGCTCCAACCCCAGGGACTCCGGATCGATGGCCGCGACGTTGGTCGTCTCCAGTGTCGGCTCTCGCGGCAGGGTGATCGAGTTGCCGTCCCTGTCGGTGTGGCCGGCGGCGTAGATGACCGAGCCGTCGAGCGCCATGCGCAGGTTGTCGGGCCGGAACCCGAGCTCGATGACGTCCTTCTGGACGGGCTCGACGCCGCGCGACAGGCGTGTGAGCTTCTCCTCGGCCCAGCCGGCGATGTAGAGGGTCTGCCCGTCCTCCGACACTTCGATGCCGTTCGGCGCAGTGTCCTCGCTCTCGGGCAACACCTCCCAGCCGCTGTCGGCCTGCCATTCCCAGACGCCGATCCCGGCGTTGGTAGTGGCGAAGCCGCCGCCCGGCAGCGCAACCACCGAGTTGAGATTGGCGCCCTCCGGCGCCACCGCGCAACCCACCCAGGCCAGGCTCGGCGGCTCGTCGCCCGCATCGACCTCGAAGAACTCGATCGCCTCGCGGGGGCCGTGATGGACGACCAGCAGCGTGTGGACGCTCCCCTCCCCCGGCTCGAGATAGAGCCCGTGCAATCGGGATATGTCCGGGTTGGCGAGGTCGAACGGACCGGGACACCCGGGCCAGGCCTCGGTGTCGAGCCGTTGCTCGCTGTCCGGCGTCGGGAACAGCACGGTCGAGGTCTTGTCGTTCACGTGCACCAGGTTGAGCCGGCCGCCCTCGCGGGCACCGGAGACGATGGCCCATTCCGCGCCGGGGATGACCACGATGTCCTCGGGGCTGACCATGTCGCAGATGAACTGCACGTCTCCGACCGGGTCGCAGGGATGCTCGCCCGTGACCGCGAACTGCGGCGGCTCCGAGGCCGCCTCGGCGGCCGGTTCCGGCGCGGGCTCCGGAGCAGGCGCACCGCAGCCCAACGCGAACATCGTCACCAACCCCAGTGCTGCCAGCTTCGCCGCGCTCATGACGTCCTCCTCCCGGATCGAGTTGGCGACAGGATACCACCGCGCGCGGTTGGCAGCCGCTACGCACCACCGTTACCGAAGGGATTCCTGCACGGCTGCGAGGTGACATAATCCGGGGCGATGCCTGCTCCATCGCTCACGCGCCGGCAGCTCCTGCGGGGTGCCGCCGCCGGGATTGCCACTGCCGTCGCCACCCCCCGCGCCGAAGCTGCGGGACCCGCTGCGGCCGCCACGAGGGCAGGCGCCAGCCCTGCCATGCTCGCGACGATGCAGCCCGACGACGACATCGGACCCTACGAGGACGGCGTGCTGCCGCCCGGCGTCCGCTCCCGTTTCGTCGCCGACGTCAACGGCCTGCGCATGCACGTGCTGGAGGCGGGCTCGAAGGCGCGCGGGCGCGCGGGCGTGCTCCTGCTCCATGGCTTCCCGGAGCTCGCCTACAGTTGGCGGCGGCTGATGCCGGCGCTCGCGCAGGCGGGCTACCACGCCATCGCACCGGACCTGCGCGGCTACGGCCGCACCGACGGCGCCGGCGTGACCTACGACGACGACCTGCGCCCGTTCCGGATGCTGAACGAGATACGCGACATGCTCTCGCTGGTGGCGGCGTTCGGCTACCGCGAGGTCCACCTCGCCGGCCACGACTTCGGATCGCTGGTGGCGTCGTGGTGCGCGGTTGCCCGGCCGGACGTGTTCCGCTCCGTCGTCCTGATGAGCGCACCGTTCGGCGGGACGGCCACGCTGCCGTTCGATACTGCGGACGCGCCCTCGGCCCCGGCGAACGCCGCGGCGACGGACATCGACACCGAGCTGGCGAGCCTGGATCCGCCTCGCCACCACTACCGCCGCTTCTATGCCACGCGCGGGGCGAACGACGACCTCTGGCGGGCGCCGCAAGGGGTGCACGACTTCCTGCGCGCCTACTACCACATGAAGAGCGGCGACTGGAACGGCAACCGGCCGGAACCGCTGCGCGAGTGGTCCGCCGCCGAGCTGGCCAGACTCCCCCGCTACTACGTGCTCGACCGCGGCAAGGGGATGGCCGAGACCGTTGCCGAGCAGATGCCGTCGGCGGCCGAGATCGCGGCCTGCGAGTGGCTGCCGGACGACGAGCTGCGGGTCTACAGCGCGGAGTACGAGAGGACCGGGTTCCAGGGCGGGCTGCAGTGGTACCGCAGCGTGCAGTCGGTGTCGTCCATCTTCGGCGGCGGCATCAACGCCGACCTGCAGGTGTTCGCCGGCCGAACCATCGATCAACCGTCGATGTTCATCGCGGGGGCCAGGGACTGGGGCATCCACCAGCGGCCGGGCGCCCTGGAGCGGATGGAGGGACAAGCCTGCACCGACCTGCGGGGCCTGCACCTGCTGGACGGAGCCGGACACTGGGTGCAACAGGAAAAACCGGCGGAGGTCAACCGGCTGGTGCTCGAGTTTCTGCGATCGCTGTGAGACCACTGACCGGGACGGCCGCGCCGGGCTGGACCGCGAAACCGCCGACCGGGAGGGCCCACGCTGGCCGCGACGGACTCCGGTCATGACGAAGCTTGACGAAGGATGAGGAAGCATGGCTGAAACAACAACCGCATCGACGATGCGTCTTGCCACCATCGGCTTCGTGCTCGCGACCCTCCTGGGATCGGCCGCCGGGGCGGCGGCGCAGTCGCTCCCCAACCCGTATCGCCTCGTCGACGAGTGGCCCCACCTGCCGTCGCACATGAACGGTGGGAAGTGGGGCGAGACGATCGGCGTCGACCGCGACGCGGACGGCAACATCTGGGTCTTCCATCGCTGCTTCAACAACCGGCCGCGCGGGGCGGCCACCTGCGTCGGCCGGGACGACGACCCGCCGGTCGTCAAGTTCAGCCCGGACGGCCAGCTCCTCGACAGTTGGGGCGAAGGGGTGTTCGCGGCGCCGCACGGCTTCCACATCGACCCGGAGGGCAACCTCTGGGGCACCGACTACAACGGCAGCGAGACGGTGCTCGGGATGCCGGCCGGCGGACGCGGACACCAGGTCTTCAAGTTCAGCCCGACCGGCGAGATCCTCATGACGCTGGGCAAGGCGGGGGTCGCGGGCAACGGGTCGGACACCTTCGACCGCCCGAGCGACGTGGCGGTGAACGCCAACGCGGACATCTTCGTCACCGACGGCCACGGGCCGAACAACCGGGTGGTGAAATTCGACCGCAACGGCAGGTTCCTCATGACGTGGGGCGGCCCGGGCGCTGCGCCCGGCGAGTTCAACCAGCCGCACACCCTCACCCTGGACAGCCGCGGGCGGGTGTTTGTCGGTGACCGCTCGAACAGCCGGATCCAGATCTTCGAGCCGGACGGCACCTTCGTCGCCGAGTGGAAGCAGTTCGGGCGGCCCAGCGGAATGTTCATCGACGAGGACGATGTGCTGTACGTCACCGACTCGACCTCGAACTCCGGCAACAACCCGGGCTTCAAGCGCGGCATCTACATCGGCAGCGCCGTCGACGGGGCGGTGCACGCCTACATCCCCGACCCCGACGTCGAGCACCAGGACGAGCGCCGCATCTCCGGGGCGTCGGGCATCACCGCCGACCGGCAGGGCAACGTCTACGCGGCCGACGTCGGTCCGCAGAGGATTCGCAAGTACGTCAAGCAGTAGCTGGCCGCGTCCGCGGTCCCGGCAGACTATCGTGCGACTGCGCTGGTGACGAATGGCTGACGAAGCACTGCGGCGACCCGCCCGGCCGGCCCGCGTGGACGCCACCCGCTTCGGGGTGGTGGTCCTCGTCGGCGGCCTCCTCTGGCTCGTTCCGGTCCCGGAAGGCGTCGAACCGCGGGCGTGGCAGCTTCTGGCCGTCTTCGTTGCCACGATGGTCGGCATCGTCCTGCGCCCGATGCCGATGGGGGCGCTGGCTTTCGTGTCGGTCTCGTTCGCGGTGCTCTCCGGCACCCTCACGATCGCGGAGGCGACCGGCGGCTTCGGCAGCACGGTGGTGTGGCTGGTGGTGGCCGCGTTCTTCATCGCCACCGCCTTCGTCAAGACCGGCTTCGGCACGCGCATCGCCTACCACTTCATGCGCCTGCTGGGGAAACGCAGTCTCGGCCTCGCCTACGGCTTCGTCGTCACCGACCTCGTCCTGGCGCCCGCCATCCCCAGCAACACCGCCCGCGCCGGCGGGGTCATCTTCCCCATCCTCAAGTCGCTCTGCGTCTCGCTCGGCAGCGACGCCGCGCTCGGCACCCAGCGGCGGATCGCCGGCTTCCTGACGTTCACCGCCTACCAGGGCGTGGTCATCACCAGCGCGATGTTCCTCACCGCGATGGCCGCGAATCCGCTGGCGGCATCGCTGGCCGCGCAGCAGGGGGTGGAGATCTCCTGGGCGCTCTGGGCCGTGGCCGGATTCGTTCCCGGCGTGCTCAGCCTGCTGGTCGTGCCGGCGCTCATCTACCGCCTGTACCCGCCCGAGATCACCCATACGCCGGAGGCGCCGGAGCTCGCCCGGCAGCGGTTGCGCGAGATGGGCCCGATGTCGCGCGACGAGTGGGTCCTGCTGGCCGTATTCGTCTTCCTCCTGACGCTGTGGATCTTCGGCGGAACGCTCGGCGTCAACGCCACCGCGACGGCGCTGGCCGGGGTGGCGGCGATGCTCGCCACCGGCGCCCTGGCCTGGGAGGACATCCTCGAGGAGCGCAGCGGCTGGGACACCTTCATCTGGTTCGCGGTGCTCGTGATGATGGCGACCCAGCTCGGCGAACTGGGCCTGCTCGCCTGGTTCACGGACCGTGTCTCCGGAGTGCTGGGCGGGGGACACTGGATCCCGGCGTTCCTCGGCCTGAGCCTCATCTACTTCTACGTGCACTATTTCTTCGCCTCGAACACCGCCCACGTCAGCGCCATGTACGCCCCGTTCCTGGCCCTGGCCATCGCGGTCGGCACGCCGCCGGTCCTCGCGGCCCTGGTGCTGGCGTTCTTCAGCAACCTGTTCGCGTCGATGACGCACTACGGCACGGCGCCGGCGCCGATCCTGTTCGGATCGGGGAACGTGGACATCGGCGACTGGTGGCGGTTGGGAGCGCTCATCAGCGTGGTGAACATCGTGATCTGGCTGGGGGCGGGGAGCCTGTGGTGGCGAGTACTGGGGCTGTGGTGATCGCCGGCATATCGATTGGAAGCCCCCTCCGGCCGGCCGCCGCGGCCGACGGCGCGCAGCGGTCCGGTGCCGGGCAGCGCGCCTTCAACGCCTTCGAGCGCGCCATCGACGCGTTCCAGGGTGCCGGGGCATCGGCTCCCGCGCGCGACCGGGAGCTTGCGCCGCAGAACGCAGCGAAGCGAAGTGCTGCGGCGCAGGCTCGTGGAGCGGGGGGATGGGCCGAAACGCCGAGCCAGCGAGGCGTTTCGGGGCGCTATCGGATGCGCATCTGCTCGAGGTACTCGACTGCCGCGCGCATTTCTTCCGCGTCCCACGCCGTCCAGTCGTCGCTTTCCGGCAGGCCCGGCACGCCGGTGCTCCGGCCCACGGCGACCATCCTGACCGCAAGGCGTTGCGAACCATGATCCCGGCACAAGGCCAGGAACCGCTGTGTCAGGGCAACCGAAGGAAGCGGGTTCATGTGTTTTCCGGTGCGGCACTGCGGTTCGCGAGCCAGCGGCCAATCCGCCCGGGCGCCTGCCGCGTGCAAGTGACGGCAATATACACGGCCAGTGTGTACTTGACGTGACACGGCCGCGCCGTAACCGTGTGACTTTCGTGACTTCGGGAGAAAAGTGTTCGTCCGGGAGGTATCATCGTTGACCCTGTTCATGGCTGGCACCTGGATTCTTCATCCGGTTCGACGCGTGACCCGGTCACGCACGTTGTGACTGCCACCTTGGTCCATCAGGGGTGCCCTTGAGGAGTTTCGACGCACTACGGCGGGAGAACGAGGCGCTACGAGACCGTATCTCACGCCTGAGCGAGGCCATCCTGCGCATCAGCGGCAGCCTCGACCTGAGTACCGTCCTGCGAGAGATTGTCGATAGCGCTCGTGCCCTGACCGGCGCCCGGTACGGCGTGATAACGACCGTCGCCGACGGCGGTCAGGTAGCGGACTTCGTCAGCTCCGGAATCACGCCGGAGCAGCACAGGCAACTCGCCAACTGGCGCGACGGGCTGCTCCTCTTCGAGCACCTGCGGGACCTTCCGGAGGCGGTGCGATGGCCCGACTTCCCCGCCTACGTCCGATCGCTCGGAATCGCGGCCGACCTGTTGCCGGCGAAGGCCGTAGCCGTACAGGCAACGCCGATGCGTCACCGGGGTGAGCACGTCGGCAACTTCTTCCTGGGCGGCAAGGAAGGTGGACAGGAGTTCACGAGTGAGGACGAAGAGGTCCTGGCCCTGTTCGCGTCACAGGCGGCAACGGCGATCGCCAACGCACGCACGCACCAGAACGAGCAGCGGGCCCGGTCCGACCTGGAGACCCTGATCGAGATCTCGCCGGTGGGCGTCGTGGTCCTCGACGCCAGGACCGGAGTCCCGGTGTCGTTCAATCAGGAAGCGAGGCGGACTGTCGACCGTCTGCGCACGCCGGGCCAATCCCCGGTGGCTCTGCTGAGAACGCTGACGTGCCGGTTCGCCGATGGACGGGAGATCGCGCTTGAAGAGTTTCCCCTGGTGCAGGAGCTGGGTAACGCCAAGACCGTGCGCGCCGAGCAGATCGTGCTGTCGGTCGCCGACGGCCGCAGCGTCAGGGTACTGGTCAACTCCACGCCGATTCGTTCCGCGGACGGTGCGATCGAATCGGTGATCGCCACCATGCAGGATCTGACGCCGCTGGACGAGCTGGAGCGGTTGCAGGCCGAGTTCCTGGGCATGGTGAGCCACGAGCTGCGAGCCCCGTTGAGCTCGATCAAGGGCTCGGCCACCGCTCTGTTGCGCGCCTCGCCGGAGCCGGACCCGGCCGAGATGCGCGAGTTCCACCGGATCATCGACGACCAGGCCGACCATATGCTCGGCCTGGTCAGCGATCTCCTGGATGCGGGACGCATCGAGACCGGCACGCTGTCGGTCACTACGGAGCCGGCGGAGGTGGCCGCCCTGGTGGACCAGGCGCGGAACACGTTCCTGAGCGGAGGCGGCCGACACGCCGTCCGCATCGACCTGCCCCCGGACCTGCCCCGGGTCATGGCCGACCGGCGGCGCGTCGTCCAGGTCCTGAACAACCTCTTGTCCAACGCATCGAGGCATTCTCCCGATGGGTCACCCATCCGCGTCGCAGCGGCGCCGGATGGCGTTTACGTCAAGATCTCGGTGTCCGACGAAGGCCAGGGCGTACCGCCGGAGCAGTTGCCGCACCTGTTCGGGAAGCACGCCGGGGTTGCCGGCGGCGACCGGGGCCGCGGTGAGAAGGGATACGGCCTGGGCCTGGCTATCTGCAAGGGGCTGGTGGAGGCACATGGGGGCCGCATCTGGGCCGAGAGCGGCGGCCTGAACCAGGGCACGCGGTTCACGTTCACGATACCGGTGGCCGAAGCGGCCGGAGAGGCCGCGACCGGCAGGGCCGCGCGCCGCTCCCGCTCGCCGGCGGAAGGGCGCAAGCGGCCTCGCATCCTGCTGGTCGACGACGACCCGCAGACACTGCGCTACGTGCGGGACGCGCTCATCCCGGCCGGCTACGCTCCGGTAGCGACCGGCGACCCGCGCCAGGTAGCGGACCTGATCGAGACGCAGGGGCCTGAACTGGTCCTGCTGGACCTGATGCTGCCGGGGACCGATGGCATCGAGTTGATGCAGAGCATCCCCCGACTGACCGACCTGCCGGTAGTCTTCATTTCCGCCTACGGCAGGGACGAAACGATCGCCAGGGCCCTGGAGCTCGGTGCCGCCGATTACATCGTCAAGCCCTTCTCTCCAACGGAGCTGACGGCAAGAGTGCGGGCGGCCCTGCGCCGGCGGGCGGACCCGGAGTGCTTCGCGTTGGGAGACCTCTCCATCCACTACGAGCAACGCAGGGTGACCGTGGCCGGGCAGCCGGTGCGACTGACGGCCAGCGAATACGAACTCCTCCGCCTGCTCTCGGTCAACGCGGGGCGGGTGCTGACGACCGAGACGCTCATGCGCCAGGTGCGGGGCGGGCGCGACTCCGCCGATTCGACAGTGGTGCGGACCCTGGTGAAGAGGCTCCGCCGCAAACTGGGAGATGATGCGGCCAAGCCTGCCTACGTCCTGACCGAACGCGGGGTTGGCTACCGCATCGCCGCACCGTCCGCCCCATGAGGGCGCCCCGCCCGACGACCTCGAATCACCAGGCCGCTGACCGCGCCCCGCCGATGGACAACGCCCCGGCACCGGCTCGCGACCACGGAGACCGATCCGGCGCGTTGACTCGACCCGCGGCTGTCAATGGTCCGCAGCCGCCGGCGTTCGTGCCGAACAGGGAAGAAGGAGTCGAGGTGGGACGCCCGGCGCCCACGATGGCGGCCGAGCGTCCCATGAAGAACGGGTCACTCACCGGGCCAGGGCACACCGGTATCGCCGGAAGCACTGCCCATTCCGGTGTACTTGAACCGCTGCACGCGCTTGCCCTCGAAGGTCTCCGTCGTATAGACGTTGCCCATCGAGTCGACCGCGATGCTGTGGTTGCCGAAGAACTGCCCGGCCATGCGGCCGCCGCTGCCGAAGCTGTAGAGGTACTCCAGCGGCTTGCGGCGCAGCACGTGCACCTGCTGGTTCACGCCGTCGGCGACGTAGGCGAAGGTCTGGTCCGGATCGGTCGAAAACGCGATGTCCCAGACCGCGCCGGAGCCGAGCGTCTTCGTCATCAGATAGATCTCCTCGACGAACTCGCCCGCCTTGGTGAACACCTGCACCCGGTTGCCCGGACGATCGCATGCGTAGACCAGGCCGTCAGTGGTCGGGTCGGCGCAGTGCACCGGGTTGCGGAACTGCGGGTCGCCGGACTTGTCGTTGCTGACCGTGCCGTGCGCCGGCGCATTGGCCAGGTCGTAACGCGGGAGCTCGTCGTCGCTCGGCCGGTTGCCGTAGGCGCCCCAGTAGCGCTTCAGCTCGCCGGTGTCGCCGTCGACCACCGCCACGCGCCGGTTGCCGTAGCCGTCGGCCAGGTACGCTTCGTTGGCCTCGGGATCGAAGGTGACCTTGGCGACCCGCGAGTAGCGCGTCGTCGAGTTGCTGTCCGGCTCGGGGTGGCCGTCCTCGCCGATCTGCAGCAGGAACTCGCCGCTGTGCGTGAACTTCAGGGCGTGCGAGTCGTCGCCGCCGTTGCCGCCGATCCACACGTTGTTCATGTGGTCGACCCAGACGCCGTGGTTGGACTCGGGCCAGTCGAAGCCCTCGCCGGGACCGCCCCAGTGCTGGATGAGGTTCCCCTCCTGGTCGAACTCCAGGATGGGGGGCGCCGGGTGGCAGCACGCTTCCGCGAAGGGCGGGTCGAGCGCCGCCGGGATCTCGTTCGGCGCGAGGTTGCCGCGGTGCACGATCCAGACGTGGTCGTCCGAATCGACGGCGACACCGATGGTCGAGCCGAGCAGCCAGTTGTTCGGCAGCGGCTTCGGCCAGAACGGGTCGACCTCGAACAACGGCGCGTTGGGAACGGCCCCCTGCGCCCCGACCTCGACGCTGTCGGTGCGCTCCCATACCAGGACCGCCGCCAGCAGAGTACCGACGCCCAAGACGATCAGTCGCGACTTCATGTCAGTTTCTCCCCCCAACTCTCACCGGAATCGAGGCTCGCATTATACGCCCCTGCGTCTCGCGCCGCCGGCATAGAATCGCATGCATGGCGACATATACACGCAAGGAGTTTCTGGGCCTCGGCGTCGTGCTGGCCGTCATCCTGGAGCGCGACCCGCACGACGCGGACCCCGACGACATCAGGAACATCGGGGTCGTGCGCACGGTGGTCGGCGGACGGACCATGCATCCGGCGACCGCATAGCACCGCGGCACCCCGTCCGGGCGATCGCGATCGCGAATCGGGGGGGCGGGATGCCGGCTGGAGGAGATCGACAGGGTGAGACCCGCGGGGTTGCTCGTCATTTCGCTGTCGGCGCTCGTCCTGGCGCGGTGCGCGGCCGCCGTCGACACGGTACCGCGGCCGGACGTCGCCGCACCCGCTGTCACCGAGCTCGGTGTGGCCCGGCTCCGCCTGGCCGCCGAGCAGGGCGACGCGTGGGCGCAGGCCGAGCTCGGGTCCCGGTACGAGGACGGCCGCGGCGTGGAACAGGACTATCCCGCCGCCGTGGCGTGGTTCCGGCGGGCGGCCGAACAGGGCCACGCCCCCGGGCAGGCGGCCCTCGGCTTCCTGTACAGCACCGGCCGCGGCGTAGGGCGGGACGATGCGCTTGCCGTGGCGTGGCACCGCCGGGCGGCGGAGCGGGGCAACGCCCGCGCGCAGAACAACCTCGGCGTCCTGTACCGGGACGGCCGCGGGGTGGAGCGCGACGACGAGGAGGCCGTGCGCTGGTTCCGGCGGGCGGCCGAACAGGGCCACGGTTTCGCGCAGAACAGCCTCGGCGAGATGCACCGGGACGGCCGCGGGGTGGAGCGCGACGACGAGGAGGCCGTGCGCTGGTTCCGGCGGGCGGCCGAACAGGGCCACGACTTCGCGCAGATCAACCTCGGCTTCATGTACGACCGCGGTCAGGGCGTGCCGCGGGACGACGCAGAAGCGGTCAGGTGGTACCTCCTTGCGGCCGGGCAGGGCCACGTTCAGGCGCAGTTCAACCTGGGCGTCATGTACCTGGAAGGCCGTGGCGTGCGCCGGGACATCGTGGAAGCGGCGCGGTGGTACCGCCTGGCCGCCGCACAGGGTCACGCCGAAGCACAGCAGTTGGTCGGGGAAGACGGTCGCTGAGTTTCCGGATGAGGCGGGACTCCAACGGCGGTACGTGGCGCAGGCCGTCAACACCAGACGTCGTGCGGCGTCCAGGCATCCTGGCACGGACACCTGCTCGTCGGCGTCCTCGCCCGCGCCGTTTGACGTCCTGAAGTGATTGTGCCATGTTCCCCCGGCCGGGCGACTGTCGCGTCGGCGAGGAGGTGTGTCAACAGCCATGCGCAAACTACTCTCCGCCATGTGTAAGACGCTCTCTGGTCGGCGCCCGGCAATCCGTTGCGCGGCGGTTGCGGCCGCCGCGTGTCTGGGAACCGTCGGCGTGAGCGCTCAGAACGGCGCCGCCGACGGGGAATGGGGTGTGTTCGGGGCGGACGCGGGCGCTACCCGCTATTCGCCGCTCGACGAGATCCACTCCGGCAACGTCGGAGACCTGGAGGTGGCGTGGCGCTGGAGTGCGCGGGACCAGGGCACGCCCCCTCCGTCCGGCCGGACGCAGATCAGCCCCATCGTGATCAACGGAGTCCTCTATACGACCATCGGCAACCAACGCAGCGTGATCGCCCTCGCTGCCGCCACCGGCGAGCCCCTCTGGAACTGGCGCCCGGGCGACAACGAGCGCAGGTGGGGCGACATCATCGAACCCGTCGCGCGCAGCGCCGGGCGCGGCGTGACCTACTGGACGGACGGGGCGGGGGATGAACGCATCTTCGTGGTGACCCCGAGCTATCAGTTGGTGGCCCTGGACGCCCGCACGGGCAACCTGGTGGAGGACTTCGGCGCGGCCGGCGTGGTGGACATGATGGACGACCTGCGCTGGAACGAGCGGCCGGCCGCGGAGCGAGCGGGTCGAGTGGCCAACACGTCGCCGCCGGCGATTCTCGGGAACGCGCTCGTGGCCTCGATCTCGATGCATACCGGCAGCATTCCCACCCGGGCCTCTCCCAACGAGGTCTGGCCCATGAACATGCCCGGCGACGTGGTGGCGTACGACACCCGCTCCGGCCGGATGCTCTGGCGCTTCAACACGGTCCCCAAGGAGGGAGAATTCGGCGTCGAGACGTGGCTGAAGGCGGACGAAGCCCTCTGGAACGTGCCAACCGGCACCCACGATTGGGTGCAGGAGAATCCGGAGCTCCTCGATGCCTCCTGGAAGTACACGGGGAACGTCGGGCATTGGGCGCCGGTAACGGCGGACGCGGAGCTCGGCCTGTTCTACGTGGCCACCGAGACTCCCACCAACGACTACTACGGCGGCTATCGGCCGGGGGACAACCTCTTCGGCAACTCCGTCCTGGCACTGGACGCGGAGACCGGGGAGCGGGTGTGGCACTTTCAGCTCACCCACCACGAGCTCTGGGACTACGACATCCCTACCGCCCCCATCCTCACGGACATCGAGGTCGACGGTGTACCGATCAAGGCGCTGGTGCAACTCTCGAAGCAGGGGTTTGCGTACGTGCTCAACCGCGAGACAGGCGAACCGGTCTGGCCGATCGAGGAGCGGGCGGTGGCGGAGTCGGACGTGCCGGGCGAGTGGACGTCTCCGACGCAGCCCTTTCCCACCAAACCGCCTGCTTTCGAACGCCAGGGCGTCAGCGAGGACGACCTGATCGACTTCACGCCGGAGCTCCGGGCCGAGGCGCTGCGGATCGTGGAGCAAATCCGGCTCGGGCCACTCTATACGCCGCCGTCCCTGATCGAGCCGGGCGTCAATCTCGGGACCCTCGGGCTGCCCGGCGCGGGTGGCGGCGTCAACTGGCCGGCCGGTGCGGTGGATGTCGAGGCGGGCCTCCTTTTCGTGCCGTCGCAGACGCGGCCGACGCTGTTCGGCTTGACGGACGGCACGGAAGGGACCGGCGTGCGCTACCACATCTCGTTTTCCCGGGGGGTTCCGACCGTCCGTGACCTGCCCCTGCTGAAGCCGCCCTACGGCCGCATCACGGCGATCGACCTGACGGCGGGAGAGACTCTGTGGCAGATCCCGCACGGCGAGACGCCGGAGTACATCCGGCAACATCCGGACCTTCAGGGCGTGGACGTGCCGCAGACCGGGATTCTCACGCAAAGCTCCGGACTGCTCGCCACGTCCACCCTGCTGTTTGCGGGCGAGGGGCAACGCGGAGCTCCAATCCTCCGCGCGTACGACAAGCGGACGGGTGGCGTCGTGCATGAGATTCCGCTTCCGGGGGGACCGACCACCGGGTTCCCGATCACGTACATGGCGGACGGCCGGCAGTACCTTGTCGTAGCGGCCCTCGATGAGGAGAGAATCGCGGAGTTGGTCGCCTTCGCCTTGCCATAGCCGCCGGCAATCGTAGTGTTCCAGGCTGCGCAGCCGGGTCTGCGCCTGCCTGGGGCCGCGCCCTGTCTGTCATGGCGGGCAGAACGCCGAATGCTCCGGCTACGCTCGACAGCCCGGACCTGCTACGCGATCATGCGCCGGACTTCGAAGTAGCGAACAGCGTGGTCACGCCCACGAGCCTGGCCGCAACGGTCGAGAACCCCAGCCGGTGATCGGCCGGATCGATCCAGCGCCCTGCGCCTTCGCGAACCGACGCCGGACGCGTCTTCAGGCGCACGTAGACCGGCTCGACGTCGAGGTCGTAGTGGGTGAACCCATGCCGGAACACGCCGGCCTCCCGGACTTCGTCCACCGCCCCCGCACCGATACCGGCGTGCTCCAGGAACGCGCTCACCGACTCGCCGGCGGCGCGCTCCGGGGGCGACCACAGGCCGCCCCAGATCCCGCCCGGCGGTCGCTGCTCGACCAGGCACGCTCCGTCCGGATCGACCACCACGAAGAATCGGCTGCGCTCGAGACGACGCTTCCGGCGCGGCGCCTTCCCCGGATACCGCTCGGGGTCGCCCGCGGCATGCGCCAGACAGTCCGCGCGAACGGGGCAATCGGCGCACCGCGGGCGGGTCCGGCGGCACACCGTGGCGCCGAGGTCCATGATGGCCTGCGTGTAGTCCGCCACCCGCTCCGCGGGTGTGTGGGATTCGGCCAGGCGCCAGAGCTCGTCGGCGACCGCCGACGAAGACACCGCCCCGGCGACGCGGTGTCTTCGCGCCAGCACCCGCTTGACGTTGGCATCCAGGATGGCGGCCCTCCGGCCGTAGCTCTGCGCGACGATCGCCGCGGCGGTGGACCGGCCGACACCCGGCAATCGCCGAATGTCCGCCGCAGCGGCGGGAAAGCTGCCTCCGTGATCGCGGACGACGACGCCGGCCGCCAGATGCAGGCGGCGCGCCCGTGCGTAGTACCCCAACCCGCTCCACAGGTGCAGCACCTCGTCCAGATCGGCCCGGGCCAGGCTCTCCACGTCCGGGAACCGCGCCACGAACTTCTCGAAGTACGGCACGACCGTGCGCACCTGGGTCTGCTGCAGCATGATCTCCGCGACCCAGACCCGGTACGGGGTACGTGCCCGCTGCCACGGCAGGTTCTTGCGGCCGTGGACGTCCCACCAGGCGAGCAGGCGGCGGGCGAAGGAACCGGCGGCGCTGTTCATCCGCCTCATGCGCCGTCAGGCGGACGGGCGGTCGGTGCCGACCTGCTGGTCCATCCGACTCTCGTAGACCTTGACCATCGCGCTCTTCGGCTCGTCGCCGAACCCCATCTCGATGGCCGCGCGGTAGGTCGAGACCATGGCCTCCACGAGCGGCAGCGAGGCGTCGAGCTGCGCGGCGGCCTCCTGGATATTCACGATGTCCTTGTAGGCGGCCCGCAGCGAGAAGTCGCCCTCGAAGCGGCGCTCCAGGATGCGCGGCACGAAGTGCTCGCCGGCGAAGCTGCGGGCGTTACCCGTCGTGAGGACTTCCGCGAGTTGCCCCGGTTGCAGCCCGGCTTTCACCGCGAACGGCAGAATCTCGCAGAACGCGGCGATGTTGACGTCGTAGACGATGTTGTTGACCGCCTTCATGAGCTGGCCCATGCCCACGTCGCCGCAGTGGACGACGAACTCTCCCATGACATCGAGATAGGGCTTCGACAGTGCGAACAGCTCGGCGGCGCCGCCGAACATCATGGTGAGGGTCCCCTGCTCGGCCCGTAGCGGCATTCCGGAAACCGGACAATCGGCGTACGCCACCCCTGCTTCCCGAGCCCGCTGCGCCAGCCGGCCCGCCGCCCGGTGGTTCATGGTCGTGGTGTCGACGACGGCCGTGGCCCTTCCGGCCGCGACCACCCCGCGCTCGCCGAACAGCACCTCACCCGCTTCCTTGTCGGACGGCACGCACAGGAAGAGCAGCTCGGCGCTCTCGGCCAACGCCGCCGGATCCGCCGCCGCGGAGGCGCCGTCATCAATCAGCGATCGCTCCGCTTCCGGAACCACGTCCCAGACGACGAGCGGAACGCCCGACTTCAGCAGGTTGCGGGCCATGCCGGATCCCATGCGGCCGAGCCCGATGAATCCGACGATGCGTTGGTCCATGCGCGCGCAGCATAACACCCCTGCCTGGCGCGGCATCCGCGCCGCGAGGGGGGCATCGCCGGCGCGGGCGCAGACGGAGACGCCCGTCAGCGGAACGCCGCGGGACCGTAGCCGGCGGGGTGACCGTCGGGAGGATCCCTACTTGCCGGCGGCTGGGTCGCCGGCGCCGATCATGTCGGCACTGGCGACGATCAGCGGATCGGGCCGCCCCACGACGCGAGTGTCCTTCTTCGTATAGGGCAACGCCGCCAGAAAGTGGCGCATGCAGTTCAGCCGGGCGCGCTTCTTGTCGTCGGACTTGACTATCGTCCAAGGGGAGTCGGCGGTGTCCGTATAGAAGAACATCGCCTCCTTGGCGGCGGTGTAGTCATCCCACTTGTCCAGCGACTGCCGATCGATCGGCGACAGCTTCCACTGCTTCAGGAGATCCTTCTCGCGCGCCTCGAAGCGGCGTCTCTGTTCCTTGCGGGTAACCGAGAACCAGTACTTGAACAGCCGAATTCCGCTGCGCACCAGCATGCGCTCGAGCTCGGGCGCCTGGCGCATGAACTCCAGGTACTCCCTGCCGTCGCAGAACCCCATCACGCGCTCTACCCCGGCGCGGTTGTACCAGGAGCGGTCGAACAGCACGATCTCGCCGCCGTGGGGCAGATGGCGGATGTAGCGCTGGAAGAACCACTCGGTCCTCTCGCTCTCGGTCGGCTTGTCGAGCGCCACCACCCGGGCGCCGCGCGGATTGAGATGCTCGGTGAAGCGCTTGATGGTCCCGCCCTTGCCCGCGGCGTCCCGGCCCTCGAACAGGATGACGATCTTCCCGCTCGTGGCCCTCACCCAGTCCTGCGCCTTCAGCAGCTCGACCTGCAGCGCGGCCTTGTCCCGCTCGTAGGGCTTGCGGGCGAGCTTCCGCTGGTAGGGGTACTCTCCGGTCTCGAAGAGCCGGCGGATGACGTCGCGGTCCCGGTCCGGCGCGGGGGAGCCCGCCCCATCGGCGCCGGTCGCGAGAGTACCGCCACCCTCCCGCGTGCCCACCGCCTGCCGCACATCCAGCGCCGGCCCGGTTCCTTCTCCCGAATTCGTCATTCCCGATCCCACGGATCCTCTATCGGCGACATCTCCGGGTCGCGCTCCAACGGCGAGGGCCGTCCTCTCGGAAGCCAGGCTCCCATACGGCCGCGACGTCGAGTGCAAACCCCGGCAGCACCGACTCGCCGACGTATGTGCAATTCCGGTGCCAGGGCCTGCAACGAGACCGCGGTGCAGCTACCGTCACGACCAAGGCTAGGAGATTGCGCCGTAGAACGCAACGCAGTGAGTTCTCAGGCGCAAGGTCCTGGGGCGGGGGGGATGGGCCGAAACACCGAGCCAGCGAGGCGTTTCGGGGCGCTAGGAGATTGCGCCGTAGAACGCAACGCAGTGAGTTCTCAGGCGCAAGGTCCTGGGGCGGGGGGGATGGGCCGAAACACCGAGCCAGCGAGGCGTTTCGGGGCGCTGGCGCACCGCTCCCCGCAATCGACAGCGGCGCGGGCACGCTTGCGCCCGGACGCCTCCGGGTCCATCATGGGCCAGCGGCGCCGCAGGGACCGCGCACGATAGAGGAGGGTGAGATGAGGGGAGGCCGCCCGGCCCGCAGTAGCGGGACGGAAGAGCGCGAGGCCAGCCGACGCGCGGGACGGCGGCGGGACGAGACGCCGCACGCCGCTCGTGCGAAGATCGAGGCCCGGAACGAACACCGGAGGAGAGCCGCATGAAGAGACGCGCCGTTTGGGTGATGACGATAATGCTGCCGATAGTGAGCGCCTGCGGCGGCGATCAACCGCAGGTGTTGGGCACGGCCCACGTCCTGCGGGTCCTGGAATCGCTCGAGAGCCAGCAGGGAGCCGTGATCGACCGGCTCACGGCCCTGGAGGAGAGCGTCGGGGCCCTGGAGGGGAGCGCAGTCGAGAACGCGGCGACGGCGGGCGGCGCGGCGACGAACGCCGAGGTGACGGTGGCAACCACGGTGGCCTTCACGGAAGGCCCGACGGTGGCCGAGGACGGCTCCGTGTACTTCACGGATCTCGGCAACAACCGCATCATGCGGCTGTCGACCGACGGCGAGCTCTCCACCTTCCGCCAGCCGAGCAACGACGCCAACGGCCTGATCTTCGACAGCGAATGGCGCCTGCTCGCCTGCGAGGGCGGCGACGGCGAGACGGGCCTCCCCCGCGTCACCCGCACCGATCTGGAGACCGGCGAGGTCGAGGTGCTCGCCGACGCCTACGAGGGCAGGGAGCTGCATCGGCCCAACGACCTGACCATCGACGGCCAGGGCCGCGTCTATTTCACGGACCGGCCCGGCCCGAACCCGACGCCGGACCAGACCGGAGTGCACGGCGTCTACCGCATCGACACGGACGGGACCATCGAGCGCATCCTGACCGAGCCCGAGGTCGCGCGGCCCAACGGCATCGTCATCTCCCCCGACGACAGCACGCTGTACGTCATCGAGACCGAGCAGAGCGAAGGCGGGCCGCGGATGATCCGCGCGTTCGACCTCAGCCCCGAGGGCACCGCCAGCAACATGCGCGTGTTTCACGACTTCTATCCGGGACGCAGCGGCGACGGCATGACCATCGACAGCCAGGGCAACCTGTACGTCGCCGCCGGGCTGAACCGCCTGCGCGGCACCAGCGAGACGCTCGACACGGTGGCGGGCGTTTACGTGCTCTCGCCGGCGGGCGAGCTGCTGCAGCACATCCCGATCCCGGAGGACACGATCACGAACGCCGCGTTCGGAGGACCCGACCTGCGGACGCTGTACGTCACGGCCGGCAAGACCGTGTTCAGCCTGCGCACCGAGATCGAGGGGACGAGACGATGACACGGGGTTCTGGACACGGGCAACTCGAACTCGGAATGGGGCCGGCGCGATCTTGCGGTCGCGGCACGAACGCTGGTCGCGTTGGAAGTCTCACCGGCGCGGCCCTCCTGGCCGCGGTGACGGGGTGTCGTCGGCTCCACGTGCTTCTGCTGGTGGCCGGACTGGCCGCTGGCATGACCAGCATGACCACCCCGGCGGCGTGGGCTCAATCGGCCGGCGACCCGGCGACCGCGACCGCACCGGCCCCGCTCCGCTACGCCAACGTGGTCGAGGAGGCCCGCGCCATGGTACGCGCGGACCTGGCCGCGCGCGGCTATCCCGGCATCGCGATTGCCGTCTCGGTCGACGGAGAGACCGTCTGGTCCGAGGGCTTCGGCTACGCGAACCTCGAGCACCGGGTCCCGATGTGGCCGTCGGTGAAGTTCCGCGTGGGCAGCATCTCGAAGTCGCTGACGGCCGCGGCGGCGGCAAGGCTGGTCGAGGACGGCCGCCTGGACCTGGACGCGCGCATACAGAAGTACGTCCCCTCGTTCCCGCAGAAGGCGCATCCCATCACGACGCGGCAGCTCGGCGGCCACCTGGCGGGGATTCGCCACTACCAGGGCGACGAGAACTTCATCCGCGACCCGTACGCGACGGTGCTCGACAGCCTGACCATCTTCGCCGACGATCCGCTGCTGCACGAGCCGGGCAGCGCGTTCGCCTACACGAGCTACGGCTTCAACCTGCTCAGCGCCGTCGTCGAGGGCGCCGCCAACCAGCCGTTCCTCGACACCATGCGCGAGGCGGTCTTCCGCCCGCTGGGCATGCGCGACACCGTGGCCGACCTCGTGACCCCCATCATCCCCGGACGGACCGGCTACTACGTGCGGGACGCCGGCGGCAGCGTAGTGAACGCGCCGTGGGTCAACAACAGCTACAAATGGGCGGGCGGCGGCTTTCTCTCGACCACCGAGGACGTGCTGGCGTTCGCCAACGCCCACCTCGACGACGACTTCCTGAACGAGTCGTCCCGCAAGCTGCTGTTCACCGAGCAGAAGACCCGCGACGGCGAAGGGGTCGGATACGGCTTCGGCTGGTTCATCCGGACGCGCGAGGACGGGCGGCGTCTGCTGTCCCACTCCGGCGGCTCGGTCGGCGGTACGTCGCTGATGGTGATGGAGCCCGCATCGCGTGTCGTCGTGGTCGGACTGATCAACCTGACGCGCGCGAACAACGGCGTCGTCCGCGAGGTGCTCGACCTGTTCATCGACGCCGCGGCGGAGCCTCACACGGTGCACTGAGCCGTCATTCCCCTGTGCTTCAAGGATCTGAGATCATGCAGACAGCGAGGCTCGCTGCCGCGTTCGTGTTGTGCGCCCTGGCGCTGTCGGGCGGCATGCCGCTGGCGGCCGCGCCGCAGGAGAACCCCGGCCCGGCGCGGGCCTCGATGTCTGCCGGCGCGGAGACCCCGCCCACCGCGCAGCCTCCGCGCCAGGTCACGCCGCCGCCGGCGGGATTCCAGCCCGCGGGCCCGTTGATCGATGGTCCGCCGGCCCCGGTGCCGCCAGCCACGATCAACCGGGACGCCAGCGGCGGGGCGACGGTCCGCGCCGTCCGCCTCGATGCGCCCTTGCGGGTCGACGGCGTGCTCGACGAGCCGATCTACGCCCGCGTCGAGCCGTTCGGCGGGTTCATCCAGCAGTCCCCCGACGAGGGGGCCCCGGCCACGGAGGGGACCGACAACTGGATCCTCTTCGACGACGAATCGATCTACGTGGGGGCCCGCGTCCACGAGTCGGTTCCCGAGTCGGCGTGGGTCGCCAACGAGATGCAGCGCGACTCGTTCCGGCTCATCAACAACGACGGATTCATCGTCGTGTTCGACACCTTCTACGACCGCCGGAACGGCTTCACCTTCCGGGTCAACCCCATCGGGGGCTTCCAGGATCAGCAGATCACCGACGAAGGCAACCCGAATCCCGACTGGAATCCCGTCTGGGACGTGCGCACGGGCCGCTTCGACGGCGGGTGGACCGTCGAGATGGAGATTCCGTTCCAGTCGCTCCGCTTCCGGCCCGGCGCGAACCAGGTATGGGGCATCCAGTTGGGCCGCGACATCCGGTCGAACTACGAGGAGGCGTACCTGACGGCGGTGCCGATCTCGGCCGGGCCGGGACAGTTCCGCCTGTCGGTCGCCGGCACCCTGGTGGGCCTGGAGGTGCCGGCGGACAGCCGCACGTTCGAGATCAAGCCCTACGCGATCGGCTCGCTCAACACGGACCGGACCGTCGTGCCCCCGATCTCGAACGCGGGCGACGGGAGCGGCGGCGTCGACGTCAAGTACGGCCTGACCGAGAACCTGACGGCGGACTTCACCTACAACACCGACTTCGCGCAGGTCGAGGTGGACGAGCAGCAGATCAACCTGACGCGGTTCAGCCTGTTCTTCCCGGAGAAGCGCGAGTTCTTCCTGGAGGGCCAGGGCATCTTCGACTTCGGGCGGGTGGCCGGCTTCGGCGGCTTCGGCGGATCCGCGCGGGCAATCCTCAACGCGCCGCCGGGCGTATTCCCGCCCGGCGACGCGCCGACCCTCTTCTTCAGCCGGCGCATCGGCCTGGACTCGGGGCGGACGGTGCCGATCGTGGGCGGCGGACGCCTGACCGGCAAGGTGGGCGACTTCAGCGTCGGGGCCATCAACATCCAGACCGACGACACGCCGGCCGCCAACGCCCTCCC
The DNA here is from genome assembly GCA_958296065.1 of Vicinamibacterales bacterium. Lineage (GTDB taxonomy): Bacteria > Acidobacteriota > Vicinamibacteria > Vicinamibacterales > UBA8438 > WTFV01. The sequence goes on along the minus strand of CATQHX010000044.1, from coordinate 2,754 downwards.
GACCAACTTCAGCGTGCTGCGCGTCAAGCGCGACATCCTCCGCCGCAGCCGCGTCGGCGCCATCTTCACCAATCGCTCGGTCTCGCTCAGAGGCGACGGCGCGAACCAGGCGTACGGACTCGACGGGTCGTTCTCGTTCTACGACAACGTGAACCTCTACGGCTACTACGCGCGGACGAACACGCCGGGCCTGCAAGGCAAGAACGAGAGCTACCAGGCGGCGTTCTCCTACGAGGGCGACCTCTACGGACTGCTCGTCGATCACCTGCAGGTGGGCCAGAACTTCAACCCGGAAATCGGCTTCATGCGCCGCGAGGACTTCCGGCGCAGCTACGTCTACGCGCAGTTCAGCCCGCGGCCGGAAGGCATCGAGGCGGTCCGGCAGTTCACCTGGGGCGGCAGCGTCGACTACATCGAGAACGGCGCGGGCCAACTCGAGACCCGCATCCTGTCGGGGCGGTTTCAGACCAACTTCGAGAACAGCGACAGCCTGAGCGCGGACATCCAGCAGGACTACGAGTTCCTCCCCCGGCCCTTCGAGATCATCGACGGCGTGACCATCCCCGTCGGCGGCTTCGAGTTCACGGACTTCCAGGTGTCCTACCGCATGGGACCGCACCGCCGCGTGGCGGGCGGCCTCTCGTTCCAGCACGGCGAGTTCTTCGGCGGCGACATCACCGCGGTCGGCTATTCGCGGGGCCTCATCGAGGTCTCGCGGCAGTTCGCGGTGGAGCCCAGCGTCTCGTGGAATCGCATCACGCTGCCACAAGGGGATTTCACGGCCCGGGTGGCCACCACGCGGCTCACCTACACCTTCACGCCGCGCATGTTCGCCAGCGCTCTGCTGCAGTACAACTCGACCAACAACGTGCTGAGCACCAACGTGCGCCTGCGCTGGGAGTACCAGCCGGGGAGCGAGCTGTTCATCGTCTACAACGACCAGCGCGACACCTTCATGAACCTCAGGAACCGCGGCTTCCCGATGCTGGAGAACCGCGCGTTCGTGGTGAAGCTCACGCGGCAGTTCCGTTTCTGAGCCGAGACGGCCAGGCATCGCCGACGACTGGTTAAACTCCGCCACATGTCGCCGCCACAGCTCCACGGGAAAACCGCCGCCGGTCACACGGCGGCGAGGCTCGCCACCACGCTCGCGTTCTGGGTCCTGCCGCTGGCGTCGCCGGCGCAACCCCCGCCAGCGGGATTCCAACCCGCGGGCCCGTCGATCGACGGTCCGCCGGCACCAGTGCCGCCAGCCACCATCAACCGGGACGCCAGCGGCGGGGCAACGGTCCGCGCCGTCCGCCTCGAGGGCCCCTGGCGGCTCGACGGCGTGCTCGATGAGCCGATCTACGACCGCGTGCAACCGTTCGGCGACTTCATCCAGCAGGCCCCCGACGAGGGGGCTCCGGCCTCGGAGCCGACCGACGCCTGGATCTTCTTCGACGATCAGTCGATCTACGTGGCGGCCCGCGTGTACGAGTCGGTTCCCGAGTCGCAATGGATCGCCAACGAGATGCAGCGAGATTCGTTTCAGCTCATCAACAACGACGGATTCATCGTCGTGTTCGACACCTTCTACGACCGCCGGAACGGCTTCGCCTTCCGGGTCAACCCCATCGGGGGGTTCAGCGATCGGCAGATCACCGACGAAGGAGACCCGAATCCCGACTGGAATCCCGTCTGGGACGTGCGCACCGGTCGCTTCGATGGCGGCTGGACCGTCGAAATGGCGATTCCGTTCAAGTCGCTCCGCTTCCGGCCCGGGGCCGAGCAACTGTGGGGCATCCAGTTGGGCCGGGACATCCGGTCGAGCTTCGAGGAGGCGTACCTCACGGCGGTGCCGATCTCGGCCGGGCCGGGACAGTTCCGCGTGTCGGCGGCGGGCACGCTCACCGGCCTGCAAGTGCCGGAAGGCAACCGCACGTTCGAGGTCAAGCCCTACGTGATCGGCTCGCTGGCCACCGACCGGACCGTCGTGCCCCCGATCTCGAACGACGGCGCCGGCCAGGCGGGCGGCGACGTCAAGTACGGACTCACCGAGAATCTGACGGCGGACTTCACCTGGAACACCGATTTCGCCCAGGTCGAGGTGGACGAGCAGCAGATCAACCTGACGCGGTTCAGCCTGTTCTTCCCGGAGAAACGCGAGTTCTTTCTGGAGAGTCAGGGCATCTTCGACTTCGGGCGGGTAGCCGGCGCCGGCGGCGGAGGCGCCGCGCGGCGGAGTGTCGGAGCGTCGGGCTTCTTCGGAGGCGGGGACGCCCCCACCATCTTCTTCAGCCGGCGGATCGGCCTGGACCAGGGGCGCACCGTGCCGATTCTGGGCGGCGGACGCCTGACCGGCAAGGTGGGCGATTTCAGCGTGGGAGCCATCAACATCCAGACCGACGACACGCCGGGCGCCGGCGCCGCCCCGACCAACTTCAGCGTGCTCCGCGTCAAGCGCGACGTTCTCCGGCGAAGTCGGATCGGCGCGATCGTCACCAACCGGTCGGTCTCGCTGACGGGCGACGGGGCGAATCAGGCGTATGGAGTCGATGGGGCTTTCTCGTTCTACGACGACGTCAACCTCTACGGCTACTACGCCCGCACGAACACGCCGGGCCTGGAGGGCGACGCGGAGAGCTATCAGACGGCGTTCTCCTACGAGGACGACCTCTACGGACTGCTCGTCGATCATCTGCTCGTCGGCAGGAACTTCAACCCGGAGGTGGGCTTCCTGCGTCGCAAGGACTTCCGGCGCACCTTCGTCTC
>CATQHX010000043.1 GCA_958296065.1 Vicinamibacterales bacterium | reverse complement strand
GTTGTGGCCAACGGTGGGAGCGACAGGCGGGAGCATGGCGGATGCGTCCGTCATGCTGGCCCTGCCCGTCGTATCGTTCATCGCCTATCTGGGAGTCCAGTGGTGGGCGAGCTGGTACCCGGGGCAGGAGCCGGGCGGCGGCGGCTACCTGGCGCAGCGCATGATGTCGGCACGCAGCGAGCGCGACGCGGTGCTGGCGACCCTCTGGTTCACGGTGGCGCACTATTGCCTGCGCCCGTGGCCGTGGGTGCTGGTCGCGCTCGCCGCCCTCGTTCTCTACCCCGATCTGTCCGATCGGGAAGCCGGCTATGTCCTCGTCCTGCGCGACCACCTGCCACCCGGGTGGCGAGGACTGCTCGTCGGCTCTTTTTTTGCCGCCTACATGTCCACTGTCTCCACGCAGCTCAACTGGGGCACGTCCTACCTCGTCAACGACGTGTACAAGCGCTTCGTGCGGCCCGACGCCGAAGAGCCGCACCTGGTGCGCGCTTCGCGCCTCACCACGATCCTGGTGATGGTGGTGAGCGGAGCGCTCACCTTCGCTCTCGAATCGGTCCGTCAGGCGTGGGAGTTCGTGCTCGAGTCCGGTGCGGGCGTCGGGCTGGTGCTGATCCTGCGCTGGTACTGGTGGCGGGTCACCGCGATCTCGGAGCTGGCGGCATTGGCCGCGGCCGCGGCCGGTTTCCTGTTCGTGCGGTTCTTTACCGCTATTCCCTTTCCGGACTCCCTGCTCTATCTCGTGCCCTGGACCACGATCTGCTGGCTCGCGGTCACGCTGCTGACGCGCGCGGAGCCGCTGCCTCACCTGATCCGCTTCTATCGGCGCACGCATCCCGGGGGGCCGGGCTGGAGACGCATCGCCGCGGCCGCGGGCGAGCCCGCGCCGGCCCCGCTGGCCCCCGAGTTGCGCCGCTGGGGCGCGGGCTGCGCGGCCGTCTACCTGACCCTTGCCGCCGCCCACGCCGGACTGTTCGGTTCTCTGGGCGCCGCCCTTCTGCTGCTGGCCTGCGCCACGGGACTGGCCGCTTGGCTGGTCAGGAGCTTGACGAGCCACCGATCGGTTGACGCCTGAGGCGTGTCACCGATCGGTTGACGCCTGAGGCGTGGTGGGCGCATGCCGTTGCCCCTTCACCGGTTCTCGCTACGGCAACCCTCCGATGCGGTCCCCGACCGGTGGCGACGGAAGACCTCCAGACCCGTCCGGCAGGCTGAGTGGCGGCTGATCCAATTCGCCCTCCGCCCCTCCGGGCGGCGAGCCTGCATTGACGAAGACCCACTCGCTGTACCTGGACCTGCCGTTGTAGAGTGCGATGGATGTCTGCTCGCTGCGGCTGGCGACGCCGACGATATTGCCATCGACGCCGCCGGATGCGCGGTCCCCCCGGTTGCCGAACGGCCGGACGCCCTGCATGAATCCGGGTCGCTCCCCTGCATCGTCGCTCCGGGGCCGGCGCCCGGCGCCCGCTTGCCCGGATCCATCGTCTGCCGACTCTCCGGGACCACTCGAACCGGGGATGGCGGCCAGCTCCGATTGCAGAACGAGCCGGAACTCTCCCTCGGCGGTCATCGGATCGCGGTACGCACGGCGCAGGAACCGTCCCTCGACGAGAGTCTCGACGTCCGGTGGATAGGCCCCGGGGGTCTGCCTCTGGTAGAGCATGATGGCCCGCGCGTACTGTTCGCCGCGGAAGATCAACTCCGCTTCGCGCTCGCGCTGGGCCGCATGGTGCCAGACGGGCAGTGCCATCGACAACATGAGGCTCATGACCGCGAGGACGACGAGCAGGGCGGCCATCGCAAAACCCTGCTGTCCATGTGGGTGCCGGCGCATCGTCACGCGGGTCCTACCAGGTGGCATGGGCCGTGCCGTCGAGCGCGGTTCCCTCGGATCCGCTCCTGACATCGTAGACGCCCTGGACGAATGGACCTGCCGTATCCGGTTCTGCCGGCACGACCACCCAGGTTTCCGACGAGCGGGTCATCGGATCCTCCGGTATGGCGCGCAGATAGCCGGCGATGACCAGTGAGTACAGCTCCGGCGGATACTCGCCGAGGTCGGCGTGGTACTGGTCGATGGCGTCGCGCATGCGAAAGAGGTCTTCCATGAGTACCGCTTCCCGTGAACGGGTGACGGCATTGCTGTAACCGACGAGAGCGATCGTCGACAAGACCGTGATGAGCGAAATGACGATCGTCAACTCGATGAGCGTCCAGCCGTGGTCGCGCCGTCGGTTCCGCATCGCGTTACCAGTCGCGGTACCGGGTGCCGTCGAGTGCGGTGCCGCGCGACCTGGTGTAGACGTCATACACATTGCCCCCACTCCACCGCGTGGTGTCCGGGTCGTCCTGGTACGAGCGCAATCCCCAGTCGGTCCCCTGCGTCATCGGATCGATGGGAATCCGCCGCAGGAAGCGCAGCCTGCCCGCATTCTCGTCGACGGGGTCGGCGCCTTCAACGAGGGTCTCCAGGCTTGGCGGATAGCCCTGGTTGTCAGGGTCGATCTGCGTGCCGCCGATGTTCCCGAGGTCCACCGCGTCCTTGTAGCGGTCGATCGCCGTTCGCATCTCGCGCAGCGCCCGGCGCAGCTCCACCTCCCGTTGCCGCTGCATCGTCACCCGGGCGAGTGGTGCCACAGCCGAAGCCAGGATCAGGAGGATCGTGCTGACCACGAGCAATTCGACGAAGGAGTAGCCGCCCTTGCGCCGGAGAAGGCGCAGCACGCCGTTCGCGGGCGTCGTCCGGCCCTCCACCCTACCGCTGGCCATGCTCCTCATCGTCGCTGTTCCGATAGTAGGTGGACAGACGCAGTTCGAGAACTTCCCCGGTTGCCGACCCGTCGCCCCGGCTGAGGACGATCTCGTCGATGACGAGAAACTCCGGCGCCGTCTCGATCGCGTGTATGAACCGGCGAATGTCTCGATAGGCGCCACTGAGCAGCATCGACACCTGAAGACGTGCCAGGGGACTGTCTTCCGCCCGGTCCGGGGTCGAGGCGCGCCGTTCCATCGACAGATCGTGATCGTCGGCAAGCGCCGCGAGGCGGGCGAGCGTCAGGGAGCGCGCGCCGGCCAGGCCGAAGGGCAGGATCTCCCGGTGAAAGGTACGCAACTCCATCTCCGCCCGGTTCTTGCCGTCAGTCGCCCGCCGGGCCATCTCGGAGTGTTGTCGAGCGGCTTCCAGATTCGTCGCCGCCGTCGACGCGCGCCGGTGCGCGCTTTCTACCCTGAGGGTCCATGGGTAGACCGCCAGGCCGTAGAGGCCTGCATCCACGATGAGGCCGATTACCACCCACCCGACGAGCATGCGCTTCTCGGAGAGCACCCTGCGGATGAACACGCGCGGTGCCCGCGTCATGGCTCCCCTGCCGGTTCGTTCGCGTCGACCGTGGTTTCGTCGACTCGCACCAGACGCCCTCGCAATTGCGCGCGGTACATGCCCTCATCGTTGAGCTCGCCCTGCCGGGCCAGTACGTCCGCGAAGGCGCCGGTCCCTTCGAGTCGCCGGATGAACTCCTCGATGTCGGCCACGCTACGGCCGATCAGCGCCAGATCGACGATCGTCCCTCGTTCGTCGGCATCCGGACGCACGGCCGTGAGCATTACGTCGGCCGGCAGGGTCTGCTCGATGATGTTGAAGAAGGTCGTCCAGGAGAAGATCCGTCGTTCTACGAGCCGGTTCACCTCTTCCGCCGCGGCGGTCAACGCCTCCAGCGCAGCGGTGGGCGCGGCGCGCTCATGACGTGCCGTTTGCGTCGCAACGGCAGCCGTTTCGCGCTCCGCCGCCTCCGCCTGCAGCGTAAGCGAACGGTGCGTGCGCGACAGGTCGACGAGACGCATGCCGAAGAGCACGAGCACTGCGAAGACCATGACCCCGACACCCGTCAGTGCCAGGTGCACGGCGCGGTCATTGTAGAAGGGACGCGTAGCCAGGTTCATTCTCGGCACTCTATGTCCGGATGGCCTTGGGTTCCGGCAGCAGTACCCCGATCGAGGCGGCGATATCGCCGAGCGCAACCGGATCAAGGCAGGCATCCTCCGGCACCAACGGGGCGATCCGCGCCGCAATCGGTTCGACGGTGACGGCGAGACGATCGGCGATGACCCGCTGCGCCGCGTCGACTCCGTCCAACGCGGTGGCATCACCCGCCACCAGAGCGCACGAAAAACCGCCGCCCCCGAGGCGATCCTCGTAGTACATCGCCGTCTGGTGCACGAGGTCGCCCAACGCCTCACCGTCCGCCATGACGGTGCGGAACATCAGCGGGTGCCGCCCCCGCACGACGGCCAGGGTGCTGGATGCGGGTCCGATGCGCGCAAGCAGCCAATCCACGCCACCGTCGCCTGCGCCATGCGCCACCGCCGTGTGCATCAGACTGAAGCTCAACGTCTCGACCAGCCCCGGGTGCGTTCCGGCCGCCACGCAGGCCTGCTCGTACTCCTCTACCACCGCGCGCCGGGCCAGGACCACCACGAACTCCTGTTCCCCGCCGGTCGTCAGCCGGCCCCGGCTCCAGGCCACCTGCGCGTCGTCCACGCTGAATGGCACGGTCTTGCGCACCTGCCAGCGAATCATCTCCTCCATGTCCGCAGCACGGGTCGGCACTGTGGCGAAGCGCGCTATCGACACTTTCGCGGCGCCGTCCGGCAGCAGCAGAGCGATCCTTCGCGGGCGACTCGGAAGCTGGCCCAGCACGTCGTCGACGGCGTCCGCGACCGCGGGCGGGTCCGCCAGATTGGGGCCAAGTACAGCCGGCCGCACGGCCCCCTCCGGCAGCGCCGCCCGCGCGTGACCGCACACCGCGGTCCGGTTGCGGCCGTTCTCGATCTGAACCGCCGCTACGTAGCCGGCAGCGATGGACACCGCCACCGACGGACCCGGCGTCGTGAACAGCGAGCGCAAGAGGCTGCTAGGCAACGAACGTGACCTTGTTGATTTCATGCAGGGTCGTGCGTCCCTGCAATACCTGCTCGACGGCGGACTCCCGAAGGAACCGCATCCCGGCGTCGCGCGCGGCCTGCTTGATTTCGGACGTGGGGCGACGGCCGAGGATCAGCTCCCGAATGTGGTCCGTAAGGTCGAGGAGCTCGCAGATCGCGGTCCGGCCGCGGTAGCCTGTCCCACCGCATTCGATGCATCCGCCGCCCTCGTACAGGGTATGGCGGGCCGCGACCCGCGGGTCGAGCCTGGCCTCGCGCAACTCGTCCTCCGGAATCGTCACCGGGTGTCTGCACTCCCGGCAGACCGTGCGGACCAGGCGTTGCGCGAGCACGCAGTTGAGAGCCGAGACGAACTGGTACGCCTCGACGCCCATGTTCAGGAACCGGCCCAGGACGTCAATCACGTTGTTCGCGTGGACCGTTGTGAAGACCAGGTGGCCCGTCAGCGCCGACTGAATCGCGATTTGCGCCGTCTCGGGGTCGCGGATCTCCCCCACCATGATCTTGTCCGGATCGTGGCGCAGGATCGATCGGAGGCCGCGGGCAAACGTCAACCCCTTGCGCTCGTTGATCGGGATTTGCGTAATCCCCCGGAGCTGGTACTCGACCGGATCCTCGATGGTGACGATCTTGTCTTCCGACGAGGCGATCTCGGCCAGGGCGGCGTAGAGCGTCGTGGTCTTGCCGCTCCCGGTCGGACCGGTCACCAGCACCATGCCGTACGGTTCCGCGATTGCGCGGCGGAAGCGCTTGAGTTCGTCCGCGGGGAATCCCAGGATATCGAGCCGGAGTTCCCGGAACTGCTCGCTGATCGATTCCTTGTCGAGAATGCGAATGACCGCGTCCTCCCCGTGGATGCTCGGCATGATCGACACCCGGAAGTCGATGGTCTTGCCAGGCAGCCGCAGCTTGAAGCGTCCGTCCTGGGGCACTCTCTTCTCAGCGATGTCGAGCTCCGCCATCACCTTGATGCGGGAGAGAACCGCGGCGTGAAACTGCTTGCCTATCGGCCGCATCGCCGACTGCAGTACGCCGTCGATGCGGTACTTCACGTGCAGGGCGTCGTCCTGGGTCTCGACATGGATGTCGCTCGCCCGCCGCTGGATGGCCGTGTAGATCATCGAGTCGACCAGCTTGATTACCGGGCTGATGTCGCTGGTCAGGCGCTCGACGGTCAGGCTGTCCTCCGCCGTGTCCTCCTCGCGCAGCAGTTGCGGCTGGAAGCTCTCGGTAGCTTCGTCGAGCACTCGTTGCGAGCTCTCGCTCCGCGTGAGGAGCGACTCGATGGCGGACGGCGTTCCGACGGTGACGGCGACCGGCGCCCCGAGCAGGAGCGCGAGCTCGTCGATCATCGGAAGGTTCGTCGGATCGGAAACGACGATCTCCAGTGTCTCGCCGGTCCGGCGCCGGGGCACGAAACGGTAGCGCAGCATCAGATCGGCGGGAATCGACCGGAGGAGGTCCTGGTCGATGGAGTAACGCTCCATGTCGACGTACTCCAGCCGATAGCGCCGGGCGAGAGCGCGGGCACGCGCGACTTCCGCGCGGGCGACGACCGTCGAGGCGGGGTCATCCTCTGCGGGGCGGGCCTCCGTGTCCGCCGGTGCGGCCGCGGGTACGCGATGGTCAATCATGAGGCGATGGCGCCGAGTTGCAGGAGCGGCCAGTACAACGCCAGAAGCAACGCGGCGATCACGATGCCCATGATCACCAGCAACAGCGGTTCGACAAGGGTCATGAACCGTCCCAGCGTGGTTTCGATCTCCTCGTCGAAGAAGTCGGCCACCGCGTTCAGCATGTCCTGGAGGGCGCCGGTCGATTCCCCCACCTCGACCATCTTCACCGCCACGGGCGGAAAGAGCCCGCACGTGCGCATGGACATGGAGAGTGACCCGCCCTCGCGCACCTCCCGCGCTATGGCTACGAGGTGGCGCGAGACATGGCGGTTGCCGACCGAACGCGCGGTCACCTCGAGGGCGTCGACGAGCGGAATCCCTCCACCGAGCAGGGTCGCCAGAGTTCGCGACAGTTGCGACGTCGAGAAACGGTTGGCTACATTGCCGATGAACGGCAGCCTGAGCAAGAGGCGATCGAGTTGCGCGCCGCGACCCGGCTGGCGGGTCCAGGCCCACCCGCCACCCGCCAGGGCTCCCGCCGCGAGCACGATCGGCCAGAAGTACCCGGTGACGAAGGCGGAGACACCGGTCAGGACACGCGTGGCCAACGGCAACGTCGCGCCCATCGATTCGTAGAAGTTCGTGAACTCCGGCACGACGCGCACAACGATAATCGCGACGACGACACCCGACAGGGCCAGCAGGATGGCGGGGTAGATCAGGGCCGAGAGGGTCCGCCGGCGCACGTCGCTGATGATCTTGGCGTAGCTGACGTAGCGCCGGAGGGTCTCCTCCAGGGTCCCGCTCTTCTCACCTGCGAGGAGCGAAGCGGTATAGACCCCGGAAAAGAGATCTCCGTGACTCCCGAACGCGTCGGACAACGCTGTCCCGCCACGTACTTGCTCGTGGACATCGTCCAGGATCGTCTTCAGAACCGGCTGATCGGTCCGTTGCCGAAGGATGTCGAGTGATTGGAGCAACGGCATGCCGGCCTTGAGGAGGGCCGCCAGCTCCTGGTTGAAGACGGTGAAATCCCGTGCTCCGGGGCGCCGATTCCCTGGAAAATCAACCCCCGACCACTGGAACGAACCTCGCCGCCGGAGAGACAGCAGGAAGTAGCCATCCTGCTCCAGCTCCCGCCGCAGGCTGGCCTCGTTGTCCGCGACGCGGATGCGTTCCAGGATCTCACCGGAGTCGGTTCCCAGGCGGCAGCGAAACTCCATCTGTGCATCGATCAGTCGCCACCGCCCCAACCCGTTTGCGACAGCAGGACATCCAGGACACGGCGTACGAACCTGTGGGTCTGCGGGTAGGGCGGCATTCCCCCGTGCCGCCGGACGACCGACTCGCCGGCGTGGTACGCGGCCAGCGAATCGAGCGCGAACAACGGACCGAACTCGTCGAGCAGTCCGCGCAGGTGACGTGTGCCCGCGTCGATGTTGGCTTCCGGATCCAGCGGGTCGGCGACGTCGTAGCGCTTCGCGGTAACTGGCATCAACTGCATCAGGCCCATGGCGCCGGCAACCGAGACTGCGTCCGCGCGGTAGCCGGATTCCACTTCGATCAATGCGTGCACGAGTCGGGGGTCCACGCCGTGACGCTCCGCAGCCGACTCGACCAGATGCGCGTATGGGCGTCGCGACAGGTCCGGGGACAGGTGCCGCACCGAAGACCCGCCGCGCGTGCGACTGCGGGCCGGCTCCGGCTCGTCAAGCTCGATTCGCTCCGATTCCAAAGCCGGAACAAGCCTCGGGTTGAGGAAGGCCGAAGCATCGAGCTGGGCCGCGGGCAGGACCGGCGCGGTTCGGCGAGCAAGGTCGAGGATGGACGCCGCCCGCTGACCAAAGTCGTGGAACCCACCGTTGACGATGAATGCAACCGGCACCCAGGCGCATGCCAGCATCGCTGCCGCGCAACCGAGCGCCGCCCCCCATTTCAGTACCGTTTTCCAGCCTGTTTGTCGCATGTTCTTGTTCGAAGCGTTTTCGCGCCCGCAGCGGAGTACGATCGGCGACCCTCCGCTACTCCCGGTCAGCGCGGCTCAAAGTAAGTGTAAAAGACGCGGAGACCCAGTTCTCGGGTGTCCCGCGCCGCGCTGTCGATTTCTGCCGGCACGAAGGTCGGAGCGACCTGCAGCTCCAGCTCGACCAAGTCTTCTTCCCCGAGGTCGGCCGCGGATATCTCCTCGACGAGATAGATGACCTCGCTGGTATCGATCTCCAGTTCTCGAAGCACGCGGTCTGCCACCGCGAGCGACAGTCGTTGCGGGGAATCGAACAAGTCCGGGCGGCCGTCGAGCTCCAGCACCAACCGTGCGTCGCGGTTGGGATTCCTGAACGAGACAACGCTGCGGCCGCTGGTCCAGCGCCACCGCAATCTTCCATCGCCACTGAACTCGTCCGAGTGCCAGCCCTCTTCGTACGTGATGAAGCTGCTCTCGTGCTGCGGCTCGAGCCGAAGGCTCGCCACGCGGTAGGCGCTCTGGCCGAGATCGGTTCCCGCGAGAGGCACACGGGCGCCGTCAACCGCGGAATAGAGCCCTACCGCGATCACCGACTCGCCGATGTAGGGATACATCGGGATCTTCACGCGCCGCTCGTACTCGACGGTCTGGCCCGGCTGCCACGCCGAGGTCGGCACCGGAGGGTCGTGGTCCTCGGTCCACAGCATTTCCCCCTGGTCGTCCAGGAAGTGCACGAAGACCTGGTAGTCCTCGGTCAAGGCGTCCCCGGGATCGGGCGCGACGTTGAAACGGAATTGCAGATGGAGCGGGGCGCCCAGCGGCACGGCTGCCCGGTCGACGCCCACCGAGACCGTGGCAACGGGCGGAGGAGCCGCCGTGCAGCCGCACGCGACGAGGAGCACAGCAACCGCGGCCACGGCCCGGCCTGCGGATGAATTCGTAAGACGCATATCCTCTCATGCTAACGTGTTGCGGGATTTTCCGGCAATGTGCCAGGTTGCCGGTCGTTTCGCGCCGCCGGTGCACGGCGCGGCGCGCGGGAGGAGAACCGCATGACGCTCGAAGCGCTCGGCATGGTCGAAACCAAGGGCCTCGTCGGATCCGTCGAGGCGGCCGACGCGATGGTCAAGGCGGCGAACGTGCTCCTGATCGGCAAGGAGTACATCGGCGCCGGTTACGTAACCGTAATGGTCCGCGGCGACGTAGGGGCGGTCAAGGCGGCGACCGACGCCGGCGCGGCGGCGGCCCGTCGCGTCGGAGAACTGGTTTCGGTGCACGTCATTCCACGGCCTCACCACGAGGTCGAGAAGATTCTGCCCGCGGCCGAGGATGCGCGCTAGGAATCCGGGTCTTGCGTTGCGCGGCGGGTGGCGTTTCCTCCGCAATGGCTGAGACCGACGCGTTGTCCAACCTCGATCGGCGCTCCGCCGAGGAAGCGCGCCGCCTTGCCGTGCGCGCGCATGGCGCCCAGTCCGCGCTGGCGGAGCTCGGTCAGGAGCAGGTCGATCGAATCGTCGCGGCCATGGCGGAAACGGCCGCGGACCACGCCGAGGAGCTTGCCGCCGCCGCCGTTGAAGAGACAGGCTTCGGTGTGCGGGCGGACAAGGTTCGCAAGAACCTGTTCGCCGCCCGCACCGTGTACGAGTTCATCCGGCCGATGAAGACGGTCGGGGTGCTGAGGCGCCTCGATGAGCGGCGGGTCGTCGAGATTGCCGAGCCGTTCGGCGTGGTCGCCGCCGTCGTGCCCTCGACGAACCCTACCTCTACCGCAATCTACAAGTTGCTGATCGCGATGAAAGCACGCTGCGCGATCGTGCTCAGCCCGCACCCGGCGGCAACCGACTGCATCAACCGGACCGTGAGTCTGTTGGAGAGCGCCGCCCGCTCCCACGGTGCGCCGGCCGGCGCCGTCTCCTGTATGCGCTCGGTGACCATCGCCGGCACGCAGGAACTGATGCGTCATCCGAGGGTCGCGGTGATTCTCGCCACGGGGGGCATGGGATTGGTGCGCAGCGCCTACTCCGCCGGCAAGCCGGCCTATGGCGTCGGTCCGGGCAACGCACCGGCGTACGTGGAACGTTCCGCCGACGTAGCGAAAGCCGTACGCGACATTCTGGTCGGCAAGACCTTCGACAACGGACTCCTCTGCTCGTCGGAGAACTCCGTCGTGGTGGACGCGGCAATCGCCGGGGAGATCCGTCGCGAATTCGCGGCTCGAGGAGGGCACTTCCTCGGCCGTGCGGGCGCGGACGCGCTGGCCAGGGTCCTGATTACCCCGCAACGCCTTCCCCATCCGGATCTCGTGGGTCGCAGCGCCCTCGAAATTGCGGAGCGGGCCGGCTTGAGGGTGCCGGACGGGACGCGTGCGCTGATCGCTCCGCTCGACGGAGTAGGCCGGGACTACCCGCTTTCCATCGAAAAGCTCTGTCCGGTCCTGTCGTACTACGTGGTGGAGGATTGGCGGGAAGGCTGCGAGCGGTGCCGGCAGATCCTGAGGTACGGCGGTCTGGGCCATACGATGGCGATCCACTCGCGGGACGAGTCGGTAATACACGAGTTCGCTCTCAGAAAGCCGGCGTTCCGCATCGTCGTCAACACGCCGGCCACTCTCGGTTCCATCGGAATGACGACCGGGCTGGACCCGTCGATGACCCTGGGTTGCGGCGGCTATGGAGGCAACGTCACATCGGACAACATCTCGCCACAGCACCTGCTCAACGTCAAGCGGCTGGCATACGAGACTCGTACGGCGTCTCAGGCCGCCGCTGATCTCGCAGCACGGGAGGTCAGGGACTCGGACTCGGCCGAGGGCTCGAACCGGTTGTCGGACGGCCTCGATGCGCGGCTGGTGGCCGATCGGGTTGCGGCCTTGCTGGACGACCCGAGCGGGACGCGTTCCCGGAATGCATCCTCTTCGGAGTCCGGATCTCGCGCGCCGGTGCCCGGTGACGAATCACCGGTCCCGTTCGTCTGCGAGGACGATGTCCGCGCCGCGATCCGCGAGTCCCGGCCGATCGTCATTGGCGAGCGCACGATAGTCACGCCGGCGGCGCGCGATCTCGCGGAGCCGCACGGGGTCTTCCTGAAGCGCTGACGAGGCCCGACTCAGCCGAGGAAGCGCAGTCGCACGAGCGTCCATACGGCGGACACGAAGTCGACCCACGAGATCTTCTTGCCGTCGGCGAAACTCCGGCCCTCGTAGCTGATCGGCACCTCGTGAATCGTGACGCTCCTCTTCAGCAGCTTGGCCGTAATCTCGGGCTCGACGTTGAACCGGGTGCAGGTAATCCCAAGCTCCTGAAACAGGTCCCGCCGAATCAGCTTGTAGCACGTCTCCATGTCGGTGAGGTCCGATCCGTACAGGAGATTCGTCAGGCTCGTGAGCAGCCGGTTCCCAATCAGGTGCCGCACGGACATCTTCGGCCGCGCGGCGCCGAAGCGGGAGCCGTAGACCGCGGCTGCTCCCCGGCTGTCCACGACCGCCAGCAGGACGTGGTAGTCGGCGGGGTCGTACTCCAGGTCCGCATCCTGGAAGAGGACGTACTCGCCGGCTGCCCGAGCCACTCCGGTGGCCAGAGCCGCCCCCTTGCCGCGATTGACCGAGTGCTTCAGCAGCGTGATCCGGCTTTCGGGCTCTCGGGCTCGCTCGGCGACAGCCTCGCAGGAGCCGTCCGTCGATGCGTCGTCGACCACGATGAGTTCCGCGTCGGCTCGGGCTGCCTCGACACGATCGAGCGCGGTCAGAACCGTTGCGCGCTCGTTGAAGACCGGGATGATGATGGAGAGTCGCATGGGTCAGGGTGCACGGATTATAGAAGTCCGCACCGCGATCTTGTGCAGCAGCAGACCGGCGCCGGGTTCGCAGATACTGCCATGGCTATCGTCAGGCGACCGGGGAAGACTGGCGGCGAACGTTGGATCGGCGTTTGCATTCGATGTTGCCGCGTGCTTGGAAAGCTGAGGTCGGCGGCCATCATCGGAGTCGACGCATCGCTCGTCGATGTCGAAATCGACGTGTCCGGAGGTCTCCCGACGTTCGCGGTCGTCGGCCTCCCGGACTCGACGGTACGGGAGAGCCGCGATCGGGTTCGCAGCGCCGTGCAGCATTCCGGGTTCCAGTTTCCCGCGCGCCGAATCACCGTCAACCTGGCGCCGGCCGACGTGCGCAAGAGCGGCGCATCGTACGATTTGCCGATTGCGCTCGGCCTGCTCGCCGCGGTCGGCATCCTGCCGCCCGAACGGCTCGCCGGTCTGCTCGTCATCGGCGCGCTCTCGCTTGACGGCCGTGTGCAGGCGGTACGGGGCGTGCTGCCCGTTGCCCTGCTGGCCGCACGTCTCGGGCAGCGTCTGGTACTGCCGGCAGCCAATCTCCCGGAGGGGCGCATCGTCGAGGAGGTAGGCCTTCTTCCCGCGGCCTCGCTCGCGCAGGTCGTGGCCGACCTGAACAATGGAGCCGAGACGATGCCACCCGTCACGGTGGAGACCGCGGCGCGAGCCGCCGGCACGACGCTGGACCTCGGCGATGTGCGCGGCCAGCGCGGCGCGCGGCGCGCGGTCGAGATCGCTGCCGCCGGCCGGCACAACCTGCTTCTGGTGGGTCCCCCGGGCGCCGGCAAGACACTGCTCGCCCGCCGGCTTCCCGGCATCCTGCCGTGTCCGACGTTCGAGGAGGCGGTGGCCTCGACCGCCATCCATTCCGTTGCCGGCCTGCTCGAACCGGCTGCCGGCCTGCTCCCGGACCGCCCCTTCCGCGCGCCGCACCACAGCGCTTCGCACGTGGCGCTCATCGGCGGTGGTCGTGACCCGAGGCCGGGAGAGGTCAGTCTGGCGCACAACGGCGTCCTGTTTCTCGACGAGATCGTCGAGTTCGATCGCCGCGCGCTCGAAGCGCTTCGGGAGCCCATGGAGGACGGCGTCGTCCGGGTTGCGCGGGCGCTGCGCACAGTGCAGTTTCCCTCACGGTTTCTGCTGGTCGGGGCGATGAATCCGTGTGCGTGCGGATACGCCGGCGAGTCTTCGGAACGCTGCCGCTGCAGCCGCACGGACATCAATCGCTACCACGATCGGCTCTCGGGCCCGCTGCGCGACCGCATCGATCTGACCGTGCGGGTAGAGCGGGTGCCGTTCCAGCTCCTCGCCGACGACACCCCGGCCGAGGATTCCAGAACAGTTCGCGACCGCGTGCGGCGCGCGCGCGAGCGCCAGACCGCCCGCTACCGTGGCGACAAGTCGAGCACGAACGCGGACCTCTCCGGACCGCGGCTGAGGGAACACGGCCGCCTCGATCTGCAAGGTCTGGTCCTCGTCGAACGCGCGATGCAGCGGCTGGGACTCACGGGTCGCGGCTTCGATCGCATCCGCCGGGTGGCGCGCACCATCGCGGATCTGGACGAATCCCCGGCGATCCGGAGATCGCACGTTGCGGAGGCAATCCAGTACCGCGTGATACACTAGGCGCGTCCGGCACGGATCACCCTAGGGCTCGGCAGATCACGCGTTGGCTTGCCGTGCCTTGTCGGGGACTCAGGGAGTGCTTCCTCTATGATTCGACGGCGCTACGCCTTCATCGTCGCCGATCGGGTAACCGGTACAACCCGCAGATTCACTGTATCGGTCGGTTTGGCGTTGATCGTCATGACGGTTGCCGTCGGAGCTCCCCTCGGTTGGGTGTTCCACGCCGGCTGGGATGCGCACTTGGAGATCGTGGGACTGCGGTTGAACAACGCCCGCCTCGAGATTGAGAACGCCGGGTACCGTGCGACGGCGGCCGATCTGGTCGGGAACATCGCATCGCTTCAGGCGATCATCGACGATCTGGCCGCCCGCACGCCGCTCGACGTCATGCGAGTGCGCGCTTCCGTAGAGCGGCTGCCGGCGCTGGCCGCTTCTTTGCGGCCGAGCGTTTCGGTGCCCATCCCGAGCCAGCGGTTCGGCAATCTTCGACATCTGCTGGATTCGCTGAACCGCGAACTGCAGGTCGTGCGGCGCGGCGTGGCGTTTCGCGAAGCGCTGGCGGAAGCGACTCCCAGCCTGTGGCCGGTGGACGGATGGGTATCGGCAGGCTACGGCTATCGCCGCGACCCCTTCACCGGGAACCGGGATCATCACCCGGCCATCGACATCTCCACGCGCCCCGACGAGCCGGTCTATGCGACGGCCTCCGGGCTTGTTGTCGAAGCCAAGCGCAACGGCGCCTACGGCAATCTCGTGGAGATCAGCCACGGGTTCGGCCTCCTCACGCGCTATGGCCACCTCTCGACGTTCGCGGTGCAGACGGGCGACACCGTGGAACGCGGAACCCTGATCGGGCACGCCGGGGCGACGGGCCGCGCGACCGGCAATCATGTCCACTACGAAGTCTGGGTGAACGGACGGACGGTCAACCCCTTGCGGCTGATCAGCCCGACCGACACGCTGGCCGCGAACTAGACGGCGTCGGCGTCACGATAATGCTGGACACCTTACTCGCCAAGGTCTTCGGCACTCAGAACCAGCGCGATCTCAAGCGAGTTCAGCCTCTCGTCGCCGCTATCAGCGAGCGGGAAGACGATATCCGTGCGCTCTCCGATGACGATCTGCGTGCGCAGACGGTGGAGCTTCGCCAGCGGCACGACCAGGGCGCCGAGCCCGACGACCTGCTGATCGACGCATTCGCGGTGGTCCGCGAGGCGGGGTGGCGCATGCTGAGCATGCGGCATTTCGACGTTCAGCTCGTCGGCGGGATCATGCTGCACCGCGGCAAGATCGCCGAGATGAAGACCGGCGAGGGCAAGACCCTGGTGGCCACCCTCGCCGCCTACCTGAACGCACTGTCCGGCAAGGGCGTGCACGTCGTGACCGTCAACGACTATCTGGCGCGCCGCGACGCCGATTGGATGGGCCGCATCTACCGCTTCCTCGGGATGACGGTGGGTGTGATCCAGCACGACCTGCGCGATGCCGAGCGCCACGCGGCCTACGGCTGCGACATCACCTACGGCACCAACAACGAGTTCGGCTTCGACTACCTGCGCGACAACATGAAGTTCGATGCGTCGCAGTTCGTGCAGCGCGGTCACCACTTCGCGATCGTCGACGAGGTCGACAGCATTCTGATCGACGAGGCGCGAACCCCGCTGATCATCTCCGGGCCGGCCCAGCAGTCGACGGAGCTCTACTACGAAGTGGACCGGATCATCCCCCGTCTGAAGCCGGGCGCCGTCACTCAGGGCAACGTGCCGGCCGAGCGGCGGGCCGAGCTCGAGGACACCGGCGACTTCCTCAAGGACGAGAAGCACAAGACCGTCACCTTGACCGAGAGCGGCATGGCCATCTGCGAGAAGCTGCTCAAGCATCGCCTGCAGCCCGGCGGCCTGTACGACCCGGCCAACATGCCGCTGTTGCACCACATCAATCAGGCGCTGCGCGCCCACAGCCTCTTCGAGCGCGACGTCGACTACATGGTCAAGGACGGCAAGGTGGTCATCGTCGACGAGTTCACGGGTCGCCTCATGCCCGGACGCCGCTGGAGCGACGGGCTGCACCAGGCGGTGGAGGCCAAGGAAAAGGTCAAGATCGAGCGCGAGAACCAGACCCTGGCCACCGTCACCTTCCAGAACTACTTCCGCAAGTACGACAAGCTCTCCGGCATGACCGGGACGGCCGAGACCGAGGCTACGGAGTTCGCGAAGATCTACGAGCTCGACGTCTTCTCGGTGCCGACCAACCGTGAGCTCATCCGTATCGAGGAGCCCGACCTGGTCTACCGGACGGAGCGTGAGAAGTACGAGGCCATCGTCGAGGACATCATCGAACAGCAGGAAGCGCGCCGGCCGGTGCTGGTCGGTACCGTCTCGATCGAGAAATCCGAACGCCTGTCCGGGTTGCTGAAGCGCCGCGGCATCAAGCACGTGGTCCTCAACGCGAAGTACCACGACAAGGAGGCCGAGATCGTAGCCCAGGCAGGACGGTCCGGCACGGTGACCATAGCCACGAACATGGCCGGTCGCGGAACCGACATCCTGCTCGGGGGCAATCCCGAGCATATGGCGCGCCGGCAGTCCCTGGCCGACGAGGCGGCGGAGCGCCTTCCCGGAGACGAGGCGAAGTTCGTCGACGACGACGAGCACGTCTACTTCTCGCACGACGGGTTCTATCGAGTGCCCCGTGATGCCTGGGAGCGGATCCGCAGCAAGTACACCGCGCAGACCGATGCCGACCACGAAGCGGTCGTGGACGCCGGCGGGTTGCACATCATAGGCACCGAGCGTCACGAGGCGCGGCGCATCGACAACCAGCTCCGCGGACGCGCCGGTCGGCAGGGAGATCCCGGCTCGTCGCGGTTCTATCTCTCGCTCGAGGACGACCTGATGCGTATCTTCGGGTCGGATCGCATCCAGGGCCTGATGGATCGCCTGGGCATGGAAGAGGGCGTGCCGATCGAACACGGAATGGTCACCAAGGCCATCCAGCGGGCGCAGAAGCAGGTGGAGGCGCAGAACTTCGCCGTTCGCAAGCATCTGCTCGAGTACGACGACGTGATGAACAAGCAGCGCGAGAACGTCTATGCGCTGCGCCGGGAACTGCTCGAAGGGACGATCGCGCTGGAGGAAAACGAGGAGATCGATACCCACGAGTACGTTCTGACGCTCGCCGAAGGCGCGATCGACGAAGCCGTTCAGGCTCATTGCGGGCGCGACGTGGATCCGGACGAATGGGACCTGACCGCCCTGCGGCAGCATGTCGAGGAGCTGTTCGGGCTCGATGCCGAGGAACTCGACGCGGTCGACCTCGACGACCAGAGTCCCGACGAGATGCACGATGCGCTCTGGTCGCTGGCGCGGAACCGTTACGAGGAGAGCACATCGGCCCTGGACCCGGAACTGCTGCGGCGGGTAGAGCGTGATCTGATGCTTCAGGTCGTCGACTCGCAGTGGAAGGATCATCTGTACGGCCTGGATCATCTCAAGGAGGGCATCGGCCTGCGTGGCTACGGCCAGCGCAATCCCCTCGTCGAGTACAAGCGCGAGAGCTTCACGATGTTCCAGGCGATGAAGCAGCGGATCGACGAGGAGACGTTGCGTTATCTCTGGCGCCTGAGACCCGTCGTTCGTGCGGGTGACGGCAACGGCAGCCGGCAGCCAGCGGCCCCGGCACGGCAAGCGACGCCACTCTCGTTCAACGATCCGGGTCAGCAGGCGCCGACGTTCGCCGCCGCGCCACCCGGTGGTGGTGCGGGCCCCCGGCCCGCCCGCACCGGCGGTGACGACGCCGCGGTCAAGACGGTCCGCCGGGGCGTGCCGAAGGTCGGACGCAACCAGCCGTGTCCCTGCGGCAGCGGCAAGAAGTACAAGAAGTGCCACGGGGCATGACCGGTGGGTGCAGCATGACAGTCAAGACAGAGACGTCCACCGACCGACTTACCAGCGCTACCGTCGAGACCGCATTGACGTTCGACGACGTCCTGCTTCGTCCGCGGCACTCGACTACCCTGCCCTGCGAGGTCGACGTTGGCACGCGGCTGACGCGCGGGATTCCGCTGAACCTGCCGATTCTCAGCGCTGCCATGGACACCGTGACCGAATCGCGCATGGCGATCGCCATGGCGCAGCTCGGCGGGATCGGAATCGTGCACAAGAACCTCGACATCCAGGCGCAGGCCTCGGAGGTGGACCGCGTCAAGCGTTCGGAGAGCGGCATGATTGTCAATCCGATCACGCTCTCCCCCGAGGCGCGGGTCTACCAGGCGCTCGAACTGATGCAGAAGTACCGGATCTCGGGCGTGCCCGTCACTGCCGACGGGCGCAACGAGGGCCGCCTGGTGGGGATTCTGACCAACCGCGATCTGCGGTTCCACGGCGATGTGCAGCGCCCGATCGGCGAGGTGATGACGAGCGAGAACCTGATTACCGTGCCGGTCGGGACCACGCTGGTGCAGGCGAAGGAGATTCTTCACCAGCATCGGGTAGAGAAACTGCTGGTCGTGGATCGGCAGTTCAACCTGCGCGGGCTGATCACGGTCAAGGACATCCAGAAGGCGATCAAGTATCCCAACGCATGCAAGGACTCGCTTGGCCGCCTGCGGGTCGGTGCGGCCGTCGGCATCGCCGCGGATGCCCTCGAGCGCGCCGAGGCTCTGGTCGCGGCCAACGTCGACGTTCTCGTCCTCGACAGCGCCCACGGGCACTCGCAGAACGTCATCGACACCGCGGTCCGATTGCGCCAGGCCTTTTCGTCGGTCGAGCTCATCGCCGGCAACGTCGCGACCGCCAATGGGGTGCGGGCCCTCGGCGAGGCGGGGGTGGACGCCGTCAAGGTCGGGATCGGGTCCGGTTCCATCTGCACGACGCGGATCATCGCGGGCATTGGAGTACCCATGGTCACCGCGGTCGCCGAGTGTGCGTCCGCCGCGACCGAGTACGACATTCCGGTCATCGCCGACGGCGGAATCCGCTACTCCGGCGACCTCACCAAGGCCCTCGCCGTCGGCGCCAGCGCCGTGATGATGGGCAGCCTGTTCGCCGGCACCGACGAGAGTCCGGGGGAGCTCATCCTCTACCAGGGGCGCAGCTTCAAGGACTACCGTGGCATGGGCTCGATCGGGGCGATGCGGAGCGGCAGTACGGACCGCTATTTCCAGGAGGAGTTCGATCTGTCGTCCCCGGACGACAACCAGCAGAAGCTCGTGCCCGAAGGCATCGAGGGCCGCGTCCCCTACAAGGGCAGCGTCGCCACGATGATCCACCAGCTCGAGGGCGGCCTGCGGGCTGGGATGGGTTACTGCGGAGCGCCGGACCTCGCGGCGCTGAGACGCGATGCCGAGCTGGTTCGCATCACGCCGGCCGGGGTGCGGGAAAGCCACGTCCACGACGTGGTGATTACGAAGGAAGCCCCGAACTACCAGAGCGAGTAGCCCGGCGCCCCCGTTACGCGACTGCGTGCCCCTCGATTGTGATTTCTCGATCGTCTTCGCCCCGGTCCGCGATGTGCACCCTTACCGCCGGCTCGGGCAGGGTCGTCAGCCGGTCCGCCCACTCGATGGCGACGATGGCGTCACTCGCCAGCATCTCATCGAGGAGCGGTCGAAGATCCGCGACGTCGTCGCCGGCGAGGCGGTAGAGGTCGACGTGATGCACGAGCCGCCGTCCCCGGTACTCCTGCATCAGCACGAACGTCGGGCTGCTGACGTCGTCAGGGCAGCCGCCGGCGCCTTCGACGAGTCCCCGGACGAAGGCGGTCTTGCCCGCGCCGAGTTCGCCGTACAAGAGCACCGCGGCCGGCGCCTGGCCCAGAGCGTCGGCGAGGTCGCGAGCGATGCGTGCCGTATCCGCCTCGGAACGGCTGATGTGCGTCGTCCTCACGGCTTGTCGCTTTGTCCTGTCGAGCGCGCGACCGCGGCTCCCAGTTGGCGCGCGATATCGCGCGCCAACAGCCCGGTCTGCCCCATCTCCCGGGCCGCGAGGTCACCCGCGAGACCATGGAGATAGACGGCAAGTGTAACCGCCGTCGCCACGTCCCGGACCTGTGCCAACCATGCGGCAACGACGCCCGTCAGCACGTCGCCGCTGCCCCCTTTCGACATGCCCGGATTGCCGGTCGTATTGATCCACACCTTGCCGTTCGGGGCGGCGATGATGGTGCGGGCGCCCTTCAGCACCACGTGAATGCCATGCGCTGCCGCAAACCCGTGCGCCGCTCCGACCCGGTCCCGCTGCACGTCCGCGACCGTGGTACCCAACAAGCACGCCATCTCGCCCGGGTGAGGCGTGATCACCACCGGCGCATCCGAGCGTCCGAGCAGATGGTCCGGATTGTCCGCGCAGGCGGTCAACGCGTCGGCGTCGAGCACGAGGGATCCACGGCGTGGGCGATCGAGCAGTGCGCGAACGATTGCCCGGCATCCGGAACCGGTGCCCAATCCCGGTCCGGCCGCCACCACGTCCCACTGCCCCGCGAGCAGCTCTTCGAGACCGTCGCCGCTGGCGACACCGTCCTCGTCCGGCAGATTCAGTGTCATGTATTCCGGCTCGTGTGCCACCAGGTCCAGGCAAGATGCCGGAGTGGCTACCGTTACCAGGCCCGCGCCCGCCCGCAGGGCGCCGAGCCCGGCCAGCCGTGCCGCCCCGGTCTTGCCTCGCGACCCCGCCACGATCGCTATTCGCCCAAAGTCGCCCTTGTGGGATTCCGCTGGCCGAACCGGCAAGGCGGAGCGAATCGTCTCGGCCGCGAGCACCTCGATGCGAGGGGCGTCGAGTTCCGCGATGACCGCATCGGGCACTCCGATGTCGGCCACGATCACCTCGCCGGCGGGAGCCGGCCGCAGGGCGAGGGGCAGCTTGGGAGCTGCGAACGTGATCGTCAGCGCCGCCCGGATACAGGGGGCGTCCCGACGAGACAGGTCGCTCAGGAGACCGGAAGGCAGGTCTATCGCCACGACCGGACCTCCGGCCGTGTTGACGTCGCTCGCCACCGCGGCCAGCAGGCCGGTCAGCGACCGTTTCAGCCCGGTTCCGAACAACGCGTCCACGACAAGGCAGCCCGCGCCGAGCCGTGATCGACAGCGGCTCCAATCACCGTCGTCCTCCACTTCCGCCAGCGGGACTCCTGCCTGCCGCACCCGCTCCAGGTTCGCGCGCGCGTCACCCGTCACATTGCCGGTTCTTCCGAACAGGACGCCGAAGACGTCCCATTCGCGCTCCTGCAACAGCCGCGCGACCACCCACCCGTCGCCACCGTTGTTCCCGCGCCCGCACAGAACCGCGACCCTCCCGGGGCGACTTTCAACGTGCGATTCGATGGCAGCTACGACCGCCTCGCCGGCGCGCTCCATGAGCCGTAGCGACGACACGCCGTAGTCCTCGATCGTACGCCGTTCGGCTTCGCGCATTTGCGCCGGCGTCAGGACGCGCATCCGGGAATCCTAACCGGTGTGCACCGTGCGGAGTGCGAGTACGCCGGGAGTCGGATCGACGCGTGTGCGGGGCAGGTGTCCCGAACAGGAGATAATCTGAAGGGTTGCCGTCCGCGCGCGGCGACGGAGAAGCAATCATGCAGATAGCCATCGACGTCAACGGGCGCCTCGGCGATGCGCAGACCGCCAGCGTGCCGGTACTGGATCGTGGGTTCCTCTTCGGTGAAGGGGTCTACGAGACGCTGCGCACCTACCATCGGCAGCCGTTTCTGCTCGACCGTCACCTTGCCCGGCTCCGGACCTCGGCCGAACGCATCGCTCTCGAGCCACCCCTGGACGATACGGCCTTCGCGGCCCGCATCGAGTCCACGATGCGGGCCGTGGATGCGCCCGGGGAGCGCAGCATCCGCCTGCTCCTGACCCGCGGCACCGGCGGGCTCGGCTACGACCTCGCCAACTGCCCGCCACCCACCGTCGTCATCATCGTCCGGCCGCATCCGGAGACGCCGGCCGATGTCGTGGCGGATGGAATCGGCATCGTGCAGTCCTCCGTCATGCGCAACCACCCGCAGGCGCTGAGCCCGCGGATCAAGTCGAACAACCTGCTCAACAACGCCCTCGCGATGCAGGAGGCGCACCGGGCCGGTGCGGCCGAGGCGTTGATGTGCAACCACCGCGGCGAGCTGGCCGAGTGCGCGCAGTCGAACTTCTTTCTGGTGTGCGGCGGCGCCGCCCTGACCCCCCCGGTCGAGGCGGGCATCCTGGAGGGCGTCACGCGGAACTTCGTGTTCGAGGTGGGTGCCTCGGCCGGCGTTCCGGTACGGGAAGAGACCTTGCGGCCCGCCGATCTCGCCACGGCCGACGAGCTGTTCGTGACCAGCACGACCCGTGAGGTGCTCGCTGTCACCCGCGTCGATCGGCACCCCGTCGGCGACGGCAGGCCGGGACCGGTGACGCGGGCCCTCGCAGGGGAATTCCGCCGTTTGGCCCGCGAAATGAGTGCGAGCGTGGCGGACGCACTCGATTGACAGGACCTTGCGCTTCGGCACTTCGCTCCGCTGCGCCCTGCGGCGCAAGCTTCTAGGCCGGCACCGGCAACTCGACCGTATGGAACGCCTCAATCGCGTCGATGGCCTCGACAGGCTGCCGGTCGACGTCCCACCGGAACTGGCGCAGCACGATGCGGTCCGGCAGGAAATCGGCGATGGTGAATCCGTGATCCTCGATCGGCGCCACCGATTCCTCCATGTCGAGGTGCTCGGGCGGTGTGGCGCCGACGCCGCGCACCACGGAAGGAAAGCCACGAACGGAGGTGCCGATGGGGCCGCCCAGCACCGTCGTGACCGGCCGCGCGTTGAGATTCAGGCTGCCGGCGCGGTGCATCCGCCCCATGCCGATGGCGTGCAGGTCGCCGCTCACCACCAGCGGCACGCGCGCTTGTTGGCCCGCGATCGCTTCCACCAGCCGATCATGCTGTCGCAGCCAGCCTTCCTGCCAGTAGCCCTTGGCAACAGCGGTCGTCAGCTCGCCGCTCTCGCGGTCGAGCACGTCCGGGTACCACTCGCCCCACTTTCCGGCGCTCCAGCCGAACGGGTTCGACGGCGCGTGGACCATGTGCCGCGTGTCGGTTGCCGCGGTCCGCTCCAGCAGCCAGCCCTCGACCTGCCGGTCGATGAAGACCGCGTTCGGCCCGGAGAGGCTCACCGTCCGGCGCACGTCGTAGAGCAGGATCTCGGCCAGGTTGCCGTAGCGCAGCGTGCCGAAGCTCTCGGAGAGATCGCCCCGGTCGCTCGTCCCGGACCACGGCAGACCCGCCGGGCGCCGGGCGTCGGGAAGGAACTCGGGGTAGTAGAGCTGTTGGGTGGCGCGCGCGAGCTGGAGCTGGAACCAGGGAATCGGGAAGTTCGCGATCTCGTCGGTGACCGCGTCGTTCTCCCAGTGGTCGTGGTCGTCCTGCAGGAAGAAGATCGGCGTGGACCGGAAATCCGTCCCGTAGACCGGCACGATCTGCGGCCCTGCGGCCGCCTTCATCGCCGACTCGTTGCTGGCGCCGAATACCGACGCCGAGAAATCGAAGTTCGACTGGCGTCCGCTGGGGCTGAGCTGGCCGGCGTTTTCGCCCTGCCAGGTATGCAGGTCCCAGTAGATGTGATCGCCGTTGGCGATCGCCGCGTCGGGCTCGAATGCGAGTGCCCGGCGCAGAAGGCGGTTGCGGATGGCGGTCGGGAGAAAGCCGCTCCGGTCGCCGATCCCCGAATAGGTGCCGCCCGGGCCCCCGGCACAGGTGAAGAACAGCATCCGGAACCGCTCCGGACGCGCGTCCGGAGCCGGGAACGTCGACAGCGGCCAAGGCTCGCACAGCGCACGGCCGTCGGCTCCGATTAGAGACAGCTCGTGCCGGCGGGCCGGTTCGAGGCCCGTCGCGTGGAACTGCCAATACTCCCCCGCCGTGTCGTTCATCCGGCCCGTGACGCTGGTGCCGCCGACCCGCAGCGTCGGCGCGCCCGACAGCGGGCCGTCGAACGACGCCTTCAGCAGCATGCGCGAGTCGTTGACCGCCGGCAGCAGGTGGCGCACGCGCCCCGCGTCCCAACCCTGGGCCGCTGGCGGCGCGCCCTGCTCCGCCAGCAGGTCGAGCGGCAACCGCCCGAAGAAGGCGGCGCCCAGCGCGCCGGCACTTCCGGCCAGGAATCTTCGACGATCGACGGGCCATGGCGTGGTCATGATGTCCCTCCGCGACGATACTGGAACGGTCGGCAGCCGATTCCATTCCGGCAGCGGTCCATTGTAGTGCGTCGCGGAACGCGTCCCGCGAATTCACTTCTCGCAAGTGCGTCCTCGGAACCGTGGCAGGAGGGACATCGGCAGCCGCGATCCCGGCTGCTATACTGGCGCCACTGGCGTCCGATGCTGGCTGGGCTGTTCAAGGGTCCGATTCGCGGAGGAGCGCAGTACGCGCTCGCTCCCACCGCTACGGTCGTCGGACTCCTCCTGGCAACGAGTCTGACCGCCGCCGCACGGCCGGCGCCCACTCAGTGGCGTGCAAATCCCTCCTCGGCGCGCCATGCCGTCACTTTCAACCGGGACATCGCACCGCTCGTCTTCGAGCACTGCTCCATCTGCCACCGTCCCGGCACCGCCGCTCCGTTCAGCCTCCTGAGCTATCGCGACGCCCGGCCCTGGGCGCGTGCCATCAAGCAGGCGACCTCCAGCCGGTCGATGCCGCCCTGGAAGCCGGAGCCGGGGTACGGCGGCCCGTTCATCGGCGACCGGCGGTTGAGCGAAGCCCAGATCGATCTGATCGCCAGGTGGGTCGATGCCGGGGCGCCCGCCGGGGACCCCGCCGACCTCCCTCCGCTGCCGGAAGGACTGGGCGGATGGCGGCTCGGCGAGCCGGACCTCATCATCGAGATGCCCGAGCCCTTCCTGTTGCGGGCCGACGGGGACGATGTCTTCCGCAAGTTCGCGATCCCGATCCCCATCGGAGAGACGCGGTTCGTGGAGGGGCTCGAGTTCCAGCCGGCGGTCCGCGGCGCCGGTTCAACCTGGGCATCGAACCCCAGGGTCATCCATCACGCCAACATGCGGCTCGATCCGACACCCGCGTCCCGAACGCTCGACGCGCGAGACCCCGAACCCGGCTTCGACGACGTCACGCCGTTCGACGCACAGTTTCCCTTCGGCCACCTGCTCGGCTGGACGCCCGGGCAGGACCGGCCGCTGATCGCCGAAGGGATGGCCTGGCGCCTGGAGGCAGGCACGGACATGCTCCTGGAGCTGCACCTGATGCCGAGCGGGCAACCGGAGGTCGTGCAGTCTCGCATCGGGTTCCATTTCACGGAAGAGCCCCCGACGAAGATCCCGTTCACGATCAGGCTGGGCAAGCAGGACCTCGACATTCCCCCGGGGGCGACCGACTACCGCAGCCGGGATGCGTACGTTCTCCCGGTCGACGTCGAGGTGCACGGTATTCATCCGCACGCGCACTACCTGGCCCGCGAAGTGAGGGGGCTGGCAACGCTCCCCGACGGCACCAGCCGGTGGCTCCTGTACATCGGGGACTGGGATGCCTCCTGGCAGGACTACTACTTCTACGCCCGACCGTTCCTGCTTCCCAGGGGCACCGAGCTGACGATGGAGTTCAGGTTCGACAACTCCGCCGGCAACCGGCGCAACCCGCACTTTCCCCCGCGGCGGGTCACTTGGGGCCCGCGGTCGTCGAACACGATGGGCGACCTGTCGATTCAGGTCCTGGCGCGGAGCGACGCAGATCGCGAGATCCTGGCCGGCGACCGCCGTCCGCGCGAGATGGCCGAGGACATCGTGGGATTCGAGACGATCCTCGACGCCGAGCCCGGCAAGGTGACGGTGCACGACGACGTGGCGCGCCTCTATCTGCTGTTCGGAAGAGTCGAGGAGGCCCTCGCCCACTTCAAGGAGTCGGTGCGCCTGGAGCCCGAGTCTCCCGCCGCGCGGTACAACGTCGGGACGACGCTGCTGGAGCTCGGGGAGGTCGACGCAGCCGTTGCCAACTTCGAGCGGGCGATCGAACTCGATCCCGAGTATGCGCCGGTGCACAACAACCTCGGCGCCGCGCTGCGATCGCAAGGCAAGCTGGAGGAGGCGACCGGTCGCTTCCGCCAAGCGGTCCGGACCCGGCCCGATGACGAGGACGCGCTCTACAACCTCGCGAGCACGCTGACCCTGCGGGGCGAGTTCACGGAGGCGATCACGCTCTACCGGCAGGTGCTCGCGTTGCTGCCCGAATCGCCGGAGCCGTTCGCCGAGCTCGGGTGGATTCTCGCGACCCACCCGGATCCCACCGCGCGCGACGTGCAGCAGGCGGTCGACCTTGCAGAACATGCGGCGCAGCTCACCGCTCGCCAGGACGCGCGTGTGCTCAACACGCTCGCGGCGGCCTACGCCGCAGCCGGCCGATTCGACGAAGCGGTGGCGACAGCTCGGGAGGCCCTCGCGTCGGTCCCGGCCCGCGGGAGCGAGCTTGGCACAGCGATCCGGCAACTATTGGACCTGTACATGGAAGGCAATCGGTATCGGCGGCCCCGCTGACCAAGACGTTTCGTTGCCGGATTACCAGGCCGACCGGGTGGTGCGCGCGGGGTGGACCGCCGACGTAGCAGGACCGCTCGACGCTATCGGAACTCCGCTGGATTCAGCCGCAGGCTCCGCCGGAGGCTCGCGGCGCGTTCCGTCTCGCCCTGGCGCTCGAGCGCGTCGGCCAGGCCGTTCAGGGCGGCCGTGGAGCTCGCGTCAAGCGTGAGCGCCTCCGCGAATTGTCCGGCCGCGGCGGCCCAGTTGCTCGCCTGGAGCTCGAGGAGCCCGAGGTTCACATACGTCACCGCATCCCGTGGGTTGGCGCGGATCGATGCCCGGAGGGAACGCCGGGCCTGGTCCGTCTGGCCGAGGCTGGCGTAGGCGGCGCCAAGCAGATTGTGGGTCCGGGCGTTGTTCGGGTCGCTGGCGACGACCCGTTCCCCGAGTGCCGCCGCCGCGGTGAATCGCTGGCGCAGGAAGTGGAGAGCAGCCGCGTGGTAGAGGGTTTCGGGACCGTCGGGGTCGACGCGTTCCATCAGTCTGACGATCGGCTCCAGGCCTGCGGCGTCACCCAGGTCCACGAACAACGACGCGAGCTGTTCCCGCGCGGCCGGCCCGGAAGGCTCCAGCGACAAGGCTTCCCGAGCCGCGGCAACCGCGGCGTCGAACGCTCCCTGCAAGGCGAGCAGACGTGACAATTCCAGTCGCAGCGAAGCGTTGGCGGGATACTCGGACGCGAGTTGCTCGAGCAGCCGGGTGGCGTCCTGCTCGCGCCGGCTCCGTCCTGCCGCTTCAACGAAGCCGGTCAGTCCTTCCCGGTCGGTCGGGGTCAACCGGACGGCCTTCGCCAAGTCGTCATAGGCGGTGGCGTAGGCTGCCGCGTTCAACTGCATCAGGCCCCGGTTGCGCCACTCTTGCGCGGTCGCCGACTCCACCGCCGACCGGATCGCAACGGGTGGAGCGAATCGATTCGAGAGAGCCCGCAGGTTGCGGGCGTTCTCGTTCGTCGAGCGACCGCCTGCATAGAGACCGCGCGGAGCCGAGAACTCCAGCGAGTTGTGGTCGTCGGTCTGGAGCGGCGCGCGGGCACTGTAGTGCCGTAGCGCCTCCCCGCCGCCGACGAAGAGCGAGAGCACGCTGAACGCATCCCGGACGCCGACGGCGGCGAGAGCGGCAGCGACGCCGGGCCGCTCCCACGACGCGGCGATCTGGCGTAGCCGGGGCTCCAGCGGATCGACACTGCCGATCAGAAGCACGTCGCCGTCGCCCACGAGCCACATGGCGCCGTCCGGGAACACTGACAGGAAGGTCCCGGTGATCGAACGCAGGTCCTCGTCGCCGAGGCCGTACGTGTGCGCCCACTGGCACAGGATTCCCCGGGGCTTCAGCCGGTCCCGCGCCGCTTGAAAGAACTCGTGCGTGAAGAGCGTCGCGACGCCGGCCATCCAGGGATTCGACGGCTCGGAAACGATCACGTCGTAGCTCTGCGACGACAGCAGCAGGTGGGAGCGGCCATCGGTCAGGACCAGGCGGGTGCGCGGATCATCGAGAGCTGCGTCGTTCTCGGTCTCGAACCAGGCGGATGCCTCGACCACCTGAGGCGAGATCTCCAACATGTCCGCCCGCTTGATGGGGTGTCGCAGGGCCGCACCGAGCGTGACCCCGCTTCCCAGCCCGATGATGCCGACATCCTGCGGATCGGGGTGCAGCAAGAGCGGGAGGTGGGCCAGCAGGTTCTGGGTCAGCATGTCCGCGGCGTTCGATGCATCGACCTTCCCATCGATCGCGAGCGTCAGGCTGCCGGCGGTCCTGCGCACCGAGACTGTGCCAGCCGCTCCTTCCCCGTAGTACAGGACCTCGCCCGCCTCGAGGGCCGCTTGCAGGTCCTGCGTCGGAACGTTGGGCACGTTCCAGTACGCACCGCTCGAGATCAACGCGCGATTCCAGTCGGGCAGCGCCGCTCCCGCACCGACGCTCGTCAGTGCGACGGCCGCCACCG
This sequence comes from Vicinamibacterales bacterium, assembly GCA_958296065.1. GTDB lineage: Bacteria > Acidobacteriota > Vicinamibacteria > Vicinamibacterales > UBA8438 > WTFV01. The sequence goes on along the minus strand of CATQHX010000043.1, from coordinate 33,090 downwards.
CGAACTTCGCGCTCCGGCCGACGTCGGCTGCCAGCGGCAGAAGGCTCCCGCCGGCGATACCGAGCGCACCCGCCACCAGCACGGTTTGCTGCAGGCCGAGAAGCGGGATGAGCACGAAGCTGCCGATCAACGCGCCACCGATCGCCCCGACCGTGTTCACGGCGTACACGATGCCGGCATCGAACGAGACCGTTTCCTCGCGCCGGGCCGCTATGGCGACAGCCAGGGGAAACGCCGCGCCGAGCGCGAGGGTCATCGGCAACAGCAGTCCTGACGCAAGCGCGACCTGCACTGCGATCACCGAAGCGAACTGCGCGTCGGGCTCGGCTGCCGCACGTGCCATGGTGAGCGACAGCGGCACGATCAGCCACAGCGCGCCGAATGCTCCCAGCGCGGCCAGAATCAACGTCAATCCCAACCAGACAATCCGATATCGCCACCACCGGGTCAGCCGCGCGCCGATTGCCGCGCCGCCGGCCAGGCCGCCTATGAACGCGGCCAGCATGGCGCTGAACGCGTAGGTCGTCGGACCGATGACGAGCGCGAGGATGCGTGTCCAGGCGACCTGGTAGGTGAGGGCGACGAAGCCGGACAGCCCGAGTGCCGAGGCGGCCAGCCATGTGCTTCCGACGAGCGGTGACGGATCCGCGCGGCGGCCGGCGGCAGCCCGGCCACCCGACTTGGCGCGTCGCCGTGGTCGGCGGCCGGCGACCGGCCGGCTCCGAGTCGGTGGGACGGTGGCCGCTGTCGCCGGCAACGTCCGGCGTCGCCTCGCCGTGTACGGTATCAGCCCCAGCGCGCCCGCGCCGGCGGCCAGGTTGACCGCCACGCCGATCAGCGTGGCGCCTCGAAGCCCGAGCCAGGGCAACAGGACGAAACCGGCCAGTCCCGCGCCGAGGGCCGCACCCAGGGCGTTCAGCGCATAGAGGGCACCTGCCTCGGTCCCCGCGTCCTCGGCCCGACCGGCGAACCACCGCACGGCCAGCGGAAACGTCGCCCCCATCGCCGCGGTTGGCACCAACAGCACCGTCAAGCTGGACAGGAGGCGGCTCAGGCCGAACCAGGCGCCCCCGTCTCCGTCGGCGTACGCGGCCGCGAGCAATGGTTGGAGTCCGCCGAGAGCCACGGGGACGAGCAGCGCGCACGCCGCGATAGCGCATTCGAGCAACGCATAGAGGCGCAGGGCCCGTTGGCGCGAGAGCCTGAGTGCGAACCGGCCGCCGAGCGCCGCACCTCCGGCCAGCCCACCCATGAATGCCGCCAGCACGGTCCCGGTGGCGGCGACCGTGTTGCCCATGTGAAGCACGAGCAACCGCGACCAGACCACCTCGTAGACGAGGGCCGCCGCACCCGAGAGGAAATAGATGAGGAGAAAGAGGTGGCGCGCTCGGGGATGTCCCATGAGTCGTTGAACTGCGGCGGCCGCGGGGCGGCCCCTGCACGACTCCCGCGACGATACCACAGGCCCTTCCGTCTGCCGCGCGGTCATCCGCTGTACGGGATCCGCCGTTGCGTTTACCCGGGTGCGCGAGTAGGATGCTTGGGCGGGGTGTCGTCAACACCGGGGTGAAGGCGCACAAGCGTCGAAGTTCCGGGCGGCGACGAGATGCCTTTGGAAATTCAGGTTCCGCGGCTTGCCACCCAGGCTGCAACCCGGTTCGTGCCGGGAAGCCGGCCCTCGCGGCGACGAGCGGCGGTGACCGCACCGCCTCGCTGCCCGGCAGGGCCGCCCCGTCTGGCCCTCGTGCCGCTTGCCTGGCGAAGGGCACGGCCTCCGGGAACCTCTGCCCGGCGCCCCGCAGCGACCCGCGCTCCCGCGGGCGCGTGCTTTCCCTCTCCAGCTTCCTCGCATCGGCGTAGACCTCCCGAACCTGCAGCCCCGCGGCCTGCTTCATGGCCGCTATCCCGTAGACGAACGGCGGCGCGATTTCCGGATGCAAAGCGCGGAGCAGGCCACTCGGTACGGTTTGGAGGTGTCAGATGCTGCATCGCACGCACTCGGCGGGTCGGACAGGTCTGACGATCTGTCTCGCGCTGACGCTGTCCCTCTTCGGTGCATCGAACGCCGGCGCTCAGGTCGTCAACGCGTCCGGCATCGAAGGGATCGTGACGGACGCAACCGGTGCCGTGCTGCCCGGCGTGACGGCGACGCTCGAGAGTCCGCAGTTGACCGTGCCGCAGGTCACTCGGGTGACGGATGGCGAGGGCGCCTATCGGTTCACCGGTCTGGGCATCGGCACGTATACCGTCACGTTCGAGCTGCCCGGTTTCTCGACGGTCATCCGCGAAGGGGTCCGGCTCACGGACCGATTCACGGCGCGGATAAACGTCGAGCTGGAGCTCTCGACCGTCCAGGAAACGATCACCGTCAGCGGCCAGAGCCCCGTCGTCGACGTGACGAGCGCGGCCACCGTGCAGACCCTCACGCGGGAGGTGATCGAGTCGGTTCCCAACTCGGGCAGTCAGTTCGAGCTGATGGCGATGGCTCCCGGCATGCGCGTCGGCCGGATCGACGTCGGCGGCAGCACGATGGCCAACTACCAGTCCGCGGTGGCCTATGGCCAACGCGGTCAGATCACGCCGACCCTCGACGGGATCAATACCAGGCAGTACACGTCCTCGATGGGCTCCTACTACGACTACGCGTCGCTGGACGAGGTCACCATCACGGCCGTCGGCAACACCGCGGAAATCGCGACGGCCGGGATGAACTTCGCCGCCATCATCAAGTCCGGCACCAACCAGTTCCACGGACGCTACTTCGGCGCGTACCAGAACCGGCGGATGCAGTCGGACAACCTGGATGCGGCGCTGATGGAACGGGGCGTCACGCAGGGCAGCTCGTTCAAGGACTACAGCGATCTCTCGGGATCGCTGGGCGGCCCCATCTGGAGGGACCGGATCTGGTTCTACGGCGACTACAAGCGGCAGCGCAAGGCGCAGAACGAGGTCAACTTCGCGCTCGACGGCGGGCCCGACGGCATCTACATGACGCCGGACGACACGACCGAGGACGGGCGCGGGGACGGCCGGCGGGAGCTCAACAGCCAGACCATCAAGACCACGTTCCAGCTCTCGCGGGGCTACCGGATGGACGCGTTCTATCACCGCAGCGGCAAGGTCATGCCGGAACGGTACGGCACCCAGTTCCGGCCGCTCGAGACCACCAACGACTACCTCTTCAACCCGCAGACCGGCAAGATCGAGCTCAACGGCACGCCCAGCAACCGGCTCGTCTACACCCTCACGCTGGGCCGCCACTACTATCTCGCCGACTATCAGCCGCGGGCCGGCGTCGACACCCCCACCCGCTACGATCGCGTCTCCGGGCTGTACACCGGCTCGGCGGCGAGGGCCGACCGGCGCCCCCGCAACCGGTGGCAATACCTGGGAAGCCTCACCTACTATCCGGGAGGCGCCCACGCGATCAAGACCGGCGTCCAGATCTACCGGGAGACGCACGGCACGGGGCAGGCGAGCCACGCCGGCGGCAACTTCGTCCTGGAGTACGAGGGAGCGACCCTGTTCGATACGGGGATGGCGGGCAATCCGTACCGGGTCAGGCTGTTCAACTACCCCCTGGACCCCACCAACCGGGTGGACGTGAACTCCGCGTACGTCACGGACGAATGGCGCGTGACCCGGCGGCTCACCGCGAACATCGGCCTGCGGTACGACCACTACTCCTCCTATGTGCCCGAGCAGTTCAAGGGCTCCGACGACTTCGGGATCTTCTTCACCGGGCAGGTCGACCGGCTGGACGTGGTGGACTGGAAGGGCCTCGCCCCGCGCATCGGGCTCGCCTACGACCTCCGCGGCGACGGCAGGACCGTGATCCGGGGCGCGTACAACTACTTCCAGCAGTCGCTCGGCGACAGCTTCGCCTCGACGTACAACCTCAACGCGATCGCCTCGGCGACGTACGTCTGGAACGACTCGATCCCCGACAACACCTACACGCCGGGAGAGGTGGACCTAAGCCTCAACGGCCCCGACTTCGTCAGCATCACCGGGGCCGCCAACTCCATCCTGCCGAACGATCCGCAATACGGCCGCGAGCTCTACCAGTCCAACACGCAGGAGCTGTCGTTCGGCGTCCAGCACGAGCTGATGCCCTCGGTGGCCGCCCGCGCCGTGTACGTCTACAAGCGCGAGGCCGGCCTGTTCGACACGCGGGGATCGACGGCCTCCGGGACGCAGGGCGGCCCGAACATCCTGCGCCCGCTCAGCGCCTACACCATGCCGGTGAGCCGCCGGGATCCGGGGCCTGACGGGATTCTGGACACCACCGACGACACGGGCAACATGATCCACTTCGCCGACTACGGCGACGAATACCGGGGCGCCGAGTTCGTCGGGAACCAGCGGATCAACTATCCCGAGCCGGACTCGTACCACAGCTACGAGTTCACGCTCGAGAGACGGTTGCGGGACGGGTGGCAGGGTCTCGTGTCGTTCATCGGCACGCAGAACCATCGCTGGCTCCCCAACGCCAGCCTCACCGACTTCGTCCCCCCGCAGGTAGCCCTCCACGGGCTCGACGAGACCTGGGAGTGGGGCCTCAAGGCGCACGGCAGCTACATGTTCCCGGGGGCCGTCCAGGTGGGCCTGTTCTATCAGGGCCTGAGCGGCTTCCCGATACAGCGGACCGCGCGGTTCCTGCGGAACGACCCCGACGGGCTGTTCCACTTCCGCAACCAGGGCACCCAGACCATCCGGGTGGAGCCGTACGGCGCGTCGAAGCTCACCGCCCAGCACGTCTGGAACGTCCGTGTGTCGAAGTTCATCGATGTCGGTCCGGGCCGCTTCCAGGTCGCGGCCGAGGTGTTCAACCTGCTCAACGCGAACGACATCCTGCGCATATCGCAGGTCTCGGGCCCGTCGTTCGGCAACGTGCTGGAGAACATTCCGCCGCGGATCGCGCGGTTCAGTGCGACCTTCGAGTTCTGAGTCCTTGGAGGTCTGTTCGGGAGCGGGTCGCACCTTCAGCCGGGGTGCGGCCCGTCGTTCGCTTGGGTCCCGGGAGGTCTTGATGTGCGGAAGGAAGTCAGCACCTGGCCACAGACCCGCCGCATTCGAGCAGCGATGCATCCCGGGTGAACGGCGTTGCTCCTCCGTCGTGGGCGTGCTGCTCGCCGGCGCCCTGATCTTCTGCACCCCTCCGGTTCTCGCCCGGGGGCAGGCCTCCGGGCCCGAGCGCTTCGAGGGGCGCATCGCGAACACCGGCACCTTCGGCAACGCCGGCAGCAACTTCTTCAGCATTCAGGTCGACGAGTACACGAGCGACGAGGAGTTCATCGAGTTCCTGGAGATCCTGGCCGGCGGAGGTCCGCGACGGCTCGAGGATGCGTTCCTTCGGTCGCAGAAGGGTCGGATCATCATCAACAGTCTGGGCTATGACATCGCTCTGGCGCGTTCCACGCCGACCCGGAGCGGGCGCGTGGTCCGGGTGTTCACCGTGCGTCACCTCGGTTTCGACGAGTCGGTGGGTCGGTCTCGGAGCCGTGAATATCCCTTCGGCATGATCGAGCTCCAGCTCGACCACAACGGCAGAGGCGACGGCGTGCTGGTCGTGGCGGCCAGGCTTCACCTGGATCCGGACGGGAGGCTCGCGGTCGAGACGTTCCGGGAGACGTTCGGCACACCGGCGTTTCGACTGCTGAACGTGGAGACGAGGTGAGCGTCGCCTCCACGAGAGCCCAACCCTGACCGTCGGCCTGGCGGAGGCCGGCAGCCAATCCGCCGGCAGTTCGTCCCAGCCTGACCCGGTCTTGCTGCCGTGCTCTGCCTTGTTCAGATCCCCGCGAGCGGATACAGGGGCGCATCGAGATCGAGCGGGTCGCCGCTGTTGGCAATCCGCTCGACGGGCACGCCGAGCTTGTCAAGCACGGTGACCAGCAGCGACGCCGCCGGCTCGTGCTCGTACCGCAGATGACGCCCGCCCCGGATGCGGAACGGCTCCCGCGATCCGATCAGCATCAGCGGCAGATTCTGCGAGTCGTGGGTGTTGCCGTCAGCCATCCCCGCCCCGTACAGGAGCAGCGTCTGGTCCAGCAGCGACCCGTCGCCGTCGGCCGTCCGGTGCAGCTTCTCCAGGTACGACGCGAACAGCGAGGCGTGGTACGTGTTCAGCTTCGCGAGCAGCGCCATCTTCTCGGCATCGTCCTGGTGATGCGACAGCGGATGGTGGGCCTCGGCGATGCCGATCTGCGGGTACGTCCGCCCGCTGTACTCGCGGCCCAGCATGAACGTCGCGACCCGGGTCAGATCGCACTGGTAGGCGAGCACCTGCAGGTCGCACATCAGCGCGCAGTAATCTTCGTAGTCTGCCGGGATGCCGCCGGGCTGCTCCACCAGCGGCAGATCCATCGCGCTCTGCGCCTCGGCGTTCTGGATGCGCCGCTCCACGTCGCGCACGGCCGTCAGGTACTCGTCGAGCCGCGAGCGGTCGCCGGAGCCGAGCTCCTGCTCCAGGTCCGAGAGCGACTCGAGCAGCGAGTCGAGAATGCTGCGGCTCCGCCTCAGTTGCACCTTGCGCTCGGCTGGGTCGGTGGTCCCGCTGTCGCCGAACAGCCGCTCGAACACCACGCGGGGGTTGTCCTCGGCCGGCGCCTGCGTCGTCGGGCTGGTCCACGAGAGCGAGTTGATGAAGGCGCACGTGGTGTTGTCGCAGGTGCCGACGAGGTCGAGGCGGTCGAGCGCGAGCTCGAGGGAGGCCAACTGTGTATGTTGACCGAACTGCCGGGCCGCGATCTGGTCGATCGACGTGCCCGCCTCGATCCCCTGGGCGGTCCGCTTCCCCACCACACCGGTCAGGAACCGCGTCGCCGCGGTCGTATGGGTGCCGCCGCGGTTCTGCACGCCGTCCAGCCCCGAGAACACGAGCATGCGGTCCTTGAAGGGCGCCAAGGGCTGGAGTACCGGCGAGAGGTCGAGCGGCCCCGCGGCGGGCGGGGTCCAGGCGGGCATGGTCATGCCGTTGGGCACGTAGACCACGCCCAGCCGCCGGACCGGCGCCGCCGGCGTCTTCGCGAACGTGGTGAGCGCCGGCACCATCGCGTCCAGCAGGGGCAACGCCACCGCGGCACCCGCGCCGCGCAGGAACGTACGCCGCGGCAACGCCGTCTTCGTGATCATCATGGTCGGGCTCTCCGCTTCGGTTGCACCGCGTTCCGCGCCGGTTGAACGAAGGTCTGCATGGCGGCCGGCATCCCTCAGGGGTTGGCCGCGGCCGCCGACCGTGTCGGTGAAGGATCCGGGGCCGCGCGCCGCATCTGGAACGCCGGGCTCCGGACGATGCCCAGAACGATATCGGACAGGCGATGGTCGCCCGCCGCGGCTTCCCGCACGATGCCGCGCACCGTCGGACGATCGTAGTACTCGAGCCGGCGGCCCAAGGCATACGCCAGCAGCTTCTCGGTCATCGCTTCGACGAACTGGCGGCGCTGAGCCACCAGGAACGCGCGGAGTCCGGCCGGGCCCCGAAATCGCGTTCCGTCGGGCAGTACGGCCGAGCTGTCCACGGGCGTTCCGGCCTCGGCGTCGCGCCAGCCGCCCACCGCATCGAAGTTCTCCAGCGCGAACCCCAAGGGATCCATCGGTGCGTGACAGGTGGCGCACGCGGGGCTCTCGCGATGCCGTTCCAGCCGCTCGCGGACCGACGCGGGCCGGCCGCCTTCGCCCCGGTCCGGGAGGCCCGGCACGTCCGCCGGCGGCGAGGGCGGCGGCGTGCCCAGGAGGCTCTCGAGGACCCAGCGGCCCCTCAGCACCGGAGACGTTCGATTCGGATACGACGTCACCGTCAGAAAGCTCCCCTGGCCGAGCAACCCGCCGCGAGGCTCGTCGTCGCCGAAAGTCACGCGCCGGAAGTGGCTGCCGTACACGTTCGGGACGCCGTAGTGCCGCGCCAGCCTCTCGTTCAGGAACGTGTAGTTCGCGCGCAGGAGGTCGACCACGCTCCGGTCTTCCCGGAACATGCTCTCGACGAACAACCTGGTCTCCCGCTCGAATGCCTCGCGCAGGTTCTCGTCGAAACCGGGAAAGGCATTCGGGTCCGGCGCCGCGCTCGACAGGTTGCGCAACAGCAGCCACTGGCCGACGAAGTTGTCTGCCAGAGCCTGCGAGCGGTCGTCGGCAAGCATGCGCCGCACCTGCTGTTCGAGCTGGTCGGGAGCGCCGAGTTCGCCGCGGGCCGCCGCGGCGAGCAGCTCGGCGTCGGGAATGCTGCTCCACAGGAAGAACGAGAGGCGCGATGCGAGCTCGAGATCGCTGACGGCATACACCGTCCCCGGGGCGAGGTCGACCGGCTCCCTCTCAATGCGGAACAGGAACTTCGGGTCGGTCAGGAGCCGCTCCAGCGCGAACTGGATACCGTCATCGAACGCGCCGTCGCGGCGACCCTCCTCGTAGAACCGCAGGAGCGTCCGCACCTCGCGTTCCGTCGCGGGCCGGCGATACGCCTCGCCGGCGAGCGCCGTGAGAATCCGCTCGGCGCAGGGCTCCTCCTCGCGCAGCTCGGCCGGGCGGCAAGAGAAGATCTTGCGACGGCTCGGGGTGTCTCCCGGGCCCGACACGCCGTATGGGCCACGGATGGCGACGGTGTGCACCCACGGGTTGCTCTCGAGCGACTCGTCACGTTCGGGGTAGCGCGGCGGGTGGGGAACGCCGTCCTCGACCTCGGTCGGACGTCCCAGGAACGAAACGGTCACCAGACGCCAGCCGGCCTTCGCCGGGAACCGCACTTCGAGAGCCGCGTCGGCGTTCCGCGCGTACTCCTCCCACGCCGGACTTCCGAAGATGTCGCCGACGAATCCGGCCGGCGGGGCGCCGCCGGTCTCTTCGCCGCCGACGACCGAAGACAGAATCCGCTCGCCATCCACCCGGATCTCCACCTCGTGCGGCGACCCGAGCCCGACGACCACGTCGAACAACTGACGGTACAACCGGACGTCGATGACGTACTCGCCATCGACCGGAAAAAGATGGCGAATGGCGGCGCCACCGCGCGAGCCGAACGGCAGGTCCTCGCCCAGATACTCGTCCTGATCGAGCCGAACCCGGTATTCCTCGGTGGTGGGGGCGCCCGGCGGAAGTCCGACCGCCAGCCGGCTCAGCCTCCGCGCCGCCGACAGATACCGGTCCAGCAGGGTCGGCGAGACCGACAGCATGCTGGCGATGTTGTCGAAACCGTGCTCGTCCGCGCTGTCGGCCGGCAGCAGCGACGTCACGTCGACGTCCAGCGCCAGCAGATCGCGAATCGCGTTCCGATATTCGGCGCGATTGAGCCGGTGCACGCTGTCCGTCCGGCCCGGGTCGGGATCGAGCGCGGCGGCGCCGTCCAGCTCCGTCTCGAGCCACGCGAGCACGTCCTCCACGACAGTCGCGTCGGGCCGCGGCCGGCCCGGCGGCGGCATCGCGCCGCTGCGGAGCTTGCGGATGACCTCCTCCCACACCTCCGCGCCTCCGGCGACGTGGACCGCGTCCATCGCCTCCAAGGAAAGGTCCGCGGTCAGTAGCCGGTCATTGTGGCAACCGACGCAGTAGCGGTTCAGTACGGGACGCAGCGGAGAGGGTTCCACCGGTGAAACCTGCGGCCGCGAGGAAGCCGTCTGGTTTGCTCCGAGCGGGGAAAGAAGAGCGAACCACGCCGCCGCCATCAGCCCGCCAACGGAGCGCCAGCGCGACATGTCTTCGCCTCCCTGCAGATAGCCAGTCCGCATAATAGCATCGCACTCCAAGGGAAGCGCAGCCTTTTTCGATGGCAGGCCCCACGCAGCGCCCGTGTTAGACTCGGCGAACTGCCGGGTTTCCCGGTCGCTACGCGTCGAGTCGCGGTACAGGGGGGCACGAACATGCGCATCTCGACGAAACGGCCTTGCGGTCGGTCGGTCGGCCTGCTGGTGCTTGTTGCGACGCTCGTCGCGAGTTTTGCGACGGCAGCGCGCGCCGCCGACGTCCAGTTGATTCAGGCCGTCAAGGACGGCGATGCGCCCGCGTTGCGCGCGCTCCTCGGGCGGGGCGCCGACGTGGATGCGCGGCAGGGCGACGGCGCCACCGTCCTCCACTGGGCCGCCCACCTGAACGATCTCGATGCGGCGGATCTGCTGATCCGGGCCGGCGCGGACGTGGACGCGACGAACGATCTGGGCGTCACCCCGCTCTGGGTCGCGACGACGGGCGGAAGCGCGGAAATGGTTTCGAAATTGCTGGAGGCGCGCGCCGACCCGGACATCGCGCCGAACACCGGCGGCACACCGCTGATGATCGCCGCCCGCCAGGGCAACGTCGCCGCGGTACGGGCGCTGCTCGCCCACGGCGCCGACATGGACGCGAGGGAAGGCGCACAGGGACAGACCGCGCTCATGTGGGCCGTTGCGCGGCGGCATCCGCAGGTCGCGCGGGTCCTGCTGGAAGTCGGAGCGGATCCGCACGCCCGGACGAAGTCATCGCGCCGGCATGTTCTGCTGTGCTGCCAGAAGAGTCTCGGCAAGACCGAGGGCACCGTGTGGATCGAGCAGGGGGGCTTCACGTCGCTGCTGTTCGCCGCGCGGCACGGGGCCGCGGCCGCGGCCGAGCTCCTGCTGGCCGCAGGCGCGCCCGTCGACGACACGGCCGCAATCGGCACTACCCCGCTGGTCGTCGCGGCCCAGCACGGCTTCCACGAGGTCGCCGAGGTGCTGCTGGAGAGGGGCGCGGACCCCGACGCCGCCGGTGCCGGGCAGGCAGCGCTGCATTGGGCCGCGCTGCGCGGCGATAGCGTGCTGGTGGAGACGCTTCTGGCCCACGGCGCCAATCCGGACGTGCGGCTCACGCGGGGCTCGTTCCTCAAGCACGACCGGGGTGCGTTCGCCTTCGACAAGTTCCTGATCGGCGCGACGCCGTTCGTGGTGGCCGCCCGGCGATCCGATACCCGGATCATGCAACTCCTGGCGGCGGGCGGCGCCGACACGTCGCTGCCGCTGCAGGACGGCCGGACGGCGGCCATGGTCGCGGCAGGTGGGAAAAACACAGGGCTGCTTCGACTCCGGCTCGCGGAAGAGCAGATTCTGGAAACGGTCAGGTCTGCGTTCGATCTGGGCGTGGATCCGAACGCCGCCAGTCTGTCCGGAGACACCGCCCTGCACGTGGCGGCGGGCACCAAGTTCGACAGCGTCATCCGGCTCCTCGCCGAGCGCGGCGCGCTCGTGAACGCGCGCAACCGGATGGGACAGACGCCGCTGGCGGTTGCGCTCGCGCCGCCCGAGGCCCCCGACGGATCGGCCATCGGCGGCGCCGCGCTCGGACGCTATCGAGAGGCCTACGCGGCCTGGGCGGCCAGCCGGGGACAGACGCCGACGGCGAACCTGCTGCGCTCGCTGGGCGGCACCGAATAGCAGAAGCCCAAGCATCGCTTGGCGGCGAGATTGATCGAGATTGGGGCGTCGGCGGGTGGCAGCATGCTGCCTACCCCCGCCGCGGTCACCGTGGGCAGCGCCCGCACCTCGCCCAACAACCGATTCACGAAGTCCACGAGCGCGCTGTCGTCCGGAAACGGGATGTCGTCCAACATCAGTCGGGCGGTGACGACCCGGCCTGCGTCGTACCCGCCATCCTCGTCCAGCAACTGCGCCGACGCTGCGCGCGAGCAGTCCTGCGCCGGCGAGGAGCACGATGGCCAGCGCGATCTGCCCCGCCACCAGGCTTGCCCGCAGACGCCGTGTCACGGGAGAGGCCCGGCCGGTGCCGGTGATCAGCTCGATGCCCCGGCTGCGGAACGCACCCGCCGCCGATGCGCCGCCGCAGGCCAGCGCGACGAGCATCGCAACCACCGAGGCGCAACAACAGAAACTGGAGGAACCCCGGCACGCCGCAGCGCCTGCCCAAGCACCCGGAGGGGGAAATTAGGCCAGTTCGCAGGGTTCGCAAGAGGCTCGGATGAGGAAATATTCGAAAACCGTGTGGATGCCGGGAGGATCGATAGGTCAGTTGGCCGCGGCCATTGAAGTGACCTGGATCGTCTGGGTCTCGGAGTCCAGCGTGCCGACGACTGCTACCTTCTTTCCGGCAAACTCTCTTGATTTGTCCTGGTCGCTCAACAGATAGGTTGCTTCGCCGTCAAACAAAACGAACGGGACGGTGTGGTCCTCGACGCAAGCGATGGTGCAGGCAGCGTCGGTCGACCCCATCCGCATTCCGGAATGATCGGCGCTGGGGCACTCCTCATCGGTGATCGTGCCTGAGAAAGTCTGTCTGCTCTGCGTTGCAAACATCGTGGCGGAGGCAAGAAGAGCGGAGGCAAGAAGACCTGTCAGTAGGTATTTCATAGAGCTCACGCAAAGGGAAGTCATTCGCAACCTGCGGGAAATGGGGGGAAGGTGTCACACACCCCCCCCCCCGATTCGTGGCCGAAAACCCCGAGGCCGAGAAACTCTCTGCCGGTTATCGGCCACTTATCATGATGTGGGCGTCCGGCGTGCCCTCAAACATCAGCCAGGCGCCGCCCGCGTCGCGAACATTCGGCAGTCCGACTTCGTCCGCCATGAAGTTCGGCATGGCGATAAACGTGTGCCAGATGGCGGTGTCCTGGCTGTCGCCCCGGAGGTTATACCAAATGGTCCCGACTTCGGGCAGCTCACGCGTTCCGTCTTTCCCGGCGGCCACAACCAGATCCCTAATCCCTCCGGTGCCGCTGCTCGACAAGACAGGACGCCCGGCGGGCCTGCCTCCACTGGCCGTTGCCAGCAGTGGCTGGGCCTTGGCCCCCATCTCCGCGAACGCTCGATTCTGCGCGATGCGCGCCATGTTGGCGTCGCTGCTGGTGCACTCCACCGACCACGGCCGCTCTCCAGGCCAGCCGGTCAGGTCGTAGCAGACCATACGGCCGGGGCCGGGCCTCAAAACTTCAAACGTAAAGTCGGCAGCCGTGACGTCATCCTCCGGACTCTTCGCCGGATTCCGAATCCACTTGACGACCGTGGCGTTCCTGGCCATAGCCGCGTTCGGAGCGGCGAGCAACGGCTTTTCGATGGGGTCTGTTACCGTATGGGTCCGGCGCTCCTCATAGACCTGCGCCTGCGCCGGCGCGCTCATCGCAACCGCCATCACGCCGAGTGCAAACAGAGAAATCGGTTTCATGTGAGTCCTCCAATTGGGTGTCGACAAGCCGGTAGCAGACCACGATGGCGCGTACTCTGCTCTATCGAATGTTTCCGCCGACGGGCAGGCCGCTCGGTACGCGCTCAGGAATCGTGCGGTCGAACGACCCATCGCTCAGAGCAATTAAAAACTCGATCAGATCCACGTCTTCTTCGTCCACGTTCTGCAACTGGCGAAGCAGCGGATCGAGCTCCTCGTAGCTGACGTTCGGGTTCCGGGACTCCCCGGCGATGGTGGATTCATAGAACCCCACGACGGCGTTCAGCGTCCTGAACATGCCATTGTGCCCGTATGGGAAGGTCAATTCGAGGTTTCGCAGCGACGCCGTGCGAAACGCATAGCTGTCGCACGCTGCTCGGGACGCTGCAGTACGCGGCTCCTGAGGAGCTGCCGGGCAAGGAGGGTGCTGCGCGCCTCCGTCGGAGGCGGGCGTTGTGGCACCTGATGCAAGAGCGGGGTTGTCGGGCACGCCCATGACATGCAGCTTGTAATCGGAGAACATGGGCCCGTTGTGGCACCTGATGCACCCGATCTCCTCGAAGCGCTGCATTCCTCTGACCTGTTCCCGCGTCATGGCGCTACGGTCGCCGCGCATGTAGCGGTCGAACGGCGCGTTGTTGGCCAGCAGCGACCGCATGAACGCCGCTATCGCCCTGCCCAGGTTTTCCGCGGTGACCGGCTGTTCACCGCCGAAGGCCCCGGCGAACAGGCTCGGGTACTCGGCGTTGGCCTGGAGCTTCGCCACCACTCTCGCGACAGCCTCATCCTCCGGGTAGGTGTCCCCTCGCATTTCCTCAAACGACTTGAGCGGTTCGAGCGCCTGCGATTCGAGGCTCCTGATGCGATTGTCCCAGAACGCCGGCGCAGTCGCCGGGTCGTAGCGGCCCGATTCATCGATGCCGTTGAAAGCAACGTTCAGAACCGTCGGACTATTGCGTTTGACGAGAATTCCGTCACGCCGGAAGCGGCCCCGGCCGATGCCCTTCACGCCGAGCGACAGGTCGCGGTCCTCCGCATAGGCGTTTTGGGGATGATGGCACGTCGCGCAGGCTACGTCTTGGGGTCCCGACAAAAGCGGGTCCCAGAACAGCAGCCTTCCCAGCTCAACTCTTGCTGGGGTCGTCGGGTTATATCCCGGCCCCTGCTGAGTCGACGGCAGCGCCGACACACTGTGTTCAACGGCACCAACTTCTTGTCCAACGGCACCAACTTCCATGAAAAGGAGTACGGCGACCGTAGCTGCTGCGACCAGCAGGTGTTTCGCTCCGAAGATTCTAGGCACGAGTAAACCCCCCTAAGTGCCGGTCCCCCCTCCACAGAACCTGGGCGCGGCACCGGAAAGCTAATCTACCCACAACTATGGGGGGGTGTCAAGAGAGAATGCGCCGCAGAGAATGCGCCGCGCCACAACCGACAGCGGTGCTGCAGGGCGCACTTCGGACAGGCGGGCCGGCCGGGCCGTCGAGGAGAGGCGTTCAAGAGCGGGTGTCGACGAGATCCTGAGGTTCGCGGCCCTGCAGCTGGGGGCCGACGCCGAGACGATCCACGCCTACGAGCGCCGGCAGCAGACGGTCTCCGATCATCAGGAGCGCATCGGTGAGTGCCTGCGTCTGAGCACGTTCGACACCGCCGTCGGCGAACGGCTGGCGCGGTTCCTCGAAGACGAAGCGCTGCGGCTCGACCGCACGGCGCCCCTGCGGGCGCGGGCGCGGGGTTGGCTCCGCGACGAACACGTTCTCGCGCCGGCCGACTCGGTGCTGCGCCGTGTGGTGGGGGCGGCCCGGCACAAGGCCCGCGCCCTGCTGACGCAACGCATGGCGGAGCGGCTGTCGCCGCCGATGCGCGACCGCCTCGACGAGCTGGTCGCCGTCGGCGACGACCAGCCGTATTCGCCTGGAGCAGGTCCGCGACGCGTTCTGGGCGCGGACCGGATTCCCCGTCGATCTCGACGCGGCGGTCGAGCAGCTGAAAGCTCGCCTGTCGGATGTGTTCGACCGCTTCCTGGAAGGTATCGCTGACAACCGGCAGGTCACGTTCGACGACGATGGGTGGCGGCTCAAGACGGACCCGGCCGAGCCGCCCGACCCGGCGCAATCGGACCGCCTCGCCGAGCTGCACCGTTGGCTGGACGCGCGCAACCGCACGATCCGGCTGGCCGACCTGCTCATCGAGGTCGAGAACGACCTCGGGTTCAGCGTCCACTTCCAGCAGCCGGCCGAGCGGGTCGACCCCGGAAGGTCTGCGCGCTGCTGGCCGCGATCCTCGCCCACGGCTGTAAACCTCGGCCTCTACACCATGGAGAAGGTCGCCCCCCGACATCGCCTACCGAAGGCTCAAGAACGTCAGTGACTGGCGTCTCGTCGAGGAGAACCAGCGCGCCGCGCTCGCCGCCATCGTCCATGGCATCCCCCGCCTCGACGCCGCCGGCCATTGGGGCGACGGCACGACGTCGGCCAGCGACGGGCAGCGCTTCGCCATGCCGCAGAAGGTGTGGCAGCGGACCTACAGCACGCGCTTCAACGACTTCGCCCTCGAGTTCTACTCCTTCGTCGCCGACAACTACGCCCCCTCATGCGACCGGGAGCAACGCTGTTTCTGGCGGCGCGCGGGCGACTCTTCCGCTATGGAGAAGCACGTATCGTCCACTGACGAGGACAGTCCTGCAAGGTACGCTGCCGCGCCTCGGCGAAACTGACGCGTTGCAGAGGCGAGGTGTGGCGACGGTGCCCCTGAAGATTCACTCGCCTCTTCGGAGCATCTCCGCCGGGTCGGCGGACGCCGCCCGTCGGGCGGGAATCCAGCAGGCCAGCACGGCGAGGAGCGCCAGCCCGCCGGAGACCGTCGCTAGCGTGACCGGATCGAGGGGGGCGACGCCGAACAACACCGCGGCCAGGGCGCGCGCTCCCAGGGCGGTCGCGGCGAGGCCCGCGACCAGTCCCGCCGCCGCGATCCGCAGCCCGCGTCCCGCGACCAGGCGCCGCAACGCGTGCGGGCTCGCCCCCAGCGCCGAGCGGATCGCCATCTCCGCCCGTCGCTGCCGCGCGTCGAACGACACGGTTCCGAACAGACCCACCAGGATCAGCGCGAGCGTCACCAGCGCGAAGGCGATCGAGATCCGCACCGCGAGCCGCGGGCGAGCGAGCTCCGCGGCGAGCAGCTCGTCCATCGGCGTCAGCGCGTCTATCGGTATCGCCGGCTCGATCGCCTGAATCGTGTCGCGGACGGCGGACGACAATGTCGAGGCCGGCCGCCCGGTGCGGATCGCAAGGCTGCCGGGCTGGAAGTGGAACGACTGCGGAGCCGGATAGTAGACCGTCATCCAGTGGTTGGTGAGCTCGCGGTAACGCAGGTCGGCCGCGATACCCACCACCGTCGCCCACTCGAATCGCGGGCTGATCCGCACGCGTTTGCCTATCGGCTCCGCGCCGGGCCAGTAGCGCGCGGCGGCGCTCTCGCTCACGATCGCCACCGGTTGCGCAGCGGCGGTGTCGGTGCGCGCAAAGGCCCGCCCGCTCACGATCGGGATCCCCAGCGTCTCGAAGTACCGCGGCGTCGCGATGTCCCAATTGGCCCACTCGTTCGTCGCCGCCTCGTTCTGCGTCTGGCCCTCGAACTGAAACGGCGAGCTGAGACCGGTCGTTCCCGTGCCCGGGGGCAGGTGAAACGGGACCGCCGAGAGCACGCCGGGAAGCCGTTCTATCGCTACGACCGCGCGGTCGTAGAACGCTCGGATTTCGTCCGGCGTGCCGTAGCGTTGCCACGGCAGGAGTATGCGCGTGGTCACGACACCGTCGGAATCGAGTCCGCGGTCGATCGACTGCAACTGCCAGAGCGACCGGGTCAACAGTCCGGCCGAGACGAGGACCACCACCGCGAACGCGATCTGGGCGGCGGCCAGCACCTGGAGCCGGCGACCCGTCCCGCGGGGTACCTCGGCGGAGCGCTGCGTGAGAAAGCCGCGCAGACTCGTCATGCGCGTCCGCCACGCCGGAGCGGTGCCGAGCGCCAGCACCCACGCGAGCATCGTGGCGAAGGTGAACGCCACTACCTGCGGACTGAGCGACGTCTCGTCGATGCGCGGCGCCTGACCCGGATCGATGACGCTCGTGAGAGTGAGCAGTCCGCGGCTCAGCATCAGCGCCCCGCCCACGCCCGCCGCGCCGAGCACCGCTGCCTTGATCACGGTCTGTCTCAGGAGTTGCCCGCGAGTCGCCCCCAGCGCCGACCGCACGGCCATCTCGACGCGGCGCGACTCGGCCCGCATGAGCAGCAGGATGGCGACGTTGGCTCCCGCCACGAGAAACACGAGCGCGGCGCCGGACAGCAGCAGCACAAGGGTGGGCCGCACGTGGCCGACGACCGTGTCGACCAGCGGCGTTACCACGATCGGCATCCGCGGATAGTCATCCGGATACGCCTCGCTCAGACGCCCGTGGATGACGGCCAGCTCCGACCGCGCCTGGCCGCTGGAGGTTCCCGGCGAGAGTCGTCCCACGACGTGGAACTGACGGGTCCGCGGGCTGTCCAGGACCTCGTCGGGGTCGCGTGTGAACGCGGGAACCAATGGGAGCCAGATGTCGGCATCGACCGGGTAGGACACGTCGGGCTGTAGAACCCCGACAATCGTGAAAGGGGCGTCCCCGGGGAAGCTGAGGCGCTGGCCGACGAATGCGGGATCGCCGCTCACCCGTCGCCAGAAGCGGTGGCTGACGACGGCGACGAGCTCGGCGCCCTCGACGTCGTCGGCGGCTTCAAGGAGGCACCCGTAAGCCGCACGCGCGCCGACCACGTCCAGCAGCTCGGCTGAGGCCAGCACCCGGTTGGCCGTGACCGGCTCGTCATCGACCAGGACGGCGGTCGTCGCGCCGTCGGCATAGTTGATGGCCGCGAGCCCGTCGAAGCTCGTGCCCGCTTCCTTCCACACCAGGTACTCGGGATACGAGATCGGAAACAGGAGTCCGCCGCCCCGTTCGATGTCGTCCTTCCAGATCCGAACCAGCCGGGAGTCGTCGTCGCCGATCGGCTGCAGCATCACCGCGTCGGTCACTGCGAACAGCACCGTCACGGACGCGAGGCCGAGACTCAGCGTGGCGATCGCGACCGCCGCGGCGAGCGGTCGGCGCACGAGGCCGCGAAGGGCGAACCGGAGATCCGACACGACTCCCGATCAGAGACCGGTCAGCCGCCCGGTGCTGTCGCCGAGGCGCTCGGGCCGCACTCCGGCCAGGTCGAGCATGCTCAGCAGCAGGTTCGTCATCGGGGTCTCGGGCCTCGTGCGCAGGTGCCGGCCGCCCTTGAACCGGCCGGCTGCGCCGCCGGCCAGCACGATCGGCAGCGGCGAGTGGTTGTGCAGGTTGCCGTCGCTCATGCCGCTTCCGTAGAGGAGCAGCGTGTGGTCGAGCAGCGTGCCGTCCCCGTCCGGCGTACCCTGCAGCTTCTCCAGGTACGAGGCGAAGGTGGCGACGTGGTGCGCGTTGACCTTGCCCAGCCTGGCGAGCTTCTCGTCGTCGTTCTGGTGGTGCGACAGGGCGTGGTGCGGATCGTTGATGCCGATGGCCGGGAAGGTCCGGTAACTGGCCTCGCGGCCGAAAGCGAACGTGATCACGCGCGTGAGATCGGCCTGGTAGGCCAGCACCTGCAAGTCGATCATCAGCCCGGCGTGCGTCTCGAAGTCCTCCGGCACGCCAATGGGCCGATCCGGAACCGGGAGATCCTGCGCGCGGTTGTACTGCTCGGTCTTGCGGATGCGCCGCTCGGTCTCCCGAATCGCTTCCAGGTACTCGTCCATCCGCCGCTTGTCCTGCGCGCCGAGATCGGTGTGCAGCCGCCCGATCTCCTGCGTGACAGAGTCGAGCAGGCTGCGATCCATCTCCATCTCGCGCAGCCGGTCGGCGCTGCTGTCGCCGTCGCCGAACAGGCGCTCGAACACCGCGCGCGGGTTGCGCTCCATCGGATTGGGCGTGGTCGGCGTCCGCCACGAGATGGTGTTCATGTAGGCGCAACTGTAGCCGGCGTCGCAGTGGCCGACGATGTCCGCCGCGTCGAGGGCGAGCTCGAGGGACGCGAGGGGCGTCGCCGCGCCGATCTCGCGGGCCGCGATCTGATCCGCGGTGGTGCCCACCTCGACGTCGGCCCCCTCGGTCCGCTTGGCGTGCACGCCGCTCAGCCACCCCGCGCTCGCCCGGGAATGGTCTCCCCCGCCGTCGCCGAGCGACTCGAGCTGCCGATGGGCCAGGTTGGTCACCACGACCACCTGTTCGCGGAACGGCGCGAGCGTCTGCAAGGATGGCGACCACTCGAAGTCGCGGCCCGTGCCCTTCGGAGTCCACGCAGCGTGGTAGGCGCCGTTCGGAATGTAGATGAAGGCGAGCCGCCGCGCGGGGTGCGCGGGCGTGCGGCTCATGGCCGTCAGCGCCGGCACCATGGCGTCGAGCAACGGCAGCGCGACCGCTGCTCCCATACCCCGCAGCACCGTCCGCCGAGGCAACGCCTTCTTCGTGATGATCATGGCTGTACTCTCCGCATCCGAAACGGCCTGCTGTCGACGACACCCGCGATCAGCGACGAGAAACGATAGTCGTCGCGGGCGGCGTCGCGGACGATCCGCCGGACCACGGGCGCATCGGCGAGCTCCACGCCTCGGCCGACGGCGTAGGTCAGCAGCTTCTCGGTCAACGTCGTGACGAACTCCTCCGCACGGTTCTCCAGCACGGTCCGCAGCCCCCGCGGCCCGTCGAACCGGGTCCCGTCCGGCAGGACGCCGGAAGCGTCCACCGGCTCGTCCGACTCGCTGCGTTCCCGCCAGCGGCCGATCGCGTCGAAGTTCTCCAGCGCGAGCCCCAGCGGGTCCATCTGCGCGTGGCACACGGCGCAGCTCGGGTTCTTGCGGTGCTGCTCCATGCGCTCGCGCATCGACCGCACCCGGCCGTCGGCGGTCTCCTCCTCCAGCTCCGGCACGTCCGGCGGCGGCGGCGGCGGCGGCGCGCCGATGATGTTCTCCAGGATCCACTTCCCGCGCGTCACCGGCGAGGTCCGGTTCGCGTAGGACGTCGCCGTCAACAGGCTGGCATGCCCGAGCACGCCGGCCCGGTTCCGATCCGTCAGCGTCACGGGCCGGAAGTGACTGCCGTAGACGCGGGGAACCCCGTAGTGCCGGGCCAGCCGCTCGTTGAGGAATGTCGTGCGCGAGGTCAGGAACTCCAGCGCGCTGCGGTCCTCCCTGATCACCCGCTCGAAGAACAGCTCCGTCTCCCGCTGCATCGCCTGCCGCAGGTTGTCGTCGAAGTCCGGAAACTGGATGGGATCCGGCGCGGTGCCGGCCAGATTGCGCAGATAGAGCCACTGCCCGCCGAAGTTGTCGACGAGCGCCCGCGAGCGCGGGTCCCGCAGCATGCGGCGCACCTGCCCGTGGAGGACGTCCGGCTCCCTGAGACGCCCTTCCTCGGCCGCGTCGAGCAGCTCGTCGTCCGGAATGCTGCTCCACAGAAAGAACGACAGGCGCGAGGCCAGCTCCAGGTGGTCGAGGGGCCGCACCTGACCGGCTGCGTCTCCCGGCGTGTCGCCCTCGATGCGGAACAGGAACTCGGGACTCACGAGCACGCGCTGCAACGCACGCCCGATGCCCTCTTCGAATGTGCCGTCCACGCGGCCCGTCTCGTAGAACCCGAGCAGCACCTGCAGATCGGCCTCGGTCACCGGCCGTCGATAGGCGCGGCGAGCGACCGTCGCCATGATCCGCCGCGCACACGCCAGTTCTTCCGCCGCATGCGCCGGACGGCAGACGAACAGGCGCTGGCGGCTCGGCGTGTCTCCGGGTCCGGTCGCGCCGTACGGTCCGCCGATGGCCACGCTCCGGACGTGCGGCGGGCCGGACGTGTCGGCCGGATCGATGTTGCTGCGCAGCAGCGGCTGGCGGATCGTGGCGACCTGGGCGGACGTCTTCCTGAGGAATGCCACGGCGACCGTGCGAGACCCCGCCTTGACCGGCAGGCGCACCTCGAGCGCCGCGTCCGCGTTCATCGAGTACGCCAGCGCCGCGTCCCGCGCCGCCCGCCGTGCGGCCTCCCGCGCCGCTTCATCGGCATCGTCGGCCAGCTCGAACGCGTCCGCCCGCGGCCGCTCGCCTCCGATGGTGAAGAGCCGGACACGTTCGCCGTCCAGACTGATCTCGATCTGGTGCGGCTCGCCCAACCCCCGGATGGTGTCGATTACCGTCCGCAGAAGGCGCACCTGGAACACGTACTCGCCGTCGAGGGGAAACTGGTGCCGCACGGCGATGCCGCCGCGCGTGCCGAGCGGCAGGCCGTCGAGATGGTCGTTCTGCGTGAGCACCGTCGGCACGAGATAGGTCGCGATGCTCGGACGGATTGCGGCGCTGCCGACGGCGAGCCGGCTGATGCGCCGGGCCGCTCCGAGGTATCGCTCCAGAAGCAGCGGCGACACGCCGAGGGCGTCGGCGATGTTGTCGAACCCGTAGCTCGCGTCGTCCGACGGCAGCAGGGACGCGACGTCGACGTCCAGCGCCAGCAGATCCCGGATGGCGTTGGCGTACTCGGCGCGGTTGAGTCGATGGAGGACGGCGGTCCTGGGAAGGTCGGCCCGCTCGGCCCACGCGGCATCCAGGTCGGCTTCGAGCCGCACCAGGAACGTCTCACGCATCTTCGTGTTCGGGCGCGGACGGCCGGCGGGCGGCATGGCCCCGGCCCGGAGCTTGCGGACGACCTTCTCCCAGGTCTCCGCGTCGCGGCCGACGCTCGACAGATCCAGCGTGTCCAGGGTCAGCCCGACCGCGCGGAGCTGAGCGGCGAGCGGCGAGGCCGCGCCGCCGCGGCCTCGCACGACGCGCTCGTTGTGGCAGGCCACGCAGTAACGGTCGAGCAGCTCGCGCGAGAGTACGGCATCGTCACGGCCTACCCCAGCGTCCTGTCGAGTGAGAGCCTCCTGCCGTGGGGCGCCAGCTTCGGGCTGAAACCGGTTGGCGGCGTGGAGGTCCGCACCCGACGGCAGGATCGCGAGCCAGCAGGCGCCCAGGATGCTCAGGCAGATTGCCCTGGCGGTCCAGAACCCAAGCTGCGATCGACGCGGCCCGACCAGGTTGCGGTGCATCCCACCCTTCCTGCGAGACCCCACGAGTCGGGGGAGACCCACGAGGCCCTGAACGCCGTCGACCCGAATCTAGCTGTGGAAGCGAGTTTCCGTAGTCTATGAGTCTGCGCCGCAGAACGCAACGGTGTGAGTTCTGCGGCGCAAACTCCCGGCGCGGTGGGGGGCGGGGCCGAAACCCGGAGCCTTGCAGCCCGTGGCGAGAGTCCCTGCTGCATTCGAGCGGCGATGCATCCCGCCTGACCGCGTTGTTCGTCGGTTGCGTATGCCAAGTATGCGCGCTTCTCAACGCCTTGCCAGGCGGGCGCCTCGTCGCTCTCGGTGCCACGCGGGGTTCACCGCGGGCTGCTTGCGACGGGTCTGGCGGCGCTATACTGCGGTTGTTCGTTCCGCCACCGTCGTTCGGCTTCCCCGTTACAACGGAGGGCATCGACATGCGCGTCATCTGCCTCTACGGGTTGCTGATCCTCCTGCTCTCGTCGGCCGGTCCCGCCGTCGCGGCCCCTGACGAGGGGCTGGTCGAGGCGGTGCGGAGCGGTGACTACGCCGCCGCCCGCGCGCTCGTGGAAGCGGGGACCGCGGTCGACACGCCCCAGGCCGACGGTACGACCGCCCTGCACTGGGCAGTCCGCGGAGACCGAGCCGATATCGCCAGCCTCCTGCTTCGGGCGGGAGCCGATGCGAACGCAGCGAACCGCTACGGTGTGACTCCCCTGTCGCTGGCCGGCACCAACGGAAGCCCCGGAATCGTGGGGAGGCTGCTCGACGCCGGCGCCGACCCGAACCTCGCGACACCGGAGGGCGAGACGCCGCTGATGACCGCCGCGCGTACCGGCGACCCGGAGGTGCTGCACCTGCTGCTGACTCACGGCGCCGACGTCCACACCGCCGAGGCGTGGCGTGGACAGACCGCTCTGATGTGGGCGGCGGCGGAAGGCAACGCCGCGGCAGCCGGCGTCCTGCTGGACGCCGGCGCGGACGTGGCAGCCCGTTCGTCACGGGGCATGACCGCGTTGCTGTTCGCGGCGCGCAACGGCGACATGGACACGGTCCGGGCGCTGCTGGACGGCGGTGCGAACATCGATGAGAGCGCGATGGACGCCATTCCGCGTGGCGGGGAGGAAGATGGGAACGAGGACCTGCCGCCGCGCCTCGGATCGAGCGTCCTCGCGACGGCCATCGAGAACGCCCACTACGACCTGGCGGCGTGGCTCGTCGCGGAGGGGGCCGACCTTAACGCCGACGGACCGCGTGGAACCGCGCTCCACGGCCTGGTGCGAACCCGCAACTGCGAGCGGACGGCCCTCCCCTGTCCCGTGCGCTCCGGCCTGCTGGACAGCCTGGGACTGGCCGAGTTGCTGCTGGCCCACGGTGCCGACGTCGACGCGCGGATGTCCGCGGATCCTCCGAAGAACGGCACCTACGACTACACCTACATGAGCCACGTCGGCGCGACACCGCTCTTCCTCGCGGTCAAGGCCTCGGACAACGCGCTGCTGCGCCTGCTGCTCGATCACGGTGCCGATCCGGCGATCGGGAACGACGCAAGCACGACACCTCTGCTCGTCGCGGCCGGCATCGGTTACATCGAGGGGCAGATCCTGGCGTCGGAGGAAGGGGCGTTCGAGGCGGTGCGCCTGCTGGTCGAGCACGGCGAGGACGTCAACACGACCAACGCCAGGAACGAGACGGCGCTGCACGGCGCCGCCTACCGCGGCGCGAACTCCATCGCGCTGTACCTGATCGACCGCGGTGCGAGGCTCGATATCGCGGACGAGCTGGGCCGCATGCCGGTCACGATCGCCGACGGCGTCGTCGCGGGCCCCTATTTCCGGGCCCACGACGAGACCGCGGCGTTGTTGCGCGAGCGGATGGGTGCGAGCGCCCCGCCGCGGCCGACCTCGCAGGGCGCGCGGTAGCGGGGCAAGCCCTATCCTTCTTCACCCCGGTCTGCGGTTGCGGGCGATGTAATGGGGCGTCCGGCTCGCTCGAGTCGCTCCGCTCGTGCGCACGGGCGACCATCATTCGGGCGAAGTCGGCCAAGTCGACGAGATGATGGCGTCCGGTGCGCAGGATCTCGGCCCGCAGCGTCGTGTCCGCGCGGCGCAGATTGACGAGGTCCGCATGCTCCGCGCCCGCCGCGCCGGCGAGCCTCACCGCGAGCAGATGCCACTGCCAGCGGTCGACCTCACGCAACTACCGCGCGTCCGGCTCCCGCACGATGTCCGGCGGGCTCGGCTCCGCGCCCAGCGTGCGCAGCAGCGCGGCCGTCGTGTCGGACTTCGCGAAGTTGCCGCCGGTGTGGATGCCCTCGGAGATGACGAGCGGCGTCCACTGGCGGTTGTTCCTGGCGTCGATGTCGGCCCCGCGTTCCACCAGGAACTGCACGATCGAGTCCGCGCGCTCCCTCCAGGCCGCACCGTGCAGGGCGCTGTCGCCCTTGTCGTTCACCGCGTTCACGTCGCCGCCCATCTCCACGATCAGGTGGACGGCGTCGAGCGCTTCGGTCTCGGTCGAGCGGGTGATGCCCGGCTCGTGGCCGACACCGGCCGCGTGCATGAGCGGCGTCGTCCCGTCGACGGTGGGGATGAAGGGATCGGCGCCGGCGTCGAGCAACGCCCGCATCACCGGCAGGTCGTTCGCCTTGGCCGCGATCGCGAACGCCGTCGCCCCGCGCATGTTCCCCAGATGGCCCTTCACCTGGATGTGGAACCCGGGGGTCCGCGCGGTCCGGCGGTTCGGGTCGGCGCCGTGCTCGAGGAAAGCGCGCACCATCCGTAGCCGGTCTTCCGCGTGCAGCCCGCCGAACGGACTCCACTGATTGCCTTCGGCGACCCCGTTGGAGAAATCGTTCAGCTCCGTGTCCCACTTCCCCGCCGCCCAGTGCAGCGGCGAGAAGCCCGGCCCGAGGTTCGGGTCAGCGCCCTGGTCCAGCAGGAACTCCGCGTGGTCCAGATGCCGCCGGACCGTAGCGACGCCCAGCGCCGTGGTGCCGTCCACTGCGGCGGCGTTGACGTCCGCTCCCGCCTCCAGCAACGCCTCGGTGATCTCCCGATAGCCCTCCCGCGCGGCGAGCACGAGCGCCGTGTACCCCGTGGTCGTGCGCGCATCCACCTCGGCGCCGTGAGCGAGCAACGTGCGGACCACGTCGGTATGTCCCTCCCATGCGGCCCACATCAACGCGGTCTGGCCGTTCGTCGCCTCGCTCGCGTTCACGTCGGCGCCGCGGTCGAGCAGCGGGGTGACCGCTTCGAGCATGCCGCCGCGCGCGCAGGTCATCAGCACCGTCTCGCCCGTCGCCTGGGCGCCGTGCGGATTCGCGCCGGCGTCGAGCAGCCGTTTCACCATTCCGGGGCTGGCGTTGGTGCAGGCCAGTACCAGCGGGGTGACTCCGTAACGGTCGGTCGCGTCCACGTCCGCGCCCGCGCCGATCAGCAGGTCGGCGAGGTCCGCGCGATCCCACTGCGCCGCCCAGTGCAGCGCGGTGAAGCCGTCGGCCTGGACGCCGTCCACCGCTGCCCCGGCCTCGATCAGCGCCCGAACCGCTCCTGCGTCCCGGTTCCTGGCCGCGTCGGTCACCCGCAGGTCGGGCGGGGCCGCGACGGCAATGGCGGACGACAGCAGAACGACGGCCGCGGCGCTCATGAGTCGAATGGTTATGCGCATGTCTTGTCCGTCCTTCGAATCCGAACCCCGCGGTGCGAGCCTCGACGCATACACATCGCCGCGAGCGCCCGCACCCGCCAATCCACACATTCGGCAACCGGAACCCCGTCGCGGGCCCGGCATCGTCGTGTCCGCAGCGTCTGCGGCGCAGCCTCCTACACGCCCGACAGGATCGGCAACTCGCCGGTGCTGTCGCCGAGACGCTCCGCCGGCATGCCCATCTTCTCCAGCAGCGTCAGGTGCATGTTGGCCAGCGGCGTTCCTTCCGGCAGCCGCACGTGACGGTTGCCCTCGAGCGTGCCGGCGCCGGAGCCGGCCACCACCATCGGCAAGTCGAGCGGATCGTGCGCGTTGCTGTTGCCCATTCCGGCCCCGTAGATGACCATCGACTGATCGAGCAGCGTCCCGTCGCCGTCCGTCGTCGCCCGCATCTTCTCCAGGAAGCGCCCGAAGATCGACATGTGGAAGGTGTTGATCTTGGCCAGCTTGACCAACTGCTCCTCCCGGAACCGGTGGTGTGAGACCGGGTGGTGCGGCTCGGCAACTCCGATTTCGGGGTACGTGCGCACGCTCTTCTCGCGACCGACCAGGAACGTGCAGACCCGCGTCAGGTCCGCCTGCCAGGCGACCAGCATGAGGTCGAACATCAGGTTGGCGTACTCCTCGAAGTCGGCGGGGATGCCCGCCGGCTGCTCCACCTCCGGCAGTGCGCGGTCGCTCTGCGACTCGGCGATCTGGATACGCCGCTCGATGTCGCGGACCGAGTCGAGGTACCCGGCGAGCTTCGAGCGGTCGCCGCGGCCGAGCTGCCGCTGCAGGTCGGAGATCTCCGCGTTCACCGAGTCGAGGATGCTCCTGTCCCTGCGCAACGCCCGCGCCCGCGCGGCCGGCTCCGTGCTGTCGACCGCGCCGAACAGATGCTCGAACACCGCGCGCGGGTTGGTCTGCATGGGCAGCGGCGTGTTCGCGTCGCGCCAGGCGATGGTGGCGCTGTAGGCGCAGCCGTAGCCGTCCTCGCACTGCCCCACCAGCTCGTTGGCCTCCAGCGACAGCTCCAGCGAGGCGAGCTGCGTGTCGTCGCGCAGCTCGCGCGCCGCGAGCTGGTCCATCGACACGCCCACTTCCAGGGTGCTGTTCGTCCCCGACGCCTTCACCGCGTGGGCGCCCGTCAGATACGCCGCCTGGCACCGCGAGTGGTCGCCGTCCCCTTCGTCCAGCCGCTGCTTGGCCTCCTTGTTGGCCATGCCGCTCAGCACCAGCAACTGGTCCTTCACCGGGGTCAGCGGCGACAGGACCGGGGTCATCTCGAGGTGGCCCTCGGTGGGCGGCAGCCAGCGCGCCATGCTCATGCCGTTCGGCACGTAGACGGCGCCGAGCCGCTTGACGGGCCGGGCCGCGGTGTTCCGGATGGCGGCGTACGCCGGCACCATACCGTCGAGCAGCGGCAGCGCGATGCTCGCCCCGAGGCCCCGCAGCATCGTTCGGCGTGACAGGTGCTTCTTCGTGATTACCATCAGAGACTCCTCATTCCCGGTCGAGCAGGGTTCGACGCCACGGTTATTGCTGTGCGACCACCACCGCGTCCTCGCGCGCCCTGCGCATCTGGAACGGCGGACTTTCGACGATACCGAGTACCAGCGACGACCAGCGGTGGTCGGAGCCGGCCGCTTCGCGGAGAATGGCGCGGACCGCCGGAATGTCGTAGTGCTGGACGGGCCGGCCGAGCGCGTAGGTCAGGAGCTTCTCGGTGAACGTGCGCACGAATTCGCCGCTCCGGTCGAGCAATGCCTCGCGGAACTCGACGGGACCGTCGAACGCCGTCCCGTCCGGCAACTCGCCCGATGCGTCGATCGGCGTCACGCCGTCCGTCTCCCGCCAGCGCCCGATGCCGTCGAAGTTCTCGAGCGCGAAGCCCAGCGGGTCCATCCGCAGGTGACATGTGGCGCAGGCGGGATTCCGGCGATGCGTCGCCATGAGCTCCCGAATCGAGGCCGGCTCGTGCCCGTCGCCGGCCGCGTCCTCCAGGGCCGGCACGTTCGGCGGCGGCGGCGGCGGCGGCGCGCCCAGGATGTTGTCCAGCAGGTATTTGCCGCGCACGACCGGCGAGGTCCGCGTCGCGTAGGACGTGACGGTCAGGACGCTGCCGTGGCCCAGCAGGCCGGCCCGGTTGGGGTCGCGCAGCGCCACGCGGCGGAAATGCGCCCCATAGACGTTGCGCACGCCGTAGAACCGCGCCAGACGCTCGTTCAGATACGAGTAGTCGGCCGTCAACAGCTCGGTCAGCGGACGGTCGTCGCGCATCTGGCTCTCGAGGAACAGCTCGGTCTCGCGCCGAAACGCCTCGCGCAGGTTGTCGTCGAACTCCGGGTAGGCGCTGGCGTCGGGGTCCACCGCCTGCAGGTTGCGGATGTACAGCCACTGGCCGCCGAAGTTGCGGGCCAGCGCCCGCGCCCGC
Source organism: Vicinamibacterales bacterium (assembly GCA_958296065.1). Classification (GTDB taxonomy): domain Bacteria; phylum Acidobacteriota; class Vicinamibacteria; order Vicinamibacterales; family UBA8438; genus WTFV01. The sequence goes on along the minus strand of CATQHX010000043.1, from coordinate 4,733 downwards.
GGATCGGCGAGCATGCGCCGCACCTGGGCCTTCAGCACCGCGGGCTCCCGGAGACTGCCCTCGGCCGCGACGTCGAGCAGCTCGTCGTCCGGGATGCTGCTCCACAGGAAGAAAGAGAGCCGCGAGGCCAGCTCGAGGTCGCTGATCCCGTACACGCCGCCGGCCGCGAGCTGCGCGGGGTCGCGCTCGATGCGGAACAGGAACTGCGGCGAGACCAGCAGCCGCGCCAGTCCCTCCTGAATGCCCCGCTCGAAATCGCCCTCGGTGCGTCCGGAGCGATAGAACTGCAGCAGGGTCTCGATGTCCGCGTCGGAAACCGGCCGCCGGTAGGCGCGCCGGGCCAGCGTGCCGAGAATCTCCCTCGCACACGGCTCCTCGTCCACCTCGGCGGCTGGTCGGCAGACGAAGATGCGGCGGCGGCTCGCCGTATCCCCCGGACCGGTCGGATCGAACGGTCCCTCCAGGCGCACGAAGTCCACGTCCATCCGCGGCGCTTCGTAGGTGGAGCTGGTGTGACGCGGCGGCAGCAGCGTCGGCGCCATGCCCTCGGTCAGCACGCTCTTGCGGACGAACGCCACGCCGAGGTCGTGCATGCCGGCCGAGGCCGAGAAGCGCGCCTCCAGCGAGTCGTCGGCGGTCAGATGATAGGGCGACGTGCGATAGATGCCGCTGCCCGTGCAGTGCGGCGAGTCGGAGTCTTCGTTGCACTCGCCGCCGATCCTGAACCGGGTGACGAGCGCCCCGTCGAGCAAGACGTCGATCTCTTCCCGCGTCCTGATGGCGCGGATGCGCGAGTTGGTGAAGTTCCGCCCGAGCCGGATTTTCACCAGGTACTCGCCGTCGAGCGGGAAATAGTGGCGAACGAGCGTCCCGCCGCGCGTGCCGTACGGCAGGCCCTCGTTCATGCGGGCGTCCTGCCGGAGCCCGCGCGAGAGGTCGAACGTCTCCACCGACGGCCCGATGTTCGGATCGCCGACCGCGAGCTGGCTGATGCGGCGCGCCGCGAACATGTAACGGCCAAGCAGCGTCGGCGACATCGACAGCACCTCGGCGATGTTGTCGAAGCCCTGGTCCGACTCGTCGGCCGGCAACAGCTCGGCAGTGTCGATCTCCAGCGCCAGCAGGTCGCGGATGGCGTTGCCGTACTCGAACCGGTTCAGGCGGTGATCGGCTACCCGGCCCGGGTTCGGGTGCGCGGCGGCTTCGCTATCGAGCTCCGTCTCGAGCCAGGTCACGAAGGAATCGAGCGCGGCCGGCTCGGGGCGGCGGCGGCCGGCCGGAGGCATGGCGCCGCTCCTCAATTTGCGCACCACCTTCTCCCAGGTCTCGGCGCCGGCGCCGACGTGGCTCACGTCGGTCGCGTCGAGCAGGAGGTTGGCGGTTCGCAGCCGTTCGTTGTGGCAGGCGACGCAGTGGCGGTCCAGGAAAGCGCGCGCATCGTCGACGGCGGATGCGGCGCCGGTGGATGCGGACCGAGCGGTGGGGGCCTGCGGCGCACTCGTCGCGGCCTCCGTGGCACGGAGCGGAGCGACATGCAGGGAGAACGCCGCCGCCAGGACGATGATGCACCCCAACGGAACGCCGCGTGACGGCCTGAACATCCTGCCCTCCTCCCCCGCCGAACCGGACGGAACACGGACGAGCGGCCTTCCGGGAAGGTCGTCGGACTGCGTGCAGCTATATTCGCGCAGTATAGGCCGTTTTCTCCCCATTCCGTCAAGAGTCCCGGCAGCAGGCGTGTGTCGGGCCTGAAGCCGGCCGCGAAACGCCTTGCGTGTCCGGAACCGGCCCGCTACAGTGCGGGATCGTACGGGGAGGAGACCTATGCCCAAGTCGACACGGAAGGATGCGAGCGTCAGCCGGAGAGCCTTTCTCAGAAAGGGCGCGACCGCGGGCGTCGGCGCCACCGCGCTGGCCGGTCTCGGCGCGCGGAGCGAAGCGGCGGAGGAGCAGAACTTCTGGGACCTGTCGGCGGATCTGGTCACCATCGGCGCCGGCACCGCGGGACTCGCGGCGGCCGTCTCCGCCCTCGATCAGGGCGCGTCCGTGATCATGGTCGAGGAGAACACGGACATCGGCGGGCACGGCCTGTGCTCCGGGGGCAACGTGCATCTGGGCGGCGGCACCAGCAACCAGAAGAAGCACGGCGTCGAGGACTCGGCGGACCAGGTGTTCATCGACTGGATACGCCACGACCACATGCAGAGCCGCTACAGTGATCGGGACCTGGTGCGCGCCTTCGCGGACGAGAACGCCCCCACCTTCGAGTTCCTGATCGAGAACGGCGTCGAGTTCCAGGACCACTTGGTCGGGCCGACCCAGGCGTCGCGGGTGCGCCGGCAGCAGCGCACGATCCAGTGGCCGGTCGCCAGCGAGCGGGTAACGCACCATCCGACCCGCGTGGGCTCCGGTCTCATCCGGGCGCTCGAGAAGAGCGCGCGGGCGAAGGGCGTCGAGGTGCTGTTGCGCCACAAGATGCAGAGCATCGTGCGCGAGAGCCCGTCCTCCGGCCGGGTGCTCGGTGTCACCGCCACCCACGACGGCCGCACCGTGAACATCCGCGCGAACAAGGGCGTCCTGGTGGCCACCGGCGGCAGCACCAGCAACGTGACCCTGCGCCGAACCTTCGATCCGCGGCTGACCGAGGAGTACCAGGTGGCGGGCGAGCCCTGGTCGCGGCAGAGCGGGGACGGAGAGCTGGCCGCGATGGCCGTCGGGGCGGCGCTGTGGGGCACCGCCAATCAGACCTGCGAGGAGGGGATCGCCATCTCGAAGACCCGCCACATCGGGTGCCAGTGGGGCTACTCCAGCCTGATTTGGCAGACGGACAGCCGCATCTTCGATCTCGCCCGCGCGTCCGGCCTGACGGTCATCGACTGGCAGGATCTGATCCTGGTCAATCAGACCGGCCGGCGGTTCTGGAACGAGGTGGACGCCCGTTACGACTTCTTCGCTGCCGCGATGGCGTGGAACGGGGATGAGAACAAGCTGAACGGGGGAGGTCCGATCTGGGCCATCTTCGATCAGGACGCCGTCGAGCGTGAGGAATGGGATCCGAAACCGCCGAACGTCGACCTCGACGGCTTTTTCTTCCAGGCCGACACGCTGGCCGAGCTGGCCGGCAAGATCGAGAATCCGCACCAGACGCTGGCGATGTCCGGTGTGACTCTGCAGGAGACCGTCGCCCGCTACAACACCTTTGTCGACCAGGGCGAGGACGAGGATTTCGCCAAGCCCACGCCGCGTTACAAGATCGAGCGGCCGCCGTTCTACGCAGCCTGGTCGACGCCGATTCTCCACGATTCGCTGACCGGCCTGCGCACGAATACGAAGGCGCAGGTGATGGACACCCGCGGCCAGATCATTCCCGGGCTGTACTGCGCGGGCGAGTCCCAGGGGGGCTTCGCGCAGCACGGACTCGGACGTTGCCTGGTCTTCGGCCGCATCGCCGGCCGCGATGCGGCGCTCAACGGGGGCATGGCGTAGAGGGTGGGCAAGGCGAAGACGGCGCCCCATCCGACGAGCATCGCGGTGTGGGGCGTCCCGTCGCCGGTCGTCGTGAACCGCCGGTTCACGGCGCGCGTGGGCGTGAAGTGCTCGGCCGGATGCCCGCTGGCGGGGCGGACGGTCTCTGTCCGCGACGCTACGGGGACCGATGTCGGACGCGCCAGGCTCGGCGAGAGGCCGGAGGCCGGCACCAACGCCCTCTACGCGGCGGAAGTGACGCTGGAGGCTCCCGCCGAGGAGGGCATGCACGCCTGGACCGCCGCGTGCGACGATCCGGCGGCTCCGGCCCAGGAGCCCCCCCCGGCATTTACAGAGGCGTCGCAACCGGGGGTTGCTCACGCGGGCGCTACGGCAACGTTCGGCTTCCGCACCGTATCGCCGCCCGAGCATCGCGTCACGGTGTCGGTCCTCGATAGGAATACCGAGGCTCCCCTCGCAGGCGCCGAGGTGCGGGTGGGCGTCTACCGGGGAACGACCGATGCCAGCGGACAGGCGCAGATCGAAGTGCAGGCGGGCAGCTACGTCCTGTACGTCCGCAAGGTGGGTTACGCGCCGCACACCCAAGACCTGCAAGTCTCCGCCGACGTCCACCGGCGGGTCGCGGCGGTGCCGGTCGCCGAAGTGGACCCGGACGACGAACAGATCTGGATGTGACGGGCGTGCTCGATGGGGCTCCACCCCGGCACGTTTCATGCTATACTCGGGCTCACGAGTCCTGAATCGCGAGCAGGTTTTCCTCCACCCGGAAGCCCGCTCAGAGTAGCGGGCGTAGTCGGACACGCGTTCCGGCCCCTTCCCTCCTCCCAGATTCTCTTGAGCTTGCCCGTCCTGTCGACGGGCGGTTGCCGTCAAACGCTCCGCGCCAGGGTGAGCGCGGATCTGGAGCACATACCCTGTATGAAGTTCGCCGACCTGGGCCTGCGCCCGGAAATTCTTCGCGCGGTCGATCGCGCCGGCTACGAGACTGCCACGCCCATCCAGGAACGCGCCATTCCGGCGGTGCTGGACGGACAGGATCTGATCGCCTGCGCACAGACCGGCACCGGCAAGACGGCGGCCTTCCTGCTGCCGATTCTGCAGCGCCTCGGCGGCAGCCGGCCGTGCCGGCCGCCGCGTGCGCTCGTGGTCACGCCGACCCGCGAGCTCGCCGCCCAGATCATGGAGGCGGCCCGGCAGTACGGCTGCTACCTGCGGCTGCGCAGCACCGCCATCTTCGGGGGGGTCGG
>CATQHX010000042.1 GCA_958296065.1 Vicinamibacterales bacterium | reverse complement strand
GATCGGCAGGTACATGATCCGGAACGCATAGCCGAGCCACGAGACGGCCCCGGTGCCCTGCCCGGTGGCCAGCACCATGTTCACCAGCAGGTTGATCTGCACGGCGGCGCCGGCGAGCGTGCCCGGTCCCATCAGCCGGAGGATGTGCCGCAGGCCGGGGTCGGCGGGATCGAGGATCGCCCGGTACCGGAAGCCCTCCCGGTGGAGGGCGGGAACCTGCAGAGCGACCTGGCCGAGCCCGCCCAGCAGCGCGCCGATGGCGATCGCGACAATCGGGTCGAGTCCGAAGCCGGGCATGAGGGGCACCAGCAGCGCTCCGCTCAGGATGATGCCGACGTTGTACATCGCCGGCGACAGCGCGGGGACGAAGAACCGGTTGAGGGAATTCAGCATGCCCATCAGCGCCGCCGCGACCGCCACCAGGGTGAGGAAAGGCAGGAGAATGCGGGTGAGCAGGACCGTCAGCTCCAGTTTGCCCGGCACATCCTCGTACGCGCCGGCGAGTAGCCGTACGAGCGGCTCTGCGAAGAGCATGCCGGCCAGGACGAGCGCGCCGGTCACCGTGACGAGCGCATTCAGGAGTTGATTCGCCAGCCGCCACGCTTCGGTTCTGCCGTCGTGCGTAAGCCGTCGCATGAAGGCCGGCACGAATGCGGCGCTCATCGCACCTTCGGCGAACAGGTCGCGCAGCAGGTTGGGGATCCGCGTCGCCACGTTGAAGGCGTCCATGGCGTTGCCGGCACCGAAGAGTGCCGCAAGAACCTGGTCGCGCACGAGGCCTAGGAGGCGGCTGGCCAGCGTGGCCGTTCCGACCACGCCGGCGGATCGCGCGAGCCGGCCGGACGCCGTGCCTCCGGCCGGCGGGGACGGCGGCGCGGGCGTGGAGGCCGGTTCCGGGGAGTTCATGTGGCGAAGCGGACGTTGATGACGTCGCCGTCGCGGACCGCGTATTCCTTGCCTTCGAGCCGCACCTCGGCGTGCTTGCGGCAGGCGGCCAGCGAGCCGCGGGCGACGAGGTCCCGGTAGGCGACCACCTCGGCGCGGATGAAGCCCCGGGAAAGGTCCGAGTGGATCTCCCCGGCCGCTTCCTGCGCGACGGTGCCCGCCGGGATGGACCAGGCGCGGCATTCGTCCTCGCCGGTCGTGAAGAACGACAGGTAGCCCAGCAGGTCGTAGGCGGCGCGAATCACCCGGTCGAGCCCCGACTCGCGCAGGCCGAGATCCGCCAGGAAGGCCGCCGCGTCCTCCGGTTCGAGCTCGGCGATCTCCAGCTCGATCTTCGCGCAGACGGTCAGGGCCCGGACCGCGGGTCCTCCGGCGAACGCTTCGAGTCCGGTCGAGCGCAACGCTTCCTCCGCGGGAACGGCGGCGTCCGCCTCGTCGACGTTGAGCACGAGCAGGAGCGGCTTGGCGGAGAGAAACTGAAACCCCCGGAGTCGCTTCGTATCCCCCGGGTCGAGCTCGAGGGCCCGCAGCGGGATGCCGCCCTCGAGTGCGTCGGCACAGCGCCGCAATACGTCGATCTCCGCCGTGTCGCCCTTCCAGGCGCCCTTGCGCCGATCCTTCTCGATGCGCTCCAGGCGACGCTCCGCGACGCCGAGGTCGGCCAGGATCAGCTCGTCTTCCATGGTCCTGACGTCGCGTCCCGGATCGACGGACTCGGCCGGATGGGGCACCGTGTCGTCCGCGAAGCAACGTACGACGTGGAGCAGCGCGTCGGCGGTGCGGTAGGGCGTGACGTCGACGAGCGTCCCCGCGCCGGCTCCGTGCCGGGAGGCCATGTCGACGAAGGTCACCGTGGCCGGCGTGTGCTTCCGGGGCGAGAACATCGCCGTCAGCCGATCGAGTCGGTGATCGGGCACGCGCGCGAGTCCCACCGTCGCATCGTCGCGGCCCGCCGGGCGCACGCCTCCTTCCGGCGAACGCGTCAGTAGCTGGAACAGGGTCGTCTTGCCCGCCGAAGCGAGACCGATCAGGCCGGCGCGCAACATGGTCGCCGGAGAGTGTCGCATATCTGCTGCGAAAACGGCGATTGCCCGTTGACAAGGTCCAAGTGGTCCCCTACGATTCCCGTGTGGAGTTTTTTGGGTTGTGGTGGAGCATTCTTGGGTCCTAGTGGAGCAAGAGAGTGCTTAGAGGGAGCATCGCCGCCAAGATCGATGACAAGGGGAGGCTCAAGGTGCCGAACGCCTTCCGGTCCTCGATCACGGAGAAGTACGGCGAGGTCCTGTATGTGACCAGCGTCACCGGCGAGTCGGTGCTCATCTATCCGATGTCGGTCTGGGTGGAGATTGAAGAGAAGCTCAAGGGGGTGCCGTCGGCGCTCCCGGCCCGCCGGAGGTACTTCGACCGGGTCAACTACTACGGCCAGCAGGCAGAGTTCGATCGGCAGGGGCGTGTCTCCATTCACGCGCGCTTGCGGGAATCCGCGGAGATGCTCGGCGAGGTGGACGTCTTCGGAAACCTGACCCACCTCGAAGTGTGGAACCACGAGCGGTTCGCCACGAAGCTGGAGGCCGAGCCGCTCACCGACGAGGACTTCGGCGCGCTTGCGGACTACGGGATCTGAACGGGCAGCGGCATGACGCCAGGTGCGACGACACACGAGCCGGTGATGACGGCGGAAGTGGTGAGCGCGCTGGACCCGTCCCGCGGGGGACTGTTCGTCGATTGCACCGTCGGCGCCGGAGGTCATGCGCGCGTCCTTCTCCAGGCCGGGGCCGATCGCGTGCTGGGGCTCGACCGGGACGCCGAGGCGCTTCCGGTGGCGGCGACAACGCTCCGGCCCTGGACGGACCGTGTCGACCTGGCCCACGCCGACTTCCGTGCACTCGACGACGTGCTTGACGACCGTGGCATCGGCGACATCGACGGCGGCGCGCTCGCGGATCTGGGGCTCTCGTCGCTGCAAATCGATGGCGACGGGCGCGGTTTCAGCTTCCGCCGCGACGAGCCGCTCGACATGCGCATGAATCGCAGGACGGGACCTACGGCTGCCGACCTCCTGCGCGACGCGCCCGAGTCGGAGATTGCCGACGTCATCCACGGGTATGGGGAAGACCGCTACGCGCGGCGCATCGCACGGGGCCTGGTGGCCACCCGGAAACGCGAGCCGCTGACCTCTACCGGCCAACTGTCGGATGCGGTCCGACGTGCCGTGCCGCGCGGCCATCGCCAGCGGATTCACCCGGCCACGCGCACGTTCCAGGCGCTGCGGATCTGGGTCAATCGCGAGCTCGACGGGCTCGACGCCTGGGTGCCGGCCGTCTTCCGGCGTCTGCGGGCCGGTGCGAGGCTGGCCATCATCAGCTTTCATTCACTGGAGGATCGCATCGTAAAGCACGCGTTGCGCGGCCTGGAACAGAAGGCCGGCATCGCGATCAAGGTGCTGACGAAGCGCCCGGCGCGCCCCACCGAGGCCGAGGTTCTCCGGAATCCACGCGCCCGCAGCGCCAAGCTGCGCGCCGCGGAGAGGCTGGCATGACGCACGAGGACTTCGCGGATCTCGTCTCCCCGCAGATCCGCAACGCCCCGATCGTGCGCGAGCTGGACAAGGTCCGGCAGCGTGAGCTGCGCGGGTCCCTGATTCTCGCCGTCCCGCTTGTCGCGGTGCTGTTGTTTTCGGTGTGGCAGCATTTCGAGCTGCTCCAGTACGGCTACCGCATCGAGCAGATGCGCCAGGAGTACTCCCGGCAACAGGAGCTGAACCGTCATCTCCGTCTGGAGATCGAGGCGTTGCGGTCTCCGGCCCGCGTCGAGCGTGTGGCCGTCGGACAACTGCGCATGGTCATGCCGAAGGGCGACGAGGAGTTGGTGTTCGAGCGCGTGCCGGCGGCCCCGGCGGCGGCCCCCCCGGTAGTGGCGATGCGGCAGGAGGTGTCGAGTGAGCCGACTGACGAATCGAATTAGGGTGCCGCGCTGGAGTCGGGGCGCGTCCCGGCGCCGGGACGCCGGCGCGACGCCGCCGACCGCCTGGCGCGACGTCGTGCGGCGCCGCGTATTCGTGGCGTCCTGCGTATTCGCTGTCTGGATCGTGTCCATCGAGGCGAAGCTGGTCCATCTGCAGATCCTGGAGCACGCCGAGCTCGTCGAGAAGGCCGGCAATCAGCAGCGGCGCACGATGGAGGTGCACTCGAAGCGCGGCGAGATTCTGGATCGGAAGGGCCGCGTGCTCGCGTACAGCGTCGACGCCGACACGATCTACGCGGTCCCGTCGGAGATCGATGATCCGGCGACCGCCGCGCGTGCGCTGTGCGGTGCGCTGGACGACTGCACGGCGGCGGACCGCGATGCCCTCGATCGTCGCCTCGCGCGACGCAGGGCCTTCGCGACCCTGGAGAGCGATCCTTCTTCCGAAGAGGCGCGGCGGGTGGCCGCGCTCGGGTTGGATGGCGTGGGAATCGATCCCGACAGCGGCACGATCTATGCCGTCCCGAGGAACATCGACGACGAGGAACTGGTGGCGACGGCGGGTGCGATCTGCAACGCACTGGACGATTGCACCGCTGTCCGCAGGGAGGGTCTGGAGGCAAGTCTCCGACGGCGTCCGGCCTTCGTGTACGTGCGACGCAAGGCGTCACCGGAGGAGGCGCGGCGGGTGGCCGCCCTCGGACTGAATGGCGTCGGATTCCTTACCGAGGATCGGCGCTACTACCCGAACCGGGAGCTGGCGGCGCACCTCATCGGCTACGTCGGTATCGACAACCAGGGGTTGAGCGGGATCGAGTCGACCTACGATTCCGAGATCGCGGGCAACGCCGGGCAGGTCCTGATACACACGGATGCCCGCCGCCGGCCGTTCAGCCGCATCGATCGGCCACCGACAGCCGGCGCGACCGTCGAGCTGACCATCGACAAACACCTGCAGTACATCGCCGAGCGCGAGCTCCGTGCGGGGGTCCGGGCCCACAATGCCGACGCCGGGGCGGTCGTGATGCTCGATCCGCGAACCGGAGAGATCCTGGCGCTTGCCAGTGAACCGTCGTTCAACCCCAATGCCTTTTCCGAGGCGACGCCGGCGCAGCGGCGCAACAGGGTCGTTCAGGACATCTACGAACCCGGGTCGACGTTCAAGATCGTCACCGCCGCGGCGGCCTTCGAAGAAGAGGTCGTCGAATTGGACGAGGTGTTCGACGTCAGCGCCGGGTACATCCAGATCGGCCGCGATCGCATCCCGGACTTCACGACCTACGGTCCACTCACCTTCACGGACGTGATCGTCAAGTCCAGCAACGTCGGGGCGATTCTGGTGGGTTTGCGGCTCGGACCGGAGCGCCTCAGCCGGTACGTCGACCGTTTCGGTTTCGGACGCAGGCAGTCCCGGGACATTCCGTCGGAGAACGCCGGTCTCTGGAACCCGACCGGACTCAACGATCGCGCGATCGCGTCCATTTCGATGGGGTACCAGGTCGCGGTCACGCCATTGCAGATGGCGACCGCGATATCGGCGGTCGCGAACGGCGGGGAGCTCCTCGCACCGCGGCTCGTCCGCGCCGTGGCCCGCAACGGTGGGCGGGTGGCGTCCGAGCGGCGCCTCATCCGGCGTGCCATCTCGCGCGAGACGGCGGCCGAATTGACCGCGATCATGACGGCCGTCGCCGAGCGCGGGACCGCGCGCCGCGCGCGCGTGCCGGGCTACGCGGTTGCCGGGAAGACCGGAACCGCCGAGAAGCTCATCGACGGGCGTTACTCGAATCAGGACCACAACGCTTCGTTCGTCGGCTTCGTGCCGGCCGACGCGCCGCGGCTCGCCATCCTGGTCATGGTCGACACGCCGCGTCACGCGATGATCAACGGCGTCTGGCAGAAGGCGTACACCGGCGGCGCCGTCGCGGCCCCGATCTTCCAGCGCATCGTCGACGCTTCCCTGCGCTACCTCGAGGTTCCGCGCACGAGCGATACGCCTCAACCCGTGCGGGTCGCGCGTTCGCCGTCCGTCGAGGACGGCCGCGTCCAACCGATTGCCGTCGCGCCGTCGTCAGCCGCGCGTCGCGGCTCCGCCGAGGCCGGCGCCGGCTTCGTGGCGGGTGCGGACGGATCGATGCCGGATTTGCGCGGCCTGAGCGCGCGGCAGGCCATCAGGGTCCTCGGCGGCAACGGACTCGGTGCCGAGTTCGTGGGCGACGGAACGGTGGTACGCCATGTCCCCGCGGCGGGCGAAGCCGTGGAGCCGGGTGCGACGGCCACGATTTGGCTGCAGCGTCATGCGGCTGCGGTGAACGACGTCGAGGCTCCGGGGCCGTGACCATGGTCGAGGAACGACGGGTCGTGCGGAGTTCCCACGCCGGGATGACGCTCGGGAGCCTGCTCGCGGGGGCGGGCATGGGGAGCGGCGCTGTCGACGCACGCTCCCTGGCGGCGCCGGTGACCGGCGTCCATTTCGATTCCCGTGACGTTGCCGAGGGTGGCGTGTTCGTCGCGGTACCGGGTCAGCGCCTCGACGGAGCGGACTTCGCCGAGGATGCCTGCGCGCGGGGCGCCGCGTTGGTCGTCGCGCAGGTCGAGCCGCCGGTAAAGCCCGCGCTGCCCTGGATTCGGGTGCCGGATGCGCGCGCCGCGCTCGCCGCGCTCGCCGCGGCCTACCGCCGCAATCCGAGCCGCGACCTGCTGGTGGTCGGCGTCACCGGGACCAACGGCAAGACGACGACGACGTACCTGCTCGAATCCATACTCGACCACGTGGGAATGGCGGCCGGGCGCATCAGCTCGATCACGAACCGAGTCGGTCGCAACGAGGAAGAGCGGCAGGCCCAGCACACCACGCCCGAGGCGCCGGCGGTGCAGGCCCTGCTCGGCGCCATGCGGGATCGGGGCGCGCAGGCCTGCGTGATGGAGGTCTCCTCCCACGCCCTGGCCCTGCGGCGGGTGGACCACGTCAGTTTCGACGCCGCGATCTTCACCAACCTGACGCGCGATCATCTCGACTTCCACGGTGACATGGAGCGGTACTTCGCCGCCAAGCGCGGGTTGTTCGAAATGCTGCCGGCCGGCGCCCCGGCCGTGATCAACATCGACGATCCGTACGGCGGCCGGCTGGCCACGAGCGTGAGCCGGCCGGTGACCTACGCCGTCGGCCGGGCGGCGGACTGCATGCCGGACCGTCTGGATCTGCGCGCGGACGGAACGTCCATCGAGGCGCGCACGCCCCGCGGTCCACTGCGGCTCGAGTCGTCGCTCCTCGGACGCGCGGCGGCGTGCAACGTTCTCGCTGCCGCCTCGGCGGCGGTTGCGCTCGACCTTCCCATGGAGGGCATCGAGGCGGGAGTTCAAGCGCTCACTACCGTGCCGGGGCGAATGCAGACGGTTTCTTCCACCGGCGACGACGTGATGGTCATCGTCGACTCGGCGCATACCGATGACGCGCTGCGAAGCCTGCTCGAAGCGGTGCGGCCGCTCGCCGCACGCCGGGTCGTCACGGTCTTCGGGTGCGGGGGTGATCGGGACGCCACGAAGCGCCCGCTGATGGGGGTGGTGGCGACCCGGCTGAGCGACAGCGTGATTCTGACGTCCGACAATCCGAGGTCCGAGGACCCGGAAGCGATTATCGAGGACATAGAGAGCGGTATCAGGAACGCGAGCACGCCGCATCTGGCGGTCGCGGATCGTCGGGAGGCGATCGCCCGCGCGATCCGGGACGCGGCTCCGTCGGACACGGTGGTCATTGCCGGGAAGGGTCACGAGCAGTACCAGGTGATCGGATCCCGGGCGGTGCCTTTCAACGACGCCGTCGTGGCCCGAAAGGCGTTGGACGCGCGACGCTCGCGCTTGAAGGCGGGATGACGGGGAAGTGGCGGATGGTGGCGCGATGCGAGTCCGAGCGGGGGACCTGGCCCGGGCGGCGGGGGGGCGGTTGCTCGCCGGCTTGTCGGACATCGAATTGGGCGATATCTCCATCGACAGTCGTTCCATCCGTTCCGGGGATGTCTTTCTGGCGATTCGGGGCGAGCGGCTCGACGGTCACGACTTCATCGCCGAAGCACTTCGCAAAGGAGCGGCGGGCGTGATCGTCAGCGACAGTGCGGCGCTCCCGGTCACCGGGGCGGCCCGGCCCGCTCCGGTGGCCATCGTCGTCGAGGACACCACCCGTGCCCTGCAGTCCATCGCCCGCGAGGTTCGGCGCCGATCCGGTGCGCAGGTGGTGGCAATTACCGGCAGCGTCGGCAAGACGACCACGAAGGAGCTGACGGCGGCCTTCATCGGCACGCGGCACGATGTGGCGCGCAACAAGGGCAACCTCAACAACCACATCGGTCTCCCACTGTCATTGCTCGAGCTCAGGCGGCGCCCCGACGTGGCGGTGGTCGAGATGGGAATGAACCACGCCGGCGAGATCCGCACGCTGGTAGGCATCGCCGAACCGGATATTCGGGTCTGGACCAACGTGGCGGAGGTGCACGCGGCTTCGTTCGCGTCGATCGAAGGGATTGCCGACGCCAAGGCCGAGATCCTGGAGGGGGCGGGTCCGGGCGACCACCTGGTCGTGAACGCCGACGACCCCCTGGCCATGGCTCGCGTCGGACGGTTTCCGGGCCGGACGACCACCTTCGGCATGAGCGAGCCGGCCGACGTGCGAGCCACGGACGTCGAGGATCGCGGCCTCGACGGCATGCGGGCGGTAGTCCGGACCCCGGCCGGCAGCAGCACGCTGGCAACGCCGCTGATCGGCACGGGCCAGGTGGCCAACGTGCTGGCGGCAATCGCGGTTGCGCTGCGGTTCCAGATTCCGCTCGCGGAGATGGTACGCCTGGCCGCCGGGATTGCGTCCCCGCCGGGCCGCGGCGAGGTGGTCCGCCTGTCCGGCGGAGTGACCATCGTCGACGATTCCTACAACTCCAGTCCGGCGGCCCTCGAGCGGGCCCTGCGGTCGTTGGGAAGCGATCGCGGACACCGGCGGCGCATAGCGGTCCTTGGCGAAATGCTCGAGCTGGGTGCGCGCGCGCCTGCCCTGCATCGAGGCTGCGGGCGCCTCGCGGTCGAGGCGGGCTTCGACGTGCTGGTGGTCGTCGGAGGTCCGGCGGCGTCCGGTCTGGCGGAGGGTGCGCGGGCGGCCGGTCTCGATGCGGGTCGGGTGCTGACGTGCGCGGCCAGCGACGAGGCGGCGGCGCTCACCGCGAACCTCGTGCGCGGAGGCGATCTCGTGCTCGTGAAGGGGTCGCGCGGAGTCCGCGTCGATCGGGTGGTCGACCGGCTGAAGGCGGAGTGGGGCTGATGCTGTTCCACCTGCTCTACCCGCTGCACCTGGAGTTCAGCCTGCTGAACGTCGTCCAGTACATCACGTTCCGGACGGCTGCCGCGAGCCTGACCGCGTTCGTCGTGTCGCTCGCCTTCGGCCCGTATACCATCCGCAAGCTGCGCGAGCTGCAGATTGGCCAGGTCATTCGTCACGACGGGCCGCCGACCCATCTGGAAAAAGCGGGCACGCCGACGATGGGCGGCCTGCTGCTGCTCGCCGCGGCGTTCCTGCCGACGCTGCTCTGGGCCGACCTGACCAACGTCTACGTCCAGATTGCGCTCCTTTCGACGGCCGCGTTCGGCGCCATCGGGTTCCTCGACGACTGGCTGAAGATCTCGCGCCGCTCCCATCGCGGGCTTTCGGCGCGCGGGAAGCTCGTCGCCCAGGCCGCGGTCGCGACCGCGGTCGGAGTGGCGCTGGTGCAGTTGACGTACAGCGACCTCTACAGCAGCGAGATCAACTTCCCGTTCTTCAAGCAGTTCACGCCGGACATAGGCTGGCTGTACGTTCCGTTCGCGGTCCTCGTCCTGGTGTCCGCTTCGAATGCGGTCAACCTGACGGACGGTCTCGACGGCCTCGCCATCAGCATCTTCACGGTGGCCGCCGGCGCGTTCACGGCGCTGACCTACGTGAGCGGCCATGCGGCCATCGCGGAATTCCTGCTGCTGGTGCGCTTTCCGCCCGCGGGGGAGCTCACCATCTTCTGCGGCGCGCTGGTCGGCGCGGGTCTGGGGTTCCTCTGGTACAACTCCTACCCCGCGGACCTGTTCATGGGCGACGTCGGCGCGCTGGCCCTCGGCGGCGCGCTCGGGACGGTCGCACTGCTCATCAAGCAGGAGCTGCTGCTGCCGGTCGTCGGCGCGGTGTTCGTGATCGAGGTGCTGTCGGTGATCGTGCAGGTCGGCTCGTTCAAGCTCACGGGCCGGCGCGTGTTCCGCATGGCGCCTCTGCACCACCACTTCGAGCAGATCGGGTGGAGCGAGCCGAAGATCATCACCCGTTTCGTGATCGCGGCGGTGGTCTTCGCGCTGTTCAGCCTGACGACGTTGAAACTGCGATGAGCGAATTCTCGGTGGCCGATTCTCGTGTCGTGGTGGTCGGGGCCGGCCGTAGCGGCATTGCCGCCGCACGCCTGCTGGCGCGCCGCGGGGGCCACGTCACGCTGAGCGAGGCGGGCGCGGGAATTGCAAGCACAGCCGAGGGAACGCTGGTCGACGAGGGGATCCGGCTCGAGGTGGGCGGTCACGGGGCCGATACCCTGCACGCCGCCGACCTGATTGTGCTGAGCCCGGGGGTGTCGCCGCGCGTGCCGGAGATTGCCGCCGCGCGCCGCCGCGGTGTCCCGGTCATCAGCGAGGTGGAGCTGGCTTCACGCTGGTTGCGGGGCCGGCTGGTGGCGGTAACGGGAACGAAGGGGAAGTCGACGACCGTCGTCGTGACCGCGCGGATGCTCGAGGCGGGTGGATGTCGTGCCGTCGTCGGCGGAAACATAGGGATCGCGCTCAGCAGCCAGGTCGACGAATCGAGCCCGAACGTGGTGCACGTCGTCGAGGTCAGCAGCTTCCAGCTCGAGCTCACCGAGACCTTCAGGCCCTGGATCGCCGTCTGCCTGAACCTGTCGCCGGACCACCTCGACCGCCACGCGAGCTTCGAGGAGTACGCCGCGGCGAAGGCGCGAGTGTTCACGAACCAGACCCCGGAAGACGCGATGGTGATCAACGCCGACGACCCACAGGTGCTGGCGATCGCGCGTGAGGGTCGGGCCCGGGCGCTGCGCTTCGCCGTCGACACCTCGATTGCCGAGGGGGTGCAGGTGACCGGGGACGGGATAGCCCGCCGGTCGGCCGGGGGAGAGGAGTGCCTGGTGCCGATGTCCGCGGTCAGGGTGCCGGGCCGGCACCTGCTGGCCGACATCGCCGCCGCGGCAGCCGTTGGCACCCTCGCCGGCGTGGATGCCGGTGCGATGACGCGGGCGGTGCAGTCGTTCACCGGCCTCGAGCACACCCTGGAGCTCGTGCGCGAGATCGACGGCGTCCGGTTCGTGAACGACTCCAAGGCGACCAACGTCGTCGCGGCGCGGGCGGCGATCGAGTGCTTCGGATCGGGATTGGTGGTGATTCTCGGAGGCCGCTTCAAGGGGGGGCGCTTCGAGGACCTGCGCGCCCCGCTGGCGGCGCGGAGCGCGTCGGTGGTCGCCATCGGTGAGGCGCAGGCACACGTGCGGCGGGCTCTCGAGTCGGAGGTCGCGGTGTACGAGGCGGCAACGATGGACGAGGCGGTGCGGCAGGCGGCGCGGCTCGCACGTCCCGGAGGCGCGGTGCTGCTGGCGCCCGCGTGCGCCAGCCTCGACATGTTTCGCGACTACGCAGCGAGAGGATTGGCGTTCGGGAACGCGGTGGCAGCCCTGGGGGCCTCCGGTTGGTCAGCGGGGAAGCGCACCGGACGCGAGCACAAGGCGTGAGCAGTGAGCAGTCATCAGTCGGTTTGCGCGGTGAAGAGCTGGCCGCTGGGAGCGCAGGCTACCCCTTGCCTGCGAGGCCGGTGTCTTCGCCCGGGTCTGACTGATGACTGCTGACCGCTCACGCGATCGTGCAACCCTGTTTTCGGGTCGAACGACCGGAGGCTTTAGCCCCTTCGATTCGCGGTCGGCCGATTTGGAGTATGGCGCGGAAACTCAAGCCCGACAAGCTGCTCTTTCTCGCGACGCTCGCCCTGTTGAGCGCGAGCGTGATCATGGTCTACAGCGCGTCGGCCCTGCTTGCCATGGATCGCTACGAGCGCCCGTACCACTTCCTGCTGCGGCAGGTGGCGTGGGCCGTCATGGGCTTCGGGCTGCTGTGGGGCGTCATGCGGATCGACTACCGGCGGCTGAGGCAACCGGGCGTCCTGTGGACCGCGATCGGCGTCACCACGCTCGCCCTGGTGGCCGTGCTGTTCAGCGAGCCGATCAACGGGACCCGCCGCTGGTTCGGTATCGCCGGGTTCGGCGTGCAGCCCTCCGAGCTGGCGAAGATCGCGCTGATCATGTTTGCCGCGGCGCAGCTCGAAAGACGGATGGACCGGGTCAACGATGTCCTCTTCGCCTTGGTGCCGCTCGGTGCATTGACGGCGGGTATCGCTGTCCTGATTCTCCTGCAGCCGGACTTCAGCACGGCGTTCGCCGCCGTGGTGATCGTGGCCGCGATGGTTTTCGTGGCAGGCCTCGGCTATCGCTACCTGATTGGAGCGACGCTGCTCCTTGCGCCCGCCATGTACGTCGTGCTGGCCAGTGCGCCCTATCGAAGAAGGCGGTTGCTGGCTTTTCTCGACCCCTGGGCCGACCCGCTGGGCGACGGATTCCAGGTCATCCAATCGCAGATAGCCGTCGGAACGGGTGGCCTGGTGGGCAAGGGTCTCATGCGCGGCGTGCAGAAGCTGCACTTCCTGCCCGAGCCGCACACCGACTTCATCTATGCGGTCATCGCGGAGGAGACGGGACTGATCGGCGCGACGGTGATCCTGCTGTGCTTCGCGGTCATCACCTGGCGCGGCCTTCACGTCGCCAGCCATGCGCCCGACCGCTTTGGTGCGTTCCTGGCGATCGGCCTAACAACGATGGTTGCCATCCAGGCGTTTCTCAACATGAGCGTGGTGCTCGGATTGATGCCGACGACCGGGATTCCGTTGCCGTTCATAAGTGCGGGCGGGTCGTCGTTGCTGATTGGACTCATCGGGATGGGGATTCTGCTGAACGTGTCGCAGCACGCCGCAATCAGGCATTGACGCGATGCACGGGGGTGAGACGGATCCGTGACGGATGCGGACTCGGACGCGGCGGCGAGAGCGCCCCGGATACTGTTCGCGGGCGGTGGCACCGGCGGTCACCTGTTTCCCGGTATCGCGGTGGCGCGTGCGCTCGTACGTCGTCACCGCCGCGCGTACGTCGCTTTCGCGGGAACGGGCCGCGGCATCGAGGCTCGCGTGCTGGCGCTCGAGGGTTTCCGCTTCGAACCGATTCGGAGCGCCGGAGTCATGGGCAAGTCGCCGCGCGCCGTGGCAAGGACCCTGGCCCTGGCGCCACTCACGTTGTTCGACGCGGCGCGGGTGCTGCGCCGCGCCTGTCCCGATCTGGTGATTGGCCTCGGAGGCTACAGCGCGGGACCGGTCGTGCTGCTCGCGGCGTTGGCGGGACGAACGACCATGTTGATGGAGCAGAACGTGGTGCCCGGGCTGACCAACCGGATGCTGGCGCCGATGGTGAAGGCGGCGGCGGTGTCGTTCGACGCCACCGCGTCGCGCTTCGGGTCCAAGGCGTTCGTCAGCGGCAACCCGGTGCGAGAGGACTTCTTCGATGTCGCGCGAGTGGACCGGACCGTGCGTGCGGGTCCGCCGACGGTGCTCGTGCTCGGGGGGTCTCAGGGGGCTCACAACATCAACGCGGCAATGGCGGGATCGGCCGCGGCCCTGACGTCGATTCCCGACGGTGTCCGCATCATCCACCAGACGGGCGAGACCGACCGCGACTGGGTGCGCAGCGCTTACCGCCAGGCGGGCCTGGACGCGAGGGTGGAGTCTTTCTTCGAGACGCTGCACGAGGAGATGCGCTCCGCGGACCTCGTGGTCTGCCGCGCCGGGGCGACGACGCTGGCCGAGGTCGCGGCAGCGGGTCTGCCCGCCGTGATTGTGCCGCTGCCGACGGCGGCCAACGATCACCAGCGCCGCAACGCGGCGGCGTTCGAGGCGGCTGGCGCGGCCGACGTGGTCGAGGAAGCCGACCTCGAACGGCGGCTTGCGCCCCGGCTGAGCGCGCTCGCGGGCGATCGCGGGCGCCGCACGGAGATGTCCGCGGCGTCGGCACGCATGGCGAAGCCCGATGCGACCGACAAGATAGTGCAGCGGGCCGAGCAGCTCATGCGGAGTGCCGGAGCCGCCGTGCTCGGCGGAGAGCGCTAGGAGTCCGCGCCGTGGGACGGGACAGATTGCCGGAGAGGACTGGTTGGCCGGCAATCGGAGCCGCAACGCCGTGTCTTGCGGGCGAGGAAGCAGTGGCGTGCTTGAGCGAGTCAGACGGATCCACATGGTGGGCATCGGTGGCATCGGCATGAGCGGCATCGCGGAGCTCCTGCACGGGGCCGGCTACGAGGTCAGCGGATCCGATCTGGCCGCGTCGCCGATCACCGCGCAACTGCGTTCGGCCGGGATCCGCGTTGCCGAGGGGCACGCCGCGGCGCACGTCGGCGCGCCGGATGTCGTCGTGGTTTCGTCGGCGGTGCCCGCGGACAATCCGGAGCTGGCCGAAGCGGAGCGCCGGGGCATCCCCGTCGTCGGGCGCGGGGCGCTGCTGGCGGAGTTGACGAAGCGCAAGCGGACGGTGGCCGTGGCAGGGTCCCACGGGAAGACCACCACCACTTCCATGGTGGCTCTGGTCCTCGAAGCGGCGGGGCTCGATCCGACCGCGGTCATCGGCGGCGTGGTCGATGCCCTCGGCGGCAACGCGCGCCGCGGGGGCGGCGCGTTCATGGTCGTCGAAGCCGACGAGAGCGATGGTTCGTTCCTGCATCTGACACCGGAAATCGCGGTCGTGACCAACGTGGACGACGAACACCTGGAGGCGTACGACGGGCTCGCCGGACTGGTGCGCGCAGTCGGGAGGTTCGCGGCCGGCGTGCCGGAAGACGGTTGCGTCGTGGCGTGCGCCGACGATCCGCGCGTGGAACGGATCGCGGCGCAGCGCCGGGGTCCGGTGGTGACGTATGCCATCGATGCCCCGTCCGCGGACGTGCGGGCCGAGCGCGCGGAGTTCGGGACGTCCGGGTCGACGGCCCGGGTGACGATGGACATCCGCGGCCGGTGCGCCCACCTGGATCTGCACCTCGCCGTCCCGGGCCGCCACAACCTCCTCAACGCGCTGGCGGCCTTCGGGGTCGCCTCCTGGCTGGACATCGATCCGGCGACCGTGGCCGACGCGCTCCAGCGCTTCACGGGGGTGAATCGTCGTTACTCGCGGCAGCGGCTATCCGGCGGGATCGACATCGTCGACGACTACGCCCACCACCCGACCGAGATCGAAGCAGTGCTGCAGACGGCCCGGCTCGGAGCGCCGGAACGCCTGATCGTCGTGTTCCAGCCCCACCGGTATTCGCGAACGGCTCGCCTGCTGGACCGTTTCGGTCAGGTGCTGGCGGGTGCGGACGCGTTGGTGCTCACCGGAGTGTACGCCGCCGGGGAGCCCCGGTTGGAGGGCGTGGATGCGGATGCGGTGGCGCGGGCCGTGCGGCATTGTTCGCCGCTGCCGGTCGAGATTGCCGACAGCCTGGAGGATGCCGCTTCGCGCGCCGCCGGGCTGGCTCGATCGGGAGACACGATCCTCGTCCTCGGAGCCGGATCCATTGGACGAGTGGCGCCGCGCATCGCCGAGCTCATCGAAAGGCGGAATGCGTGATGGCGGTGTATGTGCGGCCCGAGCCGAGTTTTCGTCGGGCCTACGTTCAACCGATGCCGCGCCGCTGGTTCGCGCGCCGCCTGGGGTGGCTCGTGCACCTGAGCCTGCTGCTGGGCGTGGTTTTCGGCGCCGCGTGGTCGTTGCTGGCCCTGAGGCATGCCGCTGTCCTCCGCATCGACACCATCACTGTCGACGGAAATCGACGACTGTCGCCCGGAGAGGTGGCGGGGCTCGTGGAGTCGCTGCGCGACGAGAACCTGCTGGTCGCCGATCTCGAGCCGGCGCGGGCGAGCCTGCTGGCGTCCGGCTGGGTCCGCGACGCCATGCTGCGACGCGTCCTGCCTTCGACGGTGCACGTGACGCTCGACGAGCGCGAGCCGGTCGGACTGGGTCGCATCGCCTCCCGCCTGTACCTCGTCGATTCCACCGGCCACGTCATCGACGAGTACGGACCCCGGTTCGGAGATCTCGATCTGCCGGTCATCGACGGACTGTCGGGGGGCGCCGCTGGTTCGCGCGACGACACGCGACGCGCTGCGCTCGCGGCGCGGCTGATAGCCGAAATCGGAGCCCACGGCGATCTCGCCAACCGCCTGTCGCAGGTGGACGTCGCCAATCCTCATGACGCGGTCGTGCTGCTGAGTGGAGACCCGGTCCGGATTCACCTGGGCGAACGGGAGTTCGCAGCGCGCCTCCGGACGTATCTGGACGTTGCCCCCATGCTCCGAGAGGCCGTACCCGATATCGATTACGTCGACGTGAGGTTTGACCGAAGAGTGTACGTCGGCCCCGCGGACGACTCGACGGGGGCGCGTCGCGTTGCGTTGCACCCGCGGCCGGGCAAGTCGACGCCCGGTCCACGCGTCCGGCGAGCAGCGGCGGCGGCCGGCGTGATGGCCCGGGTCGGGCTCGTAGCACAGAGCGGTCAACGGAGGCAGCGTGGGACGTAGGGAGCAGTACGTGGTCGGGCTGGATGTGGGCACGTCCAAGGTCGCCGCCATAGTCGGGGAGGCGATGCAGGATGGGAACGTCGACATCATCGGGATTGGGATCGCCGACGCCCACGGCATTCGCCGTGGCGTCGTCGTCAATCTCGAGACGGCGGTCGAGTCGATCAAGAAGGCGATCGAGGAGGCGGAGCTCACCGCCGGCGTAGAGATCGACACGGTGCACCTCGCCCTTTCCGGCAGTCACGTCAAGGCGTTCAACAGTCGGGGGGTGGTGGCGGTTGCCGGACAGAACCGCGAGATCACGCGCCAGGACGTCCGGCGCGCCATAGGCGCCGCGAAGGCGGTCTCGCTCCCGAGCGGACGCGAGGTGCTGCACACCCTGCCCCAGGACTTCGTGGTCGATGAGCAGGACGGGATCGGGGCGCCGATCGGGATGACGGGGGCGCGGATCGAGGTCAATGTCCACATCGTGACCGGCAGCGCGTCGACCACCCAGAATCTCGTCACGTGCGTCAATCGGGCAGGGGTCACTGTCGCCGCGACGGTGCTCGGGCAACTTGCCGCGGCGGAGGCCGTGCTGACCGCCGACGAGAAGGAGCTCGGGGTGGCGTTGGTGGACATCGGCGGCGGGACCACCGACTTCGCGGTGTTCGAGCGTGGCAGCCTGTGGCACACCGGCGCGATTGCCCTCGGCGGCGATCACTTCACCAACGACATTGCCGTAGGGCTGCGCACCCCGATTCCGCAGGCCGAGAAGACCAAGCGCCGCAGCGGGTGCGCATTGACAGCGCTGGTGGACGAGGATCAGACGGTGGAGATCGCCAGCGTCGGCGGTCGCCAGCCGCGAATCATGTCGCGCCGAATTCTGGCCGATGTCCTGCAGCCACGGGCCGAGGAGGTCTTTCACCAGCTCTGGGACGAGATCCAGCATCGCGGCTACGAGGGTGCTCTGCATTCCGGCATGGTGCTGACCGGTGGCGGTTCCATGCTCGACGGCATGCCGGAGATTGCCGACCAGATATTCGATCTGCCGATTCGCCGGGGCTGTCCGGTCGGCGCAGGCGGATTGACGGATCACGTCAACGATCCCGCGTTCGCGACGGCGGTAGGGCTGATCATGTACGCCAGCCGGCACCAGGTATCCGAGCAGGATCATCTGGCCGGTGGCGCCCTGGGCAGGTTGGCCGGCCGGCTGCGGCTCCTGTTCAAGGGGTTCTTTTAGCGGCGAAGGAGGATGGCATGGAGGAACACGGCAGAATCCTGTCTGGATCCGAGTCGGCGTCAGACGGGGATCTCCGCCTCACGCTGGAGGATACGATTCGCACCGGTGCGCGAATCAAGGTCGTCGGCGTCGGCGGCGGCGGGAGCAACGCGGTCGGCCGGATGGTGACCGGCGGAGTCAGAGGCGTCGACCTCATCGCCGCCAACACGGACGCGCAGGCCCTGGCGCAGAACGAGGCGCCGATCCGGCTGCAAATCGGGGCGAAGGTGACGAGTGGTCTCGGCGCGGGCGCGGATCCCAACGTCGGACGTCAGGCGGCCCTCGAGGACACCGAGCAGCTCATCAGCGCGCTCAGCGGCGCCGACATGGTGTTCGTTACGGCCGGCCTCGGGGGCGGGACGGGAACCGGGGCCGCACCGGTCGTCGCCTCCCTGGCGAGCGAGCTCGGCGCGCTGACCATCGCCGTCGTGACGAAGCCGTTCAAGTTCGAGGGGAAGCGCAGGTCCACGCAGGCCGAGCGGGGTCTGGACGAGCTTCGCGCGTCCGTCGACACGGTCATCGCCATCCCCAACGAGCGGCTGCTGGGGCATATCGAGCAGACGACGAGCCTGACGGATGCGTTCCTGCTCGCCGACGACGTTCTGCATCAGGCCATCCGGGGCATTTCCGATCTGATTCTCGTGCCCGGCATGATCAACCTCGATTTCGCCGATGTGAAGACCATCATGTCCGGCATGGGGATGGCCATCATGGGCACCGGCTACGGCGAAGGCAAGGACCGCAGCGTGGACGCGGCGAACCGGGCCATCGCGAGTCCGTTGATCGAGGAAGCCCAGGTGGAGGGCGCGCGCGGCGTCATCATCAACATCACGGGCGGCTCCGACCTGTCCATGGCCGAGGTCAGCCAGGCGACCACGATCATTCACGAGGCGGCGCACGAGGACGCCAACATCATCTTCGGCGCCGTCGTCGATCCGACGATGGAGGGCAAGGTCAAGATTACCGTCATCGCGACCGACTTCGAGGGGCTCGGGGGGCGCAAGGCGGCTGCCGCCAACGCGGACACCCCGGTCGATCTGCAGCATTTTGCGAATCAGCGGCAGGAGGAGAGTGCGCTGCCGATGGCGGTTGCCGCGGCCGGGGGCGGCGGAATAACGATGTCCCGGCGAACCACGATCGAGTTCGCCGCGGCGGAGAATCCGGTCGTCGACACCGAGGACGCCGACGAGGTGGACGCTGCGGACGGGGACAACGAGCACGAACCGGCGCCGCTCCCGGCGTTCCTGCGCCCGCCGGCCGAGTAGCGAAGACGATACGCTCGACGCGGCGTGCGGGGTCAGTGGCCGATCAGGACTACCTGGGCGATGGCCAGTTGGCGCGAATGGGTCATCGTGAGCAGCGTGCGGGTTCCGCCGAGCGCCTCGAATCGCCGGCTGGCGCCGCCATGCAACTTCAGTTGCGGTGGTCCTCCGCCCCGGACGACTTCCACGTCGCGCCAGAGCACGCCGCGCGCGCGCCCGGTGCCGAGCGCCTTCATCGCCGCTTCCTTGGCCGAGAAGCGGGCTGTCAGGTGCTGGGCCGGCGTCCGCCGCCGCAGGCAATAGCCGGACTCGCCGTCGGTGAAGATGCGCCCGATGAAGCGGTCGCCGTAGCGCGACGCGAGCTCCTCCACGCGAGCGATTTCCTCGATGTCGATGCCGATACCGATGACCCGCTCGCCGCGGGCTGCCGTCGCGTCCAGGGGAGAGGGCGCCGTGTCGACCGGGGGCATGGCGGCAGCCTGCGCCGGCGGCTTGCCGAGGACCACCTTGCCGTCCATCGCGGCGTTGGCCAGGGCGTCGGCGCGCCGATTCCGTTCGCGCGGCACGTGCTCGTACCGCACACGTTCGAGTCGACTCGCCAGCTCGCCGGCACGGCCGTGCAGGACCGCGAGCTCGGGGTGCCGCACGCGGTACTCGCCCCGCATCTGGCGCGTCAGCAATTCGGAGTCGGAACGGACGATGGCATCGCGGTGGTCGTGCGCCACCAGGTACTCCAGCGCGGCGATCAGCCCGCGGTACTCCGCGTTGTTGTTGGTCGCCATGTCGATCGAGCCGTTCAGCTCGTCGACGACGCGGCCGTCCTCGTCCTCTATGCTCACGCCGTAGCCGGCGGATCCCGGGTTGCCGCGCGAACCTCCATCGATGTAGACGACCACGCGACCCGTCATGGCAGGGTTCCGTCCGGCCGAGCGTGGATCACCGGGGCGCAGGAGAGGGGGAGTCGGCTTCGGCCGGGAAGTAGAGAATGCGCTGACAGCTCTCGCACTGAATCAACCCTTCGTTCAACCGTACCTCGTTGTACAACTGCGGCCGGAGTCGGACCTGGCACGAGCCGCAGCGTCCGTCACGCACCGCGCCGACGGCGATTCCCTTGCGGCCGCGAATCAGGGTGTCGAAAGTCGCGAGGTGCGGCGGAGGCAGGTCGGCCACCAGCGCCGCGCGGTCCCCGGCGTGGCGCTCCACCTGGCCCTGATGACGGTCGCGTTCCTGTTCGAGCCGGGTTCGCTCCTCGTTGACCGCCGCCTCTTCCTCGGCCAGAGCCTGCCGTGCCTTCTCGAGATCGTCCGCGAGCTCGTCGGCCTCGAGCATGCCCTCGAGGATCAGATCCTCGAGGCGCTGGATCTCCGCATCCGCGCCGGCGATCTCGGACTGGACGGCGTGGTACTCCTTGTTGGTCTTGACCGCCATCGACTGTTCCTTGAACCGTGTCAGTCGGCCTTGCACGGCGGCGACTTCCTTCTCCAGGGCTCGGCGGGCCGTCTTGTGCTCCGCGAGCTTCCGGTCGACGGCCTCGATCCGGCCGGTGTGCTCGGCCAGCCGCGCTTCGAGCGCGTCGCGGCGGGCGGGAAAGGCCTCGACGGCTCGTCTGGCTTGGCTGACGGCGGTCTCCAGTTCCTGCAGGCGAATCAGTCGTTCGAGGTCGGGAAGCATGGATCAAGCAAGAAAAAAGCCCCGCACGGGCGGGGCCTGGTCTCTTCCGGCACGCGGCGGTCCTTCCGCGCGTGCAATAGGGGTGGTGGGCCCACCAGGATTCGAACCTGGGACAGGCCGGTTATGAGCCGGCGGCTCTGACCGCTGAGCTATGGGCCCTCGAAAAGGCACTAGGTGCCTCCTTCCAGAAACGCGCGCAGCTTTCGGCTGCGGGACGGGTGGCGCAGCTTGCGCAGCGCCTTGGCCTCGATCTGGCGGATCCGTTCACGAGTGACGGCGAAGTTCTGCCCGACTTCCTCCAGCGTGTGCTCGCTGCCGTCGCCGACGCCGAACCGCATCTTGATCACCTTCTCCTCGCGCGGCGTCAGCGACTTGAGCACCGATTCCGTCTGCTCCTTCAGATTGAGGCTGATCACCGCGTCCGACGGCGACACGACCTGCCTGTCCTCGATGAAGTCTCCGAGGTGGCTGTCCTCCTCCTCGCCGATCGGTGTTTCGAGGGATATCGGTTCCTGCGCAATCTTGAGCACCTTGCGGACCTTGGTGACCGGGATGTCCATCCGCTCGGCGATCTCCTCCGACGACGGCTCACGGCCGTATTCCTGCACGAGCGCCCGCGACGTCCGGAGAAGCTTGTTGATCGTCTCGATCATGTGGACCGGGATGCGAATGGTGCGGGCCTGATCCGCGATGGCTCTCGTGATTGCCTGGCGAATCCACCAGGTGGCGTACGTCGAGAACTTGTAGCCGCGCTGATACTCGAACTTGTCCACCGCCTTCATGAGGCCGATGTTCCCCTCCTGGATCAGGTCGAGAAACTGCAGACCGCGGTTGGTGTACTTCTTGGCGATCGATACCACCAGACGGAGATTGGCCTCCACCAGTTCCTTCTTGGCGCGTTCGGCCTGCGCTTCACCCCGTTCCATGATCTCGAGCATGCGCGCCAGCGAACCGGGAGACTGCTCGAGCGCCGCCAACGACCTGCCCAGCGCGGCGCGCAGCTCGCGGCGCTGCCGCAACAGCGTCGGGCGCTCCTCCTTGCCGGGCTTCTGCCGGTCTGCGCCGCGGATTCGCCGATCGAGCTGCGCGAGGCTGCGTTCCGCGCATTGGACCTGCGCCGCCGATTCCCGCAGGCCTTCGACCCAGCGCTGCTTGACCGGCTCCGTGAACTCGATGCCGCGGACCAATCGAGCGAGCCTGACGCGCGCGCGCAACGCCTTTCGCTGGCACGCGAGGTGGCGCTGACGGTCGCTCTTCGGCACGCGGTCGAGCTCGGCCTGCCGCTCGCCGGCCTCGAGTTGCGTCGCGCGGATAGCCTCGATCTGGTCGAGGAGCCGCTGTCCGCGATTCGCCGAGCGCCCTTCCGACGCGGTGTCTTCATGGATGATCACCAGCTCGCGCGGCGTGCGGCCGCCCGCCTTCAGTTCGTCGCCGA
>CATQHX010000041.1 GCA_958296065.1 Vicinamibacterales bacterium | reverse complement strand
AAGCCGTCCGGGACGCCGGCGTCCTCGCTGTCGGTCAGGTCGAGCAGCACCGTGCCTTCGCCGACGCTCAGATCGTCGTTGACCGGATAGGCCACCCACTGGCGCGCCTCGCCGTCCGAGTTGGCGACGTAGAGGGTGCTCTCGTCCGGCGAGAGCCCGATGCCGTTGGGCCGGGTCTGCCCGTCGGCCAGCAGGTGCACGGCGCCGTCGGGATCGAGGCGGTAGACGCCGTTCCAGTCGAGCTCCGCCGCCTCGGGGCTGGCGAGGCCGGTAGGGCGGATCGGTGAAGAAGGCCGCGCCCGCTGGAGTGGAAGACGATGTCGTTCGGGCTGTTGAGGCGGTTCCCCTCGTAGCGGTCGGCGAGCGTCACCCGCGAGCCGTCCTCCTCGATCCGCGCGAGGCGCCGGTTGCCGTGCTCGCACAGCACGACGCGGCCTTCGAGGTCCAGCGTCAGCCCGTTCGAGCCGCCCTGCCCGTTGGTTTCCAGCTCCGGCAGGAACACCGGGTTGAGGAACACGCTCGTCCCCTCCGCCTCGGACCAGCGGTACACCGTATCGCCGGGAATGTCGCTGAACAGCAGGTGGCCGTCCTCGGCGCCGCCCACCCAGACCGGCCCCTCGATGAACTGGAAGCCGTCTGCGACCTGCTCGACCGCCGCGTCGGCGCCGAGGAGCTCGTCCAGGCGTGGATCGAGCCGCTCGACGGTGCCCGCAGCCTCTTCGGCGGGCGCCTCCGGCTCGGGGGCGGGCGGCTCCTCGGCCGGCGCGCAGGCAAAGAGCGCGGTGAGCATCCAGGCGGCAACAAGCGCGGTTCCTCTATGCATGATTCGAGTCCTCATCCCTCCTCGTTCCCTTGCTGCCCGCATTGTAGGCAATCCGAACGGGTCGCGGCACGGCTGCAGGCGCCCTACGGCGTCGCCGGCAGGGGGAATCGCGCCTCGAAGGCTGGCGTCGCGCGGAACGTGACATCCGCCGAACCAGGCTCGATGGCGATGAAGCAGGCGGCGACGCCGCGCGCCGCGGCCCACGCGATCCCCTGGTCCGGCCCCATCACGTACAGCGCGGTCGACAGAGCGTCCGCAACGAAGGCGCTCTCGTGCCAGACCGTGACCGACGCGGATCGGAGGACGGGCCGTCCGTCGCGCGGGTCGATGATGTGGCCGATCCGGCTGCCGTCCTCCAGAACCAGATCCCGTTCGGAGCCGCCGCTGGTGGCGATGGAGCCCGCCGCGAGCGACAGATCGAGAACGGCCGTGCCGCGCCGCGCGGGGTGCGCGACACCCACCGTCCACGGGCCGTCGGAAGCCTCTCCGGAAACCGCCATCTGCCCGCCGAAGTCGATGCGCCAGACGCCCTCCCGGCCGCGCTCGGCCGCGCGCACGCGGTCGATGGCCGCGCCCTTGCCGAAACCGCCGGCGTCCAGGATCACGGCGGCGTCCCGCGTGACGGCGCACCGCTCCGGATGGAGCGAGAGGTTCTCGAATCCCGCGCCGGCGAGCGCCGCTTCCAGCTCGTCGTCGTCAGGATGCCGCCCTTCCTCGCGCAGACCCCAGGCGTCGATGAGAGTGCCAATCGCCGGATCGAACGCGCCCCCCGTCGCCTCCTGCCAATCCCCGACGCGCGCCAGCAATGCGCAGGTTCCCCCCGGCAGCCGCAACGCCTCTCCCACCGGCTGCCGGTTCAATGCACTCAGGACGGTGTCGTCCCGCCACGTGCTGAGCTCGGCCTCGGTCCGCTCGACGATGCGGACCATGCGCTCCAGCTTCGCCAGGCCCGTTTCGCGGTCGATCGCCTCGGTGACGAAGGTGGCGAGGGTACCCATCAGGAAGACGGTGCGCTCGACGCGGACCGGGTTCTCCACGCCCGCGGCACGTACGGGGGCCGTCGCAAGACCGCAGACCGCCGCGCCGAGGCACAACAGCCGGCGCACTGCGACGCGTGAGGCGAGGCGCGTCATGGCGAAACGGGGGCGGGCTTCGGACGCGGCGTCGCGACCGTCCCGCGCGGAGTCCTGTCGATCCGCCAGCCGTTGACGAGATGGATGCCGTAGCCGACCACGAACACGACGCTGGCCGCCACGTGCGCCCAGATGAAGAAGGTGATGAGGGCGGAGGTGGTCGCGACCTGGATGAGATACCCGCTGAGGGCCATGGCCGAGAAGCCCAGAACCGAGGTCCATCCGGTCCGGCGGTTCGCCGGATTGCGAGACCGGAGCTTCCCGAAGGAATGCGAGCGGAACAGCATCCCGAAGAAGGCGACGAAGAGCGGCGCCGCCAGGACGTGGGCCGACAGCATGGTGGGTTGCCAAGGATGGTTGACGATGGCGAACGGGTCGTCGGTCGTCAGCGCGTACTTCATGTACAGGTAGACGAGCCCGGTCACCGCGACGATGACGTGGACGGCGTTGAATCCCCAGCGCTCCCACCAGGTCATTGCACGCCGCGCCCCCGCCCCGGCGGACGCCCCTCCAGCACCTGGTCGAGGGCCAGCACGCGGCGCACCGCCGCGTTGACCGCGTGGGTGGTCAGCGTCCCCCCCGCGATGGGGCGGATAGCACGGTGGATCGCGATGTCGTCCCCGAGCGGCCGCTCGTAGTACTGCCGCTTCCAGCGCTCGGGCGGGACGTACTCGGGCGGCTCGAGGAAGGCGGTCACGTCTATGCGGCGCACCCGCCCGTCCGGTTCGAGCGATATGAGCAGGCTCTCGCGCTTGGTCCGGACCACGTGCGTGTCGACGTACGCCCTGCCGACGACGACGCCGTTGCGCCGGGCGACGTAGCGGGCGTAGATGCGGGTCCGCATGTCCTCGCGCGACAGCTCGGCAATCCGCTCCGCCTGCCCCGCCGTCAGATAGACGCGGTCCCCGCGGATCGTCGCACCCGCGAACACCGCGTTCAGCGCCTCCTGGCGCGACACGACGCCCGCCTGCCCGGAAGCGGAGCCGCCCGCGAGGACGAGCCAGGTTGCCAGCGCGCCTGCTACTTGCCTGCGTGCCACTCGCACCGCGGTCGACCCCTGCGTCATGATCGGACTCTCTCCCGGGTCTGCGTCGTCTGCGTGACCGCTAGCGCCGCCAAACCCGTCGCAGCGCTCCGTGTTTGGCCCCATCCCCACCGCCCCAGGAGCTTGCGCCGCAGCACTCACTCCGTTGCGTTCTACGGCGCAAGCTCCTAGAACGCGTACCCCACGTTGACGTTGAACTGGTTGACCCCGCTGTCCACGGCGTTGCTGACCCACATGTGGTCCACCTTCAGCACGATGTTCGGGATCGGCTTCAGCTCGATGCCGAAGGTCGTGTAGCGGTTGTTCTTGCCCGGGTCGCGGGTGAACCCTGCCGCCAGCGCGGTGTGGGTGTCGACCTTCTCCAGGCGGAGGTACGGCGTGAGCCCCACGCCGCCGGCCCCCGGCGCCTGGGACAGCACGTCGTAGCCGAGCTGCACGTAGCCGCCCTGCATCTTCTCCGCGACGCCCTTCGTGCCTTCCAGCCCGAGCACCTGGTTCAGCATCGACGTGTCGTCGAGACCCGCTTGCGCGTACAGGGCGCGGAAATCGAAGCCCCGGACCTGGGCCTGCGCGTGCACGTCGAAGATGCTGGTGCGAACGCCGTAGTTGCGGCCGTTGTCGTCGACGATGTCGCCCTGACCCGAGCCGCCGGTATAGAAGCTGGCCCCGAAGAAAACCCCGGGGGTCGGCGTGATGTCGAGGCGGCCGGTGAACGCCATGTCGTTCGCCTTGGCCTTGCCGCCCTTCTGCCGTCCGCCGCGCAGGCCGCTCGACGAGAAGGCCGAGCCGTTGAAGCCGTTGACCACGTAGGCGCGGAAGGCGACGTTGTCGAACGCCCCGTAGACCCCGCCGCCGTTCTCCCGCCACGTGGTGGGAATGATCTTGTTCTCCGTCACCGGGCGCTCGGCCCCGATGAAGACCGTCGGCTCGTGGAACTCGTTGACCAGTCCCATCGGAATCAGGAGCATGCCGGCCCGGAGGCCGAAATTCGGAGTCGCCAGGTAGTCGACGTACGCGAACTCGACGAAGATCTCCTTCGCGTGCTCGACCTCGATCTCCGAGTTGAACAGGAACTTGTCGTTGAATCGGTAGCCGGCGTACAGAATGGCCCGCAGATAGTCGAACTGCGTCGTCTTGTCGGAAGCGTAGTTCTCATACAGCGCCTCGCCGTAGCCGGCGATCGACACGCCCGAGTCGATCTCGTAGGTCGCGGCCGCCGACGGCGCCAGGCCGAGCGCGCGGGCCTGATCGATGGTCACCTGGTTCTCGGGCTCGCCGCTCCGCAGCCGCTCGAGCTCCTCGGCCAGCAGCTCGATGCGACGCTCGAGCTCCTCGACGTCGACCTCCTGCTCCTCGATGTCCTGCTCTTCCGCCTCACCCTCGGCGAGCTCGCCCTCCGCGCCGGCCACGGGTTCCCCGGCCGCTCCAGTCCCTGCGGGAACCAGGACGCCCTCCGTCGGCTCCGCGAAGCCGGCTTCGCCGGGGCCCGCCTCGGCCGCGGGGACCGGGCCCATGCCGATCAGCAGGACGACCGTGGACGCACCCCGAGCGAATCGTCGCGCCACCATCACACCACCTCCGTCGCGTTGCGGTTGCGCGGTGCGAGGTCACGCCCCTAGAATGGCAACGGCTCGAACGTGCCGCACGTCCGTGCAACCTTGGTCTGGGAACCGCGGGGCGAACGTTCAGCAGGCCCGCCTGGTGTTACTGCACCTGGCGGGCCATCTCACTCTTCGACGCCTCCCGAGCCACCGTCGCCGACTCGTCGAGGCGTCCCCGCAGCGGAGTCCCAACTGAGATCATGTCTCAGTTGGCGAGAGGACTATATCCCCGACCGATCCGGTCGGTCAAGAAAGATGAGATTTGGTCTCACTACCGGTCACGCTTGACAACTCGGTCCGGCGCCCGCGACCCCGCGGATGACGACAGCCCGCCTCTCCTATCGCCGGATATTCCTCTTCTGGCTCCCGCTGGCCGGTACTTGGCTGATGATGGCGGTCGAGGGACCCTACCTGGCCGCCATCATCGCGCGGCTGCCGGACGCCGCCCCCAACCTCGCGGCGTTCGGCGTGGCCTTCGCGTTCGCCATCATCATCGAGTCGCCGGTCATCATGCTGATGAGCGCCTCGACCGCCCTGGTGGAGGACGCGGCGAGCTTCCGGGCGCTGCGCCGATTCGCGCTCGGGCTCGCGGCGCTGGTGACCGCGGCTCAGGTCGTGGTCCTGCTGCCACCGGTATTCGACACCATCGCTCGACTGCTGCGGCTTCCGGCCGACGTGGCCGGCCTCACCCACGCCGCTCTCGCCATCCTGCTGCCGTGGCCGGGAGCCATCGCGTACCGCCGTTTCCGGCAGGGGCTCCTCATCCGCCACCATCAGACGCGGCGCGTCGCCTATGGAACCGTGGTTCGTGTCGGAGTGATGTCGCTGACGGCGGTCGCGGCGTTTCTGCTGACCAGCCTGCCGGGCGCCAGCGTCGGGGCGCTGGCCCTGTCGGCCGCGGTCGTCACCGAGGCGCTGGCGAGCCGCTTCATGTCCCGGAAGATCGTCGCCGAGCTGCTCGACCGTCCCCACACCGGGAAGCACGGGGCGGCGCTCCGCCTGCCGGCCCTCGTTCGGTTCTATGCACCGCTCGGCCTGACCACGTTCATCGCCCTGTCGACTCAGCCGCTGGTGACCTTCTTCATGGGCCAGGCGCGCTTCCCGCTCGAGTCGCTGGCGGTCCTGCCGGTGATTCACGGACTGACATTCATCTTCCGGGCCGTCGGCCTCTCGTACCTCGAAGTGGTCATCGCGCTGCTCGGGCCGCGCCGGGAGCATTTCCCTCGGCTGCGCAACTTCGCCTTCCTGCTGGCTGCAACGGCGACGGCGGGCCTCTCGGCCATCGCTCTCACGCCGCTCGCGAACGTCTGGTTCCACTCGATATCCGGACTGAGCCGGGAGCTCACGCAGTTCGCCCTGCTCCCACTGGCTATCCTGGCCATCTTTCCGGCCCTGTCGGTCGCGCTGCACCTCCAGCGGGGGGTCCTGGTACACGCGCGCCACACGCGCCCCACCGCACGAGCGACTGCGCTCGAGGTAATGACCGTAGCGGGCACGCTGGCCGTCACGATTCACGGCTTCGGGCTCACCGGCGCCGTCGCGGCGTCGATTGCCATCCTGACGGGGAGAATCGTGGGAGTGGCCTGGCTCGTGGGTCCCTGCGTCCGGGTATTGCGCGGCGGCCCGGCGACCGAAACACCTGCACAGGACGAATCCGACTGCATCGACGCAAGCGATCGGATAGCCTGAGCAGGAAATGCCGTTCGATCTGCGCCAGCTCTGGATTACGGAGTGGATCGTCTGCGGTTTCTTCCTCTATCTGATCGTTCTCTCGCGCCTTCGCCCGCTCGCATCCGGACGTCGCCGCCGCGTGCTGCTGGTCGGTCTCGTGTGTATCGGGCTGGCCGTCATGCTCTCGCAGCTCCGGCTGTCACCCAGCCTGCGCATCATCCGCGACTGGGTGCCCGCGGTCTACCTGCTGCAGGGCTACTGGATGTGCGGCCTCTTCTTCCGGCGCCCGTCCCTGCGGATCGAGCGGCGCCTGCTGGGGTTCGACACCTGGCTGTTCGAGCGCAGCGGACTGCGCCGCGCCGCCGCCCGGGCGCCGCGTCTCGCCGCCTCCTGGTTCGAGGCCACCTACCTGCTGGCCTACCCATTCGTGCCCGCCGGCTTCGGCGTGTTCCTGGCGCTCGAGCACCGCGACCGGGCCGACGAGTTCTGGATGGCCACGTTGCTCGCGGGATTCATCTGCTATGGAATGCTGCCGTGGATCCAGACGCGTCCGCCACGCGCGCTGGCGGCGGACCGCCCGCTCTGGATGCCCCACCTCGTCCTGCGCCGCCTCAACGCCACGGTGCTGCAACGGATGAGCGTGCAGGTCAACACCTGCCCCAGCGGTCACGCGGCGACGTCGGTGGCGGTGGCTCTGACCATCATCTCCGCCGGCGCTCCCGTTGCCGGCGCCGGGTCTGCAATCGTGGCCGCCAGCATCGTCGCCGCCACCGTGCTCGCCCGCTACCACTACACGATCGACACGTTGCTCGGCCTGGCGGTCGGAATCACCGCGTGGGGGATCGCTTTCGTATCGCTATAATCGGTCGCCAGCGCTGCCTGGGGCTCCGATTGCCGCCCCAACCGGGCCTGCCCGGGAGTCTGCACCGCTTCTGCGGCGCACCCCCCCGGCGGCCGCTCACCTGGAGGGATCCATGATTCGCAGACTGCTTTCGTTCGTCGCGCTGACCGCCTGGCTCGCCGGCGCCCCGGCCGTGGCCGCCGCCGCCGACTACCACCACATCCACCTCGTCGCGACGTCGGCGGCCGAGGCCAAGGAGTGGTACATGACCCATATGGGCTGCACCGACTACGGCCGGCACAATGCCTGCGCCGCCGGCGACACGCTCATCATCTTCTTCGAGCGCGAACCGACCGGCCCGAGCGTCGGCAGCGGCGTGGACCACATCGGGTTCTCCTTCACCGACCTGGCCGCCAAGATGGACTCGTTCGAGGCCGCGGGCATCAAGATTCTCGAACCCATGCGGGAGATCGACGGCCTGTTCAAGCTGGCGTTCATCGAGGATCCGTGGGGCACCAAGATCGAGGTGGTCGAGGACACCGAGTGGCTCGGCTTCCACCACCTGCACCTGCGGTCGAACGATCCGGCCGCGGCGCTCGACTGGTACGAGCACATCTTCGCGGGCGAGCGCGACAGCCTCAAGGGCCGCATCGCCGGCCTGCGCTACGGCACCGTCTGGCTGCTCATCTCGCAACACGACGGCGAGCTGGCACCGACCGAGGGCCGGGCGTTCGATCACCTGGGATGGCAGTTCCCGGACCTGCGGGGCGCCGCGGAGGAAATCAAGGGCAAGGGCGTCGACTTCACCATGGAGCCGCGCCCGTTCACGAACCCGCTCGGCGAGGACATGCTGATCTCCTTCGTCGTCGGACCCGACGGGGTCCGCATCGAGATCGTGCAGCCGCGGGCGTAGCGCGGGCCAACCGCGGCCCGTTCGCGCGTGCAGGCAGGACGGGCGTCGATCCCCGGGCCGGTTCGACGCCCGTCCGCTCCGCGCGCAGCCATCCGTGGATCAGCTTCCAGGTCGACCGCCACGCTGCCCCGTCTCGCCTCTGGAAATGAAGCCCCACGACCTCGACGCGCGACTCGCGAGCCTGCGTGACGAAGCGGACCCGCGCCGGAGGCGCCTGCTCGCGCTCGGACTGCTCACCGCGCAGCTCGCCCCGCATGGCGTCGAGCCCGTCCTGGTGGGCGGCGGCGCGCTGGAGTTCTATACCGCCGGCGGCTACGCGACCCACGACATGGACTTGGCCCTGCCACATGGGCCGGACGTGGACGCCGCGTTCGCCGCGCTGGGATTCGCCAAGGAAGGCCGCTTCTGGTACCACGCCGACCTCGATCTGGTCTTCGAGGCGCCGGCGCCGGCCGGTCTGCCGGGCGAGGACGCGCCGCGGACCGAGGTCTCCGTCGACGGC
Source organism: Vicinamibacterales bacterium (assembly GCA_958296065.1). GTDB lineage: Bacteria > Acidobacteriota > Vicinamibacteria > Vicinamibacterales > UBA8438 > WTFV01. The sequence continues at coordinate 22,592 of CATQHX010000041.1, read as the reverse complement.
CTGCGCGTCGTGATCATCGGCGTCGAGGATCTGCTTATGGACCGCCTCCGCGCCTGGGTGCATTGGAAGAGCGAGGAGGACGGGCGCTGGACCCGGCGCCTCGCGCACCTCTATGCGCAGCGCCTGGATTGGGAATACCTGCGGAAGCGGACGAACGCCACCCCGGAGGAAGCCGAACGCCTGCGAGAGATCGAGCAGGAAGTGGGCCGCACGTGATCGACTACGACGAGTTCCAGACTGAGGTGCGTCGCCTCAAGCGGGAGCGCTGGGCGAAGATACTCGCCGCCGAGCCGCCCGGTCGCCCGCCCGGAAGAAGGCCGCGCGATCCCGAGCAGGAGGAGATGCTGTTGCGGATGGACCGCGCGCGTCTCGAACGGAAGAGCCCCGAACTGCTGCAACCGGGGACGCATCGGCCCGGAACCCGACCGCGGGGGTGACGGCACTTCCCGCACCGCCGACCGGGCCAGGAGCTTGCGCCGCAGGACGCAGCGACGCGAAGTGCTGCGGAGCAAGGTCATGGAGCGGGGGGATGGGCCGAAACGCCGAGTCAGCGAGGAGTTTCGGGGCGCTCGCTGCAGCTTCGACGCCGCACGACGCGGGCCGAGAACGCCGTCGTAGCGCGGGATTGCCCGCCCGGCGAGCGCGGTGATAGTAAAGTGAGCCGACACTGGAGAGAGCCCGGACCGCCGGTCCGCACGCGAGGAGGTCACCGATGCAGAGCCAGCCGCCGAACGACCCGACACCGAAGCCTTCGCGCAGGCGGTTCATCGAGAGCGCCGGCGCCGTCACCGGAGCGGCGTTCGCCGGCGCCGCCATCCCCAGCCGCGCGACCGCTGCGCAGTCGAGCGGGAGCGACAGCCCCGGCGCCCGGTTCTGCGGGCTCCTCGGCGGGGACGACCCGCCCTACTGCGTCAACTGCGGCGACGTCGCCACCGCGCGCCTGGCCGAGATGCACGGCTTCCAGATCGTGATGACCGGGGGCAGCGCCCTGTCCCTGAGCAAGTACGGCATCGGCGACTTCGGCATGATCACGATGGACGACCTGGTCGAGTTCTGCGGCCGCACCGCGGACCGGATCGCCACGCCGATCATCGCCGACGCCGACGACGGCGGCGGCAACCCGCTGAACGTCTACCGCACGGTGCAGCGCATGGAGAAGGCGGGCGCCGCATGCGTCATGATCGAGGACCTGTACGGCGCCAAGCACCTCGCCGGCTACGACGAGGGCAAGATCCTCGCCCGCGAGGCGATGGTCGACAAGGTGCACGCGGCGGTCGACGCCCGGCGCAACGACGATCTGGCCCTGCTGGTGCGCAGCGACGTGGTCGCCGACGGCGGCCCCCTCGAGGACGCCCTGGAACGGGTGGCCAGCTACGCCGAGGCGGGCGGCGACCTCATCTTCGTGCCCGGCATCCCGCTCGACCAGTGCCGGCGGGCGGTCGAGATGGCCGGGAAGCCCATTCTGACCGGCGCACCTTCACTGGCCGCCGCGCGCGACGCCGGGGTCGGGGTCCTCTTCGTCGGCGCGATGGGAGCCATCGCGGCGGGCGCCATCGATCGCGCGATGGGCGAGCTCATGCGCGACGGAGAGCTCGACGACGCGGCGTCGCTGTCGCTACCGGGCAGCCGGCGGCTGGAGCTGATCGGCAACGAGGCGACGGCCAACCGGGCCCGCGAGTTCAACGCGCTGCGCGAGGACGGACAGTAGACCGGTCCGCGGCCTGATCGATGGGCGCCTCGACCGCCGCGTGAGCGAGCGAAGCGCCTTCGTGTCCGGGTGCGTCAAAGGCCGACATTCGTCAGGAGATCGCAATGGTTACCGTCCCGACGCTCTGGCTGCCCATCCTGCTCTCGGCGGTGCTCGTCTTCGTCGTCAGCTCGATCATCCACATGGTGCTGCAATACCACGCGGGCGACTCCCGCGCCCTCCCCGACGAGGCGAAGGTGATGGACGCGCTGCGGCCCTTCAAGATCCCGCCGGGCGACTACGCCATGCCGCGCCCGGCGAGCACGAAGGAGATGAGCGAGCCGGCGTTCATCGACAAGATGAAGGCCGGACCGGTGGCGTTCGTCACGGTGCTCCCCAACGGGCCGATGGCCATCGGCACGAGCCTCGCCCGCTGGTTCGGCTACAGCCTGCTGGTCGGTGCCATCGCCGGGTACGCGGCGGGCCTGACCCTCGGACCGGGCGCCGAGTACGGCCTCGTTTTCCGCGTGGTCGGAACGGTTGCCTTCGCCGGCTACTCGCTCGCAATTCTGCAGAGCAGCATCTGGTGGTACCGGAGTTGGCGCCATACGTTCCTGACGATGTTCGACGGTCTCGTCTACGCGCTGTTGACAGCCGGCACGTTCGGGTGGCTGTGGCCGTAACGGGCCTCCGCGCTCCCCGGCGTTCCGGGGTGAGCGGGTCCGGAGGGCGCGGGCGCGTTCGGCTGGCTCTGGCCGCAGGATCCGCCATCCGGCACCTGGCCGAGTAGCCGTTCGCAGGTTCCCGGCCGCTCGGCCGTCATTGGACGCCGCGATCCGGAGGAAGGACAGGTTTCCGTTGTCGGCGGCGGCGCGGATTGGTATCGTTGGCGGGACGTCGTCGACTGTGGAAGGTAGCGCTCCCGCCGGGAGCCGAGGAGGATCGATGGGCAAGACGCAGACGAGTCGGCGCCGGTTCCTGAAGAAGAGCGCCGCGGCGGCGGGCCTGGTGGCCGCGCCGCCGAGCCTGGCCCTGGCCGCCGAGCCGGCTCCCGCGGCCGAGCCGACGCGCTCGATTCTCGACAACAATTCGCTCGAGAGCGTCCTCTACGGCCGCCGCTCGCGCTTCGTCAACACGACACGCGAGGTCGAGGGCCGCAGCCACTACGACACGCCCCGCATCCGGCCGGAACCCTACCGGCCGAGCGCGCGCACCCCGCTGGGCGAGCTGACGGGCACCATCACCCCGACGTCGCTGCATTTCACCACGCAGCACTACTACGGCATTCCCGACATCAACCCGGCCGAGCACACGCTGCTGGTCGAAGGGATGGTGGAGCGGCCGCTCGTGTTCACGATGGCCGAGCTGCAGCGGCTGCCGTTCGTCTCGCGCATCCACTTCCTCGAATGCGTCGGCAACCGGCCCAACCCGCGGGCCGCCACCGTCACCGGGACGCACGGCCGCATGGCGTGCAGCGAATGGACCGGGGTGCCGCTGTCGGTGCTGCTGAGCGAGGTGGGCGTCAAGAACAACGCGTCGTGGGTCATCGCCGAGGCGGCCGACCGCGGCAAGCACACCAAGAGCCTGCCGCTGGCCAAAGCGCTCGACGACGTGCTGGTCGCCTACGGCCAGAACGGCGAGCCGGTGCGGCCCGACCACGGCTACCCGCTGCGGCTGCTGGTGCCCGGCTTCGAGGGCATCTACAACGTCAAGTGGCTGAAACGCATCAAGGTGGTCGATCAGCCGTACCTCTCGTTCCAGGAGCATTCGCGCTTCCTGACGCCGGATCCGAAGACGCAGCGCGACGCCTACGACTTCGGCCCGAACTCGGTCATCACGCAGCCGTCAGGCGCGCAAGAGCTGCTGGGCCACGGCCTGCACGCCATCAGTGGACTGGCATGGTCCGGGGCCGGCAAGGTGAGCCGTGTCGAGGTCTCGACCGACGGCGGCCACACCTGGCAGGAGGCCGAGCTCGCCGGCCCGGTTCTGCCGAAGGCCCATACCCGCTTCCACCTGCCGTGGCGCTGGCACGGCGAGGAGGCGGTGCTGCAGTCGCGCTGCCTCGACGAGCGGGGCCAGTTGCAGCCGACCGAGGAGGAGTACGCCCGCTACTGGGGCCTGACGCGCGCCCAACTGTACGGGACGATCCAGAGCCAGCTCGGCTACTGCAACTGGATCCAGCCGTGGAAGGTCAGCGCCGATGGGAAGGTGACCAATGGTCTCGCACCGACCGATGTCGTGGTGGACGTTCACGGGTAGTCCGATAGCGCAGCGCGCGGCCGGCGCCGCCATCGCCGTCATCGTGCCGCTGGGCGCAGCCCTCCACGCACAGGAGGCGGCCGCACCCTCCGGCCTCGGGCGCGCACCGACCGCGGCGGAGCAGGCCGATCGCATCATCGGCCCCGACGGCGCGGAACTGCCGCCGGGCAGCGGCACTCCCGCCCAGGGCGAGATGGTGTTCGGCCGGCGCGGCTGTTCGACCTGCCACGGCCCGACCGGCAGCGAGGGACCGTCCATCCAGTTGGTCGGCGGCGACGTCACGACGCGCACGAATTACTGGCCGATCCGGCACTGGCCGTTCGCGCCGAGCGTCTGGGACTACATCCGCCGCGTCATGCCCTACGACCGCCCCGGCGTCCTCACCGACGACGAGGCCTACGCGGTGACCGCATACCTGCTCTACCGCAACGGCATCATCGGCGAGGACGACGTGATGGACGTAGAGAGCCTGCCGCAGGTGAAGATGCCCCGGCGTGACGACTACGTCATGCCGGGCGAGTGGACGCCGGACACGCCGCGGGGTTTCGAGATCCCGCCGACCCGCTAGCGCGATCTACCGGCAACCGGCCGCCGGAGCTGTCGCTCCCTGGCTCCGCCGGCCGGCGCTCGATCCGCCGGCCGCAGCCTCCGCCGACCCGGCTGCGGCTTCCATCACCCGGCCTTTGCCGAGGCGGCCTTCGTGCTCATCTCGCCCAGCGCCACGCTGCGCTCGTAGGCGGCCAGCACCGCATCGGACATGACGGTCCGAAAGCCCCCCTTCTCGAGCTGGTAGAGCGCATCGGCGCTGGTGCCGCCGGGAGACGTGACCCGGTTGCGCAGCTCGGCCGGATGGACCGGCTGCCGCTCCGCGTAGATGGCCGATCCGCGGATGGTCTGCACCACCATCTCCCTTGCAGCGTCGCGCGAGAAGCCGAGGTGCACCGCCGCGTCGATGAGCGCCTCCATCATCAGGAACACGTAGGCCGGTCCCGACCCGCTGATGGCGGTGGCCATGTCGAGGAACTTCTCCTCCTCGACGAAGAGCTGCCTGCCCAGCGCGGAGACGATGGCGCGCGCCTGCTCGCGCTGCTGCTCGGACACCTCCGGCGTCGCCGTCCAGACCGTCATTCCCTCTCCGACCTGCGCCGGCGTGTTGGGCATGGTGCGCACGATGGCCCGATGCCCCAGCCCGGTGGAGATCGAGGCGATGGTCGCCCCGGCCACGATGGACACCACCAGCGCACCGGACTCGATCGCGCCGGCACCGCGCAGCTCCGTCAGGACCCCCGGCAGCACCTGCGGCTTCACCGACAGAACGACCACCTGGGCGTTCCGCGCGGCGTCCCGGTTGTCGCGCGTCGTCCGGACGCCGAACTGACCACCCACCATGTCCAGCCGCTCCTGGTGGCGGTCGCTCGCAACGATCTCGTCCGGCTCCATGTCGTGCCGCGCCAACAGACCGCCGATCATGGCCGACGCCATCGCTCCGGCCCCGACGAAAACCACGTTCAAGTCACTCAACACGTTCTTCGTCACACCTGCTCCCGGGAACGCCCGCCGGAAGATCCGGCCGAGCTTGAGTATTCTAGTGGCGCTCGATGGACCCGATCGCCCATACCCTGGCCGGCGCCACCCTGGCCGAGACGCGGCTGAGAAACGCAACGCCGTTCGCCTCCCCGGCCCTGATTCTCGGCGCCAACGCGCCCGACATCGACGTGGTCACGATGTTCATCAGCCGCGACCTGTCGCTCGGGTTCCGGCGCGGCTGGACGCACGGCGTGCTCGCGATGGTGGTTCTCCCCATCGTGCTGACGGCGCTGCTGCTCCTCCTCGATCGCGCGATCGCGCACTGGCGCGGACGCGAGCCGCGGGCGCGGGCGGGTCCCCTGCTCGGCCTGAGCACCCTGGCCGTCGTCTCGCACCCGGTGCTCGACTGGCTGAACACCTACGGCGTCCGCTTCCTGATGCCGTTCGACGGCACGTGGTTCTACGGCGACGCGCTCTTCGTCGTCGATCCCTGGGTCTGGCTGCTGCTGGGCACCTCGGTCGTCCTCGCGCGCAGCACCTCGCGGGTCGGGATGGCCGCCTGGATCGTGCTCGGGATCGCGACCACGTCGCTCGTCACCGGCTTCGAGGGCGCGCCGGCCGCGACGCGCCTGCTGTGGTGCGCCGGCGTGGCCGCCATCGTCTGGCTGCGGCTCGCGGGCCGCTGGACGGGCCGCATTCCGCGGCTCGCCACCCTCTGCCTGTCGGCCGCCGCCCTCTACATCGTGGTCATGGTCGCCGCCTCTCTGCTCGCCGAACGGCAGGTCGCCGCGTGGCTGGCCGAGCGCGACGACACGCCGGTGGCGATCATGGCGAGCCCGGCGCCCGGCAATCCGCTGCTGCGCCACGTCGTCGTCGCCGACGCCGAGCACTACCACTTCCTGGAGGTCGACTGGCTGTCGGCCGAGCCCATCCGCATCAGCCTGCCGTCCATCGAGCGCGGCGGCGACAATGCCGTCACGCGGGCCGCGCTGACCGCCCCGCATGTCTGGGGGCTGGACACCTGGACGCGCTTTCCGGCCTACCGCGTCGAGCAAACGAAGGACGGATACCGCGTGGCAATCTCCGACGTCCGCTACGTCTGGCGGGCCGGCAGCGGGCTCGGCGCCGCGGTGGTGGAGCTGGACCGCGACCTGCGCGTCCGCAGTCGCTGACCTGTTGCGACAGGTGACGCTGCCATGCTTAAGACAAAATGCTGCACCGGAGGTAAATGCATGTCGATGGTCCGAGTAGTGTTCGCGATCGGCGCGGCCGCCTGCGCGGCGTTGCTGCCTGTATGGACGGCGCAGGGATCGGGCGCCGCGCCGCGGGTCCAGTCCGCCGGACCGCCGTCCGCCCTCCCCGCACCGGCCGACGGGCTGTACTTTCCGCCGGCGGACGGACCCTGGGAGATGGTCGACCCGGCCGCGGCCGGCTGGGACGCCGCCGGGCTCGACGCGGCGCTCGCGCTCGCCGGCGACCGCAATTCGACCGGCGTGGTCATCCTCCACCGCGGCCGCATCCTGGCCGAACGGCACTGGACCCTGGGCGCCCCGTCCCGCGGCCACGTCAACGGCAGTCACGGCCCGAACGCCGACGGTCATGCCGTCGAGGACGTGGCCTCCGTGCAGAAGAGCGTGGTCGCCGTCCTCGTCGGCCTGGCGCGGCAACGCGGCCTGCTGGCACTCGACGATCCCGTCACCGATCACGCCGGCCGCTGGACGCAGGCGACCGAGCAGCAGGAACGCGCCGTGACGATCCGCCACCTGATGGCGATGACCACCGGCCTCACCCCCGCGCTGGAGCACGACGCCGAACCGGGCTCGAAGTGGCTGTACAACACGCCCGCCTACCACCATCTGCTGCGCATCGTGGCGGCGGCGGCCGGCCTCGACCGCAACGAGGTCACCGGGGAGTGGCTGACCGGGCGGCTCGGCATGCGCGACTCGCGCTGGGAGCCGCGTCCCTGGGCGGCCTCGGCCATCGCCACCGGCTTCGCGACCACGGCGCACGATTTGGCGCGCTTCGGCCTGCTCATCCTGGCCGGCGGCGCCTGGGACGGCGAGACCGTCATCGAGGACACGGAGTACCTGGAGGAAATGCTCCGGCCCTCGCAGACGTTGAACCCGTCCTACGGCCTCCTCTGGTGGACCAACGGCCAGGCATCATCGATGTCCTGGGCGATTCCCCCGGTAACGACCGGCGGCGCGCTGATCCCGGCCGCGCCGGCCGACCTGGTGGCCGCGCAGGGCGCGCGCGACCGCAAGCTCTACGTGGTTCCCAGCCTGGATCTGGTCGTCAGCCGTCTGGGCGACGACGGCTCGCGCGAAGGCTCGTCGTTCAACGACGCCTTCTGGGAACGCCTGATGGAGGCCGCACCCGGCCCGTGACCCCGGGGAGCAAGTCTCGTCGGAGAGCCCGCGTGCGGGGCCGAGCGCATTCGACGGGCCGCCGGCAACAGCGATTGCCATCGTGGTCGACGCGTCGGTCGTGGTCGAGGTGCTGCTCCGCTCCGACGCGGGCGTCGTGCTTGAAGACCGGCTCTTCGAGGGTGACGTCTTCCCATTACCACGCGTTCCCATGGCGGCTCACCGCCGACGTCGCCGGCGGGCCGGTGTCTGTAACATTGCAACCGACCCATGGCCGCGGATGGCCGCACGGTTCGACAGACACCCCCATCCGGATCCGGAGCCTCATCATGCAGACCACCGCAAGAAACACCGCCACGGTCCTCGTCGCCGCCTTGCTGATCGCCGCTCCGCTGCACGCCCAGCCGCGCCTGACCATGGACTGGGAGGCGATGGCCGAGCAGCTCGTGACGCAGCTCGCGCCCGCGCCGGGGGAGAAGATCCTGCTGGTCGCGCGCCCCGGACAGTTCGACGAGCTGATCCCGCCGCTGCGCTACGCCCTCATGCGGGCCGGCGCCATCGACCTCGGCGTGATCGACGTCATCGAGGAGCCGTACCCGACGGGCTGGGACGCCGACCTGCTGGCGCGCAACAACGACGCGGCGCGCGCCCTGTACCGCGAGATGCTGCGCGACTACGACGGGGCGATCATGCTGCCCGGCGCGCGGCCCGACCATGCCGTCTACGCGGCACTGCAGGATCTGCTCCATGAAGGGATCGGCCGCACCATCCACTTCCACTGGACCCACAACGGCAGCGCGTTCCCGCTGCCCGGACAGCCGATGCCGGGACAGGCGGTCATCGACGCCACCTACCAGCGGGCGCTGCTCGAGACCGACTACGCGGGACTGACCGCGGTCCAGGAACGCTTCGTCGACGCGATGCGCGGCGCAGAGGTGCGGGTCACCTCGCCGCGCGGCACCGACATCCGCTTCCGCATCGGCGACCGGCCGGTGAACTTCGGGGACGGCAACGCCTCGAAGGCGCGCACCGACCAGGGCGTCATCCTGATCGACCGCGAGATCGAGCTGCCCTCCGGCGCCGTCCGGGTGGCGCCCGTCGAGGAGAGCGTCAACGGCGTCATCGTCTTTCCGCCGTCGCAGTGGGACGGCCGCCCTGTCACCGGTCTCACCGTGGAGATCGAGAACGGCCGCGTCGCCGGGATGACGGCGGAGGCGGGCCAGGAGGCGGCGGAGGCAGAGCTGGCCGGCGTCCCGGAGGAGGCACGCGCGTTCCGGGAGTTCGCGCTCGGCTTCAACCCGCTGCTCGCGGTGCCGGAACGCAATCCGTGGATCCCGTACTACGGCTACGGCGCGGGCATCGTGCGCCTGTCGCTCGGCGACAACTCCGAGCTCGGCGGGACGGTGACCGGCGGCTACGTCCGCTGGAACTTCTTCACCGACACGACGGTGACGGTAGGCGACGAGGTCTGGGTCCGCGACGGGCAACTCGTCCGCTGACTGGGGCACTCCGCAGGTCCGCTCGGCAACTCCAGTATGATGCTTTCAGGGTAGCCTGCCACGCCACAGCCGGTCGGCCGCATTGGCGCGGGTGAAAAGGGGCTGCCTGCAGGACCAGGAGAGACCACATGACACGCTTGCGCCTCTTCGGTTTCGCGCTCGTCGCCACGACGGTCCTCGCCGCCTGCGGCGGCCCCGAGCCGGTCGAGATCACGATGACCAACGGCCAGGGCGAGATCGCCGGCGAGGTGACCGCCACGTCGGTCATCCTGCAAACGCGCCTGACGTCGAAGGCGGGCTGGGTCGACGGCGATCTTCCCGGCGTGGACGGAGTCGCGCGCTTCGAGGTGGCGACGCGACCCGATTTCGCCGATCCGATCACGACCGACTGGCTCGGCGCCACGGCCGAGACCGATCACATCGTGAAGGCGAGGATCGACGGGCTGTCGCCCGGTACCGATTACCTCTACCGCGTGGTCTACGGCCCGGACTCCGAACACACCGAGAGCGGCGCGACGCGGTCGTTCGCCACGCACCCGGGGGCGGACGCGGAAGCCCGGACGAGCTTCACCGTCGTCACCGGCATGAACTACTACCAGTTCTACGACAATCCGAACCGGGCCTACACCGGACCCGACAGGGAGCTGGGCTTCCCGGGACTGGCGTCCATGCTCGCGCTCGAACCCGACTTCTTCGTGGCGACCGGCGACAACGTCTACTACGACGCGCCGTACGAGGGGCGGGCCGACACGGCGCCGACGATGCGCCGCAAGTGGCACCAGCAGCTTTCGAAGCAGCGCTTCATCGACTTCTTCACCGACACGCCCACCTACTGGGAGAAGGACGACCACGACTACCGCTACAACGACTGCGACAATACGAGCGACGCGGCGCCGCTCCCCGATCTGGGACGCCGCATCTTCCTGGAGCAGGTGCCGGTGGCCGATCCGAACGATCCCGATCCGCTGCCCTACCGCACCCACCGCGTCAGTCGGGACCTGCAGATCTGGCTAACCGAGGGACGCGAATTCCGCAGCCCGAACATGATGGAGCCGGGCCCCGGCAAGACGCTGTGGGGCGAAGAGCAGCTCGCCTGGTTCAAGGAGACCCTGGCGGAAAGCGACGCGACGTTCAAGATCCTGATCTCGCCGACGCCGATGGTCGGCCCCGACGACGCCGACCAGGCCGGACGCGCGGCCGAGAACCACGACCCGGTCAAGCGCGACAACCACTCCAATCCGGGCGGCTTCCGGCACGAACGCGACGAGCTGTTCGCCTGGCTCGTCGACAACGGCTTCCTCGAGAAGAACTTCTACATCGTGACGGGCGACCGCCACTGGCAGTACCACTCGCTCGACCCGACCGGCTTCGAGGAGTTCTCGACCGGCGCGCTGGTCGACGCCAACTCGCGCGTCGGCCGTCCGCCGGGAGACCCCGACTCGAACGACCCGGACGCGCTCGTGATGCAGTACTACACCTACGACGAGCCGACGGGCGGCTTCCTGAACGTCGTCGTGACGCCGGGCGAGCCGGCAACCGCCGCCTTCCGGTTCTACGACGAGCAGGGCGAGCTGATGTACGAGGATGTCAAGACCGCGAACTGACCGGGGCTCCCGTCCGGGCCGGACACCCCACGCACGAGCCATGCACCGACTGGCCTGCGCCGTCGGCATCGCGTGGCTGATCGGCGGCCCGGCCGTCGCGGCCACGGCAAGCGGCCGAGTGCCGCAGCAGCAACCGCGCGGCGGCGCGGGGCCTGCCACCGGCGCTCAGACCGCCCCGGCTACGCCAATCGAGCGGACGCCATCACCCCGGCCTGCGGGCGCCGACGCCGCCTCCGGTACGTCGACAGGGGCGCCCGACACCACTGCCGACGCGTTCGACCCGGCGCTGTTCGTCGGTCCGCCAGAGCCGCCGTGGCTCGTCGGGCCGCCCGCGCCGGGCATCGAAGAGCTGGTGGAAGGCCTGTACCTCGCCACCGGCTACGGTGGCAACATGGTGGCGCGGGTCACCTCGGACGGCGTCGTCATCGCCGGCGAGCTGACCGCCGCTGCCGACACGATCGCCGCCCGGTTTGCAGGCGTCATCGAGCAGCCGGTTCGCTACGTGCTCCGGGCGCACCGGCACCAAGAAGGGCCGGCTGCTCTGCCCGCCCCCTGGCGGAATGCGCGACTCGTCGCTCCCGAGCCGCCGAAGTCGCTCTCCTCCGGGACCGGCATCCGCAGGCCCGCCGAGCCTCCGGACCTGTCGTTCACCCGCGGGCTGTCACTCTTCCTTGGCGAGGCCGAGGTGCGGTTCCACCACTTCGCCCCCGCGCACACCGACAGCGACGTCGCGGTTCTGTTCCCCGATCTGGGCGTGGTGTACGCCGGTGATCTCGTGGTCCGGGGCATGCCCGTCATCGACTACGCGGCGGGGGGCAGCAGCCTCGGCTGGGTCGAATCGCTGGACGGCATTCTCGCTCTCGAGTTCGAGACGCTCATTCCGGGAGCCGGGCCGCCCCTGACCAGGCGCGACGTGCAGGTCTTCCGCGATCGCTTCGTCACGCTTCGGATGCGCGCGACGCAGCTCCTGTACCGGAACGTGCCGCTTCAGGGTGCGCTGCCCCTGCTGCACACCGCCGACCTCGACTGGCCGCTCAATCCCCGCGGCGACTTCGCCGCACGGAGCTTCGCCGCGCTCTACGACGAGCTGGCCGGCGAGCGGGAAGAGGCTCGTGAAGCTGCCGCGACCGAATCCGACGAGACCTCCGAGGCGACCGTCCGCCCTTAACGCCCGACGTCAGGTTTCCTCCGGCAGCTCGCGCGGGCGCCACAGCCCCGCCAGGGTACCCGGGCTCGAGACCTTCAGATCCTTCCAGGAACGGATCGACAGCCGAATCTCCGCCAGAGCGGCGGTCGGGAGGGTCTCGGAGCGTCCTGCGAGACGCGCAACGAGATCCTCCAGACCGGGGTTGTGGCCTACGACCATGACCCGCCGCGCGCCACCGGCGACGGCGCGCACCACGTCGACGATCTCGTCCGGGCTTGCAAGGTACAGGTGACGATCGAGTTGCACGGCCCCTTCGTGGCCGGCATGCTGCGCGACTTCGTCGGCGGTTCTGCGCGCGCGCTTGGCGGTGGAGCTGACGATGACATCCGGACGCAGTCGCTGCGCGGCCACCAGCCGCCCCATCCGCGGTGCGTCCCGCTTGCCGCGCTTGTTCAGGGGCCGATCGTGATCCGATGTCTCCGGATGCTTCCAGCTCGACTTCGCATGCCGCAGAACAAGGAGCGTCTTCATGGCGTAAGCCCTGTATGATCCGTGATGGATGAGGATTCAGCAAGCTCTGAATCCTCGCGCAGTCCAGAATCGCCATGCTGCTCATCGTCCTGCTCGACGTCTACTCGATGATCGTCTTCGGCGCGGTCATCGCCTCCTGGGTCCAGATTCCGCCCGACAACCCGATCGGGAGCTTTCTGAACTCGATGACCGAACCTCTGCTCGGCCCGATCCGGTCGGTGCTGCCGGACATGGGCGGACTGGACTTCTCCCCGCTCGTGCTGCTGTTCGCGGTCCGGATGCTGCGCGGCGTCCTGCTGTCGGCGCAAACCGGTTTCTGAATTATCATTCCCTGCACTTTGTTCCCCGGAGGTAGCACGATGCGCAAAGCACTCTTCGTCGGGCTGATCCAGGCCGCGCTCGTCGCCGCGATGGTCGTCGTCGCCGGCGCCGCCGCGCCGGCCGAGGCCCAGGAAAACACGTTCGACACGCTGGTAGACGTCCGAATGGGCGAACGCGTGTTCCGCGCCCAGTGCGGGCGCTGCCACGGCCGGGACGCCCGCGGCAACGACGAGACCGGCGCGCCGGACCTGACCACCGGCCAGTTCTCGCGGGTGAGCTCCGACGCCGGCATGTTCGACGTGATCCGCGAAGGGATCGACGGCACGGCGATGATCGGCATCAGCTCCCGGGCATCCGATCAGACCGTCTGGCAGATCGTCTCGTACATCAACTCGCTGAATCTCGATCCCGGCGACTATGACCTGGCGGGCGATGCGGCGCGCGGCGAACAGGTGTACGCCGGCGCGAACTGCTCGACCTGCCACATGATCCGCGGCGAGGGCGGGCGGACCGGTCCCGACCTGTCGACGGTCGGCAGCCGACTCGACCCGGACGAGATAGCGACGTCCCTGAGCGACCCGGACGCCGAGGTGGCGCCCCGCTGGTGGACGGTGCGCATCAACCGGACCGACGGCTCGACCATCGAAGGGCTGCGGATGAACGAGGACACGTTCACGGTCCGCATCATGGACAACGACGAGAACCTCTGGAGCTTCATGAAGAGCGACGTCCGGTCGATCGAGCGGATCAAGACCTCGACCATGCCGGCCTCCGAGGGTCTGACCGCGAGCGAGGTGGACGACCTGGTCGCGTACCTCTTCTCGCTACGCAGGGAGAGCTGAAAGATGAAACGACTTGCGACCCTACTCGCCTTGATTGCGCTCGTGGCGCCCGTCGCTGCGACGGCCCAGGAGGACGAGGGGCCGGCGCTGCGCCCGGTGACCTGGGAGCGCCTGCTGAACGCGGCGGACGAGCCCGAGAACTGGCTGATGTACTCCGGCACCCTCGACAGCAAGCGGTACAGCGGACTGGACCTGATCCACAACCGCAACGTGGGCGGCCTTGAGCTGAAGTGGGCGTACCAGATCCCTGAGATCGATCGCGCGGAGACCACGCCGCTCGTCGTCGACGGCGTGATGTTCGTCACCGAGGCCCCGAGCAACGTCGTGGCCCTCGACGCCGCGACCGGGCGGCAGTACTGGCGCTACGACCACGAGTTGCCGGACGACCTGCGCATCTGCTGCGGCCGGAACAACCGGGGGGTGGCCATTCTCGGCGAGACGCTCTTCATGAGCACCCTCGACGCACACACCGTCGCCATCGACGCCCGCACCGGGAATCTCGTCTGGAACGCCGAGACCGCCCCGCACGCCAGCGGCTACAGCAAGACGGCGGCCCCGCTCATCGTCAAGGACCAGGTCATCACCGGCATCGCGGGCGGCGAGTACGGCATTCGCGGCTTCCTCGACTCCTACGACGCCACGAGCGGCGCCCTCAACTGGCGGACCTACACCATTCCGGGCCCGGACGAGCCGGGGAACCAGACCTGGGCCGGCGAATCGTGGCGCACCGGCGGATCCCCGACGTGGATCACCGGCGCCTACGATCCGGACCTCGACCTCGTCTACTGGGGCACCGGCAACCCCGGCCCCGACTGGAACGGCGACGTGCGCCTGGGCGACAACCTCTACTCCGACTCCGTCCTCGCCCTGAACGGCGATGACGGCAACCTGGAGTGGTACTTCCAGTTCACGCCGCACGACATCCACGACTGGGACGCCATCCAGGTGCCCATTCTCGGCGACATCATGTACGAGGGCGAAATGCGGCGGGTCATGATGTGGGCCAACCGCAACGCCTTCTACTACACGCTCGACCGGGAGACCGGCGAGTTCCTGGTCGGCAAACCGTACGCGCGCCAGACCTGGGCGGAGGGGCTCGACGAGAACGGCCGGCCGATCCGCGTGCCCAACATGGAGCCGTCCGTCGAAGGCACCCTCGTCTCGCCGACCATCGGCGGCGGCACCAACTGGTGGTCGCCCACCTTCAGCCCGCGCACCGGCCTGTACTACGTCAACGCGTTCGACGGCGAGCAGATCTACTTCATCCGCGAGGAGGAGTACGTCGAGGGCGAGCAGTACACGGGGGGCGGCGGCGAGAGCGCCGGGCCGATCGACAACTACCACAGCGCGGTTCGCGCCATCGATCCGGCGACCGGCGACGTCCGCTGGGAGTATCCGATCGCCCCGCGGTCGACGTCCGGACTGATGTCCACCGCCGGCGACCTCGTCTTCGGCGGCACGGTCGACGGCTACTTCTTCGCCATCGACGCAGTCAGCGGCGAGGAGCTGTGGCACATGACGGTCGGGGCGCGCGTGCACTCGGCGCCGATCAGCTACGCGGTCGACGGCCAGCAGTACGTCTCGATCGCGGCGGGCAACGTCGTCTTCACGTTCGGCCTCGCCGACTGAGACACACGAGGCACCGGCCGGAGCCGGGCGCGTTGACATGCGCGTCCGGTTCCAACCCCGACCTTGCCAGTCGGTCGGTCTCACCCAGTCCGAAGATCGTCGTCCCTGGCGCCGATTTCCGGCGGGCCGAGACTGCAAACCCTTTCCGCGGGAGCGCTCGTTCGCGTTCCACGATCTACCGATGGCTCTCGGCCCGTTCCTCGACGGCATCCGCCGGGTCGCAGCCGCCCCGCTGCTGCTGCTCTTCATGTACAGCCTGGCCATCGCCGCCGCCCTGGCGATGGGGTCTCTGGCCGGCGGGGCCGGCGCCGCCGGCGTCGAATCCGTCAGGACCACCGGCAGCGGTACGCTCGTCGGGGTCACGCACGCCTTCAGGCCGGACACTTCCGGTCTTGCGGTCGTCGCCGCGTTCAGCAGCCTGGCCGAGGGCCAGCCACGAGTCGGCGCCGTCGCACTGGCTCTGGCCGGAATGATCTTCTGGACGTTCCTGGCCGGCGGAGTTCTCGATCGGCTGGCGCGGCAGCGGTGGATGGGGAGCTCTGGATTTGCCGCGGCGTGCCGTCATCATTTCTGGCCGCTGACACGGCTCGCCGTGCTGGCCGGTGCGCTGCACTGGCTCGTGCTCGGCGTGCTCCAATCCTCGTTCGTCGGCGACCCTCCCGGCGCATCCGCGCAGGGCTGGGGCGGCACGGCTCCCGCGGACGCGGTCTGGCTCGCGCTTCAGGGGCTGCTCGCCGCCGTCCGCGCCGCGGTCGGCCTCGCCGTCGACTACGCCAGGGTCCGCGTCGTCGTCGAGGACCGCCACAGCACGATCGGCGCGCTCCTCGCCGCGCTCCGCTTCATGATCCGGCGCCCAGCCGCGGTCGCCGTTCTCTGGCTGCTGAACGCGGCCCTGCTCGCTCTGATCCTGGTAGGATGCTCGCTCCTGACGCCGGCAGTGATGGGCTTCGGCCCGCTGGGGCCGTTTCTCGTCGCGCAGGTGTACACCGCCGCGCATCTCTTCGCGACGCTCGTGGCCTGGGCGTCGCAGGCTGCGTACTTCCAGGGCCAGCTCGCCCACGCCACCTACGTCGCGCGAGCCCGTGTCGCCGACTCCGCGGGACCTGCGAGGCCCACCGGCGCGTCCTGAATCCACCGAGTGTGGTACAAGTGAGGTAAGAGGCCGCCTGCCGAGGAGAGCAAGCATGCACGCGATTCAGAGACAGCTCGTGAGCGCCGTCGCCGCTCTGTCGATTCTCGTCGGAACTGGCGTCGTAGCCAACGCCGCCGCCCAGTCTCCGGAGCAGATCGAGCAGGCGGTCGAGCGGGAGCTGCGCCGCGACCGCGCGCTGCGCCGGCTGGACGTGTCGGTGGCCGGCGACGAGGTCACGCTGAGCGGACGGGTGCGCCACTTCTGGGACAAGAACGAGGCCCTGCGCCGCACGTTCGACGTCCGCGGAGTCGGCACCGTGCTCAGCGAGATCGAGGTACCGGTCCAGGAGGACCAGGCAGAGCTGGTCGAGGACGTGAGCCGCGCGATCCAGCGCTATCCGCACTACCGCATCTGGGACTACATCGACGGGCGCATAGACAACGGAGTCGTGCGCATCTTCGGGCAGGTGACCCCCGAGCGCGACAAGGCGGGCGAGCTGTTCGAGCGCATCGCCAAGGTGCGCGGCGTCCAGGACGTGCAGGTGAATCTCACCCCGCTGTCTCCCAGCAGCTCGGACGATCGGCTCCGGTCCACCATCGGCCGCCAGCTTGCCAGAAGCGAGCACTTCGAGCGGATCGTGTCCATGAGAAACCCACCGTTCCACATCATCGTGAACAACAGCGTGGTCACGCTGATCGGCTACGTGCAGAGCCGGATCGAATACCTGGAGATGCAGCGGATCGTCGCGCAGACGCAGGGCGTCCTGCGGGTCGACAACCAACTGCAGACCGTTCGGTAACCCCGTCGGGAGCTTCAACGCTTTCAGGGGAGGCTCGTGTGGTCCGAGGCGAATCCGTGCCGCCTACGACGGTCCGCCGGCCGGGGTGACGGCCTCCGCATCGGAAGCGGTCACAGCCGGCGCCCCGCCGGCCGCCTGCGGTCGCCGACGCACCTCGCGGGTGCTCGGAACCTCGGGCTCCAACTCGACCAGCTCGTCCTCGTGGACGATGGTCAGCGGCGCCTCCCCTCGCAGCGTGTACGTGGCTGACGTCGGGGTCAGGTCGACCTCCAGACGCTGCCCCCGGATCTGCAGAGGGAACCGCAGGCCGCCGAGACGCACGGGCACCTTGGGCGCGAAACTGATGCGGCCGCCCGTGTCGCGCATCCCGGCGAAGCCGTAGATCAGGGTCATCCAGAAACCGCCCATCGACGCGATGTGGCAACCGTCCTGCACGTTGCCGGCCACGTCCGCCAGATCCATCAAACCGGCCTCGATGGAGTAGCTGAAAGCCTTGTCGGCCTCCCCCACCTCGGCCGCGATGATGCTCTCGATGGAGCACGACAGCGACGAATCGCGGGTCGTCAGCTGGTCGTAATAGACGAAGTTGCGCCGCTTCTGGTCGTGCGAGAACTCGTGCCCGAGCAGGAACATCGCCAGCACGACGTCCGCCTGCTTGACGACCCGGTAGCGGTAGATCACGAGCGGATGGTAGTGCAGCAACAGCGGGTACTTGTCCAGGGGCGTGCTGTCGAAGTCCCAGTCCTGCTTGTCCTTGAAGGAATCGTCCTGCAGGTGCACGCCGTCGCGCTCGTCGTAAGGCAGGTACATTCGGTCGGCCGCCTGCCGCCACCCGTCGATCTCGTCCGCGCCCAGCCCGATGTCGCGCACCAGCGACGCGAATCGCTGCGGATCGTCCTCCGACAGCGCGCGGATGGTCTTCACGGCGTACCAGAGGTTCTCGCGCGCCATCAGGTTTGTGTACAAGTTGTTGTTGACGACGGTGTTGTACTCGTCCGGCCCGGTAACCCCGTTGATCCGGAACTTGCCGTCATGGCGGCCGAAGAAGCCGAGGTCGACCCACAGGCGCGCCGTCTCGACCAGGATCTCCGCCCCCACCTCCTTCAGGAAGTCGCCGTCCCCGGTGGCGTCGACGTACTTGCGGAGCGCGTAGACGATATCCGCGTTGATGTGGTACTGCGCCGTTCCCGCTGCGTAGTACGCGGACGCCTCGTTGCCGTTGATGGTGCGCCACGGGAACAGCGCCCCGCGCTGGTTGACCTCCCGCGCGCGTTGTCGCGCCTCTTCCAGGCAGTCGTACCGCTGCCGGAGCAGGTTCTGGGCGATCCGCGGCTTCGTATACGTGAGGAACGGCAGCACGTAGATCTCGGTGTCCCAGAAGTAGTGCCCCTCGTATCCGGGCCCGGTCAGTCCCTTGGCGGGCACGCCGACTCCCTCGGCCCGCGACGTCGCCTGGCACATGTGAAACAGGTTGAACCGAATGGTCTGCTGCCACTCCGGGTTGTCGGGCACCTCCACGTCGCTGTGATGCCAGAAGTCGTCGAGAAAGCGCCTCTGGCTGGCGAGCAGACCCTGGAACCCCTTCTCCACCGCTCGATCGAGGACCCGCTCGGCGCGTTGGCAGAGCTCCTCGACCTGGCGGCGGCGCGACGTGTGGTACGTGATGTACTTGGTGAGCCGGATGCGGGTCCCGACCGTGCCGTCGATGGAATAGACCACGCGCCCGGCCGACTCGTCGGTCGATGCCTTGACCCCGAACGAGCAGTCGGTCCGCACCTCGTGATCGATGGCGCACGACAGCGTCATCCCGCTCGACCTGGTCGCGTAGCCGCGGACTACGCGTGCGTCCGCCGCGCGGCCCACCTCCGCATCGAGCACCTCGCAGCCGAACTGCCGGGTGCGCGGGTCGCCGTTGGGATGCGTGGAACCTCCGCTGTCGACGACTTCCGACACGAGGACGACCGGAGCATCGCTTGCCAGCAGCGTGACGTCGTACTCGATCGCCGCCAGATGCCGGTGCTCCAGCGAGACCAGCCGCCGCGATCGAATGGAGACGCGCTGCCCCGAGGAATGCGCCCAGACCAGCTCCCGATCGAGCGTGCCCGCGCGCATGTCGAGCGCCCGCTCGAATCCCTCCAGGGTTGCGGTCGGCAAAAAGAACGGTTCGTCGTCGACGTACAGCCGGATGATCTTGGCATCCGGCACGTCCACGATGGTCTGCCCGAGCTTCGCGAAGCCGTAGGCCTCCTCGCCGTAGACGATCGGCCACGTCTCGTGAAAACCGTTGACGTAGGTGCCGTTGTGCACCACCGGCTGGCCTTCGTCGCAGGTACCTCGCATTCCGAGGTAGCCGTTCGCGGTGGCGAACAACGACTCGGCGGCGGCCAGGTAGCGTTCGTCGAAGCGCGTCTCGACGAGGCGCCAGGGCTCACGGGTGTAGATGTCCTGAGGTGCATGCTGCCGGCGGCTGTCACTCATTGTCACCGAGCCTCCGGGGGGGCGGTCTCGTCCCCGTTCGTCAGCGTGTCGCCCAGATCGGTCACCACGTGGTCCGCGCCGGCCCTGGCGAGCGCTTCCGTCTCGCCGGTGCGATCGATTGCGACGACCAGGCCGAATCCGCCGGCCCGTCCGGCTTCGACGCCGGCAATGGCATCCTCGACGACGACCGCCCGCGACGGGTCGACGCCAAGCACCCGCGCCGCGTAGACGAAGGTATCGGGCGCCGGCTTGCCCGCCAGTCCACGTTGCGCGGCCAACTGGCCGTCGACTCGCAACTCGAACAGGTCGGCAAGCCCCGCCGCGCGCAGGATCGCTTCGCAGCTCCGGCTTGAAGAGACGACGGCGGCCCGCACCCCGTTGCGGAGCAGGTGCCGCACCACCGCCAGCGACCCGTCGTAGACCTCGACGCCTTCGCCGGCCAGCAGGTCGGCGAACATCGCGTTCTTCCGATTGCCGAGACCGCAGACGGTCTCGCCTCCCGGAGCGTCGTCGGGATCACCGTCGTCCAGCGTGATGCCGCGGGAGGCAAGGAAGGTGCGAACACCGTCGTAGCGGGGCCGGCCATCCACGAACCGCGCGTAGTCGCCCGGCATCTCGAACGGCCGGAAGGGCTCGCCGCGCGCGGACGCCCGACCGCGCAGATAGTCGTCGAACATCCGCTTCCACGACGCGGCGTGGAGTCTGGCGGTAGCGGTGATCACGCCGTCGAGGTCGAAGAGCACCGCCTCGTATGCCGTCCAGTCGATCATGCGGTGTAGTCCGGGCCTGCGCTCTCGTCGGATCTATCGGATCGACTGCCGGCGCGCCGCAGCCCGATCCCGGCTGCCGGCAACGGCGGCTGCCGCTCTCAAGCGTGCTGGGCTTCAGCCGGCCGCGGGCATGCAACGCCGGTCCCGCCAAGACCGCAGTAGCCGCCGGGGTTCTTCGCCAGATACTGCTGGTGGTACTCCTCGGCGTGGTAGAACGGCGGCGCCTTGCGGATTTCGGTCGTTATCGCGCCGTAGCCGGCCGCGATCAGACCCGGCTGATACGCGTTCCGCGATGCCTCGGCGGCGCGCAACCGCTCGTCGTCGTCCACGAAGATCACCGAGCGGTACTGCGTCCCCACGTCGTTGCCCTGCCGCATCCCCTGCGTCGGGTCGTGATTCTCCCAGAAGGCCTGCAGGAGACCCTCGAAGTCGATGACCCGCGGGTCGTAGACGACGAGCACCACCTCGGAGTGTCCCGTCTGTCCGCTGCAGACCTCCTCGTAGGTCGGGTTCTTCGTGAACCCGCCGGCGTAGCCGACGGCTGTCGAATAGACACCTTCGAGCCGCCAGAAGGCGCGCTCGGCACCCCAGAAGCAGCCCAGACCGAAAACCGCACTACGCGTGCCCGCCGGAAAAGGCGGCGCTATCGGACGCCCGTGCACGAAATGCCCCGGCCCCACCGCCAGCGGCTCGTCGCGGCCCGGCGGCGCCTCGGCCGCGGTGGGCATCCGCAAACTGGCTGGATTGGCAAACAGCATCATTCCTCCTCGACGCGGGTCAGCGTCTTCTGCGCCGGCCCCTTCCGGCGACGCAGACTCCCAGCCCACGCATGTACAGCATAACGAACGACGGACCGCGGAGCGACCGCCGATCCGACCTCGGCCGAAGAACCCGCCGCGGCTTGGATGCGGCCAGCGGTAACGGACACTGAGGGCCTCGCTGCGCCTCCGCGGTGGCAGGCAGCGGCGATCAGGGTCATGCACGCTTGGTTAACGCTTGAAACCGTTTGCAAAATCGCTTGAACTGCTATTAAATCATCGTCTTCACAGAGAAAGATCATGCCGTGAGGAGATGCTGCTTGCTCGCGACCCTTGCGCTCGCCGTCGCGGCAGCCGTCGCGTGTGGAACGAGCGACAAGGATGCCGGCGGCGTCGAGCCGGCCTCGCTGCTGGTATCCACCGCGGCCAGCCTCTCCGAGGCGATCGGCTCGATCGCCGACCGCTTCGAAGAGGAGCAGGGCATCCGCATCCTTTTGAATGTCGCCGGCTCGCAGATACTCGCGTCCCAGATTATCGAGGGCGCGCCGGCCGACGTCTTCATCAGCGCCGATGTGCTCCAGATGGAGCGCGCGGTGGCGGCGGGCCGAATCGACCTGGCGTCGCGCGTGGACCTGCTCTCCAACCAACTCGTAATCGTCGTGCCGTCCGACCGGGCAGGCACGGCGGCCGGACCCCGCGACCTCCTGAAACCGTTGATCGAGCGCATCGCCATCGGTGACCCCGAGGCCGTGCCGGCCGGAGTCTACGCGCGCCGCTACCTCGAGTCGCAGAAGCTGTGGGAGAGGGTCGCGGAGCGTATCGTCCCGGCCAGCTCGGTGCGGGCGGCGTTGCGCGCGGTGGAAGCCGGCACCGTCGACGCCGGGATCGTCTATCGCACCGATGTCCGGACGTCGGCGGGCGCACTGGTCGCGTTCGCCGTCCCCCCTGGGGGACGGTCCGTCCATCGTCTACCCGGCCGCGATTGCCCGCGATGCGCCGAACCCGGCCGGGGCGGCACGCTTCGTCGACTACCTGCGGAGCGACGCCGCGCGGCAGCGGTTCGACGCGGCGGGCTTCATCAACCTGCCGGCGGCGACGAGCCCTCCCGGGGAGCATGCACGGTGACGGCCGAGCTCGTCGAAGTCACCGGGTTCACCGTGCTCATGGCGGCGGTCGCCACCCTCGTCATGCTGCCCCCCCGGGGTCGCCATCGCGTGGCTGCTCGCGCGGCGCGAGTTCCGGG
>CATQHX010000040.1 GCA_958296065.1 Vicinamibacterales bacterium | reverse complement strand
GCGCGCCCACGTGGCCTTCAAGACGATGCGCGACGTCGTTCGCAATCTCGAGCGGGTCCAGAACCGGCGCAAGGTGGTCATCTACTTCAGCAGCGGCTACGACTTCAATCCGTTTGCCCATGAACGCGTCTTCGGGCGCTCGCCGATCTACGAGGACATGCGCAACTCGGGACGGTGGGGGTCCATGTTCGGGCAGGACCAGGTGGCCGGGCTGTACGAGGGAATCGGGGATCCGATGATGGATCCCTTCGAGCGGATCTCCCGCCAGGGCGAGGTCTTCAGCGACGCCGACCTGGCAATGGAGATTGCCGAGCTGACGAAGGCGGCTAACCGCGCGAACGCCTCGTTCTATACGGTGGATCCACGCGGCCTGGTCGCCGGGCCTGATGCCGACTACAGTGGTCCCCGGGAAGCGTTCAACGACTTCCTGTTCACCACGCAGAACAGCCTCCGGTCGCTCGCCGAGCTGACCGGCGGGCGCGCGGTCGTCAACCGCAACGACTTCGACGACGCGTTCAAGGAAATCGACGCAGAGACGAGCGACTACTACGTCGTCGGCTTCTATTCGAGCAATCCCGATCCGACATTCCGCACGCGGCGCCTGCGGGTCGAGGTGGACCGCGACGGCGTCGATGTGCAGCATCGCACCCACTACACATACGCACGGAGCAGCGAGACGAACGCCCCGCCGGTCCCCTGAGGACGGGCGTGGAGGCGGAAGGCCAGAGACGCAAGGGCTCACCCACGCTGGGTGGGCCTTTCCTTTGTGCGGAACATGACGTACGCCAGACGAAAGGAACGTGACTCCCGTGCGTCCGGGCTCGTGCTGTTCCTGGCCGCGCTCGGTGCTTTTTTTCTCGGGCTCGGCCGGCTGCCCGATTCAAGCGTAGCCCCGCCGGTCACGCCGCCCGCGGCGGCCCTGGAATCGGCTTCCGAGGCCGGGCCGGATGGGAGCCCCGCTCCCGCGGCGGAGACGTCACCCTCGACATCCACCCGGGAGACGGTCGCGATAGAGGCGACGGAGCCGGGGCCTGTCGCAACCCCGGAATCGGTCCCGACCGCTACGACGGACACGGCCGCCAATGCCGCGCCCGAGCCGGCTTCGCCGCGGTTTCGGGACATCGGCGGCCTGCGGCAGCCGAGGATTCGGGCCGCCGCCGCCATGCTCTACAACCCGCGCACGGACGAGGTCATCTGGGAGAGACGCGGCCTGGATCAACGTCCCATCGCCAGCATCACGAAGGTGATGACCGCCCTCGTGCTTCTGGACCAGGACCCCGCGCTCACGCGAGACGTCGTGGTGTCGCGGCGCGACGTGCGCCGCGCCTCGACGACCTACCTCGCACGCGGCGAACGGGTCACGCTCGATGCGCTCCTGCACCTGGCGCTCATCGCGTCGGACAACGTCGCCGCGCGCATTCTGGCCCGCGCGTCGGGGTTGGGCACACGCCGCTTCGTCGAGCGCATGAATCTGAAGGCGGCGTCGCTGGGGCTGGAGGGGACCCGTTTCGTCGAGCCGTCCGGGCTGGACGAACGCAACGTGTCGACGCCGTACGATGTTGTCCGCCTGATTGCGGCGGCCAGCGAGGTGCCGGCCCTGTCGCAGATCATGCGCAAGTGGACGCACGGCCTGCGCATCGATCGGCGCCGGGTGAACATCCGCAACACGAACCGGCTGCTGCGTTCCCCTCACGTCATTCAGGGGGGGAAGACGGGCTACATCAACGAGGCCGGATTCTGCCTCACCGCTCTGGTCGAACTGCCCGATGCGGATCCGATTGCGCTGGTCGTGCTCGGGGCCGGCTCGAATGCCAGACGCTTCAGCGAGGCTCGCCGGCTGATCGATTGGGTTACGACGACGGGTCGTTCCCTGCTCGAGCCCGCGGAGCACGCGAACTAGGGACACACGCACCATGCGAGAAGTCATCATCATCGGGTCGGGGCCGGCGGGACTGACAGCGGCCCTGTACACCGCACGGGCGAACCTGAACCCGTTGCTCATCGAGGGGCTGGAGTCCGGTGGGCAACTGATGCTGACCACCGACGTGGAGAACTATCCGGGGTTTCGGGGCGGCATCCTCGGACCGGCCCTGATTGGCGAGATGCGGGCACAGGCCGAGCGGTTCGGCACCGAAATCGTCCAGGGCGACGTGACGGCCCTCGACCTTCAGGGACCGCCGTTCCGCATCACCACGAGCGGCGGCGTCCACGAGACGCGCGCCCTGATCCTGGCCACCGGCGCGTCGGCCCGGCTGCTGGGGCTCGAGTCGGAGCGGGCGCTGATGGGGCACGGCGTGTCGACCTGCGCCACCTGCGACGGCTATTTTTTCCGCGGAAAGCCGATCGTGGTGGTCGGCGGCGGCGATTCGGCGATGGAGGAGGCGACGTTCCTGACGAAGTTCGCATCCGAGGTGACCATCGTGCATCGGCGCGACGCGTTCCGGGCGTCGAAGATCATGCAGGACAAGGCGCGCGCCAATCCCAAGATCGCTTTCGAGCTCGACACCGTGGTGGACGAGGTCAAGGATGTCGACAAGGGGGTCGTAACCGGCGTGGTCCTGCGCAATGTCAGGACAGGCGTGGTCAAGGAGATCCCGGTGGACGGCGTCTTCGTTGCGATCGGGCACACTCCGAACACGAAGCTCGTCGCGGGCCAGGTGAGTCTCGACGCCAACGGGTACATCGTGCCGGTCAGAGGCACGGCGACGAACCTGCCCGGTGTCTTCGCCTGCGGCGACGTGCAGGATCACGTCTACCGGCAGGCGATTACCGCGGCCGGGTCGGGGTGCATGGCCGCAATCGACGCCGAGCGCTACCTGGAGAGCTTGCCGGCCGAGGGGCCACAGGCGGTCGGAACAGCCGTCGGCGAGCAATAGCCGGCACGCCGGGGGAGGCCGCGCTCAGTCGATCCAGCCCCCGCCGAGCACGATGTCGTCGTCGTACAGCACGACGGCCTGACCGGGCGTGATGGCCGGCTGCGGTTCATCGAACTCCAGGCGCAAGGCGGCTTCGTCGCGGGGCCAGACGCGGGCCGGCGCCGGCGCATGGTGATGTCGAATCTGCGCCGTGACCGGGCATCCCGGCGGCGGCGGTCCTTCGATCCAGTTCACGCCGCCCGCGGTCAGGGTAGTCCTCTCGAGAGCGCTGCGAGGACCGACGGTCACGGTACTCGACGCCGCGTCGATGGTGGTCACATACAGGGGCACGGGGCTCGCGACTCCGAGTCCCTTGCGCTGGCCCACGGTGAACCGATGCACTCCCTGGTGACGGCCCAGCACGTGTCCGTCCGCGTCGACCACCGCACCGCCGCTTGGGCCGGCGGGAAGCCGTCGTTCCACGAACGACGCGTAGTCGCCGTCCGGCACGAAGCAGATCTCGTGACTGTCGGGCTTGTCCGCCACGAGCAGGCCGCGGTCGTGCGCATAGTCCCGCACATCGCGCTTCAGCATGTCGCCCAACGGGAAGCTTGCCCGCGCCAGTTGCGACTGCGTCAACGAGAAGAGAAAGTAGCACTGGTCCTTCGTGCGGTCCACGGCGCGGCGGAGTCTGCGGACCGTGCCGCTTCCGTCCTTCCGCTGGCCGGTCTCCAGCCGGGCGTAGTGGCCGGTCGCTACCTGAACGGCGTCGAATCCGCTCGCACGGTCGAGCAGGCTCGCGAACTTCAGGTCGCTGTTGCAGCGGACGCAGGGGATCGGCGTGCGCGCCGCCGCGTAATCCTGCACGAACGGAGCGATCACACGTTCCTCGAACCGGCGCTCGAAGTTGACGATGTAGTGCGGGATGCCGATGCGTCGGGCGACCCGACGCGCGTCGTGCAGGTCGTCGAGAGTGCAGCACGAGCCGAACGACTGCGTGCCGTCCCGCTGGTCGTACAGTTGCATGGAGAGCCCGACCACGTCGTGGCCCTCGGCAGCCAGCAGCGCGGCTGCCACGGACGAGTCCACGCCGCCCGACATCGCGGCAACGATTCGCATGGGTTCGGATCCAGTGTACATGCAGGCCCGGCCGCACCGCCCGCCGCCTTCAGGCGTGAGCGTGCGCCGGGGAACGCGAGAGCGCTCGCAGCCTGACTACCAGTGGAGGCAGCGCGTCGAGGACCCGTTCGACGTCGGCTTCCGTGTTTCCGAGTCCCAGACTGAAGCGGATGGAGCTCTGGGCGCGCTGCGGCGTCAGGCCCATCGCCCGGAGCACGTGCGACGGCTGCAGCGTGCCCGACGAGCAGGCGGACCCGGTAGAGACGGCGATACCCTCCAGGTCCAGCGCGATGAGCAGCGCTTCGGCTTCGACACCGTGGAAGCTCATGTTCGTGGTGTTGGGAACACGCTCGCCGCTGCCGTTGACTGTCGAGTCGGGCACTCGCTCGAGCAGCCCCGCCTCGAGCCGGTCCCGAAGGGTGGCGAGCCGCCCCGCTTCCACGGCCAGCTTGCTTGCGGCGAGACCCGCAGCCACGCCGAGCCCCGCGATCGCGGGCACGTTCTCGGTGCCGGCGCGGCGATTGCGCTCCTGCCGGCCACCGGTCGTGGGGGCCACGAGGCGCATCCCGCGCCGGGTCCACAGCGCGCCCACGCCCTTGGGGCCGTTGAGCTTGTGCGCCGAGATCGAGAGCAGGTCGACCCCGAGGGCAGTCACGTCGATCGGGAGCTTGCCGGCCGTCTGCACGGCGTCGGTGTGGAACAGCGCGCCGTGGGCGTGCGCGATCCCGGCCAATTCCGCCACCGGCTGCACCGTGCCGATCTCGTTGTTGGCGTGCATGATGGAGACGATCGCCGTGCGGTCGGTGATGGCCGCCTCGAGATCCGCCGGGTCGACGACCCCGGAGGGTCCGACGGGGAGCAACGTCGAGGTCCAGCCGCGTTTCGTCAGCGCCTTCAGCGTGTTGAGGACGGCCTCGTGCTCGATTGCCGAGGCGATGAGATGACGCCGGCCGGCCGGCAGCGCCGCCTCGGCGACGCCGCGAATGGCCAGATTGTCGGCTTCGGTGCCGCTGCCGGTGAAGATCACGTCGTTGGCTCGCGCGCCCAGCAGCTCGGCGGTGGCGGAGCGTGCGTCGTCCAGGGCCGCCTTGGCCGCCTGACCGAACGCATGGATGCTCGAAGCGTTCCCGAAGCATCGCCTGACCGCGTCGTTCATGGCGTCGGCCACGCGCGGATCGACCGGTGTCGTGGCGTTGTGGTCCAGGTAGAGCCTCATCCAGATTGATCCTAGCCCGAAATCGCCTCCCTGCGGCCCCGATCCTCGCCGAAGCCGGCCTGCCGGGGAGTCCGCGTGCACGTCGAGACTCCCGCGACCGTGCGGGGACCAGGCCATGAAGGGCTGGACACGACGAAGACGCCTTTCGGTATACTTGACCCAGCCAAATCAGCGCTCCGATTTGCGACTCTATCGTGTTGTCCGGGGAGCGGAGGGAATTTCATGTGGAAACGTGACGAGGTCGTCCGCCCGCCTGCCGACAGCGCCGACGTGGAGGAGCATCCTCTGGCCGGTCTTGCCAGCGCCGGTGGGCCGAGACGAGCGTCAGAAGGGGAAAGGCCGGTTTCGAGGGACGTGGTCAATATTGGCAAGTCCGTCATCATCAAGGGCGAGTTGAGCGGCAGCGAGAACCTGACCATCGAAGGGCAGTTCGAGGGCAAGATCGAGTTGCGGGACAACGCGTTGACGGTCGGTCCCAACGGCAAGATCAAGGCTGACCTGCTGTTCGCCAAGTCGGTGGACATCCTCGGCCGCGTCACTGGCAAGATCACGGCGGTCGACATCGTCAGCATTCGCGAGAACGGAGCGGTGGACGGGGACATAACTGCACCCCGTATCGCCATCGCCGACGGTGCGCACTTCCGCGGCAGTGTCGATATGGGCCGTGGCGGCGCCGATTCCAAGCCGAGGGAGACCGCCGCCAAGACTCCCGCCCCGGCCAAGACGCCTGCTCCGCCACCCCAAGGCAACGCGCCGGGACCGAGGGTGGGACGGCCGACAGGCGGACGACAGGGAAGGTAGGCGGCGGATCCGCTGCGCCGCCGCGGGTCGCGACGGTTTCGCCTGACGACCCGCGGCTCCAGGAGGTTGTCCAGTGACTGGAGGCGCGCGGCTCAGCGGCCTCTCGGGTGTGGTCACACGGTTCGGGGGCGGGCGATCCGGTCGGAGGGAACCATCGTCACCGGCCGACGATGTGCTCTCGGTCCCGGAAAGGCTCGTTCCGACGCGGGCAATCGGCATCCTGGTCGACGTGCTGCGAACCAGGCAGTCGCCGGTGGTGCTCGATCTCGGACGGGTGGTTGGCGGCAACGTGGCTTTCTTCACCTCGGAGCTGGGGTGCAAGGTCGTCGTTGCCGACCTTTATGCCGACCTGGGTCCGGGTGCCGCCGACGAGAGGCCCTCCGAGGAAGAGATCGGGGCCTGGTTGACCGCGCGGGTGGGACAGGCCGCCGAGAGTGTGGATGCGGTGCTCTGCTGGGACGTGCTCGAGCACCTGACGGTAACGGAAGCCCGTCTGTTGGCATCGCGAATCACCGCCATGCTGCGGCCGCACGGCGTGCTGGTTCTGGGCTTCAGTGGCGAGTGGCGGGCCGAATGCGGGTACGCCACGTACGAGATCGTCGACCGCGAGAGGCTGAGGCGGCAGTTCCATTCCAGCCCGTCACGGCAGGCGCGCGTGCTCACCAGTCGTGAAGTCATGGAAACATTCCGCGGGCTCGCCGTGGTCGATACGTTCCTGCTCGCGACGCGGGCATACGAAATGTTGTTCCGGAAGCCGTCGCAGGCGAACCGGCAACCCACGTCCATGGCGTTGCCCGCACGCCGTTGATGTGCAAGTCTCCCCAGGATGGCCCGACCGATTGTTGCCCTGCTGACCGACTTCGGCACCACAGACCACTACGTGGGCGCGATGAAGGGAGTGGTGCTGGGAATCTGTCCGGAGGCGACGCTCGTCGATATCTCTCACGATGTGCCGCCCCATGACGTGCTGACCGGGGGCCTGGAGTTGGCCGCCGCCTACCGGTACTTTCCTGCCGGAACTGTCTTTCTGGCCGTCGTCGATCCGGGAGTCGGGTCGGCGCGCCGCGGGCTGGCGGCCGAGGCTGGCGACTATCGGTTCGTGGCTCCGGACAACGGGGTGCTGACGGCGGTGTTCAGGGCTGCGGCGCCCAGACGCGTGGTCGAGCTGACCGAGCGCCGGTACGCCCGCCCGACGGTGAGCCGTACCTTCGAGGGTCGCGATCGCTTCGCTCCCGGCGCGGCATGGCTGGCGAAGGGTATTCAGTTGACGGCCCTGGGGCGGCCGTTGAGCGACTACCGCAGCATCGAGATTCCGACTCCGGAGGTGGAGGAGGGGAGAATCGCCGGCGAGGTCTTGCGGGTGGACAAGTTCGGCAATCTGATTACCAACGTCGATCGGAAGTCGTTCGAGGGCCTCTGCCGTAGCGGCGCCATCCAGATCGAGGTGGGCGCCGAGAGCATCGGACGTCTCGTCGAGACCTACGCGGACATCGGTTCCGAGGAGGTGTGCGCGCTGATCGGCAGCACGGACCACCTGGAGATCGCTGCGAACTCGACCAGCGCGGCGGCCAGGCTGTCACTCCGGCGGGGCGCGCGGGTCGTCGTCAGCCGTCCCTGACGGGATCGACTCAACACGGCAGGCTACTTACAGAGGGGATTCAGACACAGATGTTCGATCTCGAGTTGACCGAGGAACAGAGACTGCTGGAGCAATCCGTGCGGGAATGGGCCGGGCGCGAGGTGGCTCCGCGAATTCGCGAGCTGGACCGCGAGCATCGGTTCGATCCGGCCATCCTCACGCAGATGGCCGATCTCGGGCTCTTGGGAATGTGCGTCCCGCGGGAGTACGGCGGCGCCGGCATGGACTATCTGAGCTACGGGCTGGCGTGCGAGGAGACCGAGTACGTCGACACGTCGCTGCGCGTGATTCTGTCGGTGCACCTGGCGCTGAACTCCCTGACCTTGCTGGCCTGGGGGACGGAGGACCAGAAGCGGCGCTACCTCGTACCGCAGGCCCAGGGGCGGAAGATCGCGAGCTACGGGCTTACCGAGCCGGGCGCGGGCAGCGATGTCCGCGGCATCCAGACCGTGGCCGTCAAGCGCGGAGACCGTTACGTGATCACCGGCGAGAAGATGTGGATTTCGCTCGCCGACGTGGCGGATCATTTTCTGGTGTTCGCCTACAGCGACCTGGAAAAGAAGCAGAAGCGCGACGTTTCCGGTATCAGCGCGTTCCTGGTGGAGCGAAGCTTCCCCGGATTCTCCAGCGGGACCCTGACCGAGAAGTGGGGGATTCTCGCCGGCAACACGGGGTTTTTCAAGATGGACGAGGTCGAGGTTCCCGAACAGAACCTGGTCGGCCGCGAGGGCGAAGGCTTCAAGATTGCGATGTTCGCGCTCGACCAGGGGCGCCTGAGCGTTTCGGCGGGCGCGACCGGGTTGGTCCGGGCGTGCCGGGATGCGAGCGTCGCGTATGCCAGGGACCGCAAGACGTTCGGGGTGCCGATCGGGCAGCACCAGCTCGTCAAGGAGATGATCGCCCAGATGGAGTCGGACTACCAGGCGGCCCGGCTGCTCTGGATGCGTTCCGCCTGGCTCAAGAACGAGGGGCGCCGCAGCACGCGCGAGACCGGTCTGGCCAAGTGGTTCGCCACCGTCGCGTCAGAGCGTGCGGCGGGCGACGCCGTGCAGATTCACGGCGCCAACGGCTACTCCGACGAGTACCCGGTCGGCCGGTTCTACCGCAACTGCAAGGGCGCCGTGATTTACGAGGGCACGCGCGAGATCCACAAGATCATGCAGGCCGACTACGCGTTGGGATATCGGGTGGACAAGCCGACGCGGTGTCAGTTGCCGCCGTACCGGGAGGCGGTAGAGGCATGACGACCACGAACGAGGAACTGGCGTACGACTTTCTCGACGTCGTCGAGCAGGCGGCGATCGCCTGCGCGCACACGATGGGGCTTGGTGACCGCCATCGTTCCGACCGTGTGGCGGTGGAGGCGATGCGGGCCCGTCTCGATCACGTGCCGATCGACGGCCGGATCGTGATTGGGGAAGGGGAGCGCGACAAGGCCCCGATGCTGTACATCGGGGAGCGAGTCGGCCAGGGCGCGAACGGCGCGGAAGGGTTGCCGGAAATCGACATCGCCGTCGACCCTCTGGAGGGCACGAATCTGTGCGCCACGGGGGCTCCGCGGGCCATTGCGGTGCTGGCTGCGTCCGAGCGCGGCGGGCTGCTGCACGCCCCGGACATCTACATGCAGAAGCTGGTGGTCGGCGCTCAGTCGAAGAACGCGGTGAATCTCGACGCGCCGGTCGCGCACAACCTCAAGCAGATCGCCCGGTGCCTCGACCGCGGTGTGGAGGACCTTGTAGTGGTCGTTCTCGACCGCAAGCGGCACGAGTCGCTGATCGACGAGATCCGCGAGACGGGCGCGCGCATTCGGCTCATCGGCGACGGCGATCTCACCGCGGCCATCGGAGCGGCGGTGGTCGGCAGCGGCATCCATGCGGTGATGGGCAGCGGGGGCGCTCCCGAGGGGGTGCTGGCGGCGGCCGCGATGCGCTGTCTCGGCGGCGAGATCTTCGCGCGCCTGATCATCGATACGCCGGAGAAGGAAGCCCGCGCGAAATCCATGGGCATCGACGAGCCGCGGCGAATCTACACGTCGGCGGACCTGGCGTCCGGCAGGCAACTCGTCTTCGCGGCAACCGGTGTGACCGAGGGAGCGCTGATGAAGGGCGTACGGTTCTTCGGAGAGGGGTGTCGCACCAGTTCGGTCGTCATGCAGACCAGTCCCCATCGGGTCCAGTTCATCGACACGATTCACGTCAAGGAACAGGCCGGCCGGCGAGGACTGCGCTTCTGACCACCGTGGGCTGCCGGTTTCAGCCGCCGTTGCTATCGCCGCTCTTGCGATGCTTGCGGCGCCGGAACGGGCGTCGGGTCTTGTCTTCGTGTGCGCCGCCCTTCTGGCGGGGCAGTGGTGCGCGGACACGCGGCTTCCGCGAGCGAGAGGGCGTTCCGGGCGATTGACGTGACGTCATGGCGTGACTGTTCCGTGCCGCAATGGCTGACTCTCGACCCGGAGCATCCCGATCCCGGGGTCCTGCGCAAGGCTGTCGAGGCGTTGGCTGCGGGTGACGTGGTCGCCTTCCCGACGGATACGCTGTACGGGCTCGCGGTGGATCCCAGACGGGCGGATGCGGCCCGCAGACTGTTTGCGCTCAAGCGGCGCCCGGCTGGTCTGGCAGTGCCGCTCGTGGCCGCCGACAGCGGCCAAGTCGGCCTGGTCGCCCGGCACGTGACCCGGCTTGCGCGCCGAGTGGCCGACCGCTGGTGGCCCGGTCCCGTCTCGATCGTGCTGGACGCATCGGCGACGGTCGATCCACGGTTGCTGACCGAGGCCGGCACCGTGGCAATCCGGGTGCCGGCGCATCGTTTGGCGCGCCGGCTCGCGGCAGCCTTCGAACACCCTATCACGGCCACGAGTGCGAATCGGAGCGGGGAGCCACCGGCCGCCGACGCCGGCGGGGTGGCCGCCAGTCTGGCTCCTGAACTGGCCGTGCTGGTCGACGGCGGACCCGCCAGGGGCGGAGCGCCCTCGACGATCGTGGACGTTCGCGGCGCCGCGCCGGTGCTGGTGCGGGAAGGGGCGGTGGCGTGGGACCGCGTGCTACAATCGCTGGCGTGACAAACTCCGCGGCGGCGGCACGCCACGCCGTCGCGTGAGTGGGCGGGGCTCGTCGGGCTCAGCTTGGCATGAGCCGTTCTGGACCGAACCCTGCTCATCCTCGATATCTTCGCCTGAGCAGGAGCATCCATCGTGAGGATACGTGCCGCGACCGGTGCATGGATGGCTGCCGCCCTGATTATGGGGGGATGCGCGGCGCGCGTCCCGCTCGTGACGACCGAGGCGTACCCCGACTTCGTCTTTCCTGCGGTCCCGCCGGCGCTGGCCGCCGGAGAGGTCGAGGGCCGCCAGCACGACGCGTGGATGTTCCTGCAGGCGGGCCAAATCGAGCAGGCTGAGCAGCGGTTCGCCGACCTGGTTGCCCGGAACGCCGCCTTTTACCCGGCCACCGCCGGTCTTGGATGGGTAGCCGTCGCACGCGGCAGCTACGGAAACGCGATCGCACACTTCGACGAGGCGCTCGGTCGCGCTACCGGCTATCTTCCAGCACTGGTCGGACGCGGGGATGCGCTGCTGGCCGCGGATGACGTCGGTGCGGCCCTCGAGAGCTTCGAGGATGCCTTGGCGGTGGACCCGGGTCTGCCGCGCGTGGGGCGGCTCGTCGGCGAGCTGCGGTTCCGCGTGATGAGCGAGCGGCATGCGGCTGCACGGGTTGCGGTCGAAGCGGGACGACTGGACGCTGCCGAGGCCGCGTACGCGGTAATGATTGCCGCGTCTCCCGAAAGCGCGTTCCTTTACCTGGAGCTGGCCGAGATCAAGGAACGGCAGGGCGAGTTGGACGAAGCGCTCGCTCGGACGCGTCGCGCCCGGAGCCTGGATCCGAACGATGTCGAGGCCGTCCTGATGGAGGCCGTCCTGCTTGAAGAGCTGGGCGAACTGGAGGCGGCGGAGCATACGTACGAGCTCGCGGAGGCGGTGAATCCGACGGACGAGTCGGCGGAGGGGCTGATGCGCGTACGGCGCGCCTTGCAGCTCGCCGGACTGCCGGCCGAGTACCGCGGCATTCCGGCTGCGGAGTCGACGACTCGCGGGGACCTGGCGGCGCTCCTGGGCGTGCGGCTCGCCGAACTGATGGGCGACGCCGCGTTCGGCATGGCGACGCCGATTCTGACGGATACGCGTGATCACTGGGCGAGCCGCTGGATAGTCGAGACGGTGCGGGCGGGCGTGATGGCGGCGGGTGCCGGAAACCGGTTCGAGCCGGCGCGGCAGGTGCGCCGGGGCGATCTGGCCGACGTGGTGGCCGGGGTGCTCGACCTGCTGAGCGACTACGATCCGGATGCGGCGCGTCGCTGGAGGGCGGCGCGCATACGATTCTCCGACATGAACCCGGGGCATCTCAATTTCGACAGCGCGACGCTTGCGGTTGCCGCGGGAGTGATGCGGACTTTCGGAGACCAACGTTTCGATCCGACCGGGCCGGTCAGCGGGTCGGATGCCGTCGGCGCCGTGGAGCAACTCGTGCGGCTGGCCGCCCGAGCCGGGTGATCCGCGATGACAGCGCTGACGACGGCGAATCAGCTGACGTTGTTCAGGCTCCTCGCGGTGCCCTGCGTGGTCATTCTCGTGCTGTACGGATTCGACGGCTGGGCTCTCGTCACTTTTGTCGTCGCCGGGGTCACCGACGCGCTCGACGGGGTGATCGCGCGGCGTTCGGGACAGCCTACGAACCTGGGCGCCTTCCTCGATCCGATGGCCGACAAGCTGCTGCTCGTGTCCACGTTCGTGGTTCTGACCCTGGAGCGCGATCCGCCGATGGCAAATGTGCTGCCGGTCTGGCTCACGGTCCTCGTCATCAGCCGCGATGTCGTCATCGTGCTGACGGTGGCGGTCGTGAACCTGGCGATCGGTCGTCGCGAGTTCCATCCGTCCACCCTGGGAAAGGTCGCGACGTTGCTCTACGTGCTGACGTGCGCGTTCGCGCTCCTGTTCAACTATCTGGAACGCCCCTCCATGGTCGTCGATTTCATGGTGTACACCGCGCTGGCCGTCACCGTCGTTTCCGGCCTGCACTACATCATGCACGTCGCACGTCTCGTCAACGAGGCGTGATTCGCTCCCTGGGTACGAACGATCCGGTCAGCGCGTCTCCGCGGCGGCCAGCGCCGCACGAAAGTAGTCGATGGTCTTCCGCAGGCCCTCGTCCAGCGAGACCCTCGGTTCCCAGCCCAGCAGCGTCCGCGCACGGGTGATGTCCGGCTGGCGGACCCTTGGATCGTCGGCCGGAAGCGGCTTGTGGACTACCCGCGACAGCGAGCCCGTCGCGCGGATGATGGCGTCGGCAATCTGGCGAATGGTCATTTCGGCCGGGTTGCCGATATTGACCGGCTCGTTCACGTCGGAATCGGCGAGGTCCAGAATCCCGCGAACGAGGTCGCTGACGAAACAGAAGCTGCGGGTCTGGTCGCCATCGCCGTAGACCGTGACATCTTCGCCGCGCAACGCCTGCGTGATGAAGTTGGGAATGGCACGGCCGTCCTGAAGCCGCATGCGCGGGCCGTAGGTGTTGAAGATGCGGACGATCTTCGCATCCAGCCCGTGGTACCGATGATAGGCGGTGGTGATCGCCTCGGCGAAGCGCTTGGCCTCGTCGTAGACGCCGCGCGGCCCGATGGGATTGACGTTGCCCCAGTAGGTCTCCCGCTGGGGATGTTCCAGCGGATCGCCGTAGACCTCCGACGTCGAAGCCAGCACGAAGCGTGCGTTCTTCGCCTTGGCCAGCCCCAGCGCCTTGTGCGTGCCCAGCGCGCCGACCTTCAGCGTCGGAATCGGGAGCT
Source organism: Vicinamibacterales bacterium (assembly GCA_958296065.1). Lineage (GTDB taxonomy): Bacteria > Acidobacteriota > Vicinamibacteria > Vicinamibacterales > UBA8438 > WTFV01. The sequence goes on along the minus strand of CATQHX010000040.1, from coordinate 53,377 downwards.
CCAGGTAGTCGACCGGGCTGGCCGGGCTGGCCCAGTGCAGCACCAGATCCAGCGGCCCGGCGACCGCGATGTCGCGGGTGACGTCGAGTTCGATGAACTCGAAGTCCCGGTCTCCAAGGTGCCGGATGTTCGAGAGACTGCCGGTCAGCAGGTTGTCGATCCCGACTACGGAATAGCCGCGCTCGAGCAGGATGTCGGCGAGGTGAGAGCCGATGAAGCCGGCCACTCCGGTGATGACGGCGCGCGGCATGGAAGAGTAGCGGTCAGTATGCGTGGCGGTGGAACGAGAGACGCAGAACGGTCAACCACATGATCTTGAAGTCGAGGCCGACCGACCAGTTCTCGATGTAATAGAGATCGTACTCGATGCGCTTCTCGATCGAGGTGTTGCCGCGCAGGTCGTTCACCTGCGCCCAGCCGGTGAGCCCCGCCTTGACCTTGTGTCTGAGCATGTACTCCGGGACGCGGTCCTTGAACTGTTCGACGAAATAGGGCCGTTCGGGCCGTGGCCCGACCAATGACATTTCCCCGCGGAGCACGTTCCAGAGCTGCGGCAGCTCGTCCAGGCTGAAGCGGCGCAGCACGCGGCCGATCGGCGTACAGCGCGGATCGTCCTTGCTCGTCCAGACGGGTCCGGTCTCGCGTTCGGCGTCGTTGAACATCGAGCGGAACTTCAGGGTGGTGAACGACCGGCCGTCCAGTCCCATGCGTTCCTGCCGATACAGTGCCGGCCCGGGCGAGGTAAGCCGGATGATGGCGGCGATCACGGCCATCGGCAGCGCCAGGACCGCCAGGGCCGCAATCGAGCAACTGATGTCGATCAGACGCTTGATCGCACTGTTCAGTCCTTGCAGCGGAACGTCGTTCACGTTGATGAGCGGCAGGCCGTCGAGCTCCTCGAGCCGGGCGCGCAGCGTGACGAACTGCAGCAGTCCGGGCACCACCTTGACGTCGATGCACTCGCGGTTCGCCACTTCGATCAGGTCGAGCATCGTTACGTGGCGTTCCAGCGGCAGCGCCACGTACAGCTCGTCGATCCGCTCGCGCGTCACCACGTCCTGAGCGTCGGCCAGCGTACCCAACAGCGGCAGCCCGCGGTAGCCGAGGTGGTCGTCGGCAGCGACGTCGTCGATGAATCCCACGACCCGATAGCCGAACTCGGCGTGCCGCAGGAAGCTGTCGGCGACGTGACGTGCCAGCTCCCCCGTGCCGGCGACGAGCACGCGCCGCAGCCCGATTCCGGCAGTGAAACGGCGACGCATGTAGCGTCGCACGATGTTCCGCGAGGCATACGTCAGACCGACGTTCAGCATGACGAACAGGCCCCAGACGAGTCTGGAGACCTCGAACGTGCCCGCGTCGCGGGCTTCCGGAGATGCAGTGTAGACCTGCACGTACAGCGTTCCGAGCAATCCGGCCACGACAGCGATCAGCGTGCCGACGAGGACGCTGAAGAAATCGTCGACGTTGGTCCGATGGCGATGCAGGCGGTAGGCGCCCGTCAGGTGAAACGCCAGAACGACCAGCAGACCGACGAACGGCATCAGAACCAGGTACTGCGCAAACGGCGGCAGTCCCTTGGTGATCTCGAACATGCCGAGGTTGAACCGCGCCAGGTAGGCGAGCGCGAACGACGCCATCCCGAGCACGAGGTCGAGGACGACGTGGCAGGCGATGAGCACTCTGGTCTGCCGGGTCATTGCGCGAGCGGTTCCTCGTTCGTGTCGTCACACGGCCCGTGCGCCTCGGCGGCCAGGTTCTCGATGGATGCGCGAATCCGCTCCTGGAACCTCGGACGGGCGAAGCGCAACGCGGAGCGCCGCAACTGCAGCGGATCGAACTCGTGCCCGTCGAGCGATCGGATGGCGGCCGCGAACCCGCTGGCCGTCGCATCCGACACGAGCAGGCCCGTGGTCTCGTGGGCCACCGTCTCGCAGGCCCCGCCGCGGGCCAGGGCGATGACAGGCCGCCCGCAGGCCTGCGCTTCCACCGGAGCGATCCCGAAGTCCTCCTCGCCGGTCAACACGAACGCTCTTGCGCCCCGGTAAAGGTCGCGGAGCTCGGCCTGCGAGCAGTGCTCGATGAACTTCACTTTGGAGCCGGCCCGTCCGCGCAGTCGCCCGGCCTCCGGACCCCTCCCGACCACGCTCAACGCCACGTCGGCGAGCTCGCACGCCTCGATTGCGAGCTCCACCCGCTTGTAGGGCACCAGCGCCGAAACGATGATGAAGTAATCGCCGGGCCCCGACCCGTCGGGCGAATAGAAGCTCGTGTCGACTGGCGGTTCGATCACGTCCGCTACCCGATTATAGTATCGGCCTATGCGGGCCGCGACGTAGTGCGAGTTGGCGACATAGCGGTCGACGCGGTTCGCGGTCGCCGCGTCCCATCGCCCAAGGCGCCGCAGGGCCAGCCCGTAGAGGCGACTCTTGAGCTTCCCGACCCGTGCCGGTCCGAAGTAGGCGTCGAACTGGTCCCACGCATAGCGCATCGGCGTGTGGCAGTAGCAGAGGTGGCGTGCCCGGCCCGTGGGGACGACGGCCTTGGCCGCGCAGTGGCTCGTGCTGATGACAAGGTCGACGTCGTCGAGATCGAACTGCTCGACGGCGGCCGGAAACAGCGGCAGGTACTGCCGGTAGCGCGTGTGTGCCAGGGGCAGACGCTGCACGAAGGACGGGCGCGGGTCGTGCGACTCGATGTACGGCGTCACGCTTCCCGGGACATGCACCAGAGTCAGCAGGCGGGCATTGGGGACGAGCTCGAGAATTGCCTCGAGGACCGCTTCACCGCCCCGCATGCCGGTGAGCCAGTCGTGGACCACGGCGACGCGGCACCTGCCGACGTCGGCAGGTGCGACTGACGGTGGAGCAGCCGTTCCCACAATCAACTCTCGTCCTCGATTTCCGCGTAGATTCGACGAATCCGTTCGACGGATTGCTCCCACGAGAAACGGCCGGCCCTTGCCAGGCCCCTGCGGTGCAGGTCCGCGCGCAGGTCGGCGTCTTCCAGTACGCGCATGATTCCGTCGGCGATGGCCGTGGCGTCGAGCGGGTCGACCAGCACCGCCGCGTCGCCGAGGACCTCCGGCAGCGACGACACGTTGGAGGCGACGACCGGGGTGCCGCTGGCGAGGGCTTCCAGCGGCGACAGGCCGAATCCTTCGTACAGGGACGGGAAGACGAACACGTCGGCCAGACGATACAGGACCGCCAGGGTTTCGGTGGTCTGATAGCCGAGAAAGCGGACGTGCTTGTGCAGGTTGTGACGATGGACGGCGCGCCGGAGCGTGGCGTACTGCGATACCGCGCTGCCGCTGAGGAGCAGGCCCACGTTGTCGAACCCCCGGCTCCGGACCGCCACGAAAGCGTCGATCAAGCGCTCGAGATTCTTGTGCGGCTTCACGTTGCCCGCGTACATGATGAACCGCTCGGGCAGTTGGTACCGTTCGTGGACGCGTACGAGGTCGGCGTCCGACGGGGACTGGCGGAAGCGCTCGTCGATGGCGTTCGGGATTACCGTGACCTTCGACTCCGGCACGTCGAAGAACCGCACGATGTCCTCCTTGGAGGCCTGCGACACGGTAAGCACCCGGCGCGCGCGGCGGGTGGCCGACCAGATCTGTGCGCGGGCGTAGGCGTAGGCCAGCCGGTTCGGCAGGTACTGCGGAAATCGCAGATGGATGCAATCGTGGATCGTGACGATGGCCCGGCACGGCGTAAGGGGCGGCAGCACGTAGTGCGGTGCGTGGAACAGCGTGGCGCCGGCGCGGCCCAGGCTCAGCGGCACCATCAACTGTTCCCTGATGGAGTAGTTGGGCGCTCTCTGGGTGACGGTCCTGAAGTTCTCGCCGAGCGACGCGGCCAGGCCGGTGTCGCGGCTCCTGCAGAGCAGCACGTACTCCGTTTCGCGATCGATTCGCGAAAGCTGGTGCAAGAGATTGCGCACGTATGTGCCGATGCCGAAGTCGTGGAGCTTGCGTATGTCGATTGCGACCCGCACCGGTGACAACTATAGCGAAGGCGGGGAGAGTGCCGTGCTAGGATTCCGGCACCGACATCGCGTTACGGATGGCGGACGGCGGAGAATCCCTTGATCGAAGGCTCCTCGGAAGACCCCGACTGTTGAGTCACCGATACCGAGTGCTGCTGCTCGTCGTGCCCGCGGTCGTGATACCCGCGGTGCTGTGGGTCGGACCCGCGCTGGTATGGCGGACGCTGCCGGTCGAGGGCGAGCCGCCTCGCGACGGGCTCGTGCGGGTCGCAGGCGCGGCTCACATTCACACCACCCTGTCGGACGGCACGGGCACCCCCGAAACGGTCGTGGAGGAGGGGCGAGCGGCCGGGCTGTCCTTTCTCGTCATCACCGATCACAACACCGACGAGGGCCGGTCGCTGCAAGGATACCGGGACGGGGTTCTCGTACTGGTGGGCACGGAGATATCCACGCATCAGGGTCATCTCCTCGGCCTCGGCATGCGGCCGCTCTCGTTCCCGCTTGCCCGGGACGCCCGGAAGGCGTTCGACGACGTGAGACACCTCGGCGGCACCGCGCTCGTGGCCCACCCGGCGGGTGGGCGCGACGATCTCGCCTGGAGCGGCTGGGATCTCGCCGGCCCCTGGGGGCTCGAGGTGCTCAACCTGGACAGCATGTGGCGAGAGGCGTCCTGGTTCACCGTGGTCGGGGGATTGGCCGCCTACCCGTTGAATCCCGACTACGCGATCGCGAGTGTCCTCGACCGGCCGGATGCCGTCCTCTCGCGCTGGGACACCCTGCTTCGCCGGCGGAAGGTGACGGGGCTTGCGGGCGTCGACGCACACGGTTTTCCCTCGTACCGCAGTCTGTTTCGCGTGTTGCGCAATTACGTTCTGCTGGACTCCCCGCTGGTGGGGGACTCCGAGCGTGACGCGGTCGCCGTCCTCGACGCGCTGACTCGAGGCCGGTCCTACATGGCCGTGGAGGCTCTCGCGCCGGCCGGCGCGTTCTTCTTCCACGCCGCTCGGGGCAACGAGACATGGCAGATGGGCGACACGGTCCCGCCCGCGGAGGATCTGCGGCTGCGCGCCGGCGGCCGGCTGCCTCGCGGTTCGCGCATCGAGCTCTACCTGGATGGCGAGATCGTCGCCGACGGACGGGAGAGTCTCGAGTTTCCGGCACGCATGCCTGGCACCTACCGCATCGAGGTGCGCATCGCGGGGTGGAACGTGCCCTGGATCGTCTCGAACCCGATCCATGTGTATGGCGCCGCGGAGGCCGCCGCCCGCGTCCAGCGCGCCGCGTGGCCTGTCGTCCCCCGGCCACCATCCCCGTTACGTGTCCTGGACACGTTCGCGGAGGGTAGCGACTTCGCCGCGGAATCGGACGGGGGAACCTGGGTCGATCCCGAGGTGCGGATTCCCAGTGAGCGTGCTCCTGGCCACAACGCGGCCCGGCTCCACTTTCGTGCGGTGACGACCCGGCCGGATCCCGCCTTCATCTGGAGCGCACTCGTCGATCGGACTCGCCGGGATCTGTCGGGCGCCGCCGGTCTGGTCTTCGATATCAAGGCCGACAGCGAGTACCGCGTCCGGGTCGGGCTCTGGGAAGCGGGTCGGGACGGAGGCGCCGATGACCCCGAATGGTGGCTGTCTTCGGTCCGCACGTCGACCCAGTGGCGCCGTCACGCAATCCCTTTCGCGGATCTGCATCCGGTCGAGCCCGGCGTCGACCGGGGGCTGGACCTGCGGCGCGTCGTAGGGCTGGTCTTCTTCATCGATCGAGGCACATACAATTACGTTCCGGAGGGGACGATCTGGTTCGATCGGCTCGGCACCTATTGACGGCTCCCGGAGCCGGCACGGGAGCGCGGCGGACGCGACCGGCGGAAGGCTCCGGGCGGGGCGAGGCGCGTGAGAATCGGGCTTGACGGCAAGGTGCTCACCCTGCGGGCCGGGGGCACCGGGCGTTACGCAATCAACCTGACCCGGGCGATGCTCGCGGTCGCGGCAGAGCATCGCCGTGACCTGGAGTTCATCATTTTTACCGGCCCCCGGACGTCGCGCGTCGTCATGGACGAGCTCAGCGGGGCCTGCGAGGAATGCTACCTCGGCGCCAAGAGCAGCGTGCTGCGGTCCCTGGCCCTGGTCCCGGTGGCGCTCCGCCGCCGGCGCATCGACGTGTTTCACGGCATCGACCACATCGGTATTCCCCTCGTCGGGAAGACCGCGAAGCACGTGGTCACGATTCACGACGTGATTCCGCTCATCTTCCCCGGGGCCTTCACGCCGCGACATCGCGCGGTGGCCAGGTTGGGGCTGGCCCGGGTCCGGCGGCAAGCCGATCGGGTCATCGTACCGTCGCATGCCGTGAAGCGCGACGTGGTACGACATCTCGGCATTCCCGAGAATCTGGTGACGGTGACGCATCACGGCTGCGAACCGCGATTCCACCCGGAGGCGGACCCGCAGTCGTTCCGGGATGTGACCGTTCGGTACGACTTGCCGCCCCGGTACGTGCTGACCGTCGGCACGCTCGAGCCACGCAAGAACCTGACGACCCTGCTGCAGGCCTTCGCCCGCCTGCGACGGGCTGGGGAGGTCGATCCGGGACTGCGGCTCGTGCTTGCGGGAGCGCGCGGGTGGCTCGAGGAGCCGATCTTCCGGGCGGTCCGGTCGTTCGGGCTCCAGGAGGCGGTCTGTTTTCCGGGATTCATCGAGGACGATGACCTGCCCGACTTGTACCGCGGGGCCGAGCTGTTCGTGTTTCCTTCACTGTACGAGGGGTTCGGGCTCCCGCCGCTCGAGGCGATGGCTTGCGGCGTGCCGGTCGTGACGTCGAATACGTCGTCGATGCCGGAGGTGGCCGGCGGCGCTGCAATGCTCGTCGATCCGCTGGACGTCGACGGGATGGCGGAAGTCATCGCCCGAGTCCTGGGCGATGCGGCATCGCGCGCGCGCCTGCGCGACGCCGGTATCGCTCGTGCGAGGCAGTTTTCCTGGGAGACGGCGGCGCATCAGGTGTTGGATACGTACGCGTCCCTGGCCTAGCAGTCCGTGGTGAAACCCCGCGTCGCAGCGAGAACGGCGAGGCGCCCGCGTGGCAAGGCGCGACGAGGAAGCATATTGGGCATATCCGACCGAGGAGCAACGCAGTCCACGCGGGATGCATCGCCGTTCGAATGCAGCGGGGCTTTTGCCACGGGCTGCCAGGAGCTTGCGCCGCAGAACGCAGCGCAGCGAAGTGTTGCGGCGCAAGGTCGTGGAGCGGGGGATGGGCCGAAACGCCGAGCCAGCGAGGCGTTTCGGGGCGCTGGTCGCACGCCGAACCTGTCGTTCGGTGTTCTGGCGGCCGATAGTCCCTGCAAGTGGAGACGCCTCGACTCGACGTACCATATGCGACGAGCGGGCTCTCGTCGCCGACGAGGTCGCGGGAGCCGACAGGTCATGCCCATCAGGCTTGTGACAGGCATCGGGGTGCATGCCGGCGTCAGAGGTTTACGGGTCGATACGACGGGGAGTCGCGTAGATGAAGTTGGCGGTCGTCGGTACCGGCTATGTCGGATTGGTCGTTGGAGCCTGTTTCGCGGAGAACGGCAATGATGTCATCTGCGTCGACAGCGACGCCGCGAAGATCGAGTCCCTGAAGCAAGGGCAGCTACCGATCTACGAGCCTGGCCTCGGAGAGCTGGTGGCCCGCAACGGAGCGGAGAACCGGCTGCGGTTCGTGACCGAGCTGGCGCCCGCGGTCGAGGGTGCCCAGGTGGTGTTCATCGCCGTCGGCACGCCCCCGGGGGAAGACGGCTCCGCCGACCTGACCCATGTGCTCGCGGTGGCGCGCGATCTCGCTCGCGCAATCACCGGGTACACGGTGGTGGTCACGAAGAGCACCGTGCCTGTCGGTACCGCCGCACGGTTGCGGAGGGTGCTGCAAGAAGAGACGTCGCAGCCCTTCAGTGTGGTCAGCAACCCCGAGTTCCTCAAGCAGGGAGCGGCAATCGACGACTTCATGCGGCCGGATCGGGTGGTCATCGGGGCCGAGGATCAGCGTGCGGCGGAGTTGATGCAGACACTCTATGCACCGTTCACCCGCACCGGCGCTCCGATACAGCTCATGGATTGTGCCAGCGCCGAGCTGTGCAAGTACGCTTCGAACGCCATGCTGGCGGCGCGCGTCTCGTTCATGAACGAGATCGCCACGGTATGCGAGCTGTTCGGTGCCGATGTCGACAACGTTCGGCGGGCGATGGCCGCCGACCGCCGCATCGGGCCTTCGTTCCTGTTTCCCGGCATCGGGTACGGCGGGAGCTGCTTCCCGAAGGACATCAAGGCCCTGATCAGCTCTTCGCGCGCCGAGGGCTACCGCTGCCGGATTCTGGAATCGGTCGAAGCGGTCAACGCGACGCAGAAACTGCGCCTGGTGGAGAAGATGCGCGCGCACTTCGACTCGCTGGACGGCAAGACCATCGGGATGTGGGGGCTCTCGTTCAAGCCGCGCACCGACGACATGCGCGAGGCGCCGGCGGTTCCGATTATCGAGGGGCTGCTGGCCGCCGGGGCGCATGTCAGGGCGTACGATCCGCAGGCCGCGGGTGCGGCGGCCGCGATCTTCGGCGACCGCATCACCTACGCTCAGCGCAGCTACGATGCCCTCGACGGTGCCGATGCGCTTGCGATAGTCACCGAGTGGAACGAGTTCCGCGAACCGGACTTCGCTCGAATGCGCTCGCTGATGCGGACGCCGGTGATCTTCGACGGGCGCAATGTCTTCGACGTCGAGCACATGCGCACGGAAGGCTTCACCTACTACTCGATCGGGAGATAGCCGCCTTGTATTCCATGGTTCGCCTCGCCCGGTACGCCATTCCGCATCGGTGGCGGTTCGGCTGGGCGGTGGCGGGGATGGGGATCTACGCCGGAGCATCGGTGGCGTTGGTCACGCTCATCGACCCCATCTTCAACGACGTTCTCGGTCCGGACGGCGCCGACCGCGAACGGTCGCAGTTCTGGGTCATCGCGGCGGCGCTCCTGGGGGACGCCGCCGTCGAGGAGCTGCGCGCCGCCGTCGGGGCGCAGTTCCGGATCATCGCGGTCATGATTCTCGGCTTCGCGCTGGCGAAGGGCATCGGAAGCTACTTCTCGGCTTTCCTGATGGCCGATGTCGGTCAACGGCTGGTGCGCGATCTCCGCAACGAGCTGTTTCGCCACACGCTGGGGCAATCCGCGGGCTTCTTCGCGCAGCACACCACCGGCGCCCTGATGTCGCGCATGATGCACGACATCACACGCATCCAGCAGGTGGTCACCGTGACCCTGGGCGATCTGTTGCGGGAGTCGATTACCGTATTCGGCCTCGCGATCTGGTTGTGTTTCCTGGACGTGCGACTGGCGCTCGTGGCGATGAGCTGCGCTCCGCTGATCGTCTTCCTGCTCGTGCGATTGGGACAGCGGGTGCGGCGCAACACGCACCGCGTCCAGGAGGAGCTCGGCCGGTTGTCCCACGTGACTGCGGAGGCTTTCACCGGGCACCGCATCGTCAAGGCGTTCGGGGCGGAGCGCTTCGAGGGGCGCCGGTTCGAACGCACCGCGGAACGCGTCTACGGGATCACGATGAAGGTGACCAGCACGCTTTCGGTGCTGCCGCCGCTGATGGAATGGCTGGGCGCATTCGCCGTGGTCGGGGTGTTGTGGTACGGAATCAACCGGATCGAGGGCGGCGAGATGAGCGCGGGCGGCTTCACCGCGTTCGTTGCCGCACTGCTCTATATGTACGGGCCGATCAAGAAGCTCAGCCGTGTCAACGCCCATCTGCAGCAGGCGGGTGCGGCGGCCGAGCGCGTCTTCGAGCTGCTCGACGTTCGCAGCGAGGTGGCGGATCGTCCGTCGGCGGATCCTCTGCCGCCGCTGAGGTCGGCCATCAGCTTTCGGGACGTCAGCTTCGCGTACGACGATGCGAACCGCGATCCGGTGCTGCGCGGGGTGTCGTTCGATGTCGAGGCGGGCCAGGTCGTCGCCATAGTCGGGCTCAGCGGAGCGGGCAAGACGACCCTGGTCAATCTCCTGCCGCGGTTCTACGACGTCACCGGGGGAGCCATCCTCATCGACGGCGTCGACATTCGCGACGTCACCCTGGCCTCGTTGCGTGAGAGCATCGGCATCGTCACGCAGGACACCGTGCTGTTCGACGACACGATCGCGAACAACATCGCCTATGCGTCACCCGCCGCCAACCGCGCCATGGTCGAAGCGGCGGCTCGGGCGGCGCATGCGCACGAGTTCATCGCCGCCCTGCCGACAGGCTACGACACGACGATCGGCGAGCGCGGCCAGCGGCTGTCGGGCGGGCAGCGGCAACGCATCGCGATTGCGCGTGCGCTGCTGAAGAACTCGCCCATCCTGATTCTGGACGAGGCAACGTCTTCCCTCGACGCCGAGTCCGAATTGCTGGTGCAGGATGCGCTGGCGCAGTTGATGCTGAACCGCACGTCCTTCGTCATCGCGCATCGCCTCTCCACGGTTCGCCGGGCCGATGCGATCATCGTCCTGGACGGTGGCCGTGTGCGCGAGCTGGGGCGGCACGAAGAGCTGCTGGCGGATCCGGACAGTCACTATGCTCGCCTCTACGCCATGCAGTTCTTCGAGCGGGCACGGCCCCCGGTTGCGACCGGGACGCCGGTCGGCATGCTCGAGCCGGCTCGCGGGTGGTCGTCCGAATCGAGCGCATCGACGGCACCGGCCGACGGCAATCGATAGCGGTCGGCAGGGGAGCGGGAGGGCCTGCGCGACGTGATCAAGTCCATGACCGGCTTCGCATCCCTGACCCGGGAAGACGATGCTGTAACGGTGAGCGTTACCGCGCGCAGCGTGAACCATCGATACCTCGACCTGCAGATCCATCTCTCCCAGAGCCTGCTGCGGCTGGAGCCGCGCGTTCGCGAGTTGGCACAACGGCGGCTTGCGCGCGGCAGGGTGGAGATCAGGGTCAATGCGCGGCGCCGCACGCCTCCGCCCGTCGATGTGGAAGTGGACGAGGCGTTGATCGCGGCGCTGCTGGAGGTTGCTGGACGGCCCGACATCGTCCGCGCGACCGGCGGAGCCTGGACCGTCGGCGAGCTGCTGGGGTTTCCCCGGGTCCTGACGATCGAGGAGCGGACGGCGGAGTCGGAGTCGGATCCGCTGGTCGACTCGACGGTCGCGGCGGCCGTCGGCGAGGCGCTGGAAGAGCTGGATCGCATGCGCATCAGCGAGGGAGAGCATCTGCGTGGCGATCTCGATGAGCGTCTGGCCGCGCTTGCCCGGCTCGTCGATCGCATGGAAGGGGGCGCTGCCGCCGCGGCGGAGACGCTCGAGCAGCGGCTCAAGGCAAGGCTGGCCGAGATCGGGCCGGAAGTCCATGCAGACCAGGCGGCATTGGCGCAGGAAGTGGTGCGTTTCGTGGCGCGCTCCGATGTTCATGAGGAGATCGTCAGGTTGCGGGCGCACGTGTCTCACTGGAGCTCGCTCGCGGATGCGCCGGAGCCGTGCGGTCGAAAGCTCGACTTCCTGTTGCAGGAGATGAACCGCGAGGTCAACACGATCGGGTCCAAGGCGGACGGACCGCAGACACCGGAACTAGTCGTGGCGGCCAAGGCGGAGTTGGAGAAGCTGCGTGAGCAGACGCAGAACGTCGAATGACGGGTGCAGCGCCGCGATTCCCACCGACTCGTCGCCCTGCCGGTTGGAGCGGGCATGAGCCGCCGCGGGCTTCTGATCGTCCTGTCGGCGCCGTCGGGGACCGGGAAGACGACGCTCGTCGGCCGGTTGGTCGAGCGGGTGCCGGGTCTGGTCCGCTCGCGGTCGTACACGTCACGCGTCCCGCGACCGGGTGAAGAGAACGGCGTCGACTACCACTTCGTTGCGCCGGCCCGCTTCCGTGACATGATCGAGGCGGGCGACTTTCTGGAATGGGCCGACGTCTTCGGCCGGTTCTATGGGACGGGTGCCGCGGAGACGGAACGCTGTCGAGCGGCGGGGCTGGACGTCGTGCTCGTCATCGACGTGCAGGGGGCGCGGCAGGTTCGGCGCCGGGTCCGCGATGCGGTGGCGATTTTCGTGTTGCCGCCGTCGTTCGGGACGCTGGAGGCGCGGCTTCGCGGGCGCAGCGAGGATGTTCTGGACCCTTCGGACCTGCAGCGGCGCCTTTGCACCGCACGGCGAGAGGTCGAGATGGTCGGCGACTACGACTACGTCGTGATCAACAACGAAATCGACGCGTGCGTCGACCGACTCCGTCACATCGTGTTGGCCGAGCGGTCGAGGGTGGGAGCCATGCGCGAGACGATCCGTACGGTCGTCGAGACCTTCGAAGCAGTCGATCCGGCAATGGGGCGGCAGGGCCAGGGCTGACGGATGGCGCTCGTCGCGCTCGGCGTCAGCGGCGGAATCGGAGCCTACAAGGCGGTCGAGATCGCCCGCGGACTCCAGCAGCGCGGGCACGACGTGACCGCGGTCATGACTGCCAACGCGCAGCGGTTCGTGGGGCCGTTGACGTTCGAGGCGATCACGAAGCGACGGGTCGCGGCCGACCAGTTCGCGCCCGGGATCAACGCCGACATCGACCACATTGCATTGGCCTCGACGATAGAGCTGCTGCTGGTCGCGCCGGCCACCGCCGATGTCATCGGAAAGTTCGCGAACGGGATTGCCGACGACTTCCTGTCGTCGCTGCATCTGGCGACCACGGCGCCGGTGCTCGTGGCCCCGGCGATGAACACCAACATGCTCTCGCACGCCGCGGTCCGTGCGAACCTCGACGTGCTGGCCGCTCGCGGCGTGCGGTTCGTCGAGCCGGGCGATGGCTATCTCGCGTGCGGCTGGGTGGGACGCGGACGGCTGGCGGATCCGGAGACGATCGTGGCGGCGGCTGACGGGCTTCTCCGCGGCGGCAGCACCTGGGCGGGACGCTCTATTCTGGTGACCGCCGGGCCGACCTGTGAGGATCTCGATCCGGTTCGCTTTCTCGGCAACCGGTCGACCGGTCGCATGGGCTACGCGGTGGCGGCCGAGGCGGCCGCGCGGGGCGCGCGCGTCCTGCTGGTCAGCGGGCCGACCTCGCTGCCTCCCCCGGCCGGGGTGGAGATGACCGCGGTCCGCAGCGCCGACCAGATGCACTCCGAGGTCCTCCGGCTGGCGTTCGATGGCGAGGTGGATGCGGTGGTGATGGCGGCGGCGGTGGCGGACTACACCCCGGCCGCGGGTGCGCAGGGGGTCAAGATCCGCAAGTCGGAGGACGATCTGGTCCTGGAGTTGCGCCGCACGCCCGATGTGCTGGCGAAGCTCGGGGCGCGTCGGGGGAATGCCGCGCGGCCGGCGCTGGTCGGTTTCGCGGCGGAGACCGGCGACGCCGTGGAGCGCGCGCGCGCCAAGCTCGTCCGCAAGCGCGTGGACCTCGTCGTCGCGAACGACGTGACCGAGCCGGGAGCCGGCTTCGGTGGCGATACGAACGTGGCAACGCTGGTGAGCGAGGCCGGCGTCGAGCCGATCTCCCGGCGGTCGAAGCGCGACTTGGCGCGCGTCATTCTCGACTGGGTGGAAGCGCATCTCGGCGCATCACGCACGACCGCAAGGTCCTAGGGCATGGGGTCCGACCGCGATCAGATCGTCGAGCACCTCAAGTTCCTCGCAGAACTCGGAGTGGACGGGATCAGCAGCGATCCGCTCTGGCGCACCCGTCCGGGCGACTCGCTGTGGGACTCGCCGTCGGAGGCGCACGCAGCCGACGACATCGCTCCGGCGGAACGCCTGCATGGAATCCGGGAGGACCTGGGAGACTGCACGCGCTGCAGGCTGCACGGCGGACGCTCCCACCTCGTCTTCGGCGTCGGCCGGCCGGATGCGGACCTCATGTTCATCGGCGAGGCGCCGGGGCGGGACGAGGACCTGCAGGGAGAGCCGTTCGTTGGTCGGGCCGGACAGTTGCTGACGAAAATCATCGAAGCGATGGATCTGCGCCGGGAGGACGTCTACATCGCGAACGTCATCAAGTGCCGTCCGCCGCAGAACCGGAATCCGGAGCGGGACGAGGTCGAGACCTGCCGCCCATTCCTGTTCGCGCAGATCGATGCGGTGCGGCCTCGAGTCATCGTCGCGCTGGGCTCCTTCGCGGTGCGCACGCTGCTCGACGACGATCGGATGCCGATCTCGAGGGCGCGCGGCAGGGTCTACGAGTGCCGGGGAGCCAGGCTGGTGCCGACGTTTCATCCGGCCTTCCTGCTGCGGAGCCCCGATCGCAAGCGGGACGTCTGGGAGGACATGAAGCGGGTCCGCTCCATCCTCCGCGGCGACTGATGGCCGTGGTCGTGACGGTCGCGGTGCCGGTGCCGGCGCTGCAGGCGCTGAGCTACCGGGTGCCGGACGGCATGGCGGTCCCGCCGGTCGGAGGTCGCGTGCGCGTGCCGCTCGGCCGGCGCGTGGTTACCGGCTGCGTGCTGGACGCCCCGGACGCGGACAGCGACAGCGACACGCCGCTCCCGCCGGTGGAGCTCAAGGACCTGCTGGAATCCCTGGACCCCGAGCCCTACCTGCCACGGGAGGTGATCGACCTCGCGCTCTGGGTGGCGGAGTACTACGCCTGCGGACCGGGCGAGTCGCTCGCTGCCGCCATGCCGCCGGCCGCCCTGACGGCATCCGGGCGGGACGGTGGTTTCAGGAAGGAGCGGGTCGTGCGCCTCACCTCGGCGGGGCACGACGCGTTGCTGGCCGGGACGGCGGGCCGCCTGGGGCCGAGGCAGCGTGCCGCACTGCAACGCCTGACCGGCTTCCCGGACGGTCTCGGGACCGCACGACTCAAGGACGACGGGGTGAGCGCGTCCACCGTGGCGCGTCTACGCGAGCGGGGTCTGGTAGCGCTGGACGCCCGGCGGGTCGATCGCGATCCCTTCGCGTCCGGGGAACTCGGGAGCCTGGAGCCGCCGGGTGGACTCGGCGTCGGACACGAGCCTACCGGCGAGCAGCAGGCGGCGCTCGCGGCGCTGGGGGCGCTGGCGCGGGAGCGCGTCTTTCGCGTCGCGCTGTTGCACGGCGTCACCGGGAGCGGAAAGACCGAGGTCTACCTGCGCCTCGCACGGGAGGTGGTGACGGCCGGACGCCGCGTGCTGGTCCTGGTTCCGGAGATCGCGTTGACTCCGGCAGTGACCCAGACCTTCCGGAAGGCATTCGGAGACCGCGTGGCCATTCAGCACAGCGCGCTGTCCGCGGGAGAGAGACACGATCAGTGGCATCGCATCCGGCGTGGCGAGGTGGACGTGGTCGTGGGTACGCGGTCGGCCGTGTTCGCGCCGCTGGACGGCGTCGGTCTGCTGGTCGTCGACGAAGAGCACGACACGTCGTACAAGCAGGAGGAGAGTCCCCGGTACCACGCACGCAGCGTCGCAATCGTGCGTGCGCAGCGCGCCGGTGCGCTGGTCGTGCTCGGATCGGCCACACCGTCGCTCGAGACGTTCCATCACGCCCGCCGGGGCCGGTACCGGCACGTGGCGCTGACCGAGCGGGTGCATCGCCGCCCGCTTCCCGCGGTGCAGGTCGTCGACATGCGCTCCGAGATGGCGAGCGAGGCGGGGGAGGCGGGGGAGGCCGCGATCGGCCGTTCCCTCGCCGGAGCGCTGGAGGAGACGTTGGCCCGGGGCGAGCAGGCGCTCATTCTGCTGAACCGGCGAGGCTTCGCCGCCGCCGTGCTGTGCCGGCAGTGCGGACGGACCTTCGAGTGCCCGAATTGCAGCGTCTCGTTGACGCTGCATCGCCGCGCCGGCCGGGTGCGTTGCCACTACTGCAACTACTCGGTGGCGCGACCGTCCACGTGTGCGCACTGCGCGGGGCCGTATCTCGAGACCGTCGGTTTCGGCACGGAGCGGGTCGAGGCGGAGGTCGCGGAACTGGTGCCGGACGCCACCGTCGCCCGTCTGGATCGAGACGCGGCACGGCGCCGAGGCGCAGGCCAGTCCCTGCTGGCGCGGTTCCGGGCGGGCGAAATAGATGTGCTGGTGGGGACCCAGATGATCGCCAAGGGGCACGACTTTCCCAACGTGACCCTCGTCGGCGTCGTGTCGGCGGACGTCGGGCTGCAGGTCGCCGATTTCCGAGCGGCGGAACATACGTTCCAGCTCCTGACGCAGGTGGCGGGTCGAGCCGGCCGCGGCGAGCGTCCAGGAACCGCCATCGTGCAATCGTTCCATCCGGAGCACTACAGCGTCGTGCATGCGTGCAGCCAGGAGTACGTCCCGTTCTTCGACGAAGAAATGCGCTACCGAACGGCCCTGCGTTATCCGCCCGTGGTGTCGATGGTCAACGCTATCGTGCGTGGCCGTTCCCCGGAAGGGGCGATGCGGGATGCGGCCAGGATGGCGGCCATGCTCCGCGCCGCCCGTTCGACGTTCGAGGTGCTCGGGCCGGCAGTGGCTCCGATCTCGCGCCTGCGGGGGCAGCACCGGGCGCAGATTTTCCTGAAAGGTGTAAATCGCCGTACGATGCACACCGTGCTACGCTCAACGCTCGATTCGAACCCCGACCTTGGCCGCCGCGTCACGATCGATGTCGACCCGATCAGTCTCCTGTGACGGCTTGCCCGCACCGTTTGGTCAGGGCTCCCCAAGGAACCCCTCGATCTGGATCGGGGCGGGAGTAAAGCAGAGCACGAAGATGGCGGCCGTGGCCAGTGCGATCCAGCGCCGCCGGCTGTCGAGGGGGACCTCGTCGTCCAGCGTCCGCGGGTGCCGCGGGCCCAGGAACAGAAGCATGGACACCATCAGGACAGCCCACAGCAGCCAGCTCAGGGAAACGAAGGTCAACCCCACGACGACGGCGACGCCGCCCAGGGTGAGGCTGGTCGATCGCGCTCCCAGCGCCGCGTAGGAGATGTGTCCGCCGTCGAGCTGTCCTATCGGGAACAGGTTCAGCGCGGTCATGAGCAGTCCGAACCAGGCCGCGAAGCCCATGGGGTGCAGGTTGATCGCATGACCGTCGGGCAGCGCGCCCCAGATCAGCCACGCGGCGGCCCGGAAGAGCAGGGGCTCGCCGAGCGAGACGAGCCCTACGGTGTCCGCGGGGGGCAGTGGCGTTACCCGCGAGAGTGCAACGCCCGCGAAGAGCGCCGGCACTGCCACGACGAAACCTGCAATCGGTCCCGCCGCACCGATGTCGAAGAGCATCGTCTTGGTCGGGATCCGCTGTCGGATTCTGATGAAGGCGCCGAACGTGCCGGTCGGGAGAGGAACGGGAAGGAAGTACGGCGGCGAGGCGTCCACCCGGTAGTAGCGGCAGGCAAAATAATGACCGAACTCGTGGGTTCCGAGGATCGCGAGGATCGTCAGGCTGTACCAGGCTCCGGACAGCAGGGCGACGCGCGGAACGTCGGTCGTGAAGTCGGCAAGGAAGGCGGCATGATGTGCCGCACCCATGTACATGGTGGTGGCGAGCGTGGCGAGGAACAGGGCCACGTGCAGCCATATTCGGTCACTACGCACGGATGTTCTGGAGGTCCTTGCCCGGCTTGAAGCGAATGGTGCGACCGGGTGGGATACGAACTTCCTTGCCGGTACGCGGATTGCGGCCGATGCCGCGCTTGCGCTGCTTGACCTGGAAGACGCCGAATCCGCGGAGTTCGATGCGCTCGCCGCGCTGCATCGAGAGGCGCATCGCCTCGAAGACGGCGTCGACGGCCCGTTCGGACTTCACCTTCGTGATGTCCGCAGACTTGGAGACCTGATTGACAATGTCGACCTTGATCATGTCGCGCCGTGTGCTAGAGAGTGTATAACTAGCATAGATACGGCAACTTACGGCTGTCAAGGGGCTTCGCACGGACGCGGGGCCGAAGCCAACGATGTCTGGAAAGACAAGCGCCGACGCGCGAGTCGTGCTGGTGGGACGTCCCAACGTCGGCAAGTCGACGTTGTTCAATCGTGTGTCCGGGACCCGTCGCGCGATCGTCGCTCCGGTGGCGGGGACCACGCGCGACGTGATGCGGCACCCGGTCGAGTGGCTCGGCACCGCGTTCGAGCTCGTCGACACGGGTGGCGTGTTCGGGGCCAGCACCGATCCGCTGCGGCAGGCGGTCGCCGAGCGCGGGCTGCGCGAGCTGGAGACCGCGGCCCTCGTCGTGGTTCTGGTCGACGCCCGGGAGGGGCTGGTCCCGGCCGACGAGGACGTCGTCCGGCAGGTGAGGCGAACCGGAGCACCAACGGTGCTGGCAATCAACAAGGTCGACGATCGGCGGGCCGGTGCCGCTGCTACGGAGTTCGAGCGCCTGGCGGTGTCGCCGGCCGTGTCGATCGCGGCAGAGCACGGGCTGGGGGTGGGTGATCTGCTGGATGCCGTGATCGCGCGCCTGCCCGGCGGCTCGCGGCTTTCCGCGGCGACGGAACCTTCGCCCCCGGAGCGGGACGATCGCGAGGTGAGCATCGCGATCGTCGGCCGTCCCAATGTCGGCAAGTCGTCGCTCATCAACCAGCTCGTGCACGAGGATCGGGTGCTGGTGAGCGACGTGGCCGGCACGACGCGGGACGCCGTCGACACCCTGATCGGCTGGCACGGCCGGCGCATCAGGCTCGTGGACACGGCCGGCATCCGGCGTCCGGGGCGCGTGGCGCGGGCAGGAGGGGTCGAAGCGGTCAGCGCCGTTCTCGCCCGGCGCGCGCTGTCACGGGCCGACGTGGCGGTAATCCTCGTGGACGCCACGGAGGTCGTGACGCGTCAGGACGCGGTGATCGCCGGAGAAGCCGAGAAGGCCGGATGCGGCGTGGTCATCGCGGCCAACAAGTGGGATCTCGTGAAGGGTCGCGGGCCGTTGTTCTCGAAGACGTTCGACGCCGACCTGCGCCGCGCCCTGCGGTTCGCGGGGTTCGCTCCCATTCTGCACGTGTCGGCGTTGACCGGACAGCGGGCGCCGCGGGTGATCGAGCGGGCGGTGGACGTGGCCGCCGCCCGCTCGACGCATGTCGGAACTGCGGAGTTGAACCGGGTGGTGGCCCGGATCACGGCGCGGCACCGCCCGGCAAGCCCAGGTCGCC
This sequence comes from Vicinamibacterales bacterium, assembly GCA_958296065.1. GTDB lineage: Bacteria > Acidobacteriota > Vicinamibacteria > Vicinamibacterales > UBA8438 > WTFV01. Next base: position 34,365 of record CATQHX010000040.1, on the reverse strand, counting down.
ACGCGGTGAAGATCCTGTACGCCACGCAAGTCGGTTCCCGGCCTCCCTCCTTCGTGTTCTTCACCAATATCGCCACGCGATTTCACTTCTCTTACGAGCGCTATCTTCGGAATCAACTGCGCGATGCCTTCGGTTTCGAAGGGTCTCCGATCCGGGTCAAGGCACGGGCCCGGCGCGAGCAGCCGCGGCGCGGCCGTCGCGCGTGACCGACGCGTCCGATCCCTCGGGCGGGGGCCATCGGCAGGAGGGGGGACTGCGCTATACTGCGTAGTCACGACAGACGAAGGGCAGGGTGCGGACCGTCGACATCGAGATTCCCGACCGGCCACTGTTCAAGGCCGCCGAAGTCTGCTCCATCGCCAAGGTGCAGCCGTACGTGCTGAGATCCTGGGAAGGCGAGTTTCCGACGTTGGGCGCGGCGACGAACAGTGGCGCTCGCGTCTACCGGCGGGCGGACGTTGAGCTGGTGCTCGAGATCCGGCGATTGCTCTTCGACGAAGGACTGACACTGGGGGCGGCCCGGCGGAAGTTGATGAACGAGCGACCGGGCGAGGGCGAGGCCGTCGACGAGACTGTCGGGCCGGATGCGCGGGAGCGCCTGCTGGAGATAAGACAGGGGCTGCAGTCGATTCTCGATCTGCTGTCGGCGGACGCTGCGGCTCGCCGCGGCATGTGACCGCCCAGGAGCTTGCGCCGCAGAACGGAGCGGAGTGAGTTTGCGGCGCAAGCTCCCGGGCAGGTGGGGGCTGGGGTCAAACGCGGAGCCTTGCGACGGGTTTGGCGGCGCCGAGCGGAGCATTTGAGGTCGTTCGGTCGGGGATTTGTCGGGATGTGGCGCAGTTTGGTAGCGCACCTGACTGGGGGTCAGGGGGTCGCTGGTTCGAATCCAGTCATCCCGACCAATTCTCTCGCCTTCAGGTACGAAGTCGGGGACACGCGGGGAGGAGATTCCTCATGCATCATCGCTTCCGATGGTTTCCTTCCGTCGTGGCGGTCGCAGCGGCCGCGGGCGTCTGGCTGATTCCGGTCGCTGCGGAGGCGCAGTCGTCCGTCGCCGCTCCGGGCCCGGAGTCGTATGCGGTTCCGCGGACCGCCGACGGCCACCCGGACCTTCAGGGTTTCTGGACGAACCAGACCTATACGCCGCTGGAACGACCGGAGGGCGTGGACAAGGCCTTCTATACCGTCGAGGAGGTGGCCGCCATCGAATCGGGCCGAGCCACCCGCGAGGCGGAGCTGACGGTCCCCGGCACCATTCCCGACGTTCACTATGACTTCACGCAGTTCGGGCTCGACCGGAGCCAGTCGACCTTCGCGCGCAACCTGCGCACGTCGCTGATCATCGATCCACCCACCGGCCGGCTGCCGCCTGTCAATGCGGAAGGACGCCGGCGTGCCACCGAGGTGGCGGCCGAGCGCGAGCGAATGGGCGGACGCTGGGACTCGGCGGAGAACAACCAGCTCGACGACCGCTGCATCATCATGCGAGGCGCCGGCCCGCCCATGATGAACGCCGGCTACAACGCCAACTACCAGATCGTCCAGAACCGGGAGTACGTGATGATCCTGATGGAGATGATCCACGACGCGCGCATCATTCCGCTGGACGGGCGGGCGGCGCCTCCGGAGCGGGCACGGCAGTGGATGGGGATGTCCCGCGGACGGTGGGAGGGCGATACGCTGGTGGTCGAGACGACCAACATCAACGGCAAGAACCCGTTCAACGGCTCGAGCGACCGGATGCGGGTGACGGAGCGGTTCACCCGTGTCGACGACGAGACGATCACCTACCGGTTCACCGTCGACGATCCGTTGACCTGGGAGAGGCCCTGGACGGCGGAGATGCCGATGCGGAAGACCATTGGACCGATGTTCGAGCACGCGTGCCACGAGGGCAACTACGGCTTGTACAACACGCTGGTCGGCGCGCGTCTCGAGGAGCAGCGGGCGGCGGAAGCGGCCGAGCGCGAGGAGCCGCAGAGATGACGCGGCGCCGGACCGGACGGTACCGGATGTGCGCATGCACGTTGGCGGCCGCACTGGCGGGCGGAGCGCTCGGGTTCGCCGCATCGACCGCGCATGCCCAGGAGACCGGCTACACGGCACCCCGCACGGCGGACGGCACGCCGGACTTGAACGGAATCTGGCAGGCGCTCAACAACGCACACTGGGACGTCGAGCCCCGCTCGGCGGGATTCAGCCCGGTGCGCGACCTCGGTGCGCTCGGCGCGGTTCCCGGCGGACTGGGCGTGGTGGAGGGCGACACGATTCCGTACACGCCGGAGGCGCTGGCGCAGCGGAACGAGAACTTCGCCAACCGCCTGGAGCGCGATCCGGCCATCAAGTGCTACCTGCCGGGCGTGCCGCGGGCCACGTACATGCCGTATCCGTTCCAGATCATCCAGGGCCGTTCGCACATCATGATCCTTCACGAGTTCGGCGGTGCGGTGCGCACCGTCTACATGGAGGATCACATGGAGTCGCCGGCCGACACCTGGATGGGGTGGTCCAACGGGCGCTGGGAAGGCGATACGCTCGTCGTCGAGACGAGCGGCTTCAACGGGATGACGTGGCTCGATCGGGCCGGGAACCATCACAGTCCGGCGTTGCGTGTCGTCGAGCGGTTCACCGCGCGCAGTCCCGAGACGCTGGATTACCACGTGACGCTCGCGGACCCGGACGTCTATACCCGTCCCTGGACCATGCGCATGCCGCTCTACCGTCGCGTGGAGCCGAACGCGGAGCTGATGGAGTTCCGCTGCGTCGAGTTCGTAGAGGATCTCATCTACGGCCACCTTCGCAAGAGGGTGGACCCGTAGGAGCCCGTGCCGTGGCATGGTCTTCCGGGACGCAGGGTCCTGGTGAGGGCGGGATGGGCCGGAACTCCGGGCCTGCGAGGGCGTTTCGGGCGCCGGCGGGTGCGGACAAGGGAGAAGTCTCATGCGAATGAACCGAGCCGTGGCCGCTTTCGGCGCAGCCGTATTGCTGGCCACTGTGCCGCTGTCCGGGCATCATGCCTTTTCGGCCGAGTTCGACATCGACCGGCCGCTCACGCTCGAGGGCAAGCTCGTCAAGTGGGAGATGATCAATCCGCACTCGTGGTTCCACATCGACGTGGAGGCCGAGGACGGAACGGTCTCCACCTGGCTGGTCGAAGGGGGAAGCCCGAACGAGCTGATCCGGCAGGGCGTCAACCGGAACACCGTCGAGATAGGCACGTTCCTCGCGGTCGAGGGTTATCGCGCCAAGGACGGCACCGAGAAGGCGGTCGGCCGGAACTTCATTCTGGAGAACGGCGAGAGGCTGTTCCTGGGCGGTTCCGCCAACCGGGTATCCAGGTAGCACCAGCGCGGGTACCGGTGCGGGGAAGATTCGTGGCCGTCCTGGGTGTCAGGACGGCTTCGTCGCATGGAGGTCCTCGGCCGGGAGCTTGCGCAGCAGAAACGCAACGGAATGGATTCTGCGGCGCAGGCTCCTGAAGCTGGGAGGCCGGGGCCGAAAACGGAGCCTTGCGACGGGTTTGGCGGCGCCTGTTGCCGTCGGGAGAAGTCGATGAGTACGACATGTCGGCGCGCTCGTTTTCTGATTCCTGTGATTGCCCTGGCGGTGTGGAGCTTCTTGCCCGCGAATGCCTCCGCAGAGCCGGGCGCAGGCGGCGGGCAGGCGGCGGGCGGGTCAGCTTCCGAGCGGGTCGTCGACTTTGCGCGGGAAGTGCGCCCGCTTCTGTCTGACAACTGTTTCTCTTGCCACGGGCCGGACGAGGCGGCGCGCCAGCGCGGCTTGCGGCTCGATGTCCGGGAGGGGCTGTTCGAGGATCGGGGCAGGCTGGGCGGACCGGCGGTGGTAGCCGGGAACGCGGCAGACAGCCGCCTGTACCAGCGGCTTGTTACCGAGAGCAGCCGCCTGCGGATGCCGCGGGGGGCCGACCCGCTGACGGACGGGCAGATCGAGACGGTCCGGCTGTGGATCGACCAGGGAGCGGAGTGGGAGACGCACTGGGCGTTCACCCCGCCCGAGCGGCCCGCGCTTCCGCCGGTATCCGATCCGGAATGGGTTCGCAATCCGATCGACGACTTCGTTCTGGCGCGCCTGGATGCCGAGGGGCTTGGGCCGTCGGCGGAGGCGGACCGTGCGACGCTGCTGCGGCGGGCGACGCTCGACCTGACCGGGTTGCCGCCGACGCCGGACGATCTGGCCGCGTTCCTGAACGACGATTCCCCGGACGCGTACGAGAAGGCGGTCGACCGGCTGCTGGGCTCGGCGCGTTACGGCGAGCGGATGGCGTCGGAATGGTTGGACGCGGCGCGTTACGCCGACACCAACGGATACCAGACCGACGGCGAGCGGTCGATGTGGCGCTGGCGCGACTGGGTGATCGACGCCTACAACGCGAACATGCCGTTCGATCGATTCACGATCGAGCAGCTCGCGGGCGACATGCTGCCCAACGCCACCCGCGATCAGCGCATAGCCACCGCGTTCAACCGCAACCACAGCCAGAACGGAGAAGGGGGCATCGTCGTCGACGAGTTCCTGGTCGAGTACGCGGTCGATCGGGTCGAGACCACCTCGACCGTCTGGCTCGGCCTGACGCTGGGCTGCGCCCGCTGCCACGACCACAAGTTCGACCCGATCTCGCAGAAGGAGTTCTACGAGGTTCTCGCCAACTTCAACAACATTCCGGAGCGCGGCAAGGCGTTCAAGTACGTCAACTCACCGCCGCTCATCACGGCCCCCACCGTCGAGCAGGAGGCCGAGCTGGCCGAGCTCGACGAGAAGCTGCGGGAGGCGCGCGAGGCGTTCGCCGCCATGAACGCGGAGGTGGAAACGGCGCAGGTGGCGTGGGAGCAGTCGCTCCTCAACGCGGGGCGCGTCGACTGGCTGCTGCGCGACGATCTGCTGGCGCATCACGCCCTCGACGGCGACATTGCCGGGGTCCACAACGGGGCATTCGTGACCGGCGTCCTCGAGGACGGCCAGCCGCACTTCGTCGACGGACGCATCGGCGCGGCCGCCGCCTTCGACGGGCAGCGCTTCATCAATGCCGGCCTCAGTCCGAACCTGGGGTATGACGACCCGTTCACGCTTGCCGCCTGGATCTACCCGACGGCGTCCAGCGGCGTCATCGTCTCGCGCGCGGACGCGGGCGATCAGGGAGAGGTCGGCTGGGGGTTCTACCTGGAGGAAGGCAAGCTCCGGTTGAACATGTCGACCCGCATTCTCGACGACGGCGTCAGTGCGGAGACGCTGGAGGACGTGCGACTCAACGAGTGGCAGCACGTCCTGGCGACGTACGACGGCTCGAAGACCCCGGGCGGAATTCGCATCTACGTGGACGGCGAATCCCGGGAGCTGAAGCCGATGCTGGACCTTGTCGGCAACCGGATGCCGCAGCGCTACCCGCTGCGCGTCGGCGCGAGCGGGTCGACGAAGCCGCGCTTCGAGGGCGTCATCGACGACGTGCGGATCTACGGCGCGGCCCTGACCCCGGAGCTGGCCGCCGTGGTCGCCACGGCCGAGTCGATTACCGCCATCGCCCGGACGCCCCCGGATCGCCGTACGCCGGCCCAGGCGGAGAAACTGCGTCTCGCCTTCTTGAGCCAGTACGCGCCTCCGGAGATCCTGGAAGCGTCGCGCGAGGTCGCGATCCTGGAGCGGGAGCGCGAGAGCCTGTGGGCCAGCTTTCCGACCGTGATGGTGATGGAGGAGCTGGCCGAGCGCCGCCCGACGTTCCGGCTCAACCGTGGTGCTTACGACAATCCGGCCGAAGAGGTCTTCCCGGGCGTCCCGGCGGTCTTGCCGCCGTTGCCCGAGGGAGCGGAGGCCAACCGGCTGACCTTCGCGCAGTGGCTGGTGGATCCGGGTCATCCGCTCACGGCGCGGGTCAGCGTCAACCGCTTCTGGCAGATGTACTTCGGCACGGGCCTCGTCAAGACGGCGGAGAACTTCGGCACGCAGGGCGAGTACCCCAGCCATCCGGAGCTGCTCGACTGGCTCGCCACCGCCTTCATCGATTCCGGTTGGGACGTGAAGGCGCTGCAGAGGCTGATCGTGACCAGTGCCGCCTACCGGCAGGCGTCGAAGGTGACGGCTGAGGAGTACGAGGCCGACCCGGAGAACCGGCTGATCGCCCGCGGGCCGCGGCTTCGCCTTCCCGCACAGATGATCCGCGACCAGGCGCTGGCCGTGTCCGGTCTCCTCGTCGAGCGGCGCGGCGGACCGTCGGTCAAGCCGTACCAGCCGGAGGGGCTCTGGGCCGACATGGTCGAGGGCGGCTACGGCGACTACATCCAGAGCGAGGGCGGTGATCTGTATCGCCGCAGTCTCTACACCTTCTGGAAGCGGACGCTCGGTCCGCCCACCTTGATGACGTTCGACTCGTCCACCCGCGAGACGTGCATCGTGCGCACCAGCCTTACCAACACGCCGTTGCAGGCACTGAACCTGATGAACGACGTCACGTACGTCGAGGCGGCCCGCCGCCTCGCCGAGCGCATGATGATCGAGGGCGGCGAGACGCCGGCGGAGCGCGTTGACTTCGCGTATCGTCTCGCCACCGCGCATCGCCCCCCGGCCGCCGCGGAGGCCATCCTGGTCGACGGATTCGAGCGTCACCTGCAGCGCTATCAGGCGGACCGCGGAGCGGCGTTGAACCTGATCAGTCAGGGCGAGTCGCCCCGCGACGAGACCCTGGACGTGGCGGAGCTGGCCTCCTACACGATGGTGGCCAACCTGATCCTGAACTTCGACGGGACCATCACCAAGGAATGACGATGAGTACGCCTTTCGAACAATGGTTGACCCGGCGGCGTTTTCTCGAGCTTGCGAGCACCGGCATCGGTACGGCCGCGTTGGCCACCGTCTTCGGACAGGATGCGGCGGCTGCGGCACCCCAATCGGCGCCGGCAGCGAGTGGGGGGCTGCCCGGCATGCCGCACTTCGCGCCCAAGGCGAAGCGGGTGATCTACCTCTTCCAGTCGGGAGCGCCGTCGCAGCACGAGCTGTGGGACTACAAGCCCAAGCTGGCGGAGATGGTGGGGGAGGACCTGCCGCCGTCGGTGCGGGGCAATCAGCGCGTCACAACCATGACGGCGGCGCAGGAGCGTTTTCCTCTCGTGCCGTCGAGGTTCCCGTTTCGGCAGCACGGTGAGTCGCGAACGTGGGTCAGCGACCTCATGCCGCACACCGCCGGAATCGTCGACGAGCTGTGCTTCATCAAGTCGATGCACACCGAGGCGATCAACCACGACCCCGGCATCACGTTCTTCCAGACCGGTGCGCAGCTTGCCGGACGGCCCAGCATCGGCGCCTGGCTGTCCTACGGGCTCGGGACGATGAACACGGACCTGCCGACGTTCGTCGCCATGATCTCCAAGGGCTCGGCCCAGACCGGGCAGCCGCTGTACGACCGACTGTGGGGCAGCGGATTCCTGCCGACGCGCTACCAGGGCGTCAAGTTCCTTTCCACGGGCGATCCCGTCCTGTACCTGTCGAACCCGCCGGGGATCGACCAGGGCACGCGGCGGCGGTTTCTCGACGACCTCGGCGCGCTGAACCGGTTGAAGGAGGAGGAGTTCGGCGATCCGGAGACGAGTACGCGCATCGCCCAGTACGAGATGGCCTACCGCATGCAGAGCTCGGTTCCGGAACTGACCGACCTGTCTGACGAGCCGGACAGCACCTTCGAGCTCTACGGCCCGGATTCCCGCAAGCCGGGTAGCTTCGCGCGCAACTGCCTGCTCGCCCGTCGGCTCGCGGAGCGCGGCGTGCGGTTCATCCAGTGCTTCCACCGCGGCTGGGATCAACACACCCGGTTGCCGAGAGGTATCGAGCGGCAGGCCCGCGACGTCGATCAGGCGCAGGCCGCCCTGGTGCAGGACCTGAAGAACCGTGGCCTCCTGGACGAGACGCTGGTGGTCTGGGGCGGCGAGTTCGGCCGCAGTGCCTATTGCCAGGGCGTGTTCACCGAGGAAACCTACGGTCGTGACCACCATCCGCGTTGCTTCACCATCTGGATGGCGGGCGGTGGCGTGAAGCCGGGCACGACGTACGGTGCGAGTGACGACTTCTCCTACAACATCGTCCGGAACCCGGTGCACATCCACGACCTGCACGCGACGATGCTGCACCTGCTCGGCATCGACCATACGAAGCTGACGTATCAGTATCAAGGCCGGGATTTCCGGCTGACGGATGTCCACGGGAGGATCATCAACGACATCCTGGCCTGAGCGAACCGCAGCCTGTCCCGCTCCGAAAATGGAGCGCGCAAGCACACGAGGAGCGCGCAAGCGCACAAGAGAAGAGGCGTCCCAGGGGCTTGCCCCGAGGACGCCTCTTGCGTTTCCGGTTGCCGTCGCCTGCGGTTCTACTTCGTGGCGCCGGCCAACCCGCCGGATAACGGGTCGGATGTCGGCTCGGCGTTTCCGGTTGCCATCGCTTGCGGGTTCTACCGGCCCGTTTCCGTTGCCCTCGCGTGTCTTCAGCGACGCAGCGGTCGACCCAACCTCTCCAGCCGGCGCGCGCCGGCCAGGATGCCTGTGAGCCCGTAGTTGCCCTCGTGGCAGGCGTACTCGAAGAGTGTACCGTCGGTGCGTCGCAGCGGCATCAGCGCCGTGTACGGCTGGGTATAGACGGTTTCGTCGGTGACGGTGAACTCGTACGCCACCGTGTCGCCGTCGATCCGCGTGAAGCGCTCGACCAGGTGCATGTTCGGTCCCGTGCCACGGCTCTGGCCACCGATGAAGTTCGTTGTCTCGACGACCAGGGTATTGCCCTCCCAGCGCCCGCGGGAATCGCCCGCGTACTGCCGCAGCGCGCCGTGCGGGCGGCCGTCGAGCGGGATGATGCGCGCGTTGTGGACCATCTCGTTGACGATGGTGACGTAGCCGGGCGTCTGCAGGATCTGCACGTTGTTGTTGTACGCGCCCGATGACATCGGCGGCCCGGAATTGAATCCCATGATGCAGCGGTCGAACAGGCTGCGGTCCTCATAGGAGTCGTAGCGGTGCGCCTCCAGGTAGTCGCGTCGTTCCCGACGCGCCTGGGCCGCCTCCGGGGTCATCGGCGGCAGTCGGCCGTTCGGCGGATCGATGATCAGGGAGGTGCGCTTGTCGGAGGTGAGCTCGATGCCGCGCTCGTACCAGAATTCGTTGTACGACAGGACGCCGCCCTCGGCGCGCGGCTGATATCCGGCCGAACGAGCCCCCTCCTCGGGGTCGAACAGGTCGCGGTTGAGTCGAATCCGCTCCGCGGCTTCGAACTGTGCGGCTTCTTCCGTATCGAGCCGGTCCCTGCCTTCAAGGGCGGCCGGTCGCTGAAACGGGGTGAGCGTGCGGAAGGTGAAGATGCCGGATATGTCCGGCTGGCCGTCCGCCGTACGCATCGTCGAAGCGGCGTCCGACGGTTGCGCGGCGGCGGGAGGCACCACCACGGCCGCCGTCGTGAGGGCCGCCAGAAGAATTCCGAGTAGTCCGTGCCTGTTGCTCATCTCGTCGTTCACCTCAGGGCAAGAAATCGATGCGCCGTGCCGCGCGCCGGGGGGCGAGCGGGCTTCGGGTCATTCGTCCTTCGCGCTGCCTGCCTTCTTCGAGTCCGACTCGTCCGATGCATCGCTCTCGCCAGCCTCCGCGGCGGCCGGGGCTGGCTGAGCCTCCCGGGTAGATGTCTCGTCGGGCTCGGTTGGCGTGTCCGCTGATTCCTTCGTGGCCGCATCGACCGGTGGCGAGCTCTCCGGCGCGGAATCGGCGTCGGCAGCGGTGTCGGCGGCCTCGGCCTCCGCGGTCGGCGGCTCGGGCGTGGTTGCGTCGTCCTCGTCGGCGGTCGGGGCGGCCTGGGAGGCTCCGGCCTCCGGCATGGCTGCTTCGGCCGCCACGGTGTCGAGCTCCTGCGCGGGCGTCTCGTCCTCCGTGCCCGCGGCGGTTGCGGATTCCTCCGCGGCCGTGCTCTCTGCCTTCGCCTCTTCCGGTTGGTCGGCCGCTGCCTCTTCCTCGGCGGGCGCGGCTTCCACCTCCTCGGCCTCGATTGTCGACTCTTCCGCGGGTTCTTCGGCCGGCGTTGTTTCCGTGGGTATGCTCGCGGGCTCCTCCACGGCGGGTGCGGCGGTCTCGACCGGCGCAACCGCCGGCTCACTCCCGATCGGTTCGGCGACGAAAGGCGACGACTCGGCTTCCATCCGATCCTGGCGGGCGGCGGAGTAGACGAGAAGTCCGCTGCCGGCGAACAGGAGGAGCCAGCCCCACTCCCATTGAATCGACTGCATTACCGATGCGGCCAGGTTCTCGTAGGGGTTGCCGGCCAGCGCCGAGGGGGCGCCGGAGCGTGCCTGCGAGATCGTGTCCTGGACGCCAAGGAACGTCCACAACACGACGGCCAGACTGCCGAGGCCGGGAATCAGTACCTGTTTCCAGCGGCCGGTGACTGCCAGCGCCAGCGCCAGGCCAGCCATGATCAGCAGGATGTACCCGTCGCCGTATCCCTCGCGGAAGAAGTCGATGTCGCCGACGAACGGGAAGGACACGATCGGCGTGAACGCACCGATGGCGAGAAGGATGCCTGCGATAACGGCCAGCGTCTGTCGACCCGGCCGCGTATCGGCGGGACGCTCGGTGAAAAAGAGTTGCAGCGCCGCCCAGTAGAGCACGAGAACGACCGCGATCCAGCGCAGGAAGCCGTAGTGCACCACGTCGTCGGGTTGGAAGCGGGCCATCAGGAGCATCGGGTACAACGCAACGACGTAGAACATCAAGGCATGCAGAATCCACATCACGACGCGCTGTTGCAGCGTGGGGCGGGCGGGTGTGTCGGGCACTCGGAGTTCCTCCCTGGAGCGGTAAGCATGCCCCGCCGGACGTGCCGTGTCAAACCGAGCGCGTGCCCCGCCCGGAGGTATCATGGACACTCCGTGAACGGTCACCTGGGGCGGCCCGCGTTTCCCTTCCGACTGACGGACGAAAGAGGGCGTCTGCACGCGCTGGAGTCCTGTCGTGGACACTGGCTCCTGCTTGTGTTCCACCGCCACCTGCGTTGACTGCCCTGCCGCAGGCATCTGCTGCAGTTGCAGCAGGCGGAACGGGAATTGGACGCCCTGGCGATTCGCGTCCTCGTGGTGACGTTCGAACCCCGAGCGGTCGCACGCGCGTACGTCTCCGAGACGGGGACGCGCTGGCCCGTGCTGAGCGACGAGTCGCGTTCGCTCTATCGGGAGTACGGGATGGACCGCGCCCGGTGGCGTCACCTGCTCGGACCCTCCGCACTCCTCGCGTACGCCCGGGAAGTGGCGCGGGGACGTCTCCCACGTTGGCCTTCAGCCGATCCGGTGCAGCAAGGCGGCGACGTGCTGATCGACTCGGAGGGCATCGTGCGGCTCGTGCACGTGGGGGCGGGGCCCGGGCATCGGCCGTCGGTCGAGCGACTGATCGAGGTGTGCCGCACGGCGGACGGCCGGCGCCCGCCGGTGCCTCCCGCGGTTTCCTCTCAGGGTGAGTAGGCGCGGCGGTCGGTCTCCAGCAACACGCCCCAGGTGTCGTCGAAGGGATGGACGTGGTGCACGGGGATGTCGCCACGAAAGAGCGGCCGGTCCTCGTTTGCCCAGCGAAAGATCGAGCCGTCCAGGTTGCGGACATCCGTCCGCCCCCGGTCTCGGAGCTCTGCCACCAGGTGCGCCGACCGGTAGCCGACCGAGCAGTACGCGACGATGGTTGCGTCCTTCGGTGCACCGCTCAGCAGCGCCTCGGCGTGATCCGGAGACGTCACCCGCAGCGCACCCCGCAGGTGGCTCACTGCGAATTCGTCCGGCTCGCGCGCGTCGAGCAGGACGAGGGAGCGCGCCGGATCTCCCATCAGGTCGCTCAGGGCGGCGGTGTCGATGGAGGGGACATCGGGAAACGCCTGGTGGATGCGCTCGTCCACATCGGTCCAGGTGAGGTGGACTGGCTGCTGCCCGCACCCGGCCAGCAGGAGAACGGCGACCAGGAGGCTTCCCAGGTGTCCGCCGGGGCGGATGTCCCGTGGGCGGCGGCTGGTCGCAGAGGTCGGTTCGCTCATGCGAGGTCGCCGCCGGCGACACGTCGCACGGCGCGCTCGAAGAAGCGGGCGCCGACTGCGAGCACGCCCTCGTCCACGTCGAAGCGGGGATGGTGCAACGGGATGTAGCCGCCGTCCGCGCTCGCGCCGAAACGCACGTAGCACCCGGGCGTGTCCTGCAGGAAGTAGGAGAAATCCTCGGCTCCCATGCTCGGGTGCTCCTGCTGCACGATGCCGCCGACGTCCCGGGCTGCGGCAGCCGCGACGGTTGCCTCGCGCCGTGTGTTGACGACGGCGGGGCAGCTCTCCCCGAGCGTAAGCTGTATCCGGGCCCGATAGAGCTCGCCGAGCGACCGTGCGGCCCGGCGCAGTCCGTCGATGATCTCCTCACGGGTGTCGGGCCGGGTGGTGCGGATGATTCCCTCCAGGACGGCATGGCCGGCAATGATGTTGGCGGCAGTGCCCGCGTGAACCGATCCGATGGTCACCACGGACGGGGAGACCGGATTCACGTGTCGCGAGACGAGGGACTGGATGGCGGTGATGAGGAGTCCGGTCACGACCACCGCGTCGATTGCTTCGTGCGGCCGGGCACCATGCCCGCTCTCTCCGTGCACCTCGATGCTGAAACGATCCGAATGAGCCGTGATTGTTCCGTCGGCGACCATGATCTCGCCGACCCGGTACTGGGTGGTGACGTGTCCGGCGAAGATCGCGTCGACGCCCTCCAACGCACCGGCTTCCACCATGACCCGGGCGCCGTTGCCGCTCTCCTCGGCGGGCTGGAACACCAGGACGACGGACCCGGGAGGCGGATCCGCAGCCAGACGGGCCGCTGTGCCCAGGACGATCGCCATGTGGGCGTCGTGGCCGCAGGCGTGCATACGACCCGGAACGGCGGAGGCGAACGGCAGGCCGGTCTCCTCGGAGCAGGGAAGGGCGTCCATTTCGGCGCGCAAGGCCACCCGCGGGCCAGGACCCGCGCCCGCCAGGCGGGCTATGATCCCACCGCCCTTGCCGCCGTATTCATAGGGAATGCCCAGTCGCTCGAGTTCCGTCATGACGGTTCGCGCCGTCTCGACTTCCTCGTAGGCCAGTTCCGGTCGGCGGTGGAACGTCCTTCGCAGCTCGCGCATGCGCGCTACCGTCGATTCCATCCGGGGCGCGACCGTAACGTCGATATCGGGCATCGCCTCTATTCTACGGGGCTGCGCGGAACCCTGCGCATCAGGTCCGCAGAAACCGCGGGAGCGTTTCGAGGACCGCCCGCTCCGCCGCCTCCTGCGTGCCGCCTAGCGCGATGACGTCGAACTTGCCGAACGTGGACAGCGGACCGACGTTGTAGAAGATGAAGCGGCCGGTTCCCCGCACCGGGTCGAAAGCCTCTTCCCCCGCCAACTCCAGCAGTTCTTCGAAGCGCGCTCCGACGAGGTGGCTCGCTGTGACGTCCTGTGCGCGATAGGGAGGGCGGGCGCCGCGGGGCCGGGTCACCAACCGGTCAACGAGTCGCATCGGGGTGCTTGTGCCGCCCCACCGGCCGTTGCATTCGGTGAATCGAATGCGGAAATCACCGTCGGGGTCGCCGAGCACCAAGTGATCGAACGAGCACCGGCCGATGTAGCCGAGCGACTGCAGTGCTTCGGCTACGCGCCCGGCCGCTTGCGCCAGCCGCCGATTGACGGGGGCCGGCAGAGTGCTCGGACGGCTGCCGACGAAGACCTTCCGCTGGCCCTGGAGGATCTGTTCGTAGATGCCGTCCAGAGTTGGTGGGCCTGCGGCGGTGGGTGGAATCCACCATTGCGTAGACGGTGATGAGGAGGCGGCTTCCCAGGCGACCGCCAGCACGGTCTCACCCTGCGTCCATTCGGTGCGTTCGAGGAACGTGGCGACCGTTTGCTCGACCGCCGCCGGCGACTCGGCGCGCAGCCCGGCGCTCTCGAAGACCGCGTTTCCCATAGCCGACGCACAGCGCGTTTGCTTCAGGCCGACCGCGGCGTGGGTGGAAGCCAGTGCACGCAGCTCGGCCGCGATGGCGGGGACCGTGGAACCCCGGCGGGTCTCCGGCGTCCAGCCCGGACCGAGTGCCGCGTTGACCACCTCGTCGAACAGCGCCTTGTCGTTGGCGATCCACACGACCGGAGGTGGAGGCCCCAGCACGGTTACTCTGGCCGCGGTCCGGTCCGCGACGCGCCGGGCCAGCTCCCAGACCGGCTCGATCGCCATGTAGGGATGGATCACGAGCCGTTCGTTGCGGCGTGCGAGGTCCGTGATGGCGTCGAATGCTTCACCGGTCATGCAGCCCTCGGCCACGGAGAGGGGAGACGAGGCATGGGGCGCCTGAGTGAGGATGTGGGTGACCGTGCCCAGACGAAGGCGATCCTCGCAGTAGGCCTCGTAGACGCTCTCGACTCCGGTCACGGTGGCGTACGCATCGCCGTGCGATGCACGGACCCGGGCCCGATGCTGATACTCCTCGACGCCGGGTATGCCGGAGAGAAAGGGAATGGCCGATACGTCCTCCAGGTGGAGCGTCGGCGCCGGCAGGTCGTCGGGCCGCCACCGGCGACTCGCGTACGGACGAACGCGTGCGGCCAGTTGGAGCCTCTCGGCCAGCGGCCGTACCGAGTCCGCGGCCGCCGATGAAGATAGTGGCGTCATGGGTCGTCGAGCGCGGCCGACCCGCACCCCGGTGCGGTCCGGGAGGCTTGCCGCCCGCTATCCCCGCTTGCTCCGCTCGTGGCGGAAGACGGCAAACGCGGCGTCGGTCCGGGTCGGATTGACCTTGCCCTGGAAGACCGCACCGTCGGCGACCACCAGCCTCTCGGTGAGGATCTGGGCTTCCACGGTCGCCCCCTTGGCAATCTCTACTCGATCCGCAACCAATCGCCCGGTCGCCCGACCGAGGACGGTGATGTTCCGTGCGAGCAACTCGCCGCTCACGCGTCCGCTACGGACGACTGCCACATCATGATCCGGAATGAAGATCCTTCCGTCGAAGGCCCCTTCAACAATCAGGTGCTCCGCTGCCCGGATCTCGCCGGTCACGGAGAATCCGTGGCCTAGCGACGAGATACCTTCCGGCAGATCGAACGCAGGGAGCGGGCCGGAGCCGTCTCTCACCGGTGGCGGTGTGTCCATGGAGTGCTGGAGCGGGAGACGGGGGTCGAACCCGCGACTTTCAGCTTGGGAAGCTGACACTCTACCACTGAGTTACTCCCGCTGTTCCGTGGCATGTCTTCATTCTACTCCTAGAGCGGAGGGGATGGGCCGAAACGCCGAGCCGGCGAGGCGTTTCGGGGCGCTGCCACCGTCGCGGCCCCAGGCGCTCGACCACGATGCGGCCGCACTATTGCTGGATGATCGAGAGCACCGCGTCTCGCTGCCGTTCCATTTCGGAGCGGCTCGTCGCCTCCAGGTTGAGTCGAATGAGCGGCTCCGTGTTCGAGGGGCGGACGTTGAAGTGCCAGGAGTCGTACTCGACCGAGACGCCGTCCATCCGGTAGACACGTCCGTCCCGGTAGCGCTCGGCCAAACGGTCGATCGTGGCGTTTACCTCGTCCATGTCCGACATCCGCGTGTTTATCTCGCCCGAGATGAAGTACGCCTCGCGCAACGGAGCCAGCAGGTCCCCGAGCGTCCGACCGTGGACCGACATGAGCTCGAGCAGAAGCAGCGCCGGAATGAAGCCGTTGTCGGCGAAGAAGTTGTCGCGGAAGTAGTAGTGTCCCGTGACCTCGCCACCGAAGAGCGCGTCTTCCTTCCGCATCCGGGCCTTGAAGAACGCGTGGCCGACCCGGTTCATCAGTGCGGTGCCGCCATAGGTCGCCACCGTGTCCCTGACGGCGTGACTTGCGCGCACGTCGTAGATGATCTTCGCGCCCGGGTGTTTGCGAAGGAACGCCTCGGCCAGAAGCGCCGTGATGAAGTCGCCGGCGACGAAATCGCCGTCCCCGTCGATGAAGAAGCAACGGTCGGCATCGCCGTCCCAGGCGATGCCGGCGTCCGCTCCGGCGGCCTTGACCCGCGCAACGAGATCGCGGCGATTCTCTTCGAGCAGGGGATTCGCTTCGTGGTGCGGGAACGTCCCGTCCACTTCGAAGCACAGGCGCGTCGTGCGGCATGGCAACCGGTCGAACAGGTAGGGCGCCACCATGCCGGCGATGCCGCTCCCGGCATCGAGCACGAGGTCGAAGGGGCGGACGGCCTCGACGTCGATGAACGAGAAAACGTGATCTATGTACCCGTCGAGGATATCGGTGCGCGTACGCTTGCCCGGAGAACGCGGCGCCGGCGGTATGCGGCCGCCCAGAACCATCTCCCGGATGTCGCCGATCCCGGCATCGCCGCTGAGGGGCAGCGCTTGCCGCCGTACGAGCTTCATCCCGATGTACTCCTTCGGGTTGTGCGATGCCGTGATCATCGCCCCGCCGTCGAGATCTTCGGTGGCGACGCCGTAGTAGAGCATGTCGGTCCCGATCATGCCGTGGTCGACGACGTCGGCTCCCTGCCGCAGTGCGCCATCGATGAATGCCGCGGCGATTTCCGGCGCGCTGGTCCGCATGTCTCTTCCGACCGCGATGCGGTCGGCGCCAAGGTAGGCGACGAAGGCGCGTCCGATCTGCTGCGCGACGTCCGCGGTGATCTGGGTGTCGTACACACCGCGCACGTCGTACGCCTTGAAGATGCTCGGATCGGTCGTGAAAGTCATGGCGTCGTAGGGGCTTCTCCGAAACGTGTATGGGGAGTCAGGGTGGAGTCGTCGCCCAGAACCACGCCGGGGCCGAGGCAGGCATGGTCGCCGATCCGGCACCGATGGCCGACGATGGCCCCGTCGAGCGTCGCGTCCGTGCCGATGATCGACTCCGGCCACACGATGGAATCACGTACCCTGGCGGCGGTTCCCACTACGCTGCCGTCTCCCAGCACGGCATGCGGGCCGACCTCGGCGCCGGGGTGCACGGTCGCCCCGGGTCCGACGAAGGAGGGTGCGAGCAACCGTGCGGTCGGAGCCACGCTTGCGCTCGCGGACACCATCGTCTCTCCCGGGCCCGCCAACGCGGCACATCCTGTCCGGCAGCGGCCGTCGAAAATGTCGCGGTGCGCCTGCCGGTAGGCTGCCGGCGTGCCGATGTCCAACCAATAGCCGCGTTCAACAAAGGCAGCGAACGTTTCGCCGCGTTCGACCAGCGAAGGAAAGTACCGTCGTTCTATGGAGTATTTCGTGGCTGCGGGAATCCGGTCGAACGTGTCGGGCTCGAGCACGTAGATTCCCGCGTTGATCGTGTTGCACGTAATCTGTGTCGGGTCGGGCTTCTCCACGAACCGCGTCACGTTGCCCTCGCCGTCCGTTTCGACCAGGCCGTAGCGCGCCGGGTTCTCCACGGGGGCAAGCACAATCGTGGCGCGCGCATCGCGTGCCCGATGGCGTTCGACGAGCGCGGCCAGATCCGTCTCGGTCAGGACGTCGCCGTTGAAAACGATGGTCGTGCCGTCGAGGTACGGCTCGGCAAACTTGATCGCGCCGCCGGTCCCCAGCGGCTCGGGCTCGACGACATACCGAATCGGCAGTCCGGCGTCCTGGCCGTGCCCCAGGACCGCCTCTATGCGGTCCGGATGGTAGTTGAGACTGAGGATGATCTCATCGACATCCGGCACCTGCTTGAGCAGGTCGATCTGGTGGCAGAGAAACGGGCGCCCGAAGATCGGGACGATCGGTTTGGGCGTGTTGAGGGTCAGTGGGCGGAGGCGCGTCCCGAATCCCCCGGCCAGCACGAGCGCCTTCATCGCCCTGGATCATAGCGTGTCGCCGCGGGCCGGTCGGGGGGGCACGCCGCTACGGGGCGACCGGGGTACAATGAGGCGCGGGTCAAGCGGTAGAGCATTCCCATGAACCTGCCGAACACGCTCACGTTGGCCCGAATCTTCCTGGTTCCGCTGCTGGTCGTGGTGCTGCTGACGCGGTTCGAGGCCGAGCGCATCTTCGGCATGCCGAGGGAGATTCTGGGCGCGGCCATCTTCGGCACCGCCGCGTTCACGGACTGGCTGGACGGTTATCTCGCCCGGCGGCGGCGGCAGGTCACGCAACTCGGTCAGCTCATGGACCCGTTGGCCGACAAGCTGCTCATCACGGCCGCGCTCGTGTCGTTGGTGCAGATGGGGGTGGCCTCGGCCTGGATGGTCGCCGTCATCCTCGGGCGGGAACTGGCCATCACGGTGTTTCGCAGCCTCACCTACACGCGCGGGGTGACCATCCCCGCGTCGTCCCTCGGCAAGGTCAAGATGGTCGCGCAGGTGGTGGCCATCCTCCTGCTGATTCTCGGCAACCAGGTCTGGCTCTTCTGGCTGCTGGGCCAGGTGGCGCTCTGGCTCGTGCTGGTGGCGTCGCTCTGGTCCGCCGTGGACTACTATCGCCGGTACGGCAGCGTCCTGGCGCACTCGAAGTCCGCCCATTTCGATTCCTCGAACACGCGGGCGGACGACGCAATCAGCAAGAAAAGCGTAAACGCCGGCTGAAACCGCCCATCACGGACCGTCCAGGTCCATCGCGACCTTCAACTCCTCGATGCGCAGGCTGGCGTCTATCAGATACTCCGTGCTCGGGAATTCGGAAACCAGACGTTCGAACAGAGGCAGCGCCTCGGGGCCACGGTCGATCGTGGCCAGTGAGTCGGCCAGGTGAAAGTAGACGGCATCGCGACGCGTGTAACCGGGGTCATCGTCGAGGATCTCGCGGAAGCGGTCGATGGCGCCCGGGTAGTAGCGGAGCCGGTAGTAGAAGCGGCCGACCATGAAATTCGAATCGCTGAGGCGGTCGCGGGCGTCTCGCAGTCGTGCTCGGGTATCCGCCAGGAGCTGCGGCTCGGCGAACTCGGCGTACCGCTCGATGAAGGTCTCGAACTCGGTGATTGCGGATCGGGTCTCGGTCTGGTCCCGTTCGGGGCGGCGCATCTGATTGAAGTAGACCATGCCCAACTTGAACTGTGCGGCCGGTGCCAACTCGTGGGTCGGCGGGTACAGGCGGAGGAACTCCTGGAGCTCGCTCAACGCCGAGACATAGGCGACGTCCGTGCCCTCGCCTTCGTACGAGTCGACAATGCCCAGGCGAGCCTGGGCGCGCAGGGGGCTCTGCGGGTAGTTGTCGCGGATCTGAACGAAGTACTCACGGGCGGTTGACCATGACTCCTCGACCAGCGCCTGGGTGCCACGCTCGAACAGAATCTGATCGGCTTCGGCTTCGGTCAGATCCGGGATCACCACGTCGCGGTTCCCGCAGGCGGTCGACGCGAGCGTGGCCGCGATCAAGAGGAGGACGATCGGCACCCGAGGGGCGGCCGCGTCTAAGGTGCGACGGAGAGAGACGTAGCTAGCCATTGGTACTCCGCGTGAATGCCCGCCTCGAGGGACACCCTTGGAACGAACTCGAGGTCGGCGCGGGCGCGGGCGGTGTCGGCAAACGTGTCGCGCATGTCGCCCTGCTGCGGCGCACCGCGCCGCACCTCCGGGATACGTCCGGTACAGCGCGCCAGGACCTCGATCACCCGGTTCATGGAAACACGCGATCCACCGCCGATGTTGTAGACGACGCCGGCGGTGCCGCGTTCGGCAGCCCCTACGGTGGCGGTCACGGCGTCCTCCACGAACGTGAAGTCGCGCGTCTGTTCGCCATCGCCGTAGAGACTGATCGGCCGATCCGCCAGCATGGCGCTCAGAAAACGGTGGAACGCCATGTCCGGCCGCTGGCGGGGACCGTACACCGTAAAGTAACGCAACGCCACCGCCGGTACACCACAGTTCTCATGGTAGAGCATGCACAGGTGCTCTGCCGCGAGCTTGGTCACCCCGTAGGGCGAGAGCGGCCGGGGCCGTGCATCCTCGCGCATCGGGATGGCGACATGATCCCCGTAGACCGAGGAGCTCGAAGCATAGACGAACCGTTCGAGCGGATGGTCTCGGCAAGCCTCGAGCAGGACCTGTGTCGCGTCGATGTTGGCGGCCGTGTAGACGGCGAAGTCGCGTCCCCAACTGCTGCGCACGCCGGCCTGGGCCGCGAGGTGGAAGACGTGTGTCACCCCGTCCAGCAGGGCGGGCCACGAGGCCTCCTGAATGCTGGATTCGACGAAACGGAATCCAGCCCGTGAGCGCGGCGACGAGAGGTTGGACTCCTTGACGGCGCGCGGGTAGTAGTCCGTGAAGCAGTCGATCCCGACGACCTCGTGACCCTGCTCGATGAGGCGG
Source organism: Vicinamibacterales bacterium (assembly GCA_958296065.1). GTDB lineage: Bacteria > Acidobacteriota > Vicinamibacteria > Vicinamibacterales > UBA8438 > WTFV01. Next base: position 14,106 of record CATQHX010000040.1, on the reverse strand, counting down.
TCCGACAGGTGTGATCCGACGAACCCGGCGGCCCCGGTGACCAGAGCCCTCATGTCAGCATCGCCCGGAGTTCGGGAGGGAGCCGGCGCAGCTTGCCCGACGGGTCCATTGCCGCATGAATCGTGTGTCCCACCGCGAGCAGAGTCTGGTCGACGCGTCTGCGGACCTCGTATCGAAATGCCACTCGCGCCCGCGAACTCATCGAGCCCGCCGTGAGGACGTCCAGATCGTCGTCATAGCGGGCCGGGGCGCGGTATTCGCAGTGCGCCTCGACGACGGGCAGCAACACGCCCTTTTCCTCGAGGTCACGATACCGGCCTCCGAGGGAGCGCAACAACTCGCAGCGCGCGACCTCGAACCAGACGAAGTAGTTCGCGTAGTAGGCCACGCCCATCTTGTCGGTCTCCGCGTAGCGCACACGAATCTGGCACGAGTTGGTGGCCACGGATTGTCGGGTGCGCTGCTAGGCGTTCTCGGCCGTCGTCATGCCTGCAAGAGCCCGGTCGCGGAGTCGCCGCGTGGCCGCCGCCGGGTCGGCCGTTCCAAAAATCGAGGAACCGGCGACCAGGATTTCCGCTCCCGCCGCGACGACCTCGGCCGCATTCGCCGGACCGATTCCGCCGTCTATCGCGACCGGCGCCCGGTTTCCCGCCCGATCCAGCAGTGTCCGGACCGCGCGCACCTTGGACATGCTGGGTGGAATAAAGGGCTGGCCGGCCGCTCCCGGGTTGACCGACATCACGAGGACGTAATCGACCGCGTCGACGACCCCTTCCAGCACCGCGGCGGGGGTGCCCGGATTGATGGCAACGCCGGCCGCCGCCCCCAGTGCCCGGATGGTGGAGAGGTTCCGATGCAGATGAGGCGCTGCCTCCTGATGAACTGACACCATTGCCGCCCCGGCCGCCACGAACGACTCCAGGTGCCGCTCGGGCTCGACCACCATCAGGTGCACGTCGAGGGGCACGGTTGCGACCCGCTCGAGCGCTTCCATGACGGGCAGGCCGATGGAGATGTTCGGGACGAACCTCCCATCCATGACGTCGACGTGCAACAGGTCGGCGTCGCCTTGCTCGACGCTGTGCACCGCGTCCCCGAGCGAAGCGAAGTCTGCCGCCAGAATGGAGGGGGCGATCCGAATGTTCGGGGCGGCCGTCACCGGCTCACCTCGAGCGAGATGGCTTCACTACGGGCTATCTGCAGGCCGGGCTCGGGTGCCTGGCGGATGACGATGCCGGACGCCACCCCCGGATAGGGGTGGTCGCCTACGACCGTTACGCGAAAGCCTCTCGCCCGCAGGATCTCCGCGGCCCCGTCTCCGGCCACGCCGATGAGGTTCGGCATCACGTACGTGCGACCGCGCTCGCCTCGGTTGACCAGCAGCGAGACGCTTTCGCCATTGCTGGAGGGGGGTGGTTCCTGCGCCACGACGGCATTGGTCGGATAGCGGTTCGAGCGGATTTCCGACACGCTGTTCAACTCGAAGACGTTGTCGCGAAGCCGCTCCCGTGCACCTGCCTCCGATTCTCCGATGAGCGCCGGAACCTCGCCCCGGTTCGGACCCGAGCTGAGCCAGAGCTTCACGCTCCGCCGACGTCGCGTCGTGGCGCCGGGAAGTGGTTCCTGCTCGGCCACGAGCCCGGCCTCGATCGCCGGATGAATGCGGCGAAGCGACTCGATACGCGTGTAGAGCCCAAGGTCGGTGAGTTGACGCGCGGCGTCCTGCGGACTCATCCCCCGCAGATCCGGCGCAGCTACTTCGCGGGTCTTCAGCGCGACCTGCATGCCTGCGAAGACGGAGAGGCCAAAAATGCCTCCGAGCGCGCCGGCAAGGACAGTGACCTTGCTCGCCGTAAGAAGTCCTGCACGAAATCGCATCCGACATTCCAGTGTAGAGGAGGATTCGAGGGTGGCACAAGATCACGGGTTCCGGCGCACGAGCACGGCTCCGAAGAACGCTTCGACGCGGTGAAGAAACGGCAGGGTGCGCAGGTAGCCGCTGCGGTCGACGACGCGCGCGATGCCGGGTGAGTCCGGCGTGGTCAGCTCGAATTCCGGGTGTCCGTCACGGAACCGGTCGACGACCTCCTCGTTCTCCTCCGGCTCGCTCGAGCACGTCGCGTATACCAGGCGACCGCCCGTTCGCACGGTTTCCGCCGCCCGGCACAGCATCGCGAACTGGGTTGCGGCGAACCCGGGCAGGTCGTCGGGGGTGCGGCGCCAGCGGATGTCGGGATCGCGCCGAAGGGCGCCGAGACCGGAGCAGGGGGCGTCGACCAGGACGCAGTCGAAGACGCGATCGAATGGAAGCGGTGCGGTGGCGTCGAGCCGCACGATCGGGGCGCGCGGCGGTCGCATGCGGGCGAGAAAGCGCGCCAGCAGAGCAACCCGGCGGGGCCTGAAGTCGGAAGCGACGACCAGGCCGCCCGGACCCGCGGATCCCGCCAGACCGACGGTCTTGCCGCCGGGCGCCGCACACAGGTCGAGGATCCTGCTTCCATGCGCGGGTCCGGCGAGCTCGACAACCAGTTGAGACGCTTCCTCCTGCAACAGGAAACTTCCCTCCGCGGCGGCCGTCGTCGACCGCAGGTCGCCCTGTGTCACGAGGAGTCCGTGCGGTGCCAGCTTGGTTCTGGTCGTACGCACGCCTTGCGCGTCGAGAGCTTCCTGCAACTCCGCCACGCCGTTGCGCGCGAGGTTGGCACGCAGGGTGACCGGCGCGCGGGCGTTGTTGAACGCCATCCACGCCTCGGCCGCCGCGAAGCCGTGGCGGTCGAGCCACCTCTCGACCAGCCACCGCGGGTGGGACAGCGTAGTGGCCAGGTAGTCGAGCGCGGCACCCCTCCGTGCGCCGTGGTACGTACCGCCCGGGTCGATTTCCGGTGCAGCGGGCAGGCGCAGCGGGCGGCGGTTGTCCGCGAATGTCCGGAGAACGGCGTTCAGGAAGCCCGCAGCTCGATGCATCCCCGCTTCGCGTGCCAGCCCGACCGTGTCGGCGACCGCTGCATGCGCCGGAATTCGGTCCAGGTACAGAAGCTGATAGACCGCCGCGCGCAGCAGGTCGAGCGCGGCTGGCGTGATGGCCGCAAGCGGCCGGGTGGCGGCCTGGCCGATGAGATGGTCGATGGCGGCCCGCCGACGTTGGACACCCAGGGCAATCTCGCCTGCGAGAGCGCGATCTCGCGGATCCGCGAGATCGCGGCGCGCACGTTCGAGGGCGGTAGCCAGATCGCTGCGCCCCGTGTGGACGGCCCGAAGCACTTCGTGTGCGGCCCGCCGGGCTGGTGTGCTCACGCGGCGGGGGTATCGAAACGCTGGCCCGGCGACCAGCGGTGACCGGCGAGAAAGGCGCGCGTCTCGAGCCGGCGCCGGCCCTCGGGTTGGATTTCCAGGATTGCGATGGTGCCGCCGTCTCCCGCGGAGACGAGCAACCGGTCTCCCGAAGAATCGACGATCGTGCCCGGCGCCGGCGGGTGGGGTCCCGCAGACCCTGCAATCGCGGTGCGATGAATGAGGTAGCGGGCACCGTCGAGCACGCTGGCGGCGTGCGGCCATGGATGGAGGCCGCGCACGAGGTTGTGAATGTCCGCCGCAGACGCGTGCCAATCGATATTGCCGTCTTCGCGGGACAGTCGAGGCGCGAACGTGGCCGCCGCGTGGTCCTGCGGCTGCTCGACGGCAGTCCCGGTTTCGAGGTGGCGGACGACCTCCAGCAACAATTCGGCGCCGAGGCGGGCGAGGTCGGATTCCACGGCCGCGCTGGTTTCGTCCGGCGCGATGAGGCGCGTTCGTCGGGCGAACAGCGGCCCCGCGTCCATCTCGCGCACCAGGCGCATGATCGTGACCCCGGTCTCGGTCTCGCCGGCGATGACCGCCCGCTGCACCGGCGCTGCGCCACGGTACCTGGGCAGCAGGGAGGGATGAATGTTGATGGTGCCCAGGCGCGGCACGTCCAGCACGGCGTCGGGCAGCATCCTGCCGTACGCCGCGACTATCGCAAGGTCCGGCTCCAGCTCCGACAGGGTCGCCAGGAACGCGGAGCCCCCGGGCCGCTCGGGTTGCAGAATCGCTATGCCGCTTGCGGCCGCGACCCGCTTCACGGGGGGCGGGCCGAGGCGTTGTCCGCGTCCTCGACGCCGGTCCGGCTGCGTGACGACCGCGGCGACCCGGTGCGGCGAGTCGAGCAGGCGCGTCAGCGCCGGCACGGCGAAGTCCGGCGTCCCGTAGAAGACGACGTTCACCACTTGCCCGTGCGGCGCAGCTTGCCGATCTTCCGCAGCATCATCTCGCGCCGCACGCCGCGCAGACGGTCCAGAAAAAGGGAACCTTCCAGGTGGTCCATCTCGTGCTCGAACGCCCGCGCCAGAATGCCCGTCGCCTCCACGTCGCGTGACGTGCCGTCACGATCCCGGCCGCGGATCACCGCGCGGGACGGTCGGGGGACGGCCGCGTTGAAGCCCGGCACGCTCAGGCAACCCTCGTCCTCGCGTTGTACGCCGTCGCGTTCGATGAACGTGGGGTTGATCATGACGATCAAGGCTCCGGCTTCCTGCCCGGACGAGGCATCGGCGACGAAGAGCCTGAGCGGTACCCCTACCTGCGGCGCCGCGAGGCCGACCCCGGACGCGGCGTACATCGTATCGATCATGTCGTCGATCAACGCCTCCACCTCTGGTGTGATCTCGTCGATGTCTGCCGCGGGTCGGTGGAGCACATCTTCCCCGTAGCGCAAGATCGGCCGAATCATCGGGTCGATTGTAGTGCGGAAAATGCGATCCGGTGAGGCGGAGCGCATGCCGGAGTCAGAGTTTGTCGAGGGCTGCGAGAGTGGCGCCGGATTTGCTTGCGATTCGCCGCGTGACGGTACGCGGGACATGGCGCGATGCGCGGCGAACGGGTCCGGTTGTCATCGGCGTGGCACGGCTGTTGGGCGACAGCGAGGCGATGACCGCTCTGCGCGACGCCGTCGCCAGGGCTGCCGCGGCGCCCTTTCCCGTACTGATCGAAGGGGAGAGCGGCACCGGCAAGGAACTCGTGGCGCGGGCCCTGCACGAGGAGGGGCCCCGTCGCGACGAGACCTTTGCGGCCGTCAACTGCGCAACGTTCAGCGACGACCTCATCGAGACCGAGCTGTTCGGCCATGCCAAGGGGGCATTCACCGGGGCCATGCAGTCTCGACGCGGGCTCCTGGAGGCCTCTTCCGGAGGCACGGTGTTTCTGGACGAGGTCGGGGAGTTGTCGCCGCGCGCGCAGGCGAAGCTGCTCCGAACCCTGCAGGACGGTGAAATCCGGAAGGTCGGGGAGAACGTGACCCGCCGTCTGGATCTGCGGGTGGTGGCAGCCACCAACCGTACCCTGGCCGGGGAGGCGGCCGAGGGCCGTTTCCGACGCGACCTGTTGTACCGCCTCGACGTGGTGCACCTGCACGTGCCGCCTCTGCGCGCGCGCGGCAGCGACATCGGCAGGCTCGCGACGCACTATTGGGATCGCACCCTGATGTTGACCCGCGGTCGGGCGCGCCTGGCCCGAGAGACGATGAAAGCGCTGGCGGCACACGAGTGGCCGGGAAACGTCCGGGAATTGCAGAATGTGCTGGCCGCGCTGGCTGTTGCCGCTCCGCCGCATGGCGAGGTGGGGCCGGAGCTGCTGCCCGCGGCGATCCGCCGCGCGGCGGAGGAGCGGCGTCCCACGCTGGCCGAGGCCCGCCGCGCCTTCGACCGCGCGTTCGTGCACGAGGCGTTGGCGCGGGCAGGAGGCAGGCGCAGCCTGGCGGCGCGCGAGCTGGGGCTGTCCCGGCAAGGACTTGCGAAGCTGGTTGAACGCCTCGGCCTCGCGGCCCGCCGGCCGCTGTAGCGGCGGTGAGTAGGCGTCACGGCCGGTCCGCCGGGAGGGCGAAGACGTAGATCGCGTTCGACCGATCGCCGCCGACCGGTACCGCAAGGAACTGCCGGCCCTGCACCGCGTAGGTGATCGGAAAACCCTGCGCGGAGCCGGGCAGCCGAACGCGGAAGAGCACGTTGCCCGTCGCCACATCGTGGATGAACACGTTGCGGTCGGTGTCGGCGCTGATCACCAGGCCGCCCCCCGTCGTCAGCGCGGCAGAGCCGGGACGGGTCGACATGGAGTGCCGCCACAAGATGCGCCCGCTGTCGATGTCCATCGCGATCAGATGGCCCCGATGGGGCGCGCTGTCCGGGTGCACCGTGCTGCCGCGCGACAGCCAGCCTGTGTTCGCATAGTACCGCGCGCCCGGAATGCGCTCGACCTCGGTGAACACGCCGCTGACGCAGGTCGGGTGAATCGGGATGTAGAGCGCCTGGGTCTCCGGGTGATAAGCCGCTGCCCGCCAGTTGCGGATACCGCCGAAGTCGGGGCAGAACGCGATCTCGACGCCGGCCTCCGGAATCATCTCCGGCTTGTAGGTCACCGCTCCCGTCTCCTGGTCGATATCGAGGACGTCCTGATAACCGAGGTCATGCGCCGCCAGGAACCGCCCCGTGTCGCGATCGAGCTCCCACAGGATGCCGAGCTTGCCCATCTTGAAGAGCGACCGCCGCCCGCGGTGGTCGATGAGCACGCTCTCGAACACGTCGTCGAGGTCGTGCGTCTCGCCCGGGGTGAACTGGTAGTACCACGACAGCTCACCGGTGTCCGCGTCGAGGGCCAGCACGCTGTTGCTGTAGAGCGCATCGCCGTCGGTGCCGCGCGTCACGCTGGCCCACGGCTTGGCCTGCGACGTAGACCAGAAGGTGAGGTTGGTTTCCGCATCGTAGCTGCCCGGAATCCACGAGTCGGCCCCGGCGCGGTACAGCAGCGGCAGGTCGCCCCACGAGTCGCCGCCCGGATCGCCGGGGCGCGCAATGGTCGAGGTGCGCCACAGTTCCTCCCCGGTTTCGGCATCGTGGGCCGAGATGAAGCAGACGTCTTCCTTGTAGCGCTCGCAGCCGGTCATTCCCGCCACGACCTTGCCGTTGGCGACGATCGGCCCGCTCGTGTAGCGGTAGCCGAGTGCGTTGTCGGCGACCTCCCGATCCCATGCCACCTCGCCGGTGCGCCGATCGAGGGCGACTATGTGGGCGTCGGCCGCGTTCAGGTACACCTTGTCGCCGTAGATGGCGATGGAGCGGCTGCGCGGGGCAAGCACCGATTCGACCATGTCGTCGAGGTCCCGCCGGTACTCCCACAGGCGATCTCCGGTGACCGCGTCGAGCGCCTGGACCACGTTGGCGGGGTTCGCCAGATACGTCACGCCGTCGTGGACGAGAGGGGTGGGCTGGTTGGCGCCCGTGTTCATCTGCCAGCCCCAGACGAGCTGCAGCCGGTGGACGTTCTCCCGGTTTATCCGATCCAGCGGGCTGTAGCCCCAGCCGTCGAGCGTCCGCCTCCAGTTCAGCCAGTCGGCCGGGTCGGGGTCCTGGAGCATGGCGTCGGTGACCGGCGCGACGTCGCGCTCCTGGCCGGCGATACCGGCACTTCCCGCCATGACGATCAGTACGACGGCCGGCAGACGTCGAAGCCATGTCTTGCGCGTCACGATGAACTCCTTCCCGCTGGGAGATGAACGGATTCATTATGATTCGAAACCGGCTCGTCGATCGTGGATTCGAGCCATCCGCATGGTCGTGGTCACAGCGGGAGGAACGGAGTGGACAAGCGGATCTCGCGTCGTCGGTTCGTGGCCGCCGCCTCGGCATCGGCCGCCTCGGTGATGATCGTGCCGCGTCACGTCCTGGGCGGACCGGGCGTGCAGGCGCCGAGCGACACCCTGAACATCGCCGGTATCGGCGTCGGCGGCCGCGGGCGCGGTGACGTCCGCGGCTGCACCAGCGAGAACATCGCGGCGCTGTGCGACGCCGACCTCGGCTTCGCCGCCCGCACGTTCCGGGAGTTTCCCGACGCACCCGTCTACCAGGACTATCGGCAGATGCTGGACCGGGAGGCCGATCTGGACGCCGTGATCATCGCCACCCCCGACCATACGCACGCGGTGATCGCGATGGAGGCGATGAGGCGGGGCAAGCACGTCTACTGCGAGAAGCCGCTGACGCGCACGGTGGCCGAGGCGCGAGCACTGGCCACGGCGGCGCGCGAGCATGGCGTTGCGACCCAGATGGGCAACCAGGGCCACGCGGGGGAGGGGACCCGGCAGATCCGCGAATGGCTCGAAGCGGGAGTCATCGGCACGGTACGCGAGGTGCACTACTGGACCAACCGACCCATCTGGCCGCAGGCGATCGAGCGGCCGACCGAAGCTCATCATGCGCCGCCGGGGCTCGACTGGGATCTCTTTCTCGGCCCGGCGCCCTATCGTCCGTACCACCCGGCGTATCACCCGTTCCGTTGGCGCGGTTGGTGGGACTACGGAACGGGCGCGTTGGGAGATATTGCATGCCACGCGATGGACGCCGCCTTCTGGGCGCTCGAGCTGGGCCAGCCGACCCGCATCGAGGCCGAGACCACGCCTCCCTTCGCGGAGTCCGCCCCGGCCGTATCGAGAATCGTCTACGAGTTCCCGGCACGCGGCGCGCACCCCCCGCTCCGCTTCGTCTGGCGCGACGGCAGCCTCGCCCTGCCGCGGCCTCCGGAATTGGCCGACGGAGAGCGGCTGCCCGGCGGAACCAGCGGTCAATTGTTCGTCGGCGAGGAAGGGGTGCTCGGTGCGGACATGTACGGCCGGGAGCCGCGCGTGTTCCCGACGGCGTTGCACGAGGATGTCATGGCCAGCCCGCCACCGGAGAAGTATCCGCGGTCGCCTGGCGTCTACCGCGAGTGGATCGACGCCTGCAAGGGGCAGGGAGCGGCAGGGTCCAGCTTCGACGCGCATGCCGGTCCGCTGACCGAAGTCGTGCTGCTCGGCAATCTCGCCGTTCGCAGCCGCGCCGCCATCGACTGGGACAGCGAGCGGATGCGCGTCTCGAACGTGCCCGAGGCGAACGCGTTCCTCGACGAGGAGTACCGCGAAGGCTGGAGCCTCTAGCGCCGTTGCGGCTTCATGGGTGCACGGCGCGGAAGTGCATGCGGTTGACAACGGGCCGGCGCGGGATCCCGGTGGTCCTGGTGTGGCTCGCGTTGGCCACGACGGGCACGGCGCAGGAGGCCGCGGGAACCGCCCAGGCGAGCGGCGTGGAGGACGAAATCGCCATGTCCGGGTGGACGAACGCAACGGAGCTGAGCGTTGTCCGGACGCAGGGGAACGCGGCGACGCAGACCTTCGGTTTCAAGAACACGCTGCGCCGCAACTGGAGCGCGGCACGCCTCCGCCTGCGCGTGGACGGTGTTCGCGCCCGGACCGCCGGCGATCGCATCCTGGTCGTCGAGCCGGGGAGGCGATTCCCACCCGGAGATCGGCCGACGGACGTCGAGACCGACGTCGCCCGTACAGGCGGAGCTCCCGATGTCGAGCAGTACTTCGTCGAGGGGCGCGCGGAGCTGACCATCAGCGACCGCTTCTTCTGGAACGCCGGCGTGAGCTGGGACCGCAACCACGACGCCGGCATCCGTAACCGCTACGTCTCGTTCGGCGGCATCGGCAACGTCTGGGCGGACGGCAACGACCTGTCGTTCTCGACGGGCTATGGCTTCAGCTACACGGCGCGCGCGGAGACCGAGCCGGATCCGGCAAAGGACAACCGATTCGGCGGCATCCGGGTCGATAGCGATTTCCACCAGCGGTTCGGTGCGGGGCTGGAACTCGACAGCGATGCTGCGCTCAACATGAACCTGCTGTCGGCCTCCGACTACTCGCTCAACGTGACCAACGCGGTGGGCGTGGCCATCAACGATCACCTGTCGCTACGGGTCAGCCTGCAGCATCTGTACGAGCATCGGCCGGCGCTCGAGGACACGGCAATCGTCGCGCATGTCGCGCTCCTCGATCCGGACGGCGTCCCCGGCAGCGGGGACGAGCTGTTCGAGACGGTCGCGACCGGTGGCGCGACAATCCGCCTCGGCACAGGGCAGATTCGCAAGGCTGGGCTGGATGCCATCTTCCGGACCGCGCTGGTGATCCGCTTCTGACCACCGGGCCGCCCGGTTCGGCCAGGAGCGGGGGGATGGGCCGAGACGCCGAGCCAGCCAGGCGTTTCGGGCGCCGCCGCCGAACCCGTCGCAGGGCTCCGCGTTTGGCCCCAGCCCACACCTAGAACTGATCGTTCACGGCAGCCGGCACGTCACGGATCTTCTCCTGCACGGTGCCCGGGATGCCCAGGCGCGTATTGGCGCCAAGACGCTCGAGCAGCGCCGCGCTCTCCGGCCAGCTCTGGAACTGGAACGACTGCTTGGTTCCCTCCGCGATGCGGAACGGCGTGCGTCCCCGGAAGTCGCGTGCATCGATGTCGGCGCCCTCGGCCACCAGGTACTCGATTACCTCGTTCAGCCCTCGGAACGCCGCGCCGTGCAGCGCGGTGAAGTCGGCCTCGTTGGCGGCATTGATGTCGGCACCCGCCTCCAGCAGGATCCGGACCGCCACCTCGGCGCTGTCGGAGCGGACGCCTCGCGGCTCGCGCGGCGTGTAGGTGGCGCGGCCGAGACCCGCGGCCGCCATGAACGGCGTCGTGCCGTCGTCGGTCGTCAGGTGCTGGTCGGCTCCCGCGGCCAGAAGGGTGCGGATGATCTCGAGCGCACCCCCGCCGCCGGCGCCGTTGGCCGCGTAGGCCGCCACCCACAGCGGCGTCGCTCCGCGCAGATCGCCGGTGCCGGTGGCGAAGCCCTCGAACGCGCCCTTGGTCGGGTGGCCGATGTAGCTCATGAACATGGCCGACGTCCTGATCCGCACGTTCACGTCGGCGCCCCGCTCGAGCAGCGTCCGCACCAGGGCCAGCCGCCTGTCCGCCGCCAGGTTCCGCCCGCGGAAGCGGCCACCGTGCCCATGTGCACGAGACCAGTCTCCGAGCCACGTCCCCACGTTGCCGGCAGCGACGTGCAGCGCGTGAATGCCTCCCACCGACCCGTTGGGGTCCGCACCCCTCCGCAGCAGGAAGCGCGCGAACTCGTCCCGGCCGTTCGCGATGGCGTACGGCAGGGCGTGGGTGCGGTCGATTCCCGTATCGTTGACGTCGACGCCGGCTTCAATCAGTGCCTCCGCCATCGCGACGTCGCCGTTGGCGGCGGCGAACAGCAGCGGCGTGAAGCCGTCCGTCGTGGATTCGCGAGGGTCCGCACCGGCGTTGAGCAGGGAGCGGGCCACGTCGGAGTGCGACCCTGCCACCGCCCACATGAGGGCCGAGCCGTTCGTGACGGCGGTGCGTGCGTTCACGTCCGCATCGTGCACCAGCAGAGTGTCGACAACCCGCGGGCTGCCGGTGCGCGCGGCCACCATCAACGGCGTCAGCCCGCTGGTCCGCGCCGCGTTCGCGTCGGCGCCCGCCGCCAGAAGTTTCTCGACCAGCGGGACACTGGCGTTCTCCACGGCCCGATCGAGCGGCGAGTACCGCATGACGGCCGACGGCGGGATGACGTTCCGCCTGCCGCTGGCGGCGGGCACGCGACTCGTGTCCGTGGCGTTCACCGACGCCGCCCCGAGCCCGGCCGCGGTCACCGACTTGCCCGCCATCGGCATGCTCTACATCGCCGGTCCGTTCGACGGCTCCGTGCCCGCGAGCACGGCGAGCCGGGAGACGATCTTCACCTGCCGTCCGCTCGACGCGACACCGGCCGCCGAAGAGATGTGCGCGCGCCGGATCCTGGGGTCGCTGGCGCGCCGCGCGTATCGCCGCCCGGTGACGGGAGCGGAGGTCGATGCGCTGCTCGAAGCCTACCGCGAGGGCCGTGGCGAGCGGGACTTCGAGGCGGGCGTCGAACGCGGGCTGGAGACCCTGCTCGCGATGCCGCAGTTCCTGCTCCGGGTCGAGGCCCGGCCTGTCGACGCACGGCCGGGCGAAGTGCATCCGCTGAGCGACCTGGAGCTGGCGTCGCGGCTCTCGTTCTTCCTCTGGCGGAGCCTGCCCGACGACGAGTTGATCGAACTGGCTGCGAGCCGCCGCTTGAGCGATCCGGCCGTGCTGTCGGCCCAGGTGCGACGGATGCTCGAAGATCGCCGCGCGACCCGCTTCATGAACGACTTCGTCGGCCAGTGGCTGCAGATGCGCGACATCGGTTCGCACGAGCCGGACCGGCGGCTGTTCGCCGCGTTCGACGACACGCTGCGCGGGGCCATGGTGCGCGAGACGGAGCTGTTCTTCGAGAGCCAGGTGCGCGGCGACCGTCCGATCCCGGAGCTGCTCGAGGCGGACTACACGTTCCTGAACGAGCCGTTGGCCCGGCACTACGGCGTGGAGGACGTCTACGGGAGCCATTTCCGGCGCGTGGCGTGGCGCGACGACCGGCGGCATGGGCTGCTGGGTCACGCGAGCCTGCTGACCGTCACCTCGTACGCCAACCGGACGTCGGTGGTCCTGCGCGGAAAGTGGGTGCTCGAGGCGCTGCTCGGCGCGCCGCCGCCGCCGGCCCCGGCCAACGTCCCGCCGCTGGATGAGAGCGACGCGGCCCGGCCGACGTCGCTGCGCGAGCGGATGGAGGCGCACCGGCAGAATCCGGTCTGCGCCACCTGTCATCGCCGCATGGACCCGCTCGGGTTCGCGCTGGAGAACTTCGACGCGATCGGGCGCTGGCGCGACAAGGACGGTGGGGCGGACATCGATGCGACCATCGAGCTGTCGGGCGAGCCCGTCGACAGCCCACGCGCGTTCCGCGAGGCGCTGCTGCGCGAGGGGGACGGCGAATTCGTCAGGACCGTGGCGGAGAAGCTGCTGACCTACGCGCTCGGGCGCGGCGTCATGTACTACGACGCGCCGGCGATCCGCCGGATGGTGCGAGGCCTCGAAGGCGACGACTACCGGTGGTCGGCGCTCGTGCGACAGGTGGTGTCGAGCGGTCCGTTCCGGATGCAGCGCATACCCGACGCCGGCGCGAGCGCGCCGGCCGCGGCGGTCGGACAGCAATAGGGATTCAAGGGAGAAGGCAATGTTCATCAGCAAGATGCATCTGCCACGCCGGACCGTGCTGCGCGGGATCGGTGCGACGGTGGCGCTGCCGCTGCTCGACTGCATGGTCCCGGCATTGACAGCGACCAGCAGGACCGCCGCGGCGCCCGTGCGGCGGTTCGGCATCTTCTACGTGCCCAACGGGATGTCGATGCCTTACTGGTCGCCGAAGGCCGAGGGGCCGCTCGCGGGAGACGATCTGCCGCCGACGCTGCAATCGGCGCAGAGCTTCGCCGACCGGATCCTGATGTGCGGCGGCCTGAACGACGAGGCGGCGAACCTGGTCCAGGGCGGCGGCGCGCATGCGCGCGCGGCAGGCACGTTCCTGACCTGCGTGCCCTTCCGGCACACCAACGGCGCCGACGTCTACGCCGAGACCACGATGGACCAGATCGCGGCGCGGGAGCTGTCGAAAGAGACGCAGATCACGTCGCTGGAGCTGGGAATCGAACCCAACTCGATGCTGGGGACCTGCGGGGGCGCCTCCTGCGCGTACACCAACACGATCTCCTGGCGCACGCCGACGACCCCGCTGCCGACCGAAAACGATCCGCGCGCCGTGTTCGAGATGCTGTTCGGCACGAGCGGCAGCACGGACAGCGAGTCGCGGCTCGCCCGCATGCGGCGGGACCGGAGCATCCTGGACAGCGTCAACGAAGCGCTCGGCGACCTGGAGCTGGTGATCGGCGCAAGCGACCGGGGCAAGCTGGACGAGTACCTGGACGCGCTGCGCGACATCGAGCGGCGCATCCAGATGGCCGAACAGCAGAGCGCGCGCGAGCTGCCGGTCGTCGATCAACCGGTCGGCGTGCCGAACGACTACGCCGAGCACGCGCGGCTGATGATGGACCTGCTGGCACTGGCCTGGCAGACCGACCTGACCCGCATCAGCACGTTCATGCTGGCGCGCGAGATCAGCGGCAGGGCCTACCCGGAGGTCGGGGTGCCCGACTCGCACCACCCGCTCTCGCACCACCAGGACGAGCCGGCCAAGCTGGCGCGGCTGCACAAGATCAACGAGCACCACTTCCGGCAGTTCGCCTACCTGGTGGAGAAGCTCGCCGCGCAGCCGGAGGGCGACGGCACGATGCTCGACCACACGCTGATGCTCTACGGGACCGGCATC
>CATQHX010000039.1 GCA_958296065.1 Vicinamibacterales bacterium | reverse complement strand
AACCGACTTAATTTCACCGTTGGTAAACTTGGGCTAGCCTCGCCCGACGGTGCGGTTGCTGACGTGGCGTAATAGACGACCTCGCCGTGGAAACAGGGATTCCGCCACTCGCAAGTTCAACAACGAGAGGGACAGTCCCCGGAAGGAGAGCGACATGGCTCGGACACGAACGCTGGCGGCCGCGATCGCGGCGGTGGTGCTGGCAGCGCCGGCAGAGGCGCAGATGACGGTGGAGATCCACAACACCGCTACGGACGAGACACTGGGGAGCGTTACGCTGGAGGAGGAGGCCGGGGGCGGGGTGCGCTTCACGCCCGACCTCGACGGCATTCTTCCCGTGGGTGATCACGGCTTCCACGCCCACCTGAATCCCGACTGCGGGTCGGGGGGCCAAGCCGCCGGCGGGCATTACGACCCGGCGAACACGGGCGTGCACGAGGGGCCCGGAGGCAACGGTCACCTGGGCGACCTGCCGCGTCTCACGTCCGACGGCGGCCGCGTGACGGCGGCGGTCGTCGCGCCTCGGTTGACCCTCAGCGACCTATACGGCCGCGCGCTGGTGATTCACGAGGGCGGCGACAACTACTCCGACTCGCCGTCGCCGCTGGGCGGCGGCGGGGCGCGCCTGGCGTGCGGCGTGGTGGCCACAGGGACGCCCGTCATGCCGCCGGCCGCCCTCGCGGCGCTGATGGCGCTCTTGCTCGCGATCGCGGCGCAGGCCCGCCGCCGGCCCGCGGCGGTGGGGGATCAGGGCTGACGCTCGGCGCTTCGGCACCAGTCCCGTCGGTTTCGGCGCGGCGCTCCCCGCGGCGCGGTTGTCGTCATCGCTGGCGCCGGTGCGCCAATCGTCGCCTTCGCTCCCCTTGGCGCCCGACCCACGGCAGTCCGCGCGGCTCTACCGCCCCAGTTGGCGGGCCGATGCCTTCGTCCCGCCTTCGTCCTGACGTACATGAGCGGAAGGTCGCCGGCGTTGGCCGTGAACCGTGGTCGGTGCACATGCACGAACGCTTTTCTGGCGGTCGACTTCCGGTCCGACCTGTTCGGCAATGGCGGCTTTTCTGAACCGGGGTTCTCGGAGGCGTGGGGCTCGCCCGCCGGCCGGCTGAGTTGCGAGCTCGAGGGGCATCCGCTCGGCGGCGGCATGCTGAAGCTCGAGCCAGCAACGTTCGGGGGAACCTGTGCTCCAGGAGCTGCCCGTGCTCGGTTCCGGCTTCCGAATGTTGTGTGCGCATGTCGTTGAGGATGGGTGATCCGCGCGGAAGAGCGTGCGACGGACTGGATGGTCTTACTCCGGCGGCTGGTCCGGGTTCGGGGCCGGTTCCGGCTTGTCGTTGGCCCCGTGCTTGGCCACGGCAGGGGCGATGCTCGCGCCGGCGGCGCGGACGTAGTCGGCGATGATCGTTCGGCCTACGGCCGTCTCGCCGTTTCGGCGCTGGTAGAGCCTCTTGGTGACGTTGCCGGAGACGGCGACGGTCTCGCCCTTCTCGCAGGCGAGCAGCCGTGCCTGCATCGCTTCGGAGAAGGCCATCACGTCGACCCACTCGGTGAGCTCGTCCTGTTCCTCGCGGGGGACGTTGGGCGCGGCCATGTTGACGCCCATGCGGGCCGAGACGAACTTGCGTCCGTCCTTGTCGATTACCTGCGGTTTGGCGGCGAGGTGGCCGCGGTAGGTGCAGTCGCACGCGCGGGGGATCGAGCCGGGGATGTGGTCGCTCATCGGGTGTCGTCCTTTCTCGGGTTCCGCTCCGGCATCGCCGGGCGCTCTGCCTTGAAGTCTATGGACCGGGTTCCAGCGCGTGGGATTCTCGCGGGCGCGTCTGCTGCTTCTCCGGTTCGGCGATGCTTCGATCCGACCCTTGCGCCTTTTCGGGTTCCGCCGGTTCCGGGTGGGAACCTTCTCCCGGATTCGGTGTCTAACCGAGTAGCTCGGCACTGAGAAGTACACCACTCAGTACCGCAGTGCCGATTCTCACTCCTCCAGCGCCTCGTACTCGCTTCGGTACACCGCGTTCTTCGCGATCATCAGGAGCAGGCGCCCGCGGATGTAGTCGCGCCTGCTCAGCGGCGTGGCGCGCTCGTGGCGCGGCATCCGGTGCAGGTGGTCGCCCTCGTCGAGGATGATGCCGTAGGCGCTTTCTGTCGTCATCTCGCGATCAGTGGATCCGGTCGTCGTCGTCGGCGGGTGGAGGGATCTCCGACTGCAGGCGTGTCGCGACCTGGTAGATCGTCGCGGCCGCGGTGGCGATACCGGCCAGGTGTTCGGTTCCAGGCTCTCGCGTGCCTGCCAGGGTGGCGCGCTCCTTCTCGGTGGCAGGCGTCAGCGTGAGGTTCGACGTCTCGATGACGATCGCCGCGGCGTTGAACATCAGTTGCGACGCGGCGTCGAGGAACGTGTTCAGGTCGTCGAGCGACAGCCGTTCGGCGATTCCCCAGGGCGTGCTCCCAGGGCCTCGCTGCATCTCGCTCAGGCACAGCCCTGTCATGCGCACGTGGTGCTCCAACCGACGGACGGCGTCGGCCAGCCCTGGTGCGGTGGGACGCTCGTCGACGACGCCGCCGGCCGGGGGCCTGTCTCCCCTGCGTCCCCGGGCCCAGTCCTTGTGCGCGTTGCGCAGGCGGCCGATTTCCTGCTCCCGGGCCGTGTCGGTCGTGTCGGTCGGCACGGTCGGGTTGGTGTCGGCGCTTTCGTCGAGCATCGCCTCGCCGACGGTGAAGGCCTCGGGTTCGTTGTAGGCGGCCAGCCGCTCGGCGTACGCCATGGCGGTCTCGTTCTCGCGGGGTTGCATGACCGTCGCGTGTCGTACGTCCTGGTCGTTGAACCCGATGCCCGTCAGCGTCGTCTCGTCCACGCTGTCGGCGTGCAGCGAGATTGACAGCCACGCGAGCGTCTTCTCCCGCTGCATCGCCAGGCGGTCAGCCGTGCGCTCGGCGTAGTCGAGCAGATTCCGGCCGTGGTGGTCCTCACGGCCGGTCAGTACCAGCCTGGCGAAGCATTCGGCGCGCGTCGCGGTGTTGCGGTCGTGCCGAATGCGTTCCTTCGTCTCGTCGTGCATCGCTCGAATCCCGTGTTTACTCGCCGGTCCAGAGCTCGAGGACTTTGGAGTTGATGAAGAGCGCCGGCGTGTGGCCCGGGTTGAGCTGCAGGATTCCCGTGTCGGTGATCCGGCGTAGCGTGGTCAGTGCCGCCGCCGGCTTTGCCGCCAGGCGTGCGTTCACCAGGTCGGTTGACCGGCAGCAGAGCCGGCTGCACACGAACCGGACCGTCTCGCTGGTCGTCGTTGCCCGGGGCTTGGTCTGTCGGTACTGCGCGATCGCTTGTTCGGGGATGGCGGCTTGGTGTTCCAGGGTGCGGGCGATCCACTCGGCGGTCTCCCGTACGCCGTCCAGCATCCAGAGGGTCCACGGTTCCCAGTCGCCGGTTTTCCTCGTCGAATCCAGCAGTCGGTAGTACGTGGGGCGGTTCCGCAGGATGTACCGGCTGTGGGACAGGATGGGCAGTTCGGTCAGCTCCTGCTCGTTCGTGTAGAGCATGTTGATTAGCCGGCCGGTCCGTCCGTTGCCGTCGGCGAACGGGTGTATCGACTCGAACTGGTGATGCCCGGCCGCCATCCGCACGAGCGGGTGCGTGCTGGTGTCGTTGCGCATGAAGCTCCACAGCTCGTCGAGCATGGATCGGATTCGGTCCTCGCCGGTCGGTGGCGTGTAGATGATCCCGCGCGGTCCTGCGATCACCGTTCCGCGTCCTCGCCGCACCGGCATGCGGCGGCCCTTGGTCGTCGAGCATGCCCTGATCGCCATCGCGGTGCCGACCGGTTCGGCACTGCGCCGCTGCCAGGCGTCGATGATGCTGTCGTGGTGGCGCAGCGCGTCGTCGGCGTCGGGGTCGGCGCCGTTCGACAGAAGCGGTCTGCCCAGGTGTTTGAGCATGTCGCCCACGCTCGTTACGATGCCCTCGATGGCTGAGCTGGCCTGAGCCTCTACCAGCGCGAGCGTCTGCATCAACGTCACGGGATCGGAGAACTTGGCGGTTGCTTCACGCAGCGTGTTGAGCGCTCTGGTGGCGATCTCGCAGTGCGCTTTGACCGCGGGGGTCGTCAACCGCTCCCGCGGGACCGGGGGCAGGTTGTTGTAGGCGAAAACCGGATCCCACGGGGGGTATGGCTCGGTGCAGCTGCTGGCGGATTGAGTCCGGGTCGGCTCTTTCTGCATTGGGCCGGCTCTTCGCGGGCAGTGTGGTTGTTACGCGGGATGCGTCAGGTCTGAGCGGGTGTTGCTGTTGAAGTCGAGGTCGACGGATGTCGAGCGCCGTTACTGGGCGCTGGTCCGATTTCTTGGGGATTTCTGCTCTGGAACGGGGAACCTTTTGCCCGCGCTGAGCGCCTAACTAGGGTTGCCCGGCTCAGAGAAGTACACTCTTTGAGCATCTGGCCTTTCCGGGCGATGGAGCCCGGATCCCGCCGACAGGTCACTGACGGTGCACACGTCAACCGGCTCCGCCGGATCCAGCCTTCCCGCAGGGAAAAATATCGGGTGAGCGACGCCGGAACCGGGGTCGCTCACCCATCTGATCTCTGATCTTCTCTGTGGGTTCCACAAAGTGCGTTCGGTGGTGAATGTGTCAACGTTTCGAGCGTTCTGTGCGTGCTGTGCCTGAAGGTGCCGAGCGTTCTGTCTTGCGGTCGGACTGCGCGGCGTTGATTCTGCTTGCAAGTAGCCTGCTGCGAGTGTTTTACGGTCTCTGTCGAGGCTGATGCGCGGCTTCTGGTGGCCTAAGCTTGCGGCTGATGGCGGAGGGTTCTGAACGGGGTCGTCGGCGGCGATTGGGCCTCGCTGTTCACGGTGAAGCCGTCGGGCGCGTTTCCCAAGTGAGCCTGGTTGCTGGATGCGTTGGTGGGGCCGGGAACAAACCTGATCACCTTGCTCAGTTCGGTTTTTGGCCCGATCCGGGCCTCGCGAATTTTCGGGTGATGGTGCACTGTTTGCACTCCAAGTGTTCACCGTCGGGGAGGTTTCGGGATGCAGATGCAGAGGATCGTGGTGTTCCTTCCCCCAGCGGCCGTCAAGGCGTGCGACGTGGCCGCGTCCAAGTACGGCTCGAACCGTTCGGAGGTCGTGCGGCTGGCGGTGGCCGAAGGGATGCGGGGGGCTGTCGAGGCCCTGGAGCGTCTTCGGGAGGTCCGGCTGTTGGAGGCTGCCGGCGCTGGCGCCGCGCGTGTCTGGAAGGCTCGTGGGACGGCGCAGCGGTCCGGCCGCGGCCGTTCCCGCGATGCGCTGGATCCGGACCGTGCCGTGTCTGCGCTTCTGGAGTACGGCAGGGCGGCCCGGGCGGCGGATCCGCAGATTGCTCCGGAGGAGCTGCGTACGGGTCTGCAGATGCACGCCCAGGTGATCGGCGTGTCTCCGGATGACCTCGAGGACGTGTTGCTCGACGTCCTCGGCCAGATGTTCGGCGAGCCGCAGGTGCAGCCTGTCGAGGATCCGTCGCAGCCGCCGGAGTAGGGCGGTGCGGGGACCGGGGAGGTACGTCGATGCCGCTCTTTCCAATCCGGGAGCCTGATGCGGAACCTCTGGATTGTACCGTCAAACTCCGGCTCTCGGCGCGTCAGCTCGAGCAGCTCGACCAGGCGGTGGCCGAGTTCAAGATGTCCCGCTCCTGGATCCTGCGGGAGTGCATCGCGGAGGGTTTCCCCCTGTTCGTGGAGGCGGTGCGCCAGCGGCGCCGTGCGGGGTTGGTGCCCCGCGGGGAGTACCAGAACCCGGAAGCGTCTGGTCCGCGCCGCGGGCCTCGCTCGGATGGACTGCGTGGCGACCGGTGGGTCGGTGCTCCGCGTAGGCGTGGTTGACGAGGCGTCTGTTCGGAAGCGGGCTTAGCGGATAGCCAGGACTGGGCCTTCCGGATGGCGTGGCGTCAGTGTTCGGTTTCTGCAGTCGGCGACAAGGTCGAGCATTGCGAGTACGACCTGTCCGATCAGGACCTGGCTGCCGGCCGGTCCGACGATGGCCTCGGTCCATGTGGCGAGGTTTCCGATCTCGATCGTGACCTTCGTCACGGGGCGTTCTTCGCGGCGCTCGTCCGGGTAGACGACGGTTCTCGTGTCCTCGTACCGGAGCCCGAGCTCTGTCGCGATCTCCTCGGGGATTGCAAGACTCACCGCCCCGGTGTCGACGACTCCTTCGACCGTCGTCCGTCGGACGTCCGCCTCGACCCGGTCTCCGCGGTGTACGTACTCGCGGTCGCCGCTGTTCTCCAGCGTCACGCTGGCTTGAATCTCTCCTATCGTCACGGCTCTCCGATTCTGTTGCCGGTACTGAGAAGTGTACTTCTCAGTACCGGTCACCCTTATTAGACGCTCCCGCGGGCGTTTTGGTTCCGGGTTATCCGCGCGTTAGCGCGGAGAAAGTGCGCTTCGGGGAGGCCTCTGGCTGGGGCCGGGGTTATCCGCGCGGCAGCGCGGAGAGGTGCGCTTCGGGGGGCTCGGGCTCGGGTCGCTCTGCTCGGTGTGTGCGCGTTGTCCGGAGTTTGGTCGTTCTTCCGGAGCGTCTCTGGGGGCGCCGTGCTCGGTGCGTGCGTGGCGGCGTGGCGTGCTGTTCGGTGCCTGAGTCACTGGCGTGTCCGGTAATCGCGTTCCTCCGTCCTTCGTCTCGACGCTGCTGTGTACCTCCTCGGCGCGAAGCCACCAGGAGCGTCGCAGGCGGCACAGCACGCTGTCGACTCCTCGCCATGGCGCCAGCACGTCGAGCGCCTCGTTGATCCTGTGCCGTGTCTCTCCGTTCATTGGTTGCCTTCCTCTGGGGGCGCCGCGTTCGGCGCGTACGTGACGGTGTGCTGTTCGGCGCCTGGATGACAGGTGCGTTTCGTAGTCCTGCCGCTCGGCGTGTGCGTGGACAGGGTTACCGCTCGGCGCCTCCATGGCTGTTCGGCGCTTGGGCTACAGGTGCGTCTGGTTGCGCCGCAACTCGGTGCGTGCGTGACAGTGTGCCGTTCGGTGCCCGGACCGCTCTTTAGCTGCCTTGTCCGGCCGAACTGCGGATTCTGTACAAACTACGTACTCGTTGGCGGCGCGACTTGCGCCGCTTTCAGGTTTACCTGGTTAGCTGCCTTGTCCGGCCGAACTGCGGATTCTGTACAAACTACGTACTCGTTGGCGGCGCGACTTGCGCCGCTTTCAGGTTTACCTGGTTAGGTTTAGGCGTGCAGTGGGGTGTCGGCTTCTGTACCCGCGACGACGCTGACGGCCGTGCCGCTGATCGAGACGAGGAGCATCGACCCGCGCTTGGTGATCACCTCGTAGTCGATGTCGACGCCGATGACGGCGTTGGCCCCGAGACTGGCGGCCGTCTCCATCAGGTCTCTGAACGCCAGCCGGCGGGCCTGGTTCATCGCCTTCTCGTAGGCGGCCGAGCGTCCGCCGACTATGTCGCGGATCGAGGCGAAGTAGTCGCGGAAGACGTTCGCACCGACGATGGCTTCGCCGATCACGATGTCGTGGTACTGCAGGATGCGCATGCCCTCGATGCGGCTTGTCGTCGTGAGGATCATGCCGGGCAGCGTACGGCTCGGTGGGCCGCGGCCTGCTCGGTGCGTGCGGGGCGGGCGCGTCGTGCTCGGTGCGGGTCTCCTGCAGCTCGGCTTGGCGTCGTCGGGACCATGCCGGGT
The DNA here is from genome assembly GCA_958296065.1 of Vicinamibacterales bacterium. Taxonomy (GTDB): domain Bacteria; phylum Acidobacteriota; class Vicinamibacteria; order Vicinamibacterales; family UBA8438; genus WTFV01. The sequence goes on along the minus strand of CATQHX010000039.1, from coordinate 32,413 downwards.
GGCGTGCGACTCGGTGGGCAGTGGTCTGCTCGGTGCGCGCGGGGCGGGCGTGTCGTGCTCGGTGCGGGTTGCCTGCAGCTCGGTGTGTGGATGTCACGGCGTCCCGCTCGGGGTGCTCGGTCAGTGCACCGGTTCGGGGGGTTCGAGGATCTCGATGGATGCGGCCAGGCGGTCGACCGTCGCCTTGTCGACGCCCTCCTCGGTGGTTTCGTCGCGCTCGTCGTCGGGCACCGGTATGCGGACCAGTTGGTGCAGGCGCAGGAACAGCGCCAGGCACACCGTCCTCGGGCCGCCGGGGAAGTCCGTTTCGGTGAACGGGTAGTGCAGGTCGTAGAAGGTCTTTCCCTTGCTGGTGGTGCGCTCCGTCCTCACGACGGCCTTGCCGTCGATCCGGACGCGGTTGATGGCGTCCATGATCTCGTCGGCGGGGCCGCTCGGTGTAGGCGTCCTCGAGTTGATCTCGTTCAGGTCGAAGCCGTCCATGGTGGAGTAGCGCTCCAGGAGCGCGAACATCGTCAGCTTCAGGACGGTGGCGTCGTTCTCGGTGAGTGCTCGGGGCATCGGCTCTCTTTCCGGTTGTTCGGTGCGATGATTCAGAATGGCAGCGTCCGGCCGGTGTGGCGTCTCTCGCTCGGCGCCGCGCCGGCGTCCGTGTTCGGGCCGGTGAAGTCTCGCAGCCATTCGTCCAGCTTGGACCATCGCCTGCGTCCGGCGGCGTTGCGGGCCGCGATGGCCACCGCCTTCTTCTGTCCGACGAGCACCACCAGGTGCTTGCCTCGCGTGAGTCCCGTGTAGAGCAGGTTCCGCTGCAGCATCATGTAGTGCTCGCTGAGTACTGGCATGACGACGGCCGGGTACTCGGAGCCCTGGCTCTTGTGGACGGTTGCGGCGTACGCCGGCACCAGCGTGTCGAGCTCCCCGAAGGCGTAGACGTGCTCGGCGCCGTGGAAACTCGCGGTCAGCTCTCCGCTCTCCGGGTCGACGCCGGCTACGTGGCCGGTGTCGCCGTTGTAGACGTCCTTGTGGTAGTCGTTGACGATCTGCATCACCTTGTCGCCGGGTGCGAAGGTCCAGCCGAAGCGTTCGACCTTGCGCTCGCGGGCCGGGTTCAGGGCCGCCTGCAGCTCGACGTTGAGCGAACGGGCGCCGGCGCTGCCGCGGTTCATGGGGCACAGCACCTGGATGTCGCGGACGGGGTCGAAGCCGAACCGCGCCGGGATGCGGTTCTTGACCAGGTCGACGATCCGGACGGCGGCCGTCCGGGCGTCTTCGGCGGGCACGAAGTAGAAGTCGCTGTCGCCGTCGGGGCGGGACAGGTCCGGGATCGACCCGTGGTTGATCTGGTGCGCGCTGGTGATGATCCGGCTCTGCGCCGCCTGGCGGAAGACCTCCGTCAGGCGTACGACCGGGACCGTGTCCGAGCGGATGATGTCGGAGAGGACCTGGCCGGGTCCCACCGAAGGGAGCTGGTCGATGTCGCCCACGATCAGCAGCGCTGCCTTGTCGGGCACCGCGGCGAGCAGTGCCCGCATCAGCACGACGTCGACCATCGAGGCTTCGTCGACGACCAGCAGGTCGCAGTCGAGTGGATTGTGCGCATCGCGCTTGAAGCCGCCGTTGGCCGGGTCGACCTCCAGCAGCCGGTGGACCGTGCGGGCCTCCATCCCGGTCGCTTCGCTCATCCTGCGGGCGGCGCGGCCGGTTGGCGCGCACAGCTTGAGCGTTGCGCCGGCGCCGGTCAGGATGCGCAGGATGGCATCGAGCAGCGTCGTCTTGCCCACGCCGGGGCCTCCGGTGATGACGGTGGCTTTCGACGCCAGCGCCAGCCGCAGCGCTTCGGCCTGGCGCGGCGCCAGGGACAGTCCGGTCGCTTTCTCGACGCGGGGGAGTGCGCGGTCGGTGTCGATCTTCGGCCAGGGTGGGCTCCCCGCCGTCAGTTCGGCGAGGCGTTGGGCGATTGTCCGCTCGGCGCGGTGCAGCCTGCCCAGGAACGTGCAAGGCGTGCCGGCGACGGTGTCGGCGACGACGGTGCCTTCGGCGATCTCGAGGCCGACGGCGTTGTCGATCAGCGTGTCGGGGACTCCGAGCAGCTGGGACGCCAGCGGGCGCAGCTCGTCGTTGGGCAGTCCGCAGTGGCCTTTCTTCCTTGCTTCGTCGAGCGCGTAGCCGATGCCGGCGCGCACGCGGACCTCGGCGGTCTTCTCGATCCCGAGCCTGCCGGCGATCTCGTCCGCCACCTTGAAGCCGATGTCGCGGATGTCGCGTGCGAGGCGGTAGGGGTTGCGTGTCATGACCTCGACGGCGTCGCTGCCGTAGGTCTTGAAGATGCGCACCGCGCGGGCTGTGCCCGCGCCGTGGGAGTGCAGGAAGATCATGATCTCGCGGACGGCTCGCTGCTCGGCCCACGCGTCGGTGATCCGCTTCGAGCGGAGCGGGCCGATGCCGTCGACCTCGCGCAGCCGTTCGGGCTCGTTCTCGATGACGTCGAGCACCTTGTCCTTGAAGGCCAGCACGAGCTTGGCGGCGTAGATCCTGCCGATGCCGCGTATCGCGCCCGAGCGCAGGTACTTCTCGATGTCCTCGCTGGCCGACGGCGCCGAGCTGCGGATGAAGTGCGCCTTGAACTGCGGGCCGTGCTTCGGGTGATTGATCCACTCGCCGGTGGCCGTGATCCATTCGCCGGCGGCCGCGGTGGCGGCGTGGCCGGTGACGATGATCGGTTCGCGATGGCTTCTGGCCTGGACCTGCAGGACGCAGAATCCGTTCTCGGCGCTGTGGAACCTGACGTGCTCGATCAGGCCGGCGAGGACCTCGTGCTTGGGCGGCTCCGGCGACTGTTTCCGGCGTACGTGCATGATGTCTGCTCGGCGCGGAAAGTCCTCTGGCGGGACAAGGGTACCGCCGGCGGCGTGATGCGTTTGCGTGTCGGGATCCGCGGGGACTCCGCTCGGTACGTGCCGTCTGCGGGCCGCGCTCGGCGCCTCCCGGTTGTGCGAACTGCTCGGTGCGTGGTGGCTGTTCCGGGTCCGCGGTCAGTGCACCGTCTCGGGCGGGTCGAGGATCTCGATGGATGCGGCCAGCTTGTCGACCGTCGCGCGGTCCATGCCTTTCGGAAATTGTTCGTCGGGGACCGGCGGCAGCAGAAGGAGCTGTGTCATGCGCACGACGAGTGCCTGGCAGACGGTCTGGATGTGGCCGGCCAGTTCGGTGTCCTCGAGCGGGTAGTCGTACTCGTATCCGTTCTTCCTGGTCGGGTGGGTGCTCACCACCGGCTTGCCGTCGATCCGCAGGCGGTTGATTGCGTTCATCACCTCGCCGGTGGGCCACGGCGGCGTCGGTATGCCGGCGTCCATGATCTTCTTCTCGGTGGGTGTCGTCCCGCTGTAGCCCTCGAGGATCGCGAACACGGTCAGCTTCAGGACGGTCGCGTCGTTGACGGTGAGTGTTCGGGGCATGCGCTGCTCCTCGTGCGTCGGTCCCGAGTGTAGGGATGCAGCGCCGGCGCGGCTTGCCGGTTCGTCAGAGCAGCTTCAGGTGCAGTGTGTCGTGCTCGGCTGCCAGCATGCGCAGCTCGCTCGCGAGGTTGCGGGCCAGCGTGCTCAGCTCGGCCAGCTTGTCGCCGGCGATGTTGTCGAACGCGGCGCTCTCGAGCACGGCGGCGAAACGCTCGACGGCTTCGCGGTCCGTGGTGAACGGCCCCTCGGTGTCGTCGAGCACGTTGCGCAGGACGTTGATCCGGGCCGGGTCGTTGCGGTACGCCTGCTCCAGGGTCTCGTCGTCGCGGATGGCGGCGTCGGCCAGTTCTGCGATCTCGCGGTACGTGCTGGTGGGCACGGTGAAGTCGGTCGGGTGGTGTTCGAGGTGCATCAGGGTCATCGACATGGTCCGGTCCACTCTTGGCCGTCGTGCGGACGGCTGTTGGCGAGTGCTGCGGGGTTGGGAGCGGGTGCGTCAGAGCCTCGGGTCGGTTGGCTCGGCCTCGAGCGCGAGGATGCCGAACACGGCCCGGTGGACGTTGCGCAGGGGCGCGCGCGCGACGAACTGCTCCAGGGCCTCGATCCCGAGGGCGAACTCGCGCAGCGCCAGCGTCGTCTTGCGGCTCGTGTTTCGGCGGCGCAGCCGTTCGAGCTGGTCCGGCGCGGTGTACTCCGGTCCGTAGATGATCCGCAGGTACTCGCGTCCGCGGCACTTCAGCGCTGGCGCCGCGACGCCGCGCTCGGTGCGGGCCACGAAGTCCTCGGGCTTGACGACCATCCCTTCCGAGCCGGCCTCGGTGCGCTCGGTCCACCAGCGGGTGGCCTCGGCCACTTCGGTCTCGTTCTCGGTGTCGACCTCCCGGTGGCCGGTGGCGGTGAGGATGCCGCCTTCGGAGCACATGCGCTGGGTGATCTCCATGTGCCAGCGGTGCGGCTTGTCGGCGTGCACGGCGCCTTCGGTCGCCAGCAGGTGGAAGGGCGCGATCTTCAGCCCATCGAGGCCGTCGACGGGCCAGTTGTAGCGCCGGTAGGCGTTCTCGTAGCGTGCGGCCATCTCGGTGCGTTGCTCGAAGCGGTCGAGCAGGGCGGCGAGTCCGGCGTCTCTCGCCGCGGCCTGGCGCAGCGCGGCGGTTGCTTCGCGCAGTCCGGTCCGCGCCGCGGCGCCGGCCGGTTCGTAGTGGTCGCGGATGAGTCCGCCGCCCTTGGCCGACCACGGCATGATCTCGGCGTCGATGACCGCCCACTCGGTGGCAAGCCGGGTCCATGCATCGGCGGCGTCGAGCCCGGCGCGGACCTGGTCGAGCACCTGCTGCTCGATCGTGGCGTCGTCGAAGAAGCGGCGTCCCGTGCGGGTGTAGACGATGCCGCCGGCGGCGCTGCCGACCCCGAAGCGGGCCTCGGCTGCCGCCGCGGTCCGGCCGAGCACGATCATGGCTCTGGATCCCATGTGCTTCTCCTGGCACATGACGCGGCGGATGCTTCGGGCGCGGAAGTACCCGAACGCCTCTGCGGGATGCTCCAGCAGGCCGTTGGCGGTCGCCGCTGCGCACGGGGCCATGGTGGGCGGCAGGTAGACCAGCCAGCGCGGGTCGACGGCGAAGCGGGCCATCGTGTCGAGCGCGGCGGCGCAGTTCTCGGGGCGGACGGCGATGGCGCCGGCGATGCGGGTGTGCAGGCGCAACGGCCCCGCGAGGTCGTCGATGTCGAGCAGCGCGTCGCTCTCCTGCTGGCGGGTGCGGTCCGCGGTTTCCTGGAGTGCGGTGGCGAATGCTTTCGACGGTTCGGCGTAGGTCTGTTGTGCGGGTACCGAGACGAGCTCGCGTTCGGGCCACCGCAGGGCGGTCAGGCGCCCGCCGAAGGCGCAGCCGGTGTCGATGCAGATCGTCTCGTTGACCCACTCGTCGCGCCGGACGGGAGTGTGGCCGTAGACGACGGCGGTGCGGCCGCGGTAGTCGGCGGCCCAGTCCAGCCGTACCGGCAGGCCGTCGTCGTCGGTCTCGCCCGTGGTCTCGCCGTAGAGGCCGAAGTCGCGCACCTGACGCGATGTGCGGTTCTGCAGGTGCTCCTTCATGCCCGCATGGGCGACGACGAGAGTCCCGCCGTCGAGCACGTAGTGGCTGGGCAGTCCCGCGAGGAACTCGGCCGCGCGCCGGCGGAAGCTCTCGGGCGCCGCGTCGAGCTGCTCCAGCGTGCGGGCCAGTCCGTGCTTGCGCTCGACGTCGCGGCCGGCAAGCGCACGGGCGAGCTTGCCGTCGTGGTTGCCGGGGACCGCCAGCGCGTGGCCGGCTTCGACCATGTCCATCACCAGCGCGAGCGCGCCGGCGCTGTCGGGGCCGCGGTCAACGATGTCGCCGACGAAGACGGCGGTGCGGTTCGGCGGGGGCGCCACGTCGTAGCCGGGTCGATCGGCCGCGACTCTCGGTTCCACGCGGTAGCCGAGCTTCGACAGGAGCGCTTCGAGCTCTTCACGGCAGGCGTGCACGTCGCCGATGATGTCGAACGGGCCTGTCAGGTTTCGGCGGTCGCAGGGCAGCGGCTCGCGCACGATCTCGGCGTCGCGTGCGTCTTCGGGGGAGCGGAGGCGGTAGCGCCGGCGGAAGCCCTCGGCGGACAGCTTCTTCATCCAGCGCTGCATCGAGCGCCACTGGCGCCGCACGACATGCTGCGGTCTGGCGTCGTCGCCGCGGGCGGCGTTCTGTGCGATGCAGTCGCGCTCGGCCAGGTCGAAGGCGATGGCGCTCAGCGGCGCGTGCTCGTCGCGGGCGACTGGACGTAGCGCTTGCGGTCGTCGGGGGCGACGTTGGTCGCGTCGATGACGGCGAGCCGCCGGGAGCGCAGGCGCTTCGCCGCGATCGTCTCGATCACGTCGAAGGCGTCCCTGGTCGTCGTGGCGTTGCGCTCGCCGTCGCCGACGACGCTCCGGTAGTGGTCCGAGGAGAGGACCTCGGAGGGGCGGAAGTGGCGCTTGGCGAACGTCGTCTTGCCCGACCCGCTGGGGCCGATCAGTACGACGAGGCCGTAGTCGTGGATCTTCAGTTGCATGTTCAGTCCGGTTCGGAGTTGGCCTCGAGGAACTGCTCGATGTTCTCGAACACCGGTGCGTCCCAGTCGAGCCTTGCTGTCGTCAGACTGTCCGGTGCGCTGCGTCGAGTGCAGCGGTCACGTCGGTTCCGTCGCGCCGGTGCGCGTGGCGCTCTATCGTCGCATCCCGGCCCCGGGTCCAGTAGATCGCGCCGCCGGCGCCGACCATCAACCGCCGCGCGGTCTCCTTCACGTGTCGGTAGAACTTCGTTTCGCCGTGGCGGTGGCCAACCTGCGTCCAGCCGTGCTTCTCGAGCGCTTCGCATGCTGCCTCGTGCCGTCGCCGGCGAATCCCGGGCTTCGGTTTGCGTGTCGTCATCGGTCTCCTCGCTGCTGCGCGTCCGTGCCCGCCGCGGGATGGTCGCTGCGGTAGAACAGTGCCCGTTGGGTCGGGGCGCCGACCTCGGCATCTTCGGGGCCGATCCCGCCGGTCTCGACGCGGTACCCGTAGCGTGCCGCGGTGGTCCTGGTCCAGCTTTGGAATTCCGCCCGCGTCCATTCGAAGCGGTGGTTTCGGTGGCGTAGCTTGCCGGCCTCGAGTCCGTCGAACCGCACGTTGTGCTCGCGGTTGGGGGTGGTCAGGGCGACCAGCCCGGGCCTGGCGTGGCCGAACAGCGCGCGCTCGAAGGCGTCGAGCCGTTCCGGGTCGATGTGCTCGACGACCTCGACGAGCGCGGCAGCGTCGTAGCCGGTCAGCCGCGCGTCGCGGTAGGTGAGTGCGGAATGCAGCAGCTGGATGCGGCCGTCGGCGCTCTTGCCGCGGCGCTTCAGCTTCAGGCGGCGGTCGGCGATCTCCAGGGCGCGCACCGACGCGTCGGTGCCGGTGAGCACGGTGAACTCGGGCGTGTCGGCCAGCAGCTTCAGCAGGCGGCCTTCGCCGCAGCCGACGTCCAGGACGCGCTTGGCGCCGGCGTCGCGGAAGGTGTCGACGACCCACTTGAGGCGGGCCTGGTGCAGGCCGGCGCGTTCGGCCGGGGGCGTTTCTCCGGCGGCGTCGGTTTCGGCGTCGCCGGTCCCGTGCTCGACGGTCAGGCGCGCGGCGGCGTCGGCGGCCAGCGTGCGCCGGTGTCCGAGGTAGCGGCGGACGATGAAGTCCTTGCGCGGATGCTGTTCGAGCCAGCCGGCGCCGCGGGCGAGGAGCTTGTCGACCTCGGCCTCGCCGATCCAGTAGTGCTTGCGGTTGTCGGCCACGGGGAGCAGGACGTAGACGTGGTTCAGGACCTCGGCGAGCGTCTTCGTCGCCCGCAGCCGCAGGTTCCGGTAGCGGGGGCGCTCGGCGTCCGGGTCCGTCGCGCTCTCGACCTCGTAGCCGAGCGGCTCGAACAGGTCCTCGACGAGCGTCTCGGCGCCCCGGCAGGGGACGGCGGCCAGCCCCGCCTCGAGCGGTATCCGGGTGCCGGCCAGCTCTGGCCGTTCCTTGGCGCGGCCGCTCATCGCGGTGCCGAAGATGCGCGCCATCGCGACGGAGAGGAACGAGGAGGAGACGTAGAAGCGGTCGTTGACGTAGTCGGTGAGCACGGCGCCGGGGCCGCGGACCAGCTTCAGCGGGTCGATGTCGAGCAGCAGCGCGGCCGTGCAACGCTCAGGCGTGGCCTCCGGATAGAAGACGTGCGCGCTTCCGAAGGCGAGCTCGAAGGTCTGCGCCCTGGCCGGGTTCTTGTGCAGCAGGTAGCCCAGGTCGGTCGCCGGGCGGTGCGTGGTCGAGATGGTCAGCAGCATCGTGTGGTTCCGGTGTCCTTGCTCGTTGCTCGGCGAGTCGAGAACGCGTACGAGGGCGCGTCCGGTCTCGCAGTCCGGGTTGTCGGCCGCGTTGCAGGTCGGGGCGCCGGGAGTGTGTCTTGGCCGCTTCGGCCGAAGCGGCGGGAATGGTCCCGGGTCCTCGGGCGCGTGTTCGGCGGAGGTTCGCGGTGTCGGATCGAGGGCAGTGCGTGCGCATGGCGCGCGCCGCCGGGGCGAGCCGGGGTAACGCGCTCTCAGAGCCACCGGCGCCAGTCACCGAGGGCCGACGGATAGACGAGCGGATCGGCCCACTCGCCGCACTGCCGCTCGGTCGGGGCGAGGTCGGGGAAGAGCCGGTCCCAACGGACCGCCAGGGGCAGGGCGAGGGCGCGGGCCGCTTCCCGGGCCCTGCGTTCCGACGCGCCGAAGAAGATCTGGTCTTCCTTCAGATCGACGACCACCTCGTCTTCGCCGTCGTCGTCCAACGGGGCGCCGACGAGCACCAGGTCGCAGACCATCGAGCCCTTGCGGTCGACGTGACCGCCGCCCGAGGAACTGGACATCCACTCCGGCCGCAGCTCGAGGCGGCCGATCCGCATGGGCGTATCGACGACCGCCAGCGCAAGGGCGGCGAAGCGCCATCGGGTCGTGACGCGGCCTGCGGCGCAGTCGACGTCGACACGCTTGCCGCCGGTCAGGTAGAGCACGGCCGCCACGCCGGACAGCAGGGCGAGCGGAAGGCCGCCCGCAAGGGCGGCGACGACGCACGCCCCGAACGCGGCAGCCTGCAGCACCTGACTCTTGGGACGAAAGCCCGTTACGGCGCGATGCGTCATAGCAGAAGACTGCAACACCGTTCGGATTACCGGTTGGCGGACCCCGATCCCGACGCGCGGGCAGGCGTGAGGAGCAGCCGCTCGGCAACCGCCACCGACCGAGCAGCCACGGCGCCGCACTCCGCGAAGCCACGCGACCGGAGGTGCTCGCGCCGCCACGCATTGCCCCAGCCGCCGAAGGTGAGAGGGACGCCAAGCGCGAAGGCCAGGCCTGCCGGAAAGACCAGGAGGAACGCGTCGATACCGGCGCGGCTCAGGGACTCGAAAGCGAAGGTCAGCAACTCAGCGGCGAGGATCTCGCCCAGCCACGCACCGAAAGCCAGGAGCCACATGCGGTGCCGCAGGGCCCACAGGACGTTGAAGAAGAAGGCGGGCCAGCTCCACCCCTGCTTGACCACCTGGATCTTATGCCTCGCCCGGCTGAAGCCGGTAAACCGTCTCATGCTGTTCAGCCTCTCCGGCGGTCCTGGCTCAGGACAGGCGCGGCAGGGGACCGCCGCCAAGCGGTTTCTCCGAGACGAAGTGTAGGGGGAGCGGGACACATCACCGCGGCGACGGAAGACCAGCGGTTTGCGCCGCGCCGCATCCGGGACGACGACCGCAGGCCCGTACCCTTCAGCCGACAACGCCACGCGTCGCGGCGTCGTGAGGACCGGGACACAGGGGAGGAAGGGATGATCGAGACGAAGAGCAGATACGGTCTCTGTTTCCCGGCGGCAGCGGCGCTGCACCTTGCGATGCCGGCAGGCGCCGGCGCTATCGGCAACGCGCAGTGGACCGTCGATTTCGGCGACGACGGCAGCACCTGGGCCCGGGACCGCGAGTGCGACGACCCGCGGTTCCAGGGGACCTACATGAGCAGGACGCTGCTCGAGGAAGACCGGGGGCGCGACGCGACGGACTGCCGCCAGCTGCACGAGGCGGGGCTTATCCGCCTGTTCGGCGTCGACCTGGTCTCGGGCCGGGTCGACTTCGGGGACGACAGCAGCGAGTACGCGCACGACGGCGAGTGCGACGACATCCGCTTCAGCGGCAGGGGCATGGCCGGCACGTTGCTGGATGACGACCGGGGCCACGACGCCACCGACTGCCGCCGGCTGTACGAGGCGGGGCTGATTCGCCTGTTCGGCGTGGGTGGAGGCGGGCGGCGATGACGGCGCGCCGTTCGCGGGAGCGGCTGCGCGCAATGCGCGAGATCAGGAGGACGAGATGATCCGGACCATCATCGTATCGGCGCTGTTGCTGGCGGCCGGCGGGACCGCCGAGGCGCAGTGGCGGTCGATTCGCATGACTGACGACGCCACGGGCCAGCCGGTGGTGCTGGCTCAGGCGGAGGGCAGCCACGGCCGCCTGCGGGTGCTGGTCGATTGCCGGGAGGGTTTCCACGTGCTGGCGATCGGGTTCACCGGCGACACCGTCTTCGCGGACGGAACGGTGAGGCTGGTATGGGGCGACGGTCCCGGCGCCGAGCAGCATTACTGGGAGCCTGACGATGACTACGAAGTGCTCTACCTCACGACGTGGGGCGGGGGACGCGGCGCCGGCGCCGGGTACGACCGGCAAGCGGCCGCCTTCTTCGAGAACCTGCGCCGGCACACGCACTTCTGGGTCCGTGTCACGCCTCGCGGGGCTGGACCTGTGACCGAGCACTTCGGTCTCGCGGGAGCGGCCGGGGCGCTCGACGCCCTGAACTGCCGGCTTCGCTGATGCGGCCGGCGGCTCCGCGTCGCGTGCGGCTTCGCTGGATCGTCTATTCGGTGCAGTCGCATCGCGGCGGCATCCGGAGCGGCGCGCCGGTGAGGCGGTTCTGCTCCAGGTCGGCGTAGCTGGCCTTGCGCGCGCCGAAGAAGCCGATGCGCTCGACGCCGCTCCGGACCTGGCAGTTCTCGGCGGCCAGGTCGCGCACGTACTCGGTTTCCATCCGGATCCACCAGCCGAGGTCGCACGGCGTGCCGGCGAGCGGTCCGAATCCCGGCCACTCGGCGCCGGCGTTGTGCTTCATGCGGCGGTGGACCGCCTGCAGGTTCTCTCCTCCCTTCAGGAAGCAGTACACGCAGTTGGACAGCCCCGCGTCGGCGGGCAGGTTCAGGTCCCAGTCCCGGCGGCTCCAGAAGGCGTTGACGTCGTCGCGGCCGATGCCGATCCTGTCGAGGGGCATGTAGACGTGCTCGCCGTCGTGCTCGGTGTCGTGGCCTCCGCGCGCGCGGACCCGGTCGACGCGGCGCCGCTCGTCGCCGCGCAGGCCGATGAGCGTGACGTACTCGCCGTTGTCCGCCCTGCGGTTGCTGAACGGTCTCCATTCCGGACACAGGTCCCTGTAGTGCTGTTGGGGACGCACGTGCGGGCGGCTCCAGCAGTAGGCGTGGCGGCGGAGGAAGACGGCTTCGGGCATCTTGCCGTTGTGCTTCCTGTGTATGCGGAACCTCGCCTGCGGGTCGATCTGCGGGACCGGGTGGTGGTGCCCCAGCCGTTGGATGCCGGGGCGGCCGGCGAGCCAGTCGCGGATGAACCTGCGTGTCGGTTCGAGCTTCAGCCGGCTGGTGCAGGTCCGCCGGAACTGGTTCGGCACGTAGCCGGACCACGACAGCAGCTCCTCGTAGGCTTCGCCGCGCCAGTGGAAGCCGTCCGGGTTGCCGGCCGAGCGGGGCATGCCGTTGACCAGCCGGTAGGCGGGCAGCCGGGTCCACTGGCCCCGGTGGACGTCCTCGTAGGTCTGGAACTCGGTCGCGAAGAAGGGGATGCCGTACGGCTGCGACCTGCTCCTGCAGGCTTCGACGAAGCAGTAGGTCTCGGGATGCTCGGCCGAGGTGTTGTTGAAGACGATGACGTCGCCGCGGCTGCTGTCGAGCAGTCCCCGTTCGAGCAGCTCGAAGAGCAGCATGCCGCTCGAGCGTCCGCCGGAGAACTTGACGACGTGCGGCAGGTTTTCGTGCCGGCTCTCCCGGTAGCCGATCGGGTCTCTTCGGCGTCTCGGCGTGCGCGCGCGGCGTTTGGTCGCCGTGCCTGCGTTGTGGATGGCTCTCGTCGGCATGCTGTTGCCTTCGTGCGTCGGCCTGGATCCGGCAGCGGCTCTAGCGGTAGGCCAGCGAGCGGTTCGCGCGGTTGATTGCGCGGGTGATGATGCTCCGTTCGCGGTCGTCGTAGCTGGTCGCCCGGTGTCTGGCTGCGTCGAGCGCGGCGCAGAAGTCCGCCGCGTCGCTGGGAATGTCGTCCCGGCCGTTCTCAGGCGCGGCATCGCAGGCGTGCGTCAGCTGGATGCATGCGTCCAGAAGCTCGTCGTTCGAGAACTGCTCGACGTTTTCCTCGGAGGTGATCCGGCGGATCTCGGCGATGGCGCCGTCGACGGCGCTCTCGCCGTGCGGGGTGGTCCGTGGTGCGGTCGTCAAGATGGTGTCTCCTCGTCTCTTGCCGTAGAGGTTTCGTCCTCGCGGCGCGGGTCGTTGGCGTGGTGCGGGCAGCGGAAGGTCTCCAGGTCGATGAGAGACCAGAGCACGGCGGCCTCGACGTGCATCTGGTGCGGTCCCTTGCCGGAGGCGCCGGTGCACCGGACAGGCCATACGAGGCGGCCGCGCCAGAGCTTGCTCTTGCGGGCGGCGATCTCGTGTGCGCGGCGTACGGCCGCGTCGACGCATCTTGCGGCGCGCAGGGCCGCCTTGGCGCGGGCGCACGGGTTCTGCGACTTGGCGATGTCGGACATTCGCATCGCGCGGTTCGCGGTTTCAGGAGCGCGATGGCTGACCGGACGCCTCTTCGCCGTTGCCGGGCGTGTCCGTGTTCACGAGGCGCGCGGCTTCATGTGGGCGATGGCCTCGGGCTCAAGCCCGAAGCTGCGCGCGATGCGCGGGATTGGCTCCCCGTCGTCGATGGCTTCGCGTATCACTTGCAGGGCCTCCGGGGCGAGGTGCGCGGTGCTGGTGCGCCGGACGGGGAGCGGTTCGCTCTCGCGGTGTATCGGTACGGCCGGCGGCTCGCGGCGTCTGGTGCCCCGTATGTGCGGAGGCGGTTCGTACTCGCCCGGCCCGCTTTCGTGTTCGCTGTACGTGCAGCGGTTCGCGATCGAGATGATCGTCATCCCGCCGACCTCGAAGCGGTCCTCGAGCTGTCGGAGCCGGACTCCGGGGCGGTAGGCGCGGCGTATGGCGCGGACCGCGTTCTCGCCAAGCGGCTTGTTGTGTGTGCTCATTCGGCGGCTCCCGCCGTGACGGCCGCGCCGTCCGGTTCCGCCGCTCCCGGACACTGGCTGCGGCACTGTGCGTCGCGCACCAGCCTGGCGGCTTCCGCGCCGGCGCGGCGGCCGAGCTCGCGGCATTCGCGCACGAGCCCTTCGGCTGGGGTCCTGTCGGGCTGGCCTGTGCCTGCGAGCTGTTCGCAGCCCTCGCGCCAACCGGACCTGTAGGCCGTGAGCGCGGCGTGCTCGAGGTCGCGGGCCTTCTTGATGGCCGTTTCGAGGGCGGCGGTGAACATCCGGTCGCAGTCCCTGCAGCGTACGAAACGGCCGCTGCGCATGTCGTCGTCGCCGGGCCAGCGGGGGGCGGCCCATATGCGGCCGCTCCTTCCGCACAGGGCGGACCGGGGATCGAGGCCCGTGATGTGGAACGTCTGTTCGGTCATCGGGATCGGTCTGTGGGCGGGTCCTGATCCAGCTCGATGTCGCTCTCTCGCACGTGGTCGCCGTTCTCGTCGAGGTAGATCCGCTCGCCGTCGGCGGCGGCGGTGACTTGCTCGGAGCTGTCCCAGAACATCTTCGTCCCGCCCTCGTGCTGGTGCGTGATTCGGCCGTCGCCGGCGCGCGTGAACGCGTCGTCGATCAGTCTGGCCTCTCCGTAGATTCTCTCCAGCGTGCCGGTGATGGCTGCGCCGGTGCGCTGGTTGCGTGCGTGCATGTTCGTCTCCCTGGATGCGTGCTTCTCTGGGCGTCACGCGGCGAGCGGTTCCGCCTCGGGCGCCGGCGGTGGCGAGGTTGCGCGTGAGCCAGTCCGCGATCCGTTCGGAGTCGGCCGCCGCCTTGCGCACTGTGCTTCCACATGAATTCTGCCCGCGAAACACGGAAATCCTGGCCGTCAAAAGACAAAAACCGAGGTCAGCACGACCACTAGAACACAGGAATCCCGGCCGGTTCGGCGAGAACCACAAGAATTGCGGCCGACTCGCCGCTCACCCTTCGCGGCGACATAGTCGCGGTGCAGACCACAAAGGCACGCGGTAGTCGCGGGACGGCGACGGCGATGGCGGGTCTGCGAGTAGACCTCGGTACGAGGCAACGCGTCGAGGGCGCCAAATCCAGGATCGTCGGAGAACAGTAGAATCAGAGAATTAGAGGCGAGCGTGCGCCCCGACGGGGGAGTCCGGCGCGGGCAGGCCGACGGGGCTTCCCGAGTCCGCCGCAGCGACGGCCCCACGGCATCGGCCCGCAAAGACAAACGCCACATGACCCGAAACGCCTACGAATCCGGCGAACGGCTGCCCAGGAAGTGCGGGCAGCCGCCCGCGAAGCCAACGGTACGGGCGGACCCACGCAGTGCCGGCAGGTTCAGCCACTGCTGCAGGCTCACTTGGCGGAGCTCGATGCCAGGCTGGCCGATCTGCGCGGCCTTCGCCGGAAGCTGAAGCGGGCGCTGGACGACTGCGAGCGACAGTCTGGCAAGTCGGTCCAACGCCGAGTGCCCGGTCGCGCACGACGTCGCGCGGGACACACGGCGGCCGAACACCCGGCGCCGCGACACGTCGACCCGCGTGCCGCGACAGAGACGGAGGACACCGTGAACGTGGCGCTGTACTATCTCGACGGCTGTCCGTCGTGCCAACCGGCGCTCAGGAACCTGAAGACGGCGCTCCGGCTCGAGCAGTGGCCCGAGGACGTCGAAATGGTGCGGGTCGCCAACGCCAGTGAAGCCCGGCGCCATCGTCTCATCGGGTCACCGACGATCCGGATTGACGGTGCGGACATCGAGGGGCCGGTCGCCGAGGTCAGAGGCTATGCGTTTGGCTGTCGCGTGTACACCGACGGAACCGGCACCGCGGACTGGCCGTCGGTCGAACAGATTCGGCAGGCACTCCAGCGTGCTTGGCCCCGGCATCTAGAGTGGACCAGCGGTGCGGCGCTTCGAGCGCCCCCTGCCCGGACCGCAAGGGCCGACGCACTCGCTCGCACGGGCATCAAGGGACCGCCGCCACGGCGGCCGTTCAACGCGTTGCGTCAGGCGAACTGGCCTGAATCGACACGACATGGGTAACGGAAGGACTCTGGGCGCGTTTCTTGCGGCTGCGATGGTCCTGTGGGGATCTGCGTGGGCGTCGGCGCAATCGACGGGTGACACGCCGCCGTCGGTCGCCATGATCGACCAGCGCCTGCTCGAGACGGCGCAGGATCCGAGCCTGGACGATACGGCCAAGGCGAGCATCCGTGGCGTGTACCAGCAAGCTCTTTCCGAGTTGGAGTCGGCTGCTCGCTGGCGGGTGGCGGCGCTGGACTTTGCGCGCCGTACGACGGAAGCAGCCGCCGCACTGGCGGAGCTGGAAGCTGCAGTGGCGTCGGCGCCGGGCGCACCGGCGGACATTTCGGCGTCGGACGGCCTCGATGCGCTGGAACAAAGACGCGCGAACGTTGGGGGCCAGCTCGAGGACGCGGCGTCCCGCTTGTCGGAAGCGGACGCCGAACCACTCAGACGCACGTCCCGCCGGGCTGCAATACGCGAGACGCTCGCAGAGCTGTCGGAGGAAACGGCCCGGATCGAGGCCGACCTGGAAGCCCCTGTCGCGGCGGATGTGGGCTCGGCGGAGGCCGATGCGCGCCGGACGTTGCTGTCGGCTCGGCGGCTGCAGGTGGAGAACCGGACGCTCTCTCTGCAGCGGGAGCTGGTGGCTTACGACGCGGAGCGGCCGCTGCTGCCGCACCGGCGCGAACTCGCCGCTCGCGACGTGGCCCGCCTGCAGGAGCGGCTCTTGCGGCTTGACGCCACAGTCGATGCCCTGCGTCGTCTGGACACCTCGCAACAGGCTACCGAGGCTGTGACCCAGGCGTTGCAGCTCGGCATCATCGCGGGGGACGAACAGGCGGGCGGACCCCGGCAGGTGCTGTTGTCGCTGGCTGCCGCCAACAACGGCCTGACGGCGCGGCGGCAAGTGGCGGTGAGCCGTCTGGACATGGCCGAAGACGAACTGAACGAGACCCGCGCCGTGCTGGCGGAGCTCGCCGATCGGTTCGCGCGAACGCGCGAGCGGGTGTCGGCCATCGGCCAGACAGGGGCGGTCGGGGTGTTGCTGCAGCGGCACCGCGTGGGGCTCCCGGACGATATCGAGCGTTACCGGGACGCGCGCCGCGCCGTGGAGCAGCGGACGCGGGTAGTTCAGGAGGAGATGTTCGACCTCGACGAGCAGCGTCTGGCCCTCGGTAACATCGGTGTGCGGGCCGTGGAGCTGTTCGCCGGCCCGGATCAGCCGAACGACGAGCCGAACGAGGAGGTCGTCTCGTCGGCGCGGAGCATGCTGGAGACCCAGCGCACGTATCTCGGGCTGCTGTTCGACGACCAGGCGCGGTACTTCGACATCCTGGTACAGCTCGGCACGACGCAGGGCGAGCTGTCCGACACGGCCGAGGCGTTCCTTCGCTTCATCGACGAACGCGTGCTCTGGACACGCAACGCGGAACCGATTGCGTGGTCCGATCTGGCGCCGGCGCGGGATGCTGCCGCTTGGCTGGCGCAGCCGGGACAGTGGATGTCGCTGGCGGGCTCGTTGGGGAGCGATGTGGTGATGCGACCCTGGCGGTACGTACCGTTGCTCGGGGTCCTCCTGGTCTCGCCGTTCTTGTGGCGGCGCTCCCGTTCCGCGCTGGCGGCCTGCGGCGAGCGTGCCGCCGCAGGCTCCGCCCGCCGCTACACCCTTACGGCCCAAGGCCTGCTGCTTACGCTGGCGATTGCGGCGCCTGGACCGGCCGTTGCGTGGCTACTCGGCCGCCGCCTCGCAGCGGCGGACGAATCGGGGTTTGCGCAGTCGGTAGCGGCGGCGCTTGCGGCGGTAGCAGCGACGTACGTGCCCCTGGAGATTCTGCGGCAGGCGAGCCGTCCGCAGGGCTTGATGACGGCTCACTTCCGATGGTCCGCGCGGACCGCGGCGGTGCTCCGGCGGCACCTCGGTTGGTTTGCGGGCGCGGCGCTGCCACTGGTCTTCGTGTTCGCGGCGATGTCCTCGCAGCAGGAACAGGCTTGGCAGCATGCGCTTGGACGGCTCGCACTGGTCGTCCTGGCCATTGCGAGCGCCGTGTTCCTGTCCCGGGTGCTGCATCCTGCGCATGGCGTTTCCGCGGAGTTGCTCGCGGCGAACCGGGGCGACTGGCTGGAACGCCTGCGCAACGTCTGGTACGGGGTTGCGGTCCTGGCGCCGCTCGGTCTGGCCGGCGTTGCGCTGGCCGGCTACATGTATGCGGCCGCCGACCTCACGGCCAAGTCCCTGGAGACGCTGTGGCTGGCCACGGCGGCAATCGTTGCCTACGGCATGGTGTCGCGCTGGGTGCTGGTCAGCCGGCGTACGCTGGCGTTCCGGCAGCGGCGCGAGCGCGCGCAGGCCGGGGAAGGCGAGGTGGTGGAGCCGGCGCCGGACCTGAGCCAGATCGACGCCCAGACGCGCCGCCTGATTCGGACGCTGAGCACGGCGGCGGCGCTCGGCGGCGTCTGGCTGGTCTGGTCCGACATGGTCCCGGCGTTGAGCGTCCTCGACCGGGTCGTGCTGTGGCCCCTGGACGCGGAGCCGGGGACGGAAGGGGCGTTCACGCTCGAGCACCTCGGCCTGACGCTGCTGCTTGCGGTGCTGACGGCGGCTCTGGCCCGCAACGTCCCGGCGCTGCTGGAGATGCTGCTGCTGCAACTCCCCATCCAGCCGGGCTCGCGGTACGCGCTGACGAGCATGAGCCGCTATGCCTTGATCTTCAGCGGCGCGTTGGCGATCTTCGGGGTCCTTGGCGTCACCTGGTCAAGCGTGCAGTGGCTGGTGGCGGCCTTCGGCGTCGGCCTGGGCTTCGGCCTGCAGGAGATCTTCGCGAACTTCGTCTCGGGGCTATTGTTGTTAATGGAGCGTCCGGTGCGCGTCGGTGACACCATCACCGTCGGGGGCGTGACCGGGACGGTGACACGAATCCGGATCCGCGCGACGACGATCCAGGACTGGGACCTGAAGGAGCTGGTGGTCCCGAACAAGGACCTGGTGACCGGCCACCTTCTCAACTGGACGCTGTCGGACGCGGCGAATCGCGTGACGGTGTTCGTCGGGGTCGCCTACGGGTCCGACGTGGAAAGGGTGACGCGCGTGCTGCAGGAGATCGTCGCCGCCACGGCCCTGGTGTTGGAGGCGCCCGAGCCGAAGGTGACGTTCGAGGAGTTCGGCGACAGCGCCCTGAAGTTCTCCATCCGCGCCTATGTGCGCGAGGTGGAGGACCGGCTGCCGGCCATTCATGCCCTCCACACCGCGATCGCCAAGCGGTTCGGTGAGGAAGAAATCGAGATCGCGTTTCCGCAGATGGACATCCACGTTCGTTCGACGGCGCCGCACCTTCGCGACGACCCGCCCCGGCCGCTCCGCCTGGCGAGCCCCTCCGGTTGAAGGCCGTTGCCGACTCCGTTCCGTGCTTTGTCGTGGGGGCGCGTGCTCGTTACCGCCGCATGCGTGCTGGCGGCAGCCGGCTACGGCATGACGGCGACGGCGCAGCCGTCGGCCATGGAGGCGTACTATCGCTGGCTGGCGCCGCCGGCGGCGGACCAGCTGGCCGCCGACGCCACGCCCGTCCCAACGGGCCAGGGGGCCATCTTCGTCCCGTCGCTCAGCGACGGCGCTTCCGAGCCGGAGACGCTGGTCTTCCAGAACGAACGGCAGGTTGCCTTCGGACCGACCGGTCGCCGCATCGTCGTCCCGCCGGGACGCTACGGCGTGCGCGTCGGAAGTGGTCCGACACGGTTCATGGTGACCGAGGAAGTGACGGTTACAGCCGGCGATACGGTCATGGTCGCCGTGCGGTGGGGCGGGCTGCGGGTGAGCGTGGTCGACGAGAACGACATTCCGCACGGGGGTTCGTACGAGCTGATCCGCGCCAGCGACCGGCAACCCTACGCGGTGGGATTCGGCGCCGACATGCTCGCGGGCGAGCAGTTGTCGACGACCCTGATGCCGGCAGGGCTCTACCGGATCGTCCGGCGCGGCGCCACGTTCCGCGCCAGGACGGACTTCGCGACCGTGCTGGTGCCCGCGGGCGCACTGGTCCACTTCAAGCTGGTCGTCGATCGGGCGGACGGATCGTTTCGCGGCGGCGGCGTCGTCCTGCCGGAGGAACTGGGGGCGGTCACCGAGGCGTCGCCCTGGAACCGGCGCTACTCGGTCGCGGTGACGCTGCCGTTCGCCTCGAGCCGGAACGTGGTGGGCGGCACGAACCAGACCTCGGTCGGGATGGAAGCGTTCTTCGACACGTACGTGACGTACCAGAAGGGCCGCAACTTCCTGAGCGGGATCTTCGAGATCGAAGAGGGCTTTCTGAGACTCGACCCGGAGGGCACGGCCGCACAGCCGTTGCAAAAGACACGGGACCGGATTCGGGCCGACGTGTTCTACTCCCGGTTCCTGAAGCCGCGGCTCGGACCGTACGCCAGATTCGGCCTGCTGATGACCGCCGCACCGTCGGAGGCTCTCTTCACCGAGGACGGCGAGGTGGTGATCCGACGTCTCGACGGCAGGATCGACGACCTGTTCGTTCCGGCCAACGCGAACCTCGAGACCAGCGGCGCATTCGCGCCGGTGCTGCTGCGGCAGGGATTCGGCCTCAACGCGCGGCTCCTGCGGACCCGGTCGGTGACGCTCGATCTGCGAAGCGGGCTCGGGCTTCGGCAGAACCGGTTCAACGAAGCACTGTTTCTCGACGACGATCCGGCGTCCGGTTCCCTGGAGTACCGGGAGGCCCCCAACTTCGACCAGTCGGGTGTCGAAGCGACGCTGGTCGCGTCGGTCCGCTACCGTTTCCTGCTGTTGAACACGAACCTGGACCTGTTCGGCGGCTTCGGCGTCCTGGACCCGACGATCGACTGGCGCAACACCGTCAGCTGGCGTCTGACGGACGGGCTGTCAATGGACTACATCGTGGACCTGTTGCGGCTGCCGCGGGTGCGAGCCGAGAACCAGATCACGCAGAGCGTCCTGCTGCGTTATTCGTTCGGGTCGTAGTCCCGTGGTGGTCGAGAACACTTTCGTCCGGCGCCAGCTCAACGCGCCGGTGTCTGGAAGAGGTTTCGCGGCGTTCACGCAAGTCCCAACGAGCCTGGGATGGCTCGTATGGAGGGAGGGGTCGTCCGTGAGGAGACCGAGCCTGGGAGCAATCGTTCTTGCCGTAGCCATCTGCTTCTGTCCTTTGCTGGCCGCCGCCGATTCGGAGAACGACGACCCGGGCGAGAAGGACGCAGGTCCGTCCCTGGCGGGCGCCCTCGGCGACGGCGCCGCCTCGGTCACCTTCCGGTATCGGTACGAGTTCGTCGCGGACGAGGCGTTCGCCCTGGACGCGCATGCCTCGACGTTGCGGACGACGCTCGGCTACGAGACCGCGCCGTATCGCGGGTTCAGCATGCTGCTCGAAGCGGAAAACGTCCGGCCCGTCGGCAACGACCTGTACGACAACCTCGGCGCGGCGCATCGGCGCAACGAACGGTTCGAGCGGCCGGTGGTTGCCGATCCGGGCCTGACGCAGGTGAATCAGGCCGCCCTGCGATTCGCGGTGAACGAGGGAACGGTCGCGACGTTGGGCCGGCAGGAGATACTGCTAGACGACCAACGGTTCGTCGGCGCCGTCGGTTGGCGCCAGAATCACCAGTCGTTCGACGCGGCGAGAATCGTGACCGACGCGCTGCCGCGAGGCCGCTTCAACTACGCCCTGGTGCGCAACGCCCACCGCATCACCGGCGCGGTCGATCCGCTGACCGGCCACCTGTTGCACGCGTCGTTCGGAACCCGTGATACGCGCGCCCTGGTCCTGTACGCGCATGCTCTCGACTACGAACGAGACAGGCGCCGTTCGACGGCCACCGTGGGCGCCGAAGTCACCGGGCGGCACTCGGTCACAGAGACAGGATTCCTCGTCTACGAGGTCGAAGCCGCGCGGCAAGCGGACGCTTTCGACAACCCGATGCCGGTAGACGCGGGCTACGTGCATGTCGCGGCGGGTGGGGGGGGTATCGGGGCGTCACGGTCCGCGCCGGTTGGGAACGGCTCGGAGGCAGCCCGGCGCGCGGGCAGTTCAACACACCGCTCGCCACTCTGCACCCGTTCAATGGGTGGGCGGACAAGTTCCTGGCCACGCCGGCCGACGGTCTCGACGACCGGTACGTACGCGTGATCGGCGATTCAGAGCGAATCCGCTGGACGCTGGCGTATCACGCTTTCCGGGCGGCAACCGGCCCCGCACGCCACGGGCGCGAGCTGGACCTGGAGTTTGTGTACCGGACGCCCTGGCGACAGAAGATCGCGATCACCGCGGCGCGCTACGACGCGGAGTCGCACTCCACCGATACGACGAAGGTCATGGTGTGGACGACGCTCGGGTTCTAGCTGAACCCTTTGAGAAAGCAGGGGCTTCGCTGCCAGCGCGCGGAAGTCGCGCGGGCAACGGTAGCCGCGTGGAGGAAGCCCGAATGCGAACGGATTGGCGGACGATACCGCTGCTGCTGGCATGTCTGACGACGGTTGTGGCTGGCGGCGGCGCACAGGAACCCGACACGGCGGACGACGGCTGGCCGGGTGGGAGGGAAACGAGCATTGCTCGGGAACTCGATGACGAGGAAGACAACGGCTGGTCGAACGCAACGGAGCTGAGTGTCGTGCGGACCGGGGGGAATGCCGATACCCAGACGTTCGGATTCAAGAACACCCTGCGGCGCAACTGGACCGGGGCGCGGGCGCGATTGCGCGCAGACGGCGTCCGCGCGCGGACAGGCGGCGACCGACTTCTCGTCGTCGAGCCGGGGCTGCGCTTTCTGCCCGGCGAGCTGCCGGACGAGTTCGAGACGGCGGTCGTCCAGGCGGGCGGCACACCGGACGTCGAGCAGTACTTTCTGGAGGGACGCCTCGAGGTGAACATCAGCGACCGGTTTTTCTGGAATACGGGCACGAGTTGGGATCGGAACAACGACGCCGGCATCCGGAACCGCTACATCGCATTCGGCGGCATCGGCAACGTCTGGGCCGACACGGAAGACCTGTCGTTCTCCACCGGTTACGGAATCAGCTACACCGTGCGGGAGGAACTCGAGCCGGACGCCGCGAAGGACGACCGCTTCGGAGGCTTCCGCCTGGACAGCGATTATCATCACCGGCTTGGCGCCACACTGGAGCTGGATAGCGACTTGGCGTTGAACGTGAACCTCTTGTCGGGTTCCGACTACTCGCTGAACGTCACCAACGCGGTCGGGGTCGCAATGAGCGATCACTTGTCGTTGCGGATCAGCCTGCAGCATCTGTATGAGCATAAGCCGGCCCTGGAGGATGCCGCTCTCCGAGCGCACGTCATGCTGACCGACCCCGACGGTACGCCTGGGAGCGGGGACGAAGTGTTCGAGACGGCCGTGGCGGGCGGAACAGTGCTCGACCTCGGTACGGGTCAGATCCGCAAGGCCGGCCTGGACGCGGTTCTCCGGACCGCGCTCGTGATCAGCTTCTGAAGTGGGGCGGAGACGCTGAGGACCGAGCGCCAGCTAACGGCAGGCGGGAGTTTCCGCGGGCGCGCGGACAGGGTGGCTCTCTGCCGTCGTCAGAGGTGGATGACAGCGGGAGATCCGCGGGCGTGCGGAGACGGTGTTGTCGCCGTCGTGGAGGCCGGTTCGTCGGCAACGGGTCCGAGAGTCACTGCAGGGACGGGAGATCCGCGCGCGTGCGGAGCCTGCTTCCCGTTGCCACTGGCGTGGGCGCGGACGAACGGGAGATCCGCGCGCGTGCGGAGCCTGCTTCATCATCAATCTCCTGTGTCCGTCCAACTGAGGGAGATCCGCGCGCGTGCGGAGCCTGCTCACGTTTCCTTTCGTTCGCAGGTCCGGAGCATCCCGGTAACGACGGCTTTCACTGCGGCTGAATCGACTTCCAATAGGGGGCGAAGGATTCTCGTAGACGGTTCATGCTGAAACCATATCAAGCAGCAACGCGATGAGCGAGGAAAGGACTGCGCGAGGTGCCGTTGCTCCCAACCGAAAGAACGGCTTCCTGACCCGCCGGGTGGGTGGTCCCGCAGTCGCGGACGGCCGCCCCGGTTGTGGTACTTGGCTGACCGCCCCACCAGCATCCCCGAATCCGAACATCTCGAGAGGGAGTACCAAATGAGAGCAATCTCATTCCTCGTGGCCATCCTCGCGGTCACGGCGACCGCCAACGCCCAGGTCACCGGAATCTTCGAAGGGGGGTCGACTGGCTTGGGCGTGGCCGCGACGGTCGGCAACATCACTGTCAGCACCGGATTCGGTGGTGGGTACCTCGCGCTCGAAGGGCTGGCCGAAAACGGGTTCTTGGTGTTCGGTGCCCTCAACGGCATCAGGACGCTGGGCGCATTGGGGCAGGCTGGCGGCGGCTTCGAGTTCGGCCCGTCCGACTGGATCGCCCGCCCGAGTCTGCGCCTGGGCGGTGCGTTCGATTTCGATGGCGGATTCGCCACTGGGGGATTCGGACTCCATATCGGCCGGCGGGCCGGCGGCGTCTTCACGGTCGACGTCGGCAGCTACGAGGGCGTGAGCGTAGCCGTCGTTCACTTGGGGGCGTACTACTCCTGGCGCTGACGGGGGATGAACGGCAAGGCTGTCGTCGTCGTCGTGGTCGCGGCCGTCGTGCTGTGGTTCGCGTGGCAGCCCATCTTGGCGGTCGTGATCGGCGTCTTGGCCTTCGGCGCAACCATCCTCCTCTACGAGCTTGCTCCGACCCTCGTGATCGCGCTGGTCGTGGTCATCGTCGGTGGGCTGTGGACGATAGGGAAGTGGCGGTTCGACACCGTGCGCGGCACGGATCGGGCGGACTGAATCCGCCATGTGGCGAAGTCGAGGATTCGCTTCTGTTTGGGAGTCGGGTCGTTCATTGCGAGAGGTTCGGGAGGTTCGTGCCGTGGGATGTCCCGCCGCGGGGCGGGCTGATGCCGTTCAGAGGCATGTGTTGTTGTCCTCGTCCCAGGCCTCGGCGTTGAACCTGGCCGCTTCCGGCTCTCCGCAGCTCTCGCAGAGGATCGTGCGGCTCCTGGGGAAATAGTAGACGCGCGCGCCCTTGGGGATCTTCGACCTGCATCCCTTGCACTCGCCCGGGTAGCGCGTGGTGATCCAGCGCGGATCTCCTGCGTATCTGGCCATCTCTCGGGCTCCTTCAGTCCGTCGGTGGCGGCTTTCGGGGCGTTGTGCCCTGGCCGCTCGGGTTGGCTTCCTGTTGCCGGCGGCATGCTGGCGGGCAGCGGTGGTGCGCTGTCCGGATCGCCGGCGCCGCTGTTGCCGCCGGGTTCGCAGCGGCGGCGGGCATGAAGCCGGTCATTCCTGCAGACGCTGGCCTGTGGCCAGCCGCAGCAACCGCGCCTCGTCGCGCTGCAGCGAGCGGCGCAGCCGTCGCCGCTCGGGGTTGTCGCACCACAACGGCTCGTTGTCGAGCCGGGTCGCCAGGGAGTACGCGTACCGGATCCGGATCTCGGCCGTCGATTCGGCGACCTCGTCCTCGTCGTCTTCGCCGTCTTCGGTGCCGACGTTCCACAGCGCGATGTAAAGGCGGTCGTTGGCGCTGGCCGTGCGCATCCAGATCGTGAACGCGCGCAGCGAGATCCGGGCGAGCTCTTGCGACCGTTCGGCCCTGTCGAAGGTGATGGCGCGGGTGGACCATCCGTGCCACAGTGCTTGTACTGTCAGCTTGTAGGCGGCCTGCTGGAGGAGGAACCCGGTCGCTGTCCCGATCGCGGCGCCGGACAGCCCCGCGATCGCGTGCCCGGCGGCGCCGAGCGCCAGCATCGTTGCGGCGGTCCAGCGCAGCTCCCGGCGCAGGAGGACCGCGTCGCCGCGTACCGTGTGGTGGAGGGGCAGGCCCCGGCGGGTGGGGCGGTCTTGTCTTGGCATGATGGGAGAGTCGTTTCCGGGTGCCGGCAGGGTACACCTTCTGTTGGCGGCGCTCGTTGCGCCGCTGGCAAAGTGAGGGACGGCGTCAGGCGTGCCGGAGGTGTTGCGGTGAACAGCGCGTTCGGCTGTTTCCGGGAGGGCTTGTCAGGCTCCGCAGGTCCGCATGCGCGCGCGTACCGCGTGGTTTCGCGCGAGCGCCACGCGGTTCCAGAACGAGTTGTAGCCGTTGGAGACGAGCGCGCCGTTCTCGATCGCGGCGTTGAGGAAGCGGGTGATATCGCGCGCGTTCGTCAGTTGCGGGCTCTGGAAGCCGGACCGGGGGCGGGAGTGATGGACGACCGGGCCGAAGCGCTCGCCGCGACCGGCGGCGGTGCGTATTGTCAACTGCCGCTACCTCTGCGGCTTGTTCCGTTGCTGTTCGCGCTGCTTCGCCGCCTCGGCCGTGCCGGTTGCCGGGGAAGGCGGCTCCGGCGGGTCGTCCGGCTCATCTCTAACTAATACCCAGTTCTTTCAACTTGGTCTTCCACGCGCCAGGTTCGGACCCGGGTCTGGATGGAACCTGGGCGGGTTTCCCGGTAGACGCCGTTGTCCCGCTCGGTCGTTTCGGCGCCCCGATCGTTGGGGCACCACTGGCCGTTGTCGGTTTCCGCGTCCCGAGTTCTGTCGGGAATGGTTTCCATCCCGGCTCAAAGTGTTTGTTCGGGAACGCGATCTGGTACTTCGTTGCCGGGTTGTTGCTGTCGTATAGCGTTCCGGTCCTCTTGTATTTGGCCATCGTCTCGATGGCGATAGCCATCTTGATCGGCATCGTTGGGCCGTTCGTGTCCAGGTGTTCCTCGACTCCGGAGGCGGCCAGAGCCGTTCGCGCTTCTTTCAGCGGGTAGCGCTCGTCGGGCAGCGCCCCGGCACCGATCGTCTTGCGGATGACGACGACGTCTGTTTCGACCTCGATTTCCAGCCGCACGTACCGGTGGTTCTCAAGCGCCCTGGCCGCGTCGCTGCCCAGCGTGTTCCGCGGTGTCTCGAACTCTGGATTCACGTCTCTGAGTTCGGTTGTCGCCTCCCTTGCGAACTCGTCGTTCGCTGTCCGCCACCGCGTCGCGATTCGTTCGGCTTGCTGTGTGTTGACTGTTCCGACCGCGGTCGCCAGTGCTTGCGGGTCGGCTTTCGCCGCGCAGATGATGTCGAACACGTCGCGCACCGGGCTGTCGGCTGCGCGCGACAGTTTTCCTCGCAGGATCTGTGCGTTCGACAGGACGATCTCCTCTTGTCCGTCGACAAGTGCGATTGACTCGGCGCCGGGTGCGTGCGGCTTCAGCCGCGCCACGTGAAGTGCCCCGTCCGGGCAGATCACCTTGATCTCGTTCTCGTCCTCGCGGCTGGCTTTGCCGCCGATTCTCATTGCAAGGTTCTGTTCGTCCTTGCGTGCCAAGTCGCCCAGGCTTGGGTCGCCGGGCAGTGTCACGTCGATGTCGGTGCTCCGACGGTGTCCCCACCGTGCGGCCAGGGTCGTTCCGCCCCCCAGGTGCGGTCTTGTCTGTTGCTCTGGCCGCCGTGTGCCCAGCTCGTGTACCGTGTCTCGGATGCGCTTCCACAGGCTCGCGGCCGGGTCTGGGAGCGTCAGCTTCTC
This sequence comes from Vicinamibacterales bacterium, assembly GCA_958296065.1. Taxonomy (GTDB): domain Bacteria; phylum Acidobacteriota; class Vicinamibacteria; order Vicinamibacterales; family UBA8438; genus WTFV01. Next base: position 5,586 of record CATQHX010000039.1, on the reverse strand, counting down.
CATGTGGCGCTCCTGTTGATCTCGCGTACGCGTTGTGCGTTCTGGTACTCCCGCCGGCTCATGGCCCGGGCCAGCTGCCGCCACGTGAAGGCTGCTTCCATCCAGGCGCCCATCAACTCCCAGAAGTCGGCGCGCAGCAGGACGCTGGCCAGCGACCGTTGCCGGTCGGTGGGTTCGTCGGCCCGCATCGCCTCGTACAGTTCGTCGGTCGTTGGCCGTTTTCCCCAGCCGCAGCAGTCGCCGTCGATCAGGCCCTGCAAGGCGGCCGATTTCGGGCCGACCCGCGACTGGTCGACCGTTTTGTACTCGGTTGGGTCGGCGTACTCGTCGCTGAAGTCCCCCAGTGGGCGCAGTTGTGCCGGCGTGTCCGGGTTCTCGACTCGTGCTCGTCGCTCGCTTTCGACCCTGACCCACTCGTTTAGCGACATGTCATCGGCGGTCGTCATTGCTCCGATTCTAGCCTCCGCCGGTGGATTCCCGCTCCGGTGCGGGGGCGCGTGGACTCGCGCCTTGCCAGCCTGCGCGGCAGGTCGAACGCTTTGCATGGTCCAGCCGTTCAGCGCGACGGGCCGTCGTGTTCGCGGCCTGCGGCAGCGTCGGCGGCGCCTCTGGCCGGGCCCGGCGGGGCCGGCGGTTCCGCCGGCAGTCCGTGTGGTTCGTCTTCGGGATGGACGAAGACCTCGCGGTCGTCGTCCCCGTCGCGGAAGTTGTAGTCGTCTATGTCGATGTAGCGCTCGACGTGCGTGCCGTCGGTCCTGACCAGCGTCGACGGCGGTACCGTCTGGCCCTTGCGGATGACGCCGTCGGCTCTCACCTTCGAGCCGGCGCAGACGGTCGAGCCCGTCTCCATGACCGCGCCGTGCTCGAGCTCCGCGTTGGCTTCGAGCGTGCAGTCGTCGCCCATGCGTGCGGCGGGAGCGATGTGCGTGTCGTTGCCCACGGCGCAGTCGTTCCCGATGTGGACTGCGGGCATGATGCCGGGGCCGGCGTCCATGCCGATCTGGGCCTTCTCGCTGACGGTGGTGCCGTTGCCGATGTGCGCGTTCGGCGCGACCCGGGCTTCGGCTGCGAAGGTGGCGTCGTCGCCGACGTGGACGCTCTCGCCGATCCGGACGTCCTTGTCCGTGGTGACGTTTTCGCCGACGCGTGCTCCGGGGTGGACGTAGGTCCGCGGCCCGAGCGTGGTCCTTTCTCCGATGGTCGAGTCGTGTCCGACGCGCGCTCTCTTTTCGAGGTGGACACCCGTGTGGATCGTGGCGCGGTCGCCGGCGCTGCTGTTCGCGGCCATGCGGACGCCGTTGCCGACCTTCGTGTCGCGTCCGACGTAGAAGGCGTCGATGTCGCATCCGCTGCCGACCTGGGCGCCCCGGCGCAGCAGCGTGCCGCTGCGCACGATGGTGTACTCGCCGACTTTCACGTCCTGCTGTATCTCGGCGTCGGCTTCGACGATGGTGTTGGCGCCGATGTCGGCGCTGGGGTGGATCTTCGCCAGCAGGTGGATCTTCGAGGTCGGGTGTGGCGGCATGATGGTGGGAGTGTAGGGGCGCCTGCGCGGTCTACGGCGCGTTGCCGCGGGGCTGCCGCCGGCGGGGCGCTTCTTCTTCGGCGGCGCGCTGTGTGAGGGACTGCCCGGGGAACATCGTCCACCCGGTCTCGCGTTCCAGCTCCACGTACCGCTGGAACAGCTCGGGCCGCTCGCGGCGTCCGTTGGCCAGGTCGCCGGCGCAGCCGAGGATGCAGAAGACGCACGACAGCCGCCGGTTGCCCGTCGCATACGCCCGGAACGGCTCCTGTCCGGCCTCGCGGATCCGGCTGAAGACCTGCGGTGTCGTGAGCGCGTGGATCGGCAGCCAGTTGTAGACGGTGCGCGTCGTGGTCGAGAGCGTCTTGTTGAGGGACCACGGCGGGAGGCGCTTGCGGCCGGCGCTCTCCTCGGCGCGCAGCCCCATGCAGTTGATGCCGACGAGCGCGCGCCGCGCGTTCATGTCGCGCCGGATGAACTTGTAGATGGGGCCGCGCTTGAGGTCGCTGGTGCACTGCCGGCGGCCGCCGTCGGGGAACGAGGGCACGTCGGGCCGGGTCGCCGCGCGGTGGCGCACCATGTCGAAGAAGGTCTTGTTCGCGCGGACGACGTTCAGGTCGTGCGCGATCGTCGCCCGGATGTGGTCCTGGACGCCTTCCCACTCGATCTCGCCGAGGTCGGCGTGCACCAGGACGATCCGGTCGTGGGGCACGCGCCGGCGGATCCCGGCGTACATCGCCTGCGAGTCCTTGCCGCCGGAGTGGGACACGTAGAAGACGGCGCCCTGCCGGATCAGGGTGTGCAGGTCTGGAGGTCTCATGGTTCGTGGTTCTCTACGCCGCGGTGGTGCGCTGATGCTGTGCGCGGCGCACGAGACGTGCGAGCGCGCGCAGCTCGGCTGCGGGGTGGCCGGGCTGCCAGCGGGTGTTCTCCAGGCGCCTGCGCCGGCGCGCCCAGCGGAAGATGTTGCGGGCGCAGTCGATGGCGTCTGCGATGCGCGCTCGGTCCTCGGGGGGCAGCTTGCGGGTGGCGGCGGCCCACGTCCCCGCCGTTGCGCCGGGGGCCGCCCGGGCGGCGTGCTGCTGACTGGCGCGGAGATGGGCCAGCTCCTCGTTGGCGATGGTCAGCTGCTCGGAGAGCTTCGCCGAGTCGGTCAGTTTCTGCATGGGCGGCGGGGCGCGGTGGGAGTGTGCGGGGAAGGTGTCCGCGCCCGCGCGGAGAGGGGCGGCGGGTTCCGATCAGTGCGGCGTCGGAGGCCGGGTTGGAAGATCCGTGCGGGCGGCGAGGGCCGAAGTTGGGGGAGGGTTATCCGCGCGCGCGGAGCAGGGGCCGAGAACGACCCGCTCAGCGTCCCGGCACGTCGGGTTATCGGCGCGCGCGCGGAGCCGGGGCCGACCACGCGGGTGCGAAGATCGGTGCCGGGATTACTCAGCTCGCGAAGATGTCGTCGAGCTTGAGGTGTAGCCCCTCAAGCACCTCACTGCGCAGGGTGTCCCGGCGCCCGAAGGTCTCGGCCAGCTCGAGCCTGCCGTGCCGTTGCCGATGCACGGCGATTGTTTCGCCCATCGGATCGACGATCCAGTACTCGAGCACGCCGTGTCTGCCGTACAGCTCGTGCTTGTAGCCCAGGTCGCGCTCGACGGTGGACGGCGAGAGTATCTCTATCACGAGGTCGGGCGCTCCCCGTACGTTCTCCTCGGTCAGCGTGTGCTCGCGCGTTCGCGAGATGAACAGCAGGTCGGGCTGCACGACGTCGGTGTCCGACAGAACGACGTCGAACGGTGCGACGTACACCCTGCCCAGCCCGTGCTCCTTGGCGAAATTGCCCAGTTCCAGGTAGAGCGTGCCTAGCACCTCTTGGTGCTTCCTGTTGGGTGCGGGAACCATCATCAGATTGCCGTTGAGCAGTTCGTAGCGCTCGTCGTCCGGTGTTGTGCAGTAGTCCTTGTAGGTCCGCCTGACGGTGCCTTGCGTCGTGGTGGCCATGGGTGTGCTCCTCGGCTGGGTACCACTCGCCATGTGGAATCCGGCTTTCTGAGGCGCTGGCCACCCTCCTGTGTCCGAGTCGCCGTGTTGCTCCCGCCCCTGCTGATCGGTTGGTTCCACAATTCGGGAGCCTAGCACGCGGACCCGACCCCGCCCACTCGCTCGGCTCGACGTACCGGGTCCATTCCCGCCCCTGCGGGGCACTCGGCACCGATATGCGCGGTGTTGCCGTCGCCGTCAAGCCCGCGCGCGCGGGCTTGGCATCGGGTCCGCGTTGTCGACACTGGCCGGTCGGGGTTGGTTCCCGCGCGCGGTGGTCTCCGTGCAGCCACTTCTGGCTCTTAGTGGAGTCGGGTGGGTGTAACCGCCGCCCGTGCGGGGCGAACTCCCTCGGGTTGTCCTGCTCCCGGTCCCGGTGCGGTTCATCCACCACGCGCGCGCGTGGTGCAGGGTGGTGAGGCCGAATCAGCGGAGGAGGGTTCCGGGGGGGGGGGGGGGGGGCGGGTTATCCGCGCGCGCGTGGAGCAGGGGCGCGCGTCGTTATGCGGCCGGTGTTCCGGCCTGGGCGGACGTCGCTGTCTCGGGTGCGCTCTCCTTCGGGTGCTCAATGGTGAAGCGGATGGTCTCCTGGCTGCTGGCGGGGTCGACGAAGGCCCAGAAGACGGGCCATCCGGTCCAGCCGCGGGTCTCCGGGCAGTGCTCCTGGATTATGGCCAGCATCTCGCGCTGGGCGGCTTTCTCGTGGTCGAGCCATGCGGCGTAGCGTTCGAACCCGCGCGGCAGGCCGGTGACCCAGGTCGCATCCTCGTAGGTCCGGTACTCGCGCAGCTTTGGACCGAGGAGCCGGATCTGCCCCTGGGCGCCGGGCAGCACGTCCTCTTCGGGCACGAGCACGTCGTAGCCGACGGCGATCTTCCCGTCGTCGGCGGGGGACATCGCCATGCGGTGGCGGTGTATCTCGATTCGCATGCGGATCCTTCGGGCTGGTTGCGCTGTGGCTTGTGGCCGGCGCGGCGGTGTCTACTCGACGACGAACAGGATGTAGTCGTTCTCGCGGACGCCGTGGAGGCAGCGGATCGTCGTCGCCAGTTCGCCAGCGAGCTTCCGCAGGTGGTCGGCGGCCGTCTCGTCGGGCTCGTCGGGTCCGGCCGTCTCGCTCCTGCTCATGGCGTAGAGCAGCTCGACGAGCTCTATCCTGCCGGCGGGGCGGACCATCTGCGTGCGTTCGTCCTCGAGGAGGTGGTGCAACGGGTTCTCGACGGCGTCGACTTCTCCGGGCTCCGGGTCGGAGATCGCGTTCTGCGTATCGACCTCCTGCTGGATCCAGCCGGCCAGCGCCGTCAGGGTGGCGTGCTCGGCGGCGAACCCGGTCTCGGTGTGATGGACGTGGATCAGCTCGAGCTGCGGTTCCGCTGTCGTGGGCGTGTTGCTGTCGGTCATCTCGTGGGTCCTCCGTGTCTGTGGAGTCTGTGCGTGGCGGTCCGCGCCATGGAGCGGGACCGGGAATCGGTCAGTAACGATTCCCGGTAGGCGTTTTACCGGGTGAATCGACTATCCGGCGTGCCAGCTTCTCCTCGCTTCTTCGATGGATGCCCGCATCGGTGCGTTGGCGGCAACCAGCCGGTCGGCGTGTTCGAGGAAGAGCGTCCGCATCCGTTTCCGGTCGAGCGGGTTCGCTGGGGGGCAGCCGATCTCGGTTGTCGCGTCCTGCACTGCCGTCCGCTCCGCGTCGGACGGCGGCTCGTACCAGCTGACGATGCGCCCGTAGCCCCACGGGGACTCCATCTCGCAGCGCACCATGAGGTCGTCGGCGCGGTGCACCGGCGGCGACAGCTTCGCGGATCTGCCGAGCAGGCCCACGGCCTCGAAGACCGTTTCCTGGATGGTCTCGCGGAGCAGGAGGAGCCGGTCTCCCATGACGCTCCGGAGCGGGCGGATCCAGTCGCCCACGTAGGTTTCCGCGGCGTCGTGGAAGAGCGCCTCCAGGCTTGTGGCGGGGTCGTGCGCCGCGCACAGCTGCATGACCATCAGGGAGTGCCAGAGCACGGGGATCGGCCGGGCGCTCTGGCCGTTGAAGC
>CATQHX010000038.1 GCA_958296065.1 Vicinamibacterales bacterium | reverse complement strand
TGCCTATCTTACGTGGAGTGGACGCGCGCGGCGTGTTCCCCAGTGCGGGCCTCGGCAAGGGCCCGGCGTCGGCGTGCCGTCTAGAACCGGACAGCTCCGCGCAAGAATACCGCGTAAACCGGCGCCGCTGCGGCGCGCTCGCACCGTTCGGCCTCCAGACTCAGGTTGGCGGACCGGCCGACCGCCAGGCGGCTGCCGATTCGGTAGCCGCGTCCGTGCTCGCGGTCCAGGCTCAGCGTGCCGAAGGGGGTCAGCACGCCTCGCCCGCGGACCGCCGCGAAGCCGTAGCCGACCTGCGCGTCCAGGCGCGAGCCCGGCGCGCGGGGCACGGTCGGATCGGTGGCGCCGCGCTCCCAAAGGCGCTGCACGCCGCTCGCGGTATCGCCCCACCCGGGCATCAGGCTCAGCGACGGGCCGCGGCCGGGCGCACCCGGATCGTACCGCACGACGGCACCGAAGCCCCATTCGCGCAGCGCGCCCTCGTGCGCCGCGAGCCAACGGCCGTAGCCCTCCGTGGTCCACCCGCCGAGGCTCCGGTAGCGGAGGCCGCCGCCGATTTCCAGCCCGGCGCCGGTCTCGCCGTCGCCGCCGTCATGGCGCAGGCCCAGCTCTCCCCACGGGGTAAGCGACGATCCGGACGAGAAAATCAGCTCGCGGGCGGCCTCGGTACTCAGCCGCAACCGCCGCATGTTCACCGCCATCGCCTCGATCATCGCGCCGTCGCCGGCGAGGCCGAGCCGGGCCAGCGCCGCTTCGCCCTTCAGGTTCACGCTCGTCGTGCCGCGCGCGAGCAGCCGGCCGCGTACTCCCACCGCTCCCGAATCCAGCGTCGCGGCGCTCGTCAGGGGCCCGGCGGCCAGGTCGTCCACGATTCCGAGCTCTCCCCAGGCGTGACCCACCGTCCCCCAGACGTCCACGTCGGGCGACACCGACCAGCCCAGGTAGGGATGCACGCCGGTCAGCCGCAGGTCGTAGGCGCCGCTGTCGCCCTCCCCGCTTCGGCCGCCCGTGCGGTAGTCGAACGAGCCTCTCGACCGGGATACCGAGAGTCCCGCCAGCGTGTTGTCGCCAAGCCGCACGTCGGCTCCTACATTGACGGTGAACGCTTCGCCGTCCCACGCGACGGCGCCGTCGCCGCCCCCGCCCAGGCGGCGGTAGTCGCCGCAGCCCCACGCCGCGAAACGCCCCGTACCGTTCTCTTCGTCCTGCACCGGCATCAGGAACGACGAGTCGGCCAGCGCGCGTTCCAGCGTCAACGGCTCGCGCATCGGCCGGACCGGTGGATCCGAGGTCAGCCGGTCGGCAGTCAACGCATGAGAGAGCGACAGGTGGCCGGCCGACCCCCGCGACCCGTCGTGGACCATCGGGCCCGAGAGCGCACGGTCGAAGCGGCAGGTCACCGCGCTGAAGGCCAGCGCCCGCCCCAGCTCCGGCAGGACGGTACGGTTGATCGTCTCGATCCGCTCCGCGAGTTGGGTGATCGTTCCCACTCCCGTCCCGTCCGCAATCGTCGCCGCCACGGGGTTGCTCAGCTCCACCATGAACTGCTCGACGCCCTCCTGCAGCTCGTCGGCGAGCGTCGTCACCGCGATCGTGCGGGTCGACTCTCCAGGCTCGAAGCTGAGCGTCCCCTCGGTGGCCACGTAGTCGAGTTCCGCTACCGCGGTGCCATCCACCGAGCGGTACGACACCCTGACCGTCTGCTCGCTCGCCGGGCTCAGCGTCACGACGAAGCCGGCGGCGCCTCCCTCGGACACCGGCGCCGCGTCGGCGATCGACAGCGTCGGGAGGCCTTCCATGAAGTCGTCGTCGGCGATCGTGCCCGCTCCGGTGTCGTCCTCCAGCCCGGCTCCGAACGGATTGCTCAACGTCACCGCGAAGCCTTCCTCCGACTCCACGATCTCGTCCTGCAGTGTCACGACCTCGACCGTCCGGCGCGTCCCCGGCGGGAAGGTCAGCGTACCCTCGGCCGCGACGTAGTCCGAGCCCGCCACCGCGGTTCCGTCCGCCGTCGCGAACGCCACGGTCACCGTCCTGTCGACCGCTGCGCTCAGCCTGACCGCAAACAGGGCGGTTTCGCCCTCGGTCACCGTCGCCGCATCGTCGATGGAGAGCGCGGGCAGCTTGCCCTCGTCGTCGTCGGTGATGGTTCCGCGGCCAGTCGCGTCCGCCAGCGTCGCTCCGGCCGGTTTGCTCAACGTCACCGAGAAGTCCTCCGTGTCCTCCAGCGTGTCGTCCTCCAGCACCGGAACCCGGATCGCGAGCGTGGCGTCCCCCGGCTCGAAGCGCAGCGTTCCCGCCGTCGATGTGTAGTCGAGATCGGCCCTGGCCGTGCCGTCCGCCGTCGCGTAGGAAGCCGTGACCACGTGGTCGGCGGCCGGGCTCAACGTCACCACGAACGCGGCCGTGCCTCCTTCGGCCGCCGGCGCCGCGTCCGCGACCGACAGCGCCGGGAGGTTGCCGCCCAGGCTGGCGACGTCCCTGATCGTGCCCGTCGCGGTGTCGTTCTCCAGCGTCGCCCCGGCCGGGTCGCTCAGGTTGACGGAGAATGCCTCGTCCGGTTCCTCGGTGTCGTCGGTCAGGGTCGCGACCTCGATCGTCAGCAGCGTGGTTCCGGGCTGGAAGGTCAGCGTGCCGTCGGACGCGGTGTAATCCGAGCCGTCGACCGCCGTGCTGTCCGCCGTCGCGTAGGACACGGTCACGACCTCGGCGACCGCCGCGCTCAGGGTGACGGGGAACCGTGCCGCGACTCCCTCGGTCACCGGGGCCGCGTCGCCGATGGACAGCGCGGGCAGCTTGCCCTCGTCGTCGTCGGTGATGGTCGCGCTGCCGGTGCCGTCCCCCAGGGTTGCCCCGACCGGGCCGCTCAGCTCCATCGAGAAGGTCTCGGTGTCCTCGAGAGTCTCGTCGTCGAGCACCGGCACATCGAGAGTCCGTGCCGTGTCGCCCGGTTCGAAACGCAGGGTTCCGCTCGTCGCCGTGTAGTCCGAGCCGGCCCTCGCGGTCCCGTCCGCCGTCCCGAACGCCACGGTCACCGCCTGCTGGCTCGGCGGGCTCAGCGTTACGACGAACCGCGCCGTATCGCCCTCGCCCACCGCGGGCGCGTCGGCGATGGTCAGGCGCGGAAGGCTCGCCGTCTCCTCCCCGCCGTCCCCGTCCCCGTCCCCGTCGCCGTCCCCGCTGTCCCCGCCGTCCCCGTTCCCGTCTCCGTCCCCACCGCCGTCCCCGTCGTTGTCCAGGATCGTCCCCGTCGCGGTGCCCCGCTCCAGCGTGGCGCCGCTCTCGCCGCTCAACTCGACCGTGAACGTCTCGGTCGGTTCCCTCGCGCCGTCGTCCAGGGTCTGCACCACGATCGCCTGCTCGATGGTGCCAGGCGGGAATCGCAGGGTGCCCTGGTTCGCCGCGTAGTCCGTCCCCGCCTCGGCCGTCTCGTCGACCGTCCGGTAGTTCACGGTCACTTCCTGGCTGCTCTGGGTGCTCAGCCTGACGCGGAACAACGCCGTGCCCCCCTCGCGCACCGGTGCCGGGTCGCGGATGGACAGCCCCCGCTGACCGCTCGTGTCGTCGTCGTCGATGGTTCCCCTTCCGGTACTGTCGGCTAGCACCGCTCCCGAAGGGCTGCTCAGCTCCACCGTGAAGTGCTCCGTGGCCTCTCGCACGGTGTCGTTCAGCAGCGGCACGCTGATCGTTTTCGTCCGGTCGCCAGTCGAGAAGGTGAGCGTGCCGGGGGTGGTCGTGTAGTCCAGGCCGGCCAACGCCGTGCCGTCCAGCGTGCCGTACGCGACGGTGATCTCCCCGGGCGCGGCAATGCTCAACGTCACGGTGAAGTCGATCGTGCCGTCATTCTCGGTCGCCGTCGCGTCGCCGATCCGCAACGACGGCGTTCCGCCCGCGTCGTCGTCGATGATGGTCACCGACCCGCTGCCGTCCCGGATGGTCGCTCCCGATGCGGAGCTCAACTGCACGGTGAAGGATTCGAGGTCCTCCCCCACGGTGTCGTCCAGTACCGCCACGCTAATGGTCTTTTCCGTGTCTCCCGTCGTGAAGGTCAGGGTGTCCGACACGGGGCTATAGTCGGAGTCCGCGATTGCCGTACCGTTCCTCGTCGCGTAATCCACCGTTACGTTCTCGGTGCTCTCTTCGCTCAGCGTCACCGTGAACACGGCCGTACCGCCTTCGGTGACCGCTTCCGCGTCCGCTATCGACAGATGGATCGGGTCGTCGTTGTCCCGGATCGTTCCCTGCCCTGTGTCCGCATCCTGCTTGAGGGTGGCGTCGGTCGGGTCGTGCAGCTCGACCGTGAAGCTCTCATTCGCACCTTCGTAGGACTCGTCGTCCGTCGTCGGCACCGCGATCGTCAGCCGCGTGGTTCCCGGCTCGAACTCGAGCTCGCCGGAGGTCGCCATGTAGTCGGAGCTGGCTTCCGCCGTGCCGTCCACGGTGCGGTACATCACCGTCACCGTCTTCCCGCTCGCCGGGGACAACGTCACCGGAAACAGCGCCGAGCCTCCCTCCGTCACGGCCGGTGCGTCGCCGATCGTCACCTGCGGCGGATCGTCGTGGTCGGTGATCGTTCCCGTTGCCGTGCTCTTGCTTCCCAGCGTGGCGTCTTCCGGGTCGCTCAGCTCCAGCGTGAACGTCTCGGTCGGCTCGTCGGCCGTGTCTTCGCGCGTGCGCACGTCGACAGTCTTGCTGTCCTGTCCCGGCTGGAACGTCAGCGTGCCGGTGACGGCCGTGTAGTCCGAACCCGCGACCGCAGAGGCCGGGTCGTCCATCGTCGCGTAGTGGACCCTGACGGGGACGATGCTCGTCGCGCTGAGCTTCACCTGGAACCGCGCCGTGTCTCCCTCGTCCACCGTCACGTCGTCGTCGATAGAAACAGCGGGCGGGGGGTCGTCCTCGTCGATCGTTCCCTGCCCGTCGTCGTCGTCCAGAACGGCTTTGTCCGGGTTTCGGAGCCTTACCCTGAACGTCTCGCTGCCCTCGTAGTCACTGTCGTCGATTGTCCCTACCGTGATCTGTTGTTCCGTGGTCCCCGCGGAAAACGTCAGCGTGCCGTCGGTAATCGCCGTATAGTCCGAGCCTGCCCGCGCCGTGCCGTCGCTCGTGTAGTAGCCGACCGTCACGGTATCGTCGCTCTGCACGCTCAGCTTCACCGTGAACGATGCAGTGTCTCCCTCGTCCACCGTCGTGTCCTCGATCCGCAACGACGGCAGGGCGGCCTGGTCGTCGTCGGTGATCGACCCGATCCCGATGCCGTCGTCGATCGTGGCCCCTTCCGCCTGGCTCAGCTCGACCGTGAATGTCTCCGTTGCCGGTTCCTTGGCCTGATCCTCGCGCGTGGACACCCGGATGGTCCGGGTCTCGGTCCCCGGCGAGAAGGTCAGCGTCCCGTTGGTTGCCGTGTAGTCCGAACCGTCTGTCGCGTTGCCGTCCATCGTCGCGTAGTGCACGGTGACGGGGGCGTGACTCGACGCATCGAGCGTTACCTCGAACTCCGCCGTGCGCCCCTCCTCGACCGTCACGTCCGCGATGGACAGCCCCGGCTCGTCGTCGTCGTCCTCGATCGTGCCGTCCCCGGTGCCGTCTCCGATCGTCGCCCCGACCGGGCTGCTCAGCCTGACCGTGAAGCTCTCGTCCGCTTCGTAGTCGTCGTCCTCCGTCGTCTGGACCTCGATGACCCCGCTCTGCATGCCCGCGGGGATCGTCAGCGTGTCGTCGGCAGCGTCGTAGTCCGATCCCGCCCGCGCCGTGCCGTTGCTCGTGCGGTAGCGGACCGTGACCGGGTTTTCGCTCTCGGTGTCCAGGCGCACCGTGAACCGCGCCGTGCCGCCTTCCTCCACGCTCGCGTCGCCAATCGACAGCTCCGGCTTCGGGGCGTTCGGCCCGTCGTCATCGATGACGCGCACCGTCACGGCGGCGATGCCGTGGAGACTCGGGGGGCAGTAGGCGTCGTGATCCCAGAGCTCGTGGGTGAAGGTGTACGTCTCGTTCTCCTCGTCGCCGTCCTCTTTCGCGTCTATCCTGATGCTCAGCCACTGGTTCCAGTTGCCGGTGTGGAACTCCCTGCCGATCGACGGTGTCCAACCGATGCTCTCGTATTCGCCGCCGCCGTGCCGCTGCCCGTCGACGTGCACGAAGACCCACCAGGGGTCGTCTGATGCTGCCTCGTCGGGGGGCTTGTCGCTCAGTTTCATCCAGTAGGTGCCGGATTCTCCCTCTCGGATCGTCAGCGTGGGCCGTGTCGCGGCGTTCATGGCGTCCACGGACACCAGCACCGTCCCCCCGTCGTCGGCCCAGTCGTCGGTTGGCTGGTGGTCGTCCTGAGCGTGGGCGTACGGGGCAGTGACGGCGCACAGCAACGCCGTCAGCGCGAGCGTGAAGGGCAGAACGAAGAGCGGACGGCGGGAACGGCGTGGCAGAGTCGGCTTCCGGGCGTCCGGCGACATCATGCGTACCGATCGAACGTGAAAGCGGGGGGGTCGTACACCGGTAGAGGGAGATTCCCGTGCCGGCAGGTGCTACAGGGGGAGCCTATCTCGCGAAGATCTTGACGCAGGATAGGCTGGTAGCGTAGCACAGACCTACCGAGAGACTGCGACGCGTGCCGACGCGTCGATTATGGCGTCCACGTCCAGGCGGTACTCGCGGTACAGGTCCGGTAGATCGCCCGATTGCCCGAAGCGATCCACGCCGAGCGGGATTACCCGCTGCCGCCGCACCGAGGCCAGCCACGACAGCGTGGCGGGATGGGCGTCGATCACCGTGATCAGGCCTGCTCCCTCGGGCAGGGGATCGAGCAGCCGCTCGACGTGCGAGACAGATCGGGCCGTTCCGATGCCGCCGCGGTGGCTTGCGGTCCACCCGCGGTAGAGCCGGTCGACCGAGGTGACCACCAGCAGGCCGGCATCGGGGATGTCCTCCAGGATCTGCCGGTGCGCCTCGATCGCCTCGGGCAGCACCGCGCCGCTGGCGACGAGCGCGATCTCCGCGCGGGGTCCCGTCGGAGTCAGCCAGTAGCCGCCGTCGGTGATCTGCCGCGCCAAGCCGCTGTCCAGGCGCCGCTGCGGCTGGTCTACCGGACGGGTCGACAGCCGCAGGTAGACCGCTCCGCCGTCGTCGGCCTGCAGGTGCTCGAAGCTCCAGCGCAGGATCTCGCACAGCTCGTCCGCGTAGGTCGGCTCGAACGACGTCAGGCCCGGCTGCGCCATGCCGAGCAGCGGTTCGTAGATCGACTGGTGGGCGCCACCTTCGGCCGCCAGCGACACGCCCGACGGTGTGCCGACCACGATGAAGCGCGCGTCCTGGTAGCAGGCGTAGTTCAGGGCGTCGAGCCCGCGGCTGATGAACGGGTCGTAGACGGTGCCGATCGGCAGCAGCCGCTCGCCGAAGAGCGGCCCGCTCAGCCCGAGCGCCGCCAGCAGGATGAACAGGTTGTTCTCGGCGATCCCCAGCTCGATGTGCTGGCCCTTGGCGGAAATCTCCCAGTTGAGCGCCGAGAGGATCCGCTCGTCCTTGAAAAGGTCGCCGCGGGCGCGCCGCCCGAAGATGTGCCGCCGGTTGAGCCAGGAGCCGAGGCTGGTCGAGACGGTGACGTCCGGCGACGACGTCACCACGCGGTCGGCCAGATCCGGATGGCGCCGCGCGAGATCGGACAGGAAGCGTCCGAACGCGTCCTGGGTCGAGAGCCGATCGCCGGGCGGGGGGTCGAGCCGTTCCGGCACCGCGATGCGCGCCGCGGTGTGCCGTCTGGCGGTCGCGTGCCCGAAGGGCACGGCGTCGAGGAACCCCTCCAACTCGTCGGCGGGCACGTCCAGGCCGGCGAAGCGGTCCCACTCCTGGCCGTCGGCGATGTTCATGCGCTGCTTGAACGTCGCCATCTGGTCGGGCGTGACCAGTCCGGCGTGGTTGTCCTTGTGGCCCGCAAACGGCAGGCCGTAGCCCTTGATGGTGTAGGCGATGAAGGCGGTGGGCCGGTCGTCCTGCACGGCGCGAAAGGCGTCGCGCATGGTCGCTAGGTCGTGCCCGCCGAGGTTCGTCATCAGCCGCCCGAGCGCGTCGTCGTCGTGCTCGTCCAGCAGCGTGCGAATACCGTGCGTGTCGCCCAGCTCGCGCAGCAGCTCCTCACGCCAGGCGGCGCCTCCCTTGTAGGCCAGCGCCGAGTAGCGCGAGTTTTCCGCCGAGTCGATCCAATGCCGCAGAGCGTCGCCGCCCGGCCGCTCGAACGCCGCGGAGAGCAGGCGTCCGTACTTGAGAACCTCGACGCGCCAGTCCAGGTTGCGGAAGACGGTCTCGAGCCGATCGGAGAAGCGCTCGACCATTACCGCGTCGAGGCTCTGCCGGTTGTAGTCGACGATCCACCAGACGTTGCGGACCTCGTGCTTCCAGGATTCCACCAGCGCCTCGAAGATGTTGCCCTCGTCGAACTCCGCGTCGCCCGCGATGGCGATCATGCGGCCCTGGGGCCGTTCCGCTCCGAACTCCTTCAGCCGCACGTAGTCCTGGACGAGCGCCGCGAAGCTGGTCATCGCCACGCCGAGGCCGACCGATCCGGTGGAGAAGTCGACGTCGTCCGCGTCCTTCGTGCGCGAAGGGTACGACTGTGCGCCGCCGAAGCCCCGAAAGCGGGCGAGCTGGTCCTGCGTCTGTCTGCCGAGGAGGTACTGAATGGCGTGGAACACGGGGCTCGCGTGCGGCTTTACCGCCACCCGGTCCTCCGCTCGAAGGGCGTCGAAGTAGAGCGCCGTCATCAGCGTCGCCACCGACGCGCACGATGCCTGGTGGCCGCCGACCTTCAGCCCGTCGCGCGAGGGCCGGAGGTGGTTGGCGTGGTGGATCATCCAGACGGCCAGCCACAGGACCTTGCGTTCAAGCGCGCGCAGGCAGCGGAGATCGGACGCGGGGCCATCGGACAGGACCGCTTTGGGAGGGGTTGCAAGGTCTACCATGGCAGCTAGGATGCCTTACGCTCTACGGCGCAGACAAGCGGTTCCGATGTTCCCACCATCCGTATCGAACCATGAGTTCCGGCAGCGGGCGATGATCGGAATCAAAGCGGGAGTACGGCGCCAGAATACCATCGAACCGCTCGGATCCAGGGCGGCCGCCAGCCGACCTCCTTCACCAGCCAGCTTGGTCGCGATTATCCGAACACCGCGTGTGGTCCGTGGTGCCAATCTTGTTTGCCCTTGGGCGCAAGTTAGCTTGGAGTCTGCGCGAAAAGAAGTTCCTATAGCGGTAGTACCCAGCCGTTTAGCGGCAGTCGCAGAAACTTGCCCCGAGAGTCGCCGCCGGGGCTCCGGTGCTGCGCGCCACGCCGCGCAATGAGACGATTCCATCGTCCTGGCGGGACGAGCGGCGCCCCCGCCGACGGCGACTGTGGGGTACGATCCTTCACGCGCTCCGCACCGGGGCCAGGAGCTTGCTCCGCAGAACGCAGCGAAGAGGAGTGCTGAGGCGCAAGCTCCTGGAGCGGGGGGATGGGCCGAAACGCTGAGCCAGCGAAGCGTTTTCGGGGCGTTGGACGCCAAGGGAGAGACACGATGACCGATCCGACCATGCGCCGCCGGGGGCACTCACGCCGCGAAGCCCTCAACCTTCTCGGCACGGCCGCCGCAGCGGGCGTCGGGGCCGCGGCTTTCGGCGCCACGCTCTCGCCGCTGCGCGCGCAGCAGACGTTCACGAGCGCAGAGTCGCCGACCTTCCCCGCGGGGGCGATCATCCGCACGCTGCAAGGCGACGTCGATCCGGTGGAGCTCGCCACGGGCGCGACGCTGTTCCACGAGCACGTCGGCCGGGCGGACGTCGACCTTGCCGTCGAAGAGCTGGCCGCCTGCGCCTTCGACGGGTTGGGCTGCATCGTCGACGCGGCCACCGGCCGCCGGACCCCGGAGCAGGTGGAACACCTGAACGCCATCGCCGCCCGCAGCGAGGTGCGCATCGTGATGGCCGGCGGCTACTTCGAGGACATCGGCTTCGCCATCTATCCGGTGCGCGTGGCCGAGATGTCCGAGGACGAGCTGGTCGAGGAGCTGGTGGCCGACGCGACGGCGCAGCGCTGGGGCGCGTTCGGCGAGATCGCCTCGTCGCTCGAGATGCGGCCGGACGAGCGCAGGGTGCACCGGGCGGTCGGCCGCGCCCACCTGCGGACCGGGCTGCCGATCTTCACGCACACGCCGCACGAGAGCTGCCCGAGTTGCGCGATGGAGCAGATGGACGTCATCGAAGGGGTGGGCGTCGACCTCTCGCACGTCGTGATCGGCCACATGGCGACGATCAAGCCGGAGCACGATCCGCTGGCCACCCACACCGCCGTGGCGCGGCGCGGCGCCTTCATCGGCCTCGACACGCTGGGGCACGAGATGGGCCGCTCCGACATTCCATCGGCCGACAAGGTGCGGATGGTGCAGGATCTGCTGGACGCCGGCCTGGAGGATCACATCCTGCTCTCGTCCGACCAGGGCAACGTCCGGCAGTTCAAGCGCTACTACGGCCACGGATGGGCGTCGGTGCTGATGCAGTTCGTGCCCAAGCTGCGCTACGCCGGGGTGCCGGAGGAGACCATCCGCAAGATCCTGGTCGACAACCCTCGGCGCTTCCTCGCGTTCGTGCCGCCGGCATAGCGCGAGCACGCGCAGCTCACGCGACGTCCGATGGACAGGAACTGCCCTTGCATGTCCACAATCTGGACACGGTAGCGGTAACTCTCGAAGGGGGTCCGCTCCGAGAGACCGACGATTGCGGCCGGGAATGCCGAGCCATCACATGACATACCTCGGACGCTGTACAAGACGTGCTTCGTGCGGTCTGACACTCGTGTTTCTCATCGCCGCCGCCGGCTGCGCAGGCACCGGAGACGACGGCACGCCGGACGACTACCTGACGCCGGAGTTGCGCGCCGCGGTCGAGCAGCTCAAGGCCGACGTGGCGATGAGCCCCACCGACGAGTCGACAATCGGCGAGCGGGCGCGGATTCTCGCCGACTGGGTCGACGCCTATTCCCTGGGCGGCGGGGAGGTGGGCCTCGAAGGCCCGCGGGTGCGGCTCCAATCGACGCTGGTGCCGACCGGCCAGGCGGCGTTGCGGCAAGGGGCGATCGTCGACCGGCTGGTGCGGCAGTTCACGCTGCACGACGAGCCCGGTGCGCTGGGGGAGCTGACCGCCGAGTCGCTCGGCCCGTTCGAGGCTCGTTCGCACCAGACCGTTCGCCAGATCTGGACCGCCGGCACGCGCCCGGTGGCGGCCGGCGGCGGATTCTGGGTGGCGCGGCACTTCAACGTCAACTACGGCCCGTTTCAGACCGACGACCCGGCCGGGGACGGCTACGTGACCATCGCTACGTCGGACACCGACGCGGCATTCGAGGCCGACGTCTACATGGCGAGCGGTCCGCACGGCGGGTTTCGGGCTCCCGAGCCGGCGCTGGTGTTTCGCGTCGTCTCCGGGCAGGTAGACGCCGGCGAGACGGTCACCATCACCTACGGCGACACGAGCGGCGGCGGGCAGGGCCTGCTGATGACCGGCACGTCGAGCGCGCGGATGCCGCTGCCGCTGTACGTCGATCTCGACGCGTCCGGCGAGTGGCGGCCGCTGCCGATTCTGCCGTTCGTGGTCAGCGGGACGCGCGTGGCCGGGGTGCACGGCTTCGTGCCCAGCATCGTCGCGCCGGGCGAGCCGTTCGAGCTGTCGGTGCGCGCACAGGATGCGTTCTTCAACCGTGCGACCGGCGCCATCCCGGCGTTCGAGGTGCTGGTGGACGGCGACGTCCGAGCGACCACGCCCGCCGGGACCGAGCCGATCACGGTGGTGGAGCTGACGCTGGACGAGACGGGACCGCACTGGATCGAGCTCCGCTCGGCGGCCGGAGAGATCCGCGGCGCCGCGAACCCGATCCTCGTCGAAGAGGACCCGGCCCGGCGCATCTACTGGGGCGACACGCACGGGCACTCCGGCTACGCGGAAGGAATCGGCACGATCGACTTCTTCATGACCTTCGCCCGCGACGACGCCCGGCTCGACTTCGTCACCCACTCCGAGCACGACGTCTGGCTGGACGACGCCGAGTGGGAGCTGTCGCGCAGCGCCGTGCAGGCGTTCGACGAGCCGGGCCGGTTCATCCCGTATCTGGGCTGGGAGTGGACGCGGCACGCCCGCTTCGGCGGCCACCACAACGTGCTGTTCCGCGACGCCGAGGGCAAGGACCGGGTGTCGGCCCTGGAGTACCCGACGCTGTCGGAGCTGTACCAGGGCCTGCACGCGCGCTACGACCCGGCGGACGTCCTCGTCATCCCGCACGCCCACAACCCGGGCGACTACCGGCAGTCGGACCCGCAGCTCGAGCCGCTGATCGAGATGATGTCGATGCACGGCACCTTCGAGTGGTTCGTCCGGCAGTACCTCTCGCACGGCCACCAGGTGGGACTGGTCGCCGCGTCGGACGATCATCTGTCGCACCCCGGCTACTCGGCCCCGAACCGGAACTCGCTGGCGCAGCGCGGCGGCCTCGGGGCCGTGATGGCGCCCGAGAAGTCCCGCGACGCGATTTTCGACGCCATGAAGCAGCGGCGGACGTACGCCACGACCGGCGACCGCATCATCCTCGACGTGACCGTCAACGGCACCGGGATGGGCCAGCGCGCCGACTACGCGGACGAGCGGACCGTCGAGGGCCGCGTCATCGGCACGGCCCCGATCGAATCCGTCACGCTGCTCAGGAACGACGAGCCGATCTGGAGCGAGACCTACGGCACGGGCCGCGGCCGGCCCGCCGACCGCGAGGAGTGGCTCCTCTCGTTCTCGTCCGACGCGACGCCGCTCCACCCGGGCGACGCCCCGCGCGGCTGGCGCCACTGGCGCGGGCAGCTCCGCGTGAACGGGGCCGTCCTCGAGGCGATATCCGGCACGGACTTCGTCAATCCGACCACCCAGGACCTGGAGTACGAGCCGGGGCGCAACGGCGCTCGCTTCGCGACGAATACACGGGGCGACACCAGCTCGCTACGGATGACGCTGTCCGGCATCCGGCCGAGCGCGTCGATCACGCTGGAGCTGGAGGAAGCGCGCGAGACGGGATCGGCGCCGCCGTTCTTCCGGCCGCCGGCGGACATCCCGGAACGACGCGTGCGGCTCACGCTGAGTGCGGGCGGAGTCGAAAGGGGAACGCCGATCGACGGCTACCCCGACGATGGGATCACCTTGCGCCGCCTGATCCGCAACGGCCCGCGCGACGTCAGCTTCAGCTACACGGACGAGGACAACCCCCGGACCGATGACGACGACCCCCGGCAGGGCGACTACTACTACGTCCGCGTGCGGCAGGTGAACGACGCCATGGCGTGGTCGAGCCCCGTCTGGATCGGCGGGTACCCGTCGCGGTAGGGATATCCGTCGCGGCAGGAACAGCGGCCTCGTCCGGGTCGTCCGGCTGTACCGGCGTATCGTGTGATCTCACGCTCCGCAGGAGGTTGATGTGACGCTTCGCGCATTGCTCACCGTGTGCGTATCCATGGCGACGGGGTATTTCGGCCAGGCGCAGGTCCGGGATCCAGCCCCGGTCACCGATGCGATGCTGCAGGATCCCGACCCCGCCGACTGGTTGAATTGGCGGCGCACCCTCGATGGATGGGGGTACAGCCCGCTCGAGCAGATCGATCGGAGCAAGACCCGGTCACCCGGCTCATCTACTGGGGCACGCCGCAGCCCAAGCCGCACAACCGCGACGCGCGCGGCACGGACGGCGACGCGCTCTACAGCAACTCGACGCTTGCGCTCGACCCCGCGACCGGTGAGATGCAGTGGTACTACCAGCACATCCCGGGCGATTCGCACGACATGGACGAGTCGTTCGAGCGCATCCTGATCGACTACGACGGCAAGCGCTCGCTGTTCACGATGGGCAAGCTCGGGATTCTCTGGGAGCTCGACCGCGTCACGGGCGCGTTCCGACGCGCGATCGATCTCGGCTATCAAAACATCCTGGATGTCGACCCGGGGACCGGTCAGGTGACGCATCGAGACGGGATGCTCTCCGACGTCGGCGAAGAGCTCTTCTTCTGTCCCAGCACGGGTGGCTTCAAGAGCCTGCGGGCGATGGCGTATCACCCCCGGACCGAGGCGCTGTACGTGCCGCTCAATCTGAGCTGCGAAACCGCCGCCTTCGCTCCCGTCGAGCGCCGCGCCGGTGGCGGAGGAGGCGGCAGCGTGCGTGGCCGGAGGAATCACTTTCATCCGCAGGCGCCGGACCAACTGGGCGAGTTTCAGGCGCTGGACCTGCGGACCGGCGAGACCCTCTGGCGCCGGCGTCTCCGGGTGCCCTACAACACGTCGGCGCTGACAACCGGCGGAGGCCTGGTGTTCATCGGCGACTGGGGGCGGCGCGTCTTCGCCTACGACGTGGCGAACGGCGAGCTGCTCTGGCAGAGCCGCCTCTCGACGATGGCGAACGGGTTCCCGATCACCTATGCCGTCGACGGCAGGCAGTACGTCGCGTTCGTGGCCGGCCCCTCGATCGGCGGATCGAGCTGGGCGACGATTCTCCCAGGCGACCTCATTCCCGACGAGCGCAACCCGCGGGGCGGCAGCGGCGTCTTCGTACTTGCGCTGCCCTAGCCGTGGGGCGTGGCCATCGCGCTGACGGAGGGGTTGAGGGGCCTGTAGCGGGTACACTGGCGCGGTGAGACTTCCTTCGATTGCCACCTCCCGTTCGCGCCGGCGCATTCCATCCGGCTCGCGTCTTGCATCATCCTGGAGGAAGTGCCGTTGACTGTCGAGTCCGATGCCGCGCGATAGCAAGACGCTAGGGGCCTACTTCACACCGGAGGCGATCGCCGCCGCCCTGGTGCGGTGGGCGGTCCGGAACCCGGCAGACCTGCTGCTCGATCCGTCGAGCGGCGACGGGCGCTTCATCGCGCTGCACCCCCACAGCGTTGGGGTAGAACGCGATCCCGCCTCGGTAGCCGAGGCCGCCGGTCGTGCTCCGCATGCGACGGTCGTAGAAGCCGATTTCTTCACGTGGGCAGCCGGCGACAGGCGCCGGTTCGACTGCGCCGCCGGCAACCCGCCGTTCATCCGGTACCAGCGGTTCGCGGGTGTGGCGAGACGGGTCGCGCTCGAATACTGCCGGCGCCTGGGCGTGACGTTCAGCGGGCTCTCGTCGTCGTGGGCGCCGTTCATCGTCGCCGCGGCCAGCAAGCTGCGTCCGGGCGGGCGGATCGCGTTCGTCGTGCCCGCGGAGATCGGCCACGCGCCGTACGCCGTGCCGCTGCTGGAATACCTCATCGCCAACTTCGGCTCGGTGCACGTGGTCGCCATCAAGGAAAAGGTCTTCCCGCGGCTCTCGGAGGACTGCTGGCTGCTGTTCGCCGACAACGCCGGTTGCCGGACGGACAACATCCGGCTGTCGAAGATCGAGCGATTCGTGCCGGGCGCGAGTTTGCCGCCGGTAGCGGAGCAGGTTCCCGTCGACGCCTGGCGCACCCGCTGGCGCGGCAGGTTGCGTCCATTCCTGCTGCCGCAGCACGTTCGGTGCACCTACGAGCGCATGGCGGCGGATTCGGACGCCGTTCGACTCGGACAGATCGCCCAGGTGGGCATCGGGTACGTCAGCGGGGCCAACAGCTTCTTTCATTTGCGTCCGTCCGAAGCGGAGCGCCTCGGAATCCCCGACGAGTTCCTGCTGCCGTCCATCCGGAACAGCCGGTACGTTGCCGGGTCCGTGATCGACGACGCCGACGTAGGGAACTGGCTCAAGCGGGACGAACCGGTCTTCCTGCTGCGCATCCCGCCGCGCGCCGAGGTGCCGGGCGCGGTTCGGGCCTATCTCGACACGGCCGAGGGGCGGCGCGCGAAGGCCGCCTACAAGTGTCGCCACCGGACGCCCTGGTACACCGTGCCCGACGTCCGGCGTCCCGAGTTCGTCCTCACCTACATGAGCGGGAAGTCTCCGGCGCTGGCCGTCAATCGCGGCAGGTGCACGTGCACGAACGCGCTGCTCGCCGTCGATCTCCGGTCCGGGCTGTTCGACGGCAACGGGGCCGTGTCGGGAGAGCGACTCTCCACGGCGTGGGGTTCGGCGGCCGGGCGGTTGAGCTGCGAGCTCGAAGGGCATCCGCTCGGCGGCGGGATGCTCAAGTTGGAGCCCGGAGAAGCCCGAAACGTGCTCCTGGTGCCGGATGAGGGTATCGACCGTCGCGACAGCGGCCTGCTTCAGGACGGTATTGAGACGATGCGCCAGTGGAGGCACGTTGGATGAATCTGAAAGGCCTTGTTTCGCCCGCCAGAGCCAACGTCCGGAGGCGCTACGGACGGGCGCCCCGCCGGCCACCGCCGGCGCGGATGACGGCACGTAGCCCGGCCGCCTGCAGCCGTAGGCAGGCGACCGAGGCACACGCGAATCGGGATCCCAAGGCCTATTCCGGGTCTTGGGCTAGTGGTCCGTCACGTGTCAACATTAGGACTATCGGGAAGCTGATCTCAAGCCGAGACAGCTTTCATGCCGGAGAAAAAGTACATCGTTCGACTCACCGCCCAGGAACGCGAGATCTGTCGACAGACGGTCCGCAAGCTCAAGGGGAGCAGCGAGAAGGTGCGCCGCGCTCAGATTCTCTTGAAGGCGGATGCGGACGGACCGGGGTGGACCGACCAGCAGATTGCCGATGCCTTTTCGTGTCGCACCAAGACGGTCGAGAACATTCGCCAACGTTGCGTGCTGGAAGGGTTCGAGCGGGCGCTGGAACGCCAACGGCGGGCGTTGCCCCCGGGCCTCAAGCTGCTCGACGGCGAACAGGAGGCGCAGGTCATCGCCCTGCGTCTGGGGTCGCCCCCGAAGGGCTACGCGAACTGGTCGTTGCGGCTGTTGGCGCGCCGTGTCGTCGAGTTGGGGGTCGTCGAGTCGGTCAGCCACGAAACGATCCGGCGGACGCTGAAAAAAACGAGATGACCCGGCGGAGAATCGAGTACTGGGTGATCCCGCCGGAGACCGATGCCGAGTTTGTGGCGCACATGGAACAGGTCCTGGATCTGTACCAGCAGCCCTACGACCCGGATTGCCCCGTCGTGTGCATGGATGAGCAGCCGGTGCAACTGGTCAAGGAAACGCGCCCGCCGGTGGCCGCCACGAAGGCGCGTCCCCGACGCGTCGACTACGAGTACGAACGGGCCGGCACGGCCTCGGTTTTCCTGTTCAGCGAACCGCTGGCGGGTTGGCGGCAGGCGACGGCCCGAGCCCGGCGTACGAAGGCCGATTGGGCGGTGGAGGTCGCCGGCCTGCTGGAGGGCCGCTACGCCGAGTGCCCGAAGGTCACCCTGGTGTGCGACAACCTCAACACGCACACGAAGGGTGCCTTCTACGAAGTGTTCGAGCCGGTGCGGGCACGAGAACTGGTTCGTCGCCTCGAGTTCTGCTACACGCCGAAACACGGGAGTTGGCTGAACATCGCGGAGAACGAGCTCAGTGCCATGACGCGCCAATGCCTGCGGGAACGCCGCATCGGCGACTTGGAGACGCTGCACGGCGAAGTGTCGGCGTGGTCCAGCGACATCAATGGCACCCAACGCGGTGTCGACTGGCAGATGAGGGTCGACGATGCTCGCTGTAAACTCAAGTCCGTCTACCCGAAGATTGTGATGTGACGGACCACTAGGAGCCTGCGTCGCAGAAACGCAACGGAGTGAGTTCTGCAGCGCAGACTCCTGGGTCGGGGAGGATGGGCCGAAACGCCGAGCTTGCGAGGCGTTTCGGGGCGCTGGTCGAGCCGGCTGAACTACTGTTCGGTTGCGCGCTCGGCCGCGCGTGCGCCGGCCAGGATGTTCTCCAGCCCGTAGTTCCCCTCGTGGCACGCGTACTCGAAGATCTCTCCCCCGAGCGGCACCATCGGAATCTCGGCGGTCCACGGGCCCGCGTACGTCGCCGGGTCGGTGACCGTGAAGCTGTAGTCGATGCGGTCGGCGTCGACCCGCGTGAACCGCTCGACCACGCGCGCCTGCTCGCTGCCCGCATGCACGAGGTAGCGCACCCGCTCGTCGCCCTTCGGGGTGAAGTTGGTCGTCTCGACCACCAGCGTGTCACCCTCCCAATGCGCGCGCGAATCGCCCATCCACTGGCCGATCTGCGGCGACAGGTGGGCGCGCCCATCCAGCGGGATGATCCGCGCGTCGTGGATCATCTCCACCAGGATCACGACGTAGTCGGGCGTCTGCAGGATCTGGTAGTTGTGGTTGTAGAAGCCGGGGATCATCGATCCCGGCACCCCGCGCGTGATGCACCGGTCGTAGAGGTTCAGGTCGTACCAACTGTCGAACTTCGTCCCGTCCCGCATCGCTGCGAACGCCGCGTCGCTTTCCCGCACACGGTCCGTCCGCGCCGGGTACCTCCCGTCGGGCGGGTCGACGATCAGCGACGTCTGATTGTTCCGCACGCCGCGATCGAGCCAGAAGCTGTTGTAGCCGCCGGTCTGGCCGGGGGGCGGGGGGCGGTCCCGGGCGGCCTCGGCCTGCGCGTCGATCTCCGCGCGCTCCTCGTCGGAGAGCGCCGTCCGTCCCTCGAACTCGCTCGGCCGCTCGAGCGGCGTCGTGGTCCGGTTGGTCCACACGCCCTGCAGGTCGGGGTCGCCCCACGGCGTGCGCTCGGGCGCCTGTGCGGCCGCCGGTACCGGAAGCAGGACGACGGCCGACAGAATCGCGATGATGTACCACATGCTGCACCTCCTCATCGGCGCCATCTTAGCAGCCGCTCGCGAGCGATCTTCCGCCGAGAGACAGGCGGCCGGGCCACCCATCATCCGGGGAGCAAGTGCCCGTTCCGCGTCCTACTTGCTCGATCCGGCGGCCTGCCGCTCGGCCGCGCGGGCGCCCGCCAGGATGTTCACCAGACCGTAGTTCCCCTCGTGGCAGGCGTACTCGAAGATCTCGCCCCCGAGCGGGACCATCGGGATCTCGGCGCTCCACGAGCTCTCGTACGTCAAGGGGTCGGTGACCGTGAAGCTGTAGTCGATGCGGTCGGCGGCGACTCGTCTGAACCGCTCCACCACGCGGCCCTGCTCGCTGCCCGCCTGGACCAGGTAGCGCACCCGCTGATCGCCCTTCGGGGTCAGGTTGGCCGTCTCGACCACCAGCGTGTCGCCCTCCCAGCGGCCGCGCGAATCGCCCAGCCACTGGCCGATCTGCGACGGCAGGTGGGCGCGTCCGTCCAGCGGGATGATCCGCACGTCGTGAATCATCTCCACCAGGATCACGACGTAGCCGGGCGTCTGCAGGATCTGGTAGTTGTGGTTGTAGAAGCCGGGAAGCATGGCGCCCGGCATCCCGCGCGTGATGCAGCGGTCGTAGAGGTTCAGGTCGTACCACGTGTCGAACCGCGTGCCGTCGCGCATCGCCGCGAACGCCGGGTCGCTCTCGCGCACGCGCTCCGTCCGCGCCGGGTACCGCCCGTCGGGCGGGTCCACGATGAGCGACGTCTGATTGTTCCGCACGCCGCGATCGAACCAGAAGCTGTTGTAGGAGCCGGTCTGGCCCGGGGGCGGGGGTTGGTCGCGGGCGGCCTCGGCCTGTGCGTCGAACTCCGCGCGCTCCTCCTCGGAGAGCACCGCCCGTTCCTCGAACTCGTCCGGCCGCTCGATCGGCGTCGTGGTCCGGTTGGTCCAGACTCCCTGCAGGTCGGGGTCGCCCCAGGGGGTGCGCTCGGGCACCTGGGCGCTCGCCAGCACCGGAAACAGGATGACGCCCGCCAGAATCGCGATGACGTGCCGCATGCTGCACCTCCTCATGGGGGACATCTTAGCGGATGGATGAAAGCGGCGTTCCGCGCGACCTCGGGGCTCAACGATGCAAGACAACCTCGCACCGGCGCGGTTGTCGCTCGGCAAGACCCTCGAATTCGGCGCGGGTTTGATCTCGCCCTCCGGCGAGCGGTGACCTGCATTCTTGGTGCAATTAGCGTAAGCCGATTTAACGTTTGAGCGGTGTAAATGTCTCCGGAAGCCCTGGCTGGCCCGCATCGAGCGCGCGTGGTCCCGCCGGTCGATCGTCTGGCTGTCCGGCGTCCGCCGGGTGGGTTCGGCGCCGAGCGCGTCTTCTATTGGCGGAGCATTTCGCACCGCGAAGTCGACTTCGTGATCCGTCGTGGTCGGGATCGGGTGGATCTGGTGGAGTGCAAGATCAACCCGGACCAGGTGGAACGGACGGCGATCGATGCCTTTCGGGTCCGCTATCCCGAGGGCGACAACTACGTCGTGAGCCCCGGCGTGAAGCAGCCCTACCGCGTCCGCCGGGGCGACCACGTGATGCAGGTCTGCGGCACGGCGGACCTTGGATGAGCGGCCGACCGCCTGGCCGGTCGAGCCGGCCGACTTGCCGCTTGGTTGCGCGCTCGGCCGCGCGGCCGCCGATCAGCCGTTGCGGCGGCGGGGCGCTTCGAGCGAGGTGCTGGCGTCAGCGCATCGGTCTGACCCGGCCCGTGGAGTTGCTTCTCTCACGAACCTCCGGGTCGCCCCGGTACGAGACCGACCCGGCGCTGTTCAACTCGGCGTCGAGCGACTCCTCCACCCACAACCGCGCACCTCCGGTGCTGTTCAGCCCCACCGTTGCCCGCACGCTGCGCACCGATGCTCCGCGGTAGTCCCCGGAACTGTTGATGGTGAGGTCCAGATTGTCCACCTCGCCTTCGCGGATCCTGATGTCACCGCTGCTGTTGATGCCGACGGTCAGCGACCCTGCCTGAAGGCCGTCCATCTCCACGTCGCCGGAGCTGCGCATGCGGACATCGACGACGTTGGCTTCGATGCCGCCCATCGAGAGATCGCCCGAGCTGTCAACGCTGATATCGATGAACTCGGCCTGGATGTCGTCCACCGACAGGTCGCCCGAGCTGTCGAGGCCGACATCGACGGACTCGGCCTGGATGTCGCCCACCGACAGGTCGCCCGAGCTGTTGAGGCGGATATCGAGCCGGTCCGCCCGCAGATCCGGGGCCCTGGCGTCTCCGCTGCTCGACAGCTCGATGAACTCGATTTCCCTCGCCGTGAGGGTGTAGCGAATGGGCCGGGACGGCCGCAGGTTGAAGCCGGGCCGGGTGTCTATGGTCAGGGTGCCGCCGTCGGTCGTGAGCGCGAGGTACTCGTGCAGGTTGTCGTCGGCCGCGATCTGCAACCCTTCGTCGTCGCCCAGTCGGATCTCCAGCTCGCCCCGCGTGGCGAGCTCCACGCCGGTCAATCCGGTGAACCGGTGGCGCTCCACGGATATGCTGCCCGAGCCTCGCACGGACTCGCGCCCGAGGACGATGTCCACGCAACCGGACGAGAAAGCCAGCACGACGCAAGCCAGGGCCATCAATCGCATCGGGACCTCCGGGAAGACGCTGCGGCAAGAAGCCGCGGAGACATGATTCCTCTGACGTGGCGACAGGGGAGGGAGTTCCCCGACGGCCTACTCTGCCGTCGGCGGGGTGGACAGGACGCGCGGGAAGAAGCGGCCCGTCCGCGCCATGTAACGCCGGTAGTCGTCGCCGAACCGCTCGACGAGCTTCGCCTCCTCGGTCGCGGTCCGGAGCACCAGGAGGGCCAGGGCGGCGAAGCCCGTCAATGCGATGAACCAGTTCGCCGTCGCGAGGGCGTTGGCGGCGAACGCGAGGGCGGAGGTGACGTAGAACGGGTGGCGGACGTAGCGGTACGGACCGCTCGTCACCAGCGTGTGCTCGCGTCTGGTGACGACGGTGTCGGTGATGTTCCGGCCGAGGCTGCGGAACGTCCAGATGCCGAGCGCCACCGCGGGCAGACCGATCGCCACGCCGGCCCAGCGCAGCGCGGCGGGCAGCGGCAGGGAGGCCCACGACATCCAGGCCGGGTCGAGGACGAAGGCCACGAGGCCGCCCATCGCCGCCAGCCCGCAGGGGCGCAGCGTGAAGAGGATGAACGGTCCCTCCTGGCGGCGGTCGAGTTTCTCGCCGCTGGCCTGCGACCGGATCCGGTGGTAGAGGGCGACCGGCAGGAAGGCCGCCATCCCGACGGCGAGGATCAGCCGGAAGGTCTGGTCGTCAGTCATTTTCGGCGCGCCGATGCGGCGTCGGGTCCGCGCCACGAGCACGACTCGGTTTCGAAGTGCTCACGTGCTCCGCAGAAACAACGCCCGCGCCCCAAGTCTCCAGCATAATCGTATGCGCTGGAGCAACCTCCACGACGCGCGGTCCTGCGATGGGCGAGATCACGAGACTCGGAGCCACGGAGCTGGCGCGGCGAATCCGCGACGGGGACACGAGCCCGCTGGAGGTCGTCGATGCGCACATCGCGCGGATCGAGGAGGTCCGTCTACGGACCGCCCGCGCGCGCTCTCGGGTTCGGGCGCGGGGGACGACTCGACTCGCTGTGGTCACGGTTTCTCGAGGCGATGCGTGACGGCGCGGTGCTCCTCCTGCCGGTGTTCGCGACGACGGCGCGCCGCCACGGATTCTCCTGGGGGCCGTACGGCAGTCTGGGGCTCACGGTGATCGTCAACGCCCTGGGCTTCCCGGCCGTCGCCGTGCCACTGGGCCTGTCGGACGACGGCCTGCCGCTGTCGGTGCAGATTGTCGCGAGGCCCGGCGAGGACGAAGTCGCACTCGACGTCGCGGCCGTGCTGGAACGCGAGTTCGGCGGCTGGCGATGCCGGGGTGAGTCCTCCAACCCGGCCGCGTGACATGACTGCACGCATGCCCGCGGACTCCTGCGGAAAGCCGGCGGGCGTCAAGGCAGGGCGAACACGAAGAGGTTGTTCCCGCGGCTGGGGCGCAGCTCCGGGGCCAGGGCGGTGAAGGTCCCCGAGGTCCCCGAGATGCCGGTGCCGACCGCGATGTACTGCCGGCCGTCGACCGCGTAGCTGATCGGGAAGCCAGTGATCGCCGAGCCGAGGTTGATCTTCGATTTCCTTCACCTGGACCCGAATCGCCGGTCGGGTGAACAGCCAGGCTCCGACCTCGTCCGGCCGGATGGCGCAGTCCGCGCCGGCCAAGCCATGCCGATCGACTGGGAGGCAATGGACCGTCTTCACCCGACCCAACCCCGTGACGGTCGCCGTTGCGGGGGATCCGACGCGGGGAGAGTCCGCAACGGTGAGTGATAATGGACAGCGTGCTGATTGTGTGAAGGAGTTGATGTTGAGCGAGATGGATCGGATCACAGCAGACGTCACAGTGTGTGGAGGACGACCCTGCATCCGCGGCCTGCGCATCCGTGTCACAGACGTTTTGGAACTCCTTGCGGCGGGAGCGACGCGAGAGGAGATCCTGCAGGACTTGCCTTACCTGGAGCCCGAGGACATCGTCGCGGTTCTTGAGTTCGCAGCACGCCAGCATGATCATCCTGTGCTCCGGAGCGCGTAGTTGCGTTTTCTTGTCGATGCTCACCGGTCTGCCGCTTGCCGTCGGCGCCGTCCGCTTCATGGGCGCGCGGCTCCATGGCGTGTCGTTCTGGGACCCCGTCTCCCTCGCCGTCGCCGCCGGTTCGGTCGCAGCGTGCGCGCTCGTCGCCGTCATGATTCTGCGGGCCGTGCTGCTGCCATTTCGCCGACTGGAGCATTGCGGTACTGAGCCCGCGGAAAGACGGCTGACGGCTTGGACGCAGCTCCGGGGCGAGGCGGTGAACGCCTCACGCGAGTGCGGAAGCCTCGCGGCAGTCGCGGATACACGCTCGGACCCCCGGCTGGCTGTCACCGCAGTACGGGCTTGTCCAGCGCGTCCCACCCGTACGCCCGCTGCACACGCTCCAGCACCTCCCGGTACACCACTCCGCCGCCGGAAGAATTGGTCATCACGGCGAGGCCGTAGCCCTTCACCTTGTGCGCGATCAGGTAGCAGACGAAGCCCCAGTTGCCGCCCGAGTGGCTGAAGTACCACCCTTCGCCCAGCCGTTCGATCTGGAAGCCGACCGCGAACGGGCCCACGCCGACCGGACTCAGCATCTGCGCCGCCGATGAGGCGGTGAGCACCCTTCCCGGGTCGCCCCGGGCCGATCGCTGGACCTCGATCGCGAAGCGCGCCAGGTCCGTCGCGTTGGTCCAGAGACCTGCGGCCGCCATGGCGGAGTAGACGTGCCACCTGGCGTCGCCCATGGGCTGCCCGTCGCCGCGGTGGCCACGGGCCGCGTTCTCGTCCAGGGCCGGCGGCAGCGGCTGCAGGAAGGTGCTGTGGGTCATGCCGGCCGGCTCGAGCACGCTGGTTCTCATGATCTCCGGGAACGGTTCGCCGAAGACGTCGGTCAGCGCGAGCTGCATGATCGTGGTGCCGCCGCCGGAATAGTGCATGGCCGTGAGGGGCGTCCGCACCATGGTCACCGGACCCACGTTGGAAGGGGCATCGCCCCGCAGGATCTGCACCGGGGTGGGACGGGGCGCTTGCGGTTCGTAGCCGGGAAAGCCGTGTCCGTCGCCCAGGCCGGCGGTGTGGCTGAACAACAGGCGCGGCGTCACCGGACGCGCTGCGGTGAAGCCGTTCCCGGGGAGCCGCCAGGACGTGAGGATCGCATTGATGTCGTCGTCCAGCGAGAACCGGCCGTCCTCGGCCGCCGCCAGAGCCGCCATGGCCGTCACCGGCTTGCTGATCGACGCGGCCTGGAAGAGGGTCACGTCGTCAACCGGCATGCCGGTCTCGGCATCGGCGATCCCGTATCCCTTGGCCCAATGCACCTCGAAATTGCGGATCACCGCGACGCTCATTCCGGGGACGCCGAACCGCTCCATTACCTCTTCGATGGTGAGGACGTCCAGACCCTGGCGACTCGGGCGCTGCACGCTTTCTATGCGGACCTGGAAGTCGGTGGCGCTGTCCGGCTCGCCGAGCGTGGCCGGCTGGCCCACGGTCGGACCGGTGGCCGTCCCGGCGGCGGATGCCAGCATCCGTGCCGCGCGCGGAGGCTCCCGGTTCTGGGACTGCGCGGAGACGAGGACCAGGCCGGACGCCAGCGCCACGACGGCCGCGGCGATCCGGCGCGCTGACGCTGACGCCGAGAGCTGCATCCGCATCGTGTGCTCCTCCTCGTCTACACGCCCGTACCCGCGCTCGGCGTGGTCCGATCTCACTCGCTGCGGCGTCTGGCCTGCGCCACGAGCACGACGCCCAGCGCCAGTCCGCCCCCGAGCAGCGCGAGCGCCGGCGTGTCCGCGCCCTGATCGCCCAGGGCCGCATTGAGCGCGGCGCCGGCGAGCATGCCGATCAGCGTCGCGAGCACAGCCCTGAGGACGCCGCGCGTGCCGGGACGGGATGTTTCCTTCGGTCATTGCTCGGTTTCCAGGCGACGCCGCCCACCGATCATTCGGCTCACGGCGGCGCGAAGGATAGGCTGTCTCGAGGTTCCGCCGCCGGCCGACTGGCCAAGGCGGACCTTCAGAAGCCGAAGCCGACCACGCTGTGGGCCACCACCCCTCCCCGCAGATCGTGGCCGACGTCGAACCGCACGCTGCCAATCACCGGAAGGTCCAGAAACACGCCGACTCCGACCCCCTTCAGCCACTGGTCACGCTCCGATCCGTCGTTCCAGACCGCAGCCGTGTCGTAGAAGAGAAGGAACCCCGTCTTGCCGGTCGCGAGGGGAGAACTCAGGGGCAGGCGGAGCTCGATCGACGCCGCCAGCAAACGATCGCCCACCCGCGCGCCGAACTCCCACCCGCGCAGCGTGCCCAGGCCGCCGAGCAGCGATCGCTCGTACGGCGGCAGCGGCGCCGAGGCGCCTTCATACAGCACGCGCGCAGCCACGACCGCCTGTCCGCCGACGCCCTTGAACGCCTGTGCATCGAGGCGCGGCCGGAAGATGGCCGCGGCGTGCCCGGCGACCGACAGCCGCTCGACCGCGGCGTGCAGCTTCACGTCGTCGCGCGGGAACATGCCGGACAGGCTGTCGTACTCCAGGTCGAGAATCACCCGCGTCAGCCGATCCGTCAGCTCCCCGAAGACGACCTCCTCCCATGCGGCTTCCGCCCCGGCGCGCACGCCGAACGCCAGACGGCGCTCGAGGCCGCCCCACACCCGCGACCGGCGGTCTTCCACCTCGAAGTGCGGATGCACCCGCCGGCCGGACGACCCGCCCCCGCGCAGGCGGCCGACCGCTTCGCTTCCGAACGGACGCTCCACCTCGAACGCCGTACGACGGTCGGCGCCCCAGGTCATCGGAACGGAGACCCGGCCGCCCTGCCCGGGGATGTCAACGAGACTGAAACCCAGACCGTAGCTGATGCCGTACCCCTCGTCGTAGCGCAAGATGGGCGTGAACATCAACCGGTCGAGCCGCCGCGGTCGCTCGCGCACCACGATCAGCAACGCGATCCTGTCTGTTGCAGTCAGCGACCGGTAACGCTTGTGGACTTCGACCGTCTCGAAACGACCGCTGGTCGCCAGCCGGCGGGCAACGGCATCCAGCTCCGCGCTGTCAACGAAGTCGCCCACCGCGATGCCGGCGAGCTCCAGCACCTCCTGGTCCGGTACGGAGTTGTTGCCGTGTATCCGAATCTCGACAACCGTTTCCGTCGCCACCGGCGCGCCGAAGGCGCCGACAACCGCGCCCGGCGACAGCATTGCACCGATTACTCCGACGCACGCCCACGCCGCAACGCCGTGAGACCGAAGCGGCATCACCGCGGCTCGGGAACCAGCACACGTCCGCCCGTCACCGCCTCCCGGTAGTTGGCGAACGTCCGGACGTGGCGGAACTCGTACCTGCGCGTGGCCAGCCACATCACCATGCGCACTTCAATCTGCGCCGGCAGCCAGACGCCCGCGAACGGCTGTCGCATCGACATCGACGCGGTAACGTCCTCCAGCCTGAACATCCAGCGCCCCGGCATGAACGCGAAACCGAGGTTGTCGAACGAGTAGCGCACGATCTGGTGCTGAGCGGGATCGACCCACAGGGTCACGCGCAGGGTCTTGCTCATCCCCGCATCAATCTCGGCGTCGCCCTCCGACTGGTCGTCGTCGCCGGAATAGGGTGCGAGCCGCTCGGGGTAGTATTCGATGCGCAGGACATCCTGGCCCTCCAGCGTCTCTCGTCCCACCAGATAGTAGTTTCCGGATTCAAACAGGATATCCACGAAAGCGAAGGCAACGAAACGCGGTTCAACCTCGTTGTCGCCCGAGTCGGAAGCCGCCTGCGCCGCCTCCTGCGCCAAGCCGCTGAACATCCAATGCAACATCAGTGCGTCATCCGCCGAGACGGGTTCCTCCGCGTCCCCCTCACGGGCCGAGGAGTGGCGTATCCGCCGCTGCCGCTCGCTTTCCAACCAAACGGTTTCGTACGCCCTACGCTCCTCCGCGCCGATCGAGACGCCGGCGACGCGTATCGGACTACGCACGAAGACACCATCACGCGCGTACCAGGTGTAGTCGCGCGGAATCAGCATGTCGCCATCCGGCCCCGTCATGCGACCCTCCGCCCGCTCGTCAAACACGTAGTCCAGACGGCGCGCGGCGTTTTCCCCCTGCTGTTGCAGCACCCGCGCCATGAAGCGATCGAGCTCGTTTTCCTCCTGCGCGCCGACCCCCGTGGGGACGATCGAGAGAAGCGCGAGAACTGTCAGGCCCTGGCTGGTCGTACTCATCACATCCTTCTTCATCGCAGCCTGCCCGACAGCGCTGAAGGCGCGTTTCCGCTTCCGCGTGGCGGCCGGGCGGCGCGGAACGGACGAAGGCGGCCGAGAGCGCCTTGTCGGGATGGCGCCCTCGGTGCTTGGTTTTGCGCGGTGTGGAGGCTCAGTCAGGAAGTGCAAACACGAACAGGTTGTTCCCGTCGCTCGGTCGCAGCTCCGGGGTCAGGTTGATGAACCGCGCCGTGCCGGTGCTGACCGCCACGTACTGCCGGCCGTCGACAGCGAAGGTGATCGGGAAGCCGGAGACCGGCGAGCCGAGGTTGATCTCCCAGAGGATCTCCCCCGTGGTGTCGTCGAAGGCACGGAAGCGGCCGTTGACATCGCCGCCGAACACGAGGCCGCCGCCGGTCGCCACCAGCGACATGGTCGCCGCGCGCTGCTCGTGGACCCAGGTGGTGACCCCGGTCTCGGCCGAAATGGCGTGGACCGCGCCGACCTGGTCCGTGCCGGGCGCGATGCGCGGGCGCCACGCGATAGCGTAGATCGACGTGCTGTCCGGACCTTCGGCCCGCATGTTCGCGCAGACGTTGCGCAGCGGGTAATACATCGTGTTGGTCAGTGGGCTGTAGGCGCCCGCCTCCCAGTCCTTGCCGCCGCTGGCGTGCGGGCAGGTCAGCATCTCCTGTCTCTCGGCGGTGAAGACGAGCTCCGGGTTCTCGGTCACCGCCCCGGTGGCGCCGTCGATGCCGCTGATCACGTTCTGCGTGATGGTCGGCCTCGCCCACAGGAACTCGCCGGTCTCGCGGTCGAGCGTGTAGACGACGCCGGTCTTGCCGGGAATCCCGGTCATGACCTTGCGGACCTCCCCGGGCTGCAGCCGGGGATTGATCCACTCGACGGCATCGGCGTCGGGCGTGACCGCGGTGTCCACCAGCAGCCGCTCGAACGGGTGGTCGAGGTCCCAATGGTCGTTCATGTGCTGGTAGTACCAGGTAATCTCGCCCGTGTCGGCATCCAGCGCCAGGGTCGAGTTGTGGTAGAGGTGCTGCAGGTCGGTCCCGCCGATCAGGAACTTCGGCGCCGGCGAGGTGACCGAGGTCCCGATGTAGACCAGGTTCAGCTCGGGGTCGTAGCTCGGGACCATCCAGGCGCCGACGTGCTTGCGCTCCTCGAACGGCACGCCGCCCCAGCTCTCGTCGCCGGGCTCGCCGGGGGCCGGAATCGTCCGCCGGCGCCACAGCTCCTCGCCGGTGTCGGCGTCGTGGGCGGTGATCACGCAGCCGTCGGGCCCCCCCGCCGGCATGCAACTGCGGCCGGAGATGGCCTTGCCGTCGGCGACGATCGGACCCGAGGTCTGCGTGGCGGGGTTCTCCTGGTAGTCGAGGATCTTCGTTTCCCACGCCAGCCGGCCGGTGGTGGCGTCGAGCGCGAAGATGTGGTCGTCGGCGCTGGTGTCGATGATGTACGAGCCGTAGATCGCCAGGTTCCGGTTGTTCTGCCAGAGGGTGTTGAAGACGTAGTCGCCGATGTCCTCCGGGACCTCGCGGCGGTACTCCCAGTGCAGATCGCCGGTGACCGCGTCGATGGCCTGGATGACATCCGCCGGATTGGGCATGTACATCACGCCGTCGTAGACCAGCGGCGTGCCTTGCTGGCGCCCCTCGGTCATCGCGCGCGACCAGACCATGCGCAGCTCGCCGACGTTGCTCTTGTCGATCTGATCCAGGGGGCTGTAGCCCCACCCGTCGAGCGTCCGCCGCCACATGAGCCATTCGGACGCGGGCGGATCCTGCAGCATCTCGTCGGTGACCGGCACGAAGTCGGCCTCGGACTGGGCGTGCGTCACCGTCGATCCGGCCGGCGCCAGCGTCGCCCCCACGATTCCCACGACGAGCAGGACGAGGGCTCCTCGAACCGTGCGGGCGGAAACTGGCATCTGCATCGCGATCCTCCTGGCAAGACCGGGGTGAACGCCGGATCCGCATTGTATGCGCGCGAGCCGAAAAAGGGGCGCGTGCGCGTGAGC
This sequence comes from Vicinamibacterales bacterium, assembly GCA_958296065.1. Taxonomy (GTDB): domain Bacteria; phylum Acidobacteriota; class Vicinamibacteria; order Vicinamibacterales; family UBA8438; genus WTFV01. The sequence goes on along the minus strand of CATQHX010000038.1, from coordinate 7,277 downwards.
ACCGGCCGTGCGGTTCGGCGGTCGGCTCGGATCGCCCAGTACTGGTGGCGGTAGCCGCTCGCCCGGGTGCCCTGCTGGCCGGCTCCCGCCCGGCAACGGCTCGCCCACGCAGGCGGCATCGTCCCTGCCGAGCGGTGGCGCTCTGCCGGTTCAGCGCCCGGCCGCCTGCCAGCGCCGGAGCGCGGCGGCTATCTCGCCCCTTGCGGTTGATCGCGGCCGGGTGTTGTGGTTCACGAAGTAGCAGAAGACGATCGGGGCGTCCGAGTCCGGGCCGATGATCCCCGCCAGGGCGATGGTGTGGCGCAGCGTCCCGGTCTTGGCGGCGATCGGCGGCAGGCGCGGCCACGCTCTGAGCGTGCCTTCGCCGCGCCCGGCCAGCGCGTCGAGGAACGTCCCGGCCCAGGGCCGACCGGCCGCGTGGGCGAGCACCCGCACGACGGTCGCCGGCGCGATGAGGTTGGCGGCGGACAGTCCCGAGCCGTCCCGCAGCGACGGTTCCGGCGGAATGGGGGTGCCCGGGTCCGGCAGGTCCTCCACGAAGTCGGCCACGACCTCGACGCCGTCATCGAAGCGGCCGGTCTCGGCCACCTCCAGCCCCAGCGTGAGAATCAAGGTTTCGGCGTACCAGTTGTGGCTTCTGGTCAGGATCTCCGGGAGGAGCTCTTCGACCGGGGGCGAGTGCAGCTCGGCGAGCACCGCGGCCCGCTCGGGCGCGGGCCGGGTGCGCGCCTGGAGCCGCACGGTTCCTTGCACGGCGACGCCGGCAGCGTGCAATGCATCGCGCAGCCGCCGTGCCGCGCGCAGCACGGGCGCGGGGTCGCTGGCCGGGATCGTGAAGGCCTGTTCGCTGACCGGGTACTCGCCGCGCAGCAGCAGCGTGTCGGTGCCCCATACGGGCAGGAAGTCCAGGCTGCCGGCGCCGTGGCGGTCGCGCCCCACGGTCAGCGTCCGGTTGATCGCGTCGACGCCGGCTGGGACCCGCACGCGGGCCGGCGCTCCGACCGCGGGTCCCGGCGCGACCCGCACCGTGATGGTCGCCTCGTCCACCGCCAGACCCGCCGGCGGCGCGCCATGGCGATAAGGGAGGTCGCCGAAAGAGCGGTCCAGCGGATGCAGGCGGCCGGGGAAGCGGCCGGCGTCCACGATGAGGTCGCCCGTCACCCGCGTGACGCCGCGTGCGCGCACCTGGCCGGCGAGCGCCGCCAGCGGCTCGTCGGCACCGTCGTCGAAGAACTCGCCCCAGGTGGGATCGGCCCCCGGCTCGACGACGAGGTCCCCGTCGAGAGCGCCGCCCGCCACCGATCCGTTGGTCGTCAGGCGGGTGCGCCAGCGGTAGCCGGGGCCAAGGTGCTCCAGGGCGGCCGCCACCGTCACCACCTTGAGCACCGACGCCGGCACGAACAGGCGGCCGGCGTTCAGCTCGTCGATGACCTGCAGCTCGCCGCCGTCCAGCAGCCGCGCCGCCAGGTAGCCGCGGTGCGCACCGTCGGATAGCGGCCCCGACGGTTGGGCCCCGGCGCCCCGGGGTGCGTGCGGCGCGGCGAGGACCAGGGCGCCCAGCAGCAACAGGCGAAACAGTCTCGTCATACTCTACCGAACCGCTTCGCGTCGGCCGAGGCGTAGCTCGCCATCGCCCGGTCGAGCCCGACCGTCGCCTCCAGCGTCTCGATCACCTCAGGCAGGCGCTTGCCCGGGATGACGCAGGTCATCTCCTCGGCGCGCATCCCCGTCCGTGAGCGGCTGAGGGCGCAGCCGACGCTGGCCGCCACCATGTTCCGGTCCTTGGCCATGGCCACGATGTGGCACTGCGGCTTGCCCTCGATCGGCATCTCCGGGAAGGCGTCCTTCAGTGTCATCAGCCCCAGGCCGGTGATGCGCAGCAGCACGACGTCGGGCCGTGTGGTGCGCTCGGCGAGCGGTCCGTACACCACCGACTCCGGCCGCTCGGCGACGTGCGGCAGGCTCATCACCGCCGCCTGATCGACCCAGCCGGCCTCGAGCACCGCTCCCACGTCGTCCTTCGTCGCCGCTTCCTCCAGCGTGATGAAGCCGTGCGTGTAGCTGCCGACGCTGCAGTTGGCGTGGTCGGCGGCGACGGTGGCGAAGGTGGTCCCGGCGCCCTTGATCCAGAAGACGCAGCCGGCCGGGACCTGCCCGGTCCGCCCGTGCTCGTTCGGCGCCGGGTAGCGCACCTCGCCGCGAGACGCGGGCGGCGTCTCGCCGGGGCCGTGGAACGAGATTGCCAGCGGCTCCGCGAACGGCTTGAGCGTGGTGACGAGGCGGTCGTTGAGCGCTCTCCAGTCTCGTACGTCTGTCATGCCGGGGATTATAGGTCCGGCCGAATCCAGAGCTTCCCGAGCCCGGCATCGGACGGTACCCACGAGAGGGTAGCGACGTGCGCGTCGAGGACGTGACCGCGGAGCATGCGGAGATCGCCGTCGAGGCCTACGAAGCGTACGCCAGGGGCGGGCGGGCGCCGGGGAAGGCGAACCACAACTACGGCGACTGCTTTTCCTTCGCGCTGGCGAAGGCGACCGGGTTGCCCCTCCTGTTCAAGGGGCACGACTTCTCGCACACCGACGTCGCGGCGGTGCTGTAGCACCCTCGGCGAGCTCTCACGGTTGCTCCCCGGCGGAAAACAGCACCGACGCCATCTTCGTGTCCCAGAGCAGCGCCAGCCGGCCGCCGGTCGCGGTCATGTCGAGGAACTGCCACGAGAGCTGATCGAAGGCGACGGGCAGGGTTTCCAGCTCCATCGGGGTACGCAGCACGTCGCGGTCGTCGGTGTACTCGAAGGCGCCGAACAGCGCGTCGCGGTTCTCGAAGTCGTAGGTCTCCTGCGCCGGCCACGTCGAGAGGATGAAGGTCCAGGCCTCGTCCGACAGGTCGATGAACAACGTGTACTCGCCCGGCTCGACCCGCGTGCCCCCGATGACCAGGGGCGCCTCGGTAACGAGACGTGTCGACTGGTTGGCGCCGGCGCGCCATACCGGGGCGCCGTCGTTGAGCATCTCGGCCCAGTCCGGCGGTCCGAACAGGTCGCGTCCGCGCTTGAGCGGCCGCCCGTAGTAGACGTCGATCCACCGCCCGCCGAGATAGCCGTACTGCACCGGATCGAAGGTGCCGCCCACCTGCACCGCCGAGTGGCCGGGCGGGCTGAGGATGCGCCGCTCCTGCCCGAGGGCCGAGTCCGGCGTGGCCGCCGGTACCGCGAAGGCGGCGACGACGACGACGACGCTGATGACGAAGGCCGGGAGCCTGCGCCGCGGGAAACGGTGCTGGCGCAGACGACGATGAGCCGGGCGAAGAGTGCGCATGATTCTCGATCTCCTGTCGAGCAGGGCAGTCCGAGCCGGTGGGGAACGCTTCGAAGCCTATCACTCGCGTGCGGCGCCTGTCCGATGGCCGTCGCATGATCGCGCGAGTCCGGCCACGGGCTGCTGGCCGGAACCTGCCCCTGCACGCCGCCGACCGCCGCGCCGGTTCGTTCATCGCTCTCGCGGCGCTCGCCGCCATGGCGCAACGGAGCAGTCGCCGTCGGTATATCGTCACCAGGAAGCAGAGATGGCGGACCGGTTTCGACGAACCGGGCGGGCGCCTTCGGACCGGGCGCCGGCAAAACGCGGGAGGGTGACATGACTCGTCCATGGTTGGTGCGGTCGGTGGCGGCGGCGGTCGCGGTGACGTGTTCGACGGCGGCTCTCGTGGCCGGTCAGGAGCCCGCGCCGGCCGAGGAGCCCGCGGCGTTCACGACTCCCTGGGGCGATCCGGACCTGCAGGGCATCTGGTCCTACGCCACGTTCACTCCCTTGCAGCGGCCGGTCGACGCGGCCGACCGGGAGTTCCTGACGGAGGAAGAGGTGGCGGAGCTGAACCGGAACGACGCCACCCGTGCGACGTCCGAGCGCCGCGACGAGCTCTCCGCCGAGCGGGACCTCGCGCTGGCGTACGACCAGGTCTGGTGGGATCGGGGTGAGTCCACCGGGCGCACCTCGCTCATCGTCGACCCGCCGGACGGGAGGCTCCCGCCCCTGACGCCCGAGGCCCGGCGGCGCCAGGCGGAACGTCAGGACTACCGCCGCGCCCACCCCTTCGATTCGTGGGCAGACCGGCCACTGCAGGAACGCTGCATGACCTACCAGCGGGTGCCGCCGGTGCCGTCCGGCTACAGCAACGCCTACCACATCTTTCAGACCCCCGGGCAGGTCGTCATCCTCAACGAGATGATCCACGACGTGCGCGTCGTGCCGCTGGACGGGCGCGCACCGATAGACGGTCGCATCCGGCAGTGGAACGGCGACGGGCGCGGCCGCTGGGAGGGCGGCACGCTGGTGGTCGAGACGACGCACTACCGCGACGACACGACCTGGCGCGGATTCCCCGGCACTCGGGACCTGCGGGCGGTCGAGCGGTTCACGCGCATCGACGAGGACACGATCGAGTACCGCTACACGATTCACGACGAGGCGACCTACACCCGCCCCTTCACGGTCGAGCTGCCGCTCGAGAGCCCGCCGGGCTACGTCATCTACGAGTACGCGTGTCACGAAGGGAACTACTCGATCGCCAACGCGCTGGCCGGCGAGCGGGCTCTCGAGGCCGCGGGACGCAGATAGGGACAGGGCGGAACGACAAGGCGTTTCGGGGCGCTACCGCACGCTCGGTGCGGCCACGCCCACGCCGTGCTCGTAGACCAGGCGTCCGCCGCGTTCGGCCGTCTGGAACAGCAGCAGGACACCGGCGAGTCCCGCCGCGACGACCGGCAACCACCGGACGCGTTCGGACAAGCGGCCCGCGAGCACGAGGCCGAGGCGGCCCAGTGCGAAGACGCCCATGTAGACGGTGGTCCGTAGCGCCCAGGTCCAGTGCTCGTCGACGATCCCGTGGGCCGGACCGGGTATCCGCACCAGCGCGGCGTCGCTACGGCCGGTGAGGTACGCCGCCACCAGGGCCGCAGCTCCCGCCAGGTACAGACCGGTCGCCGCGCGCCGCAGCGTCGAGCGCGGATCGGTCCCCAGCGCCACGACGTCGATGACCGCGGCGCTCACGATCAGCCCGATCGGAAAGTGTACGAGGAGCGGGTGGAGCGTCACGGCGCCACTCGCCACGGTGAGACGTGCGGCCAGGCGCGCAGCTCTTCCAGCGCCCACTCGTTGGTCTCGTCGGTGTGGCACGACGTGCACGGGTTGGGGACCCCGTAGCGTTGTGTGTCGGCCGGCGAGACGAAGCGGAACGTGTGGCTGCGCACGTTGACATCGCCCACGGTGCGGGCGATCCGCGGCATGTGGCAGGCGACGCACGCGCTTCCCTCGCTGTCCGAAGCGTGCCGCGTGTGGTATTCCAGCGATCCGATCGGACCCGGCTGGAGCTGCGGCTGGTGGCACGAGGTGCAGGCTTCGTTGCCGGGAGCCACCAGGTCCGCTTCGTGCTCGGTGCCGTGGACATCGTGGCAGTCAGCACAGGTGACGCCCTTGACGTACATCTGGCTCTGTACGTAGTCGTTGCCCTGCATCCGGTTCTTGTGCGCCGAGCCCTCCGGCCAGTGCGTGAAGGTCTCCTCGCCGAGGTGCGGCGCGTCCAGCTCCCAGACCTCGCTGAGGCGCATACCCGGCCGGTACCCGACCGGCCAGTCGAAATGGCGTCCCGCGATGGGGTTGGCGAGCGGCATGCCCTGCGAGTGGCACTGGATGCAGACGTCGTTGGCGCGGACCGGATCGAGGTCGGCGGGGTTGACTACGGTATCCGCCACCGGGTCGAGGACGTGGGCGCGGCCCGGGCCGTGGCACGCCTCGCAGCCGACATTCCACTCCGTCACGGTCTTGGCCCGCACGTCGTAGTTCACCGAGTGGCAGCCGTCGCACAGCGGCCCGGTCGGCCGCTGCATCTGGTCCGGGGGGTAGTGCTCGACCCACCATTCCGTGCCCGGCCGGGCGCCGTACCGCCGCCACTCCCCGTTCTGGACATCCCACTGGGCCGGGAAGACGAAGAGGTCGTCGCCGCGCCGCGTGAAGTAGCGCTGCTTCCACTTGCTCCCGTAGGTGTACGTGACGTCCTCCGGCCGGAAGGTGACGAGCGGATGCGGCGTCTCGAAGTCGCCGAGGACGATCTCCGGCCGCTCGCGCGGATCGACCAGCACGTTGGCCATCAGGGTTTCCCGCCAGCGGTCATGGATTTCCATGTGGCAGTCGCGGCAGGCGGCCGAGCCGGTGAACTCGTTGGGGAAATCCGCGGGATCGGCGGGTTGCTGCGATTCGGAGCATCCCGCCAGCGCGGCGAGCAGGAGCATCAGCAGCCGGAGGAAGTCACGCACCGGCGCCGGAACGGGGCGCGGCGGAGACAGGGTCATCGATGCTCAGTGTATAGCTTGCCCGCTGCAATGGACGCCGGCGGTCGCTCCGCTCATGCCGTGGGGTTCAGCCCCGCGGCGGCCCGGGTGGTACGAGCGTGTCGGCGGATTCGTCCGTCGAGATCCAGTTGCCGCGGCTGAGCGCGTCGATGACCGCGCGTCGAACCTCGGGCTCGTCCGCGTCCATCTGGCCGATGAGCGCTTCCATCGCCGGCTCGCCGCCGATACGGGCCAGCGCCCCGATGACCTCGTGGCGGGCGTCGCCCACGATCAGGGTCAGGGCCGAGATCAGCGCGTTCGTCGCCCGCGGATCGTGGATCCGGCCGAGGGCCCAGGCGATGCGTTCCTGCACGAAGGCGTCGGCGTCCTCGAGGGCCGCGAGGAGCCCGTCCACGGCGGCCGGATTCCGCAACCTGCCAAGGGCCCAGGCCGCTCGCTCGCGGACCCCCTGGTCGGGGTCCCGCAACAGATTCAGAAGACCGTCCACCGCTGCGTCGTCACGGATCCGGCCGAGGGCCCAGGCGGCCCGCTTCCGCACATCCGCGTCTTCGTCCCCGAGCGCGGTGCGCAGGACCGTGGCCGCCGCGTGCACGCGATGTCGTCCGAGCGCTTGTGCCGCCCGCGCGCGGACGTTGGCGTCGGAATCGCTCAACGCGCCGATGAACGTCTCGGCCAGCCGGGAGTCGATTTCCTCGAAGGGCTCCCGCAACTCCGGCCCGAAGTCGATGGTAATGTTCTCCCCGGTGATCGTCCGGGGAGACTCTTGCCACTCCGGCCCCACATCGATGGTCAGGCTGTCTCCCCAGACGGTCCACCGGGCCTGCTGCGTCTCGTCGTCCTGCCGGTCGGTCTGCGTCGCCGGCGCCGCGTCTTCGCGGCCCTCCACGACCGGGGTGACGGCAGTCGCGCCTCCGAGCCGTCGCCGAGCCTC
>CATQHX010000037.1 GCA_958296065.1 Vicinamibacterales bacterium | reverse complement strand
GTAGTCGTACCAGCCGCTGAAGTAGCTGAGGCGGCCGAGCAGGCTCGCCCCGCCGACGCGCTGCGTCACGCCGACGTTCCAGCGCGTGCGCGGCAGCGCGTAGGCGTACTCGGCGAGCCGCCGGCCGTCGAGCAGCCCCCTGGCGTTGTCGGTCACCTCGGTGTCGGTGTGGTTGACGACGGCGCTGATGACGGTGTTCCCGCGCAGCGCGAGCGGCGTCCAGGTCGAGACGACGTCGACGCCCTGCGAGGTCGTGCCGAAGGCGTTGGTGAAGAAGCGGTAGTTCCTGACGCTCTCGGCGGCCGCGAATCCCCCGGCCACGACCGCGGCGGTCTCGGCCGGCGTCAGCGTGAAGTTGCTCGTGATGCCGATCCGGTCGGACACGTCGATGCGGAAGTAGTCGGCGGTGAGGGTGAAGGGACCGCCGCCGAACACGACGCCCGCCGTGTAGTTGACCGACGTCTCGGGCTCGAGCGGCGCCCCGCCGCGCAGCCGCGCAACCGGCGAGATCGAGGGGATGACCGCGTTGTTGACCAGGTCGCCGACCGTCGGGTCGAACCAGCTCTGGATTTGCAGGCCGTTCTGCTGGCCCGGGGTCGGCGCCCGGAACCCCGTGCTCACGCTGCCCCGCACGAAGCGGAAGCGGCCCGACAGCTTGCCGTTCGTCGTCGTGCCGAAGTCCTCGAAGTTCTCGACGCGGACCGCCGCCCCCACGGTCCAGGCGTCGTCCGTGCCGGTCACCTCCAGGTCGCCGTAGGCCGCGACGTTGTGGCGGCTCCAGGCGCCCGCCTGCTGCGGGGTGTAGGCGAAGACGCCGTTCGAGCCGGCCGTGAAGCGCTGCGCCGCGTACGGACCGATCTCCCAGCCCGCGGGGTCGCCCGCGCGGACGCCGTACTGCTCGTCGCGCCATTCCGCGCCGGCGGCGACGTGGACCCGGTCGGTGGCGGCATGCGAGACGTCGAAGTTGACGTTGACGTCCCGCTGCCGGTTCCGGCCGACGTCGAACGCGTTCGGCGACGCGAGGCCGAGCGATGCATTGATGGTGTCGCGGACGAAGAAGTCGGCGCGGTGCGCGCCCACCGAGCCGCTCAGGTCCCAGTTGAAGCCCCCGGAAGTGCCGCCGCGCACGCCGCCGACGAGCGACGCCTCGGTCGCCGTTCCCCCCGTCTGCGGCGTGAAGCCGCCGGGGAACAGCTCCTGGAACGTGAAGCAGTTCGGGTCGTCGGCCACCTGCTGCAGCGCGACGGGGTCCGGCACGAGGTCGGTGACGGCGACCGTCGGGCAGTTGGCCGAGCCCATGCCGCTCGCCGCGAGCACGTCGCCCACCAGCAGCGTGCGGCCGCGGTCGTTGCTGAACACCCCGAGCCGCGTGTTCGGGTTCCGGAAGAAGATGCCGTAGCTCACCTTCCGGGTGGAGTAGCTCGTGTGGGAGTACAGCTCCACCCCGCCCGGCAGGGCGTAGCCGAAGTTGCCGAACAGCTTCAGATCGTCGTCGACGTCCGGATCGCCCCACACCTGCGGACGGTCGGAGCGGACGTGCGTGTTGCCGGCCGCGATGAGCGCAATCGCGTCGCGTCGCGGGGCGGCCCGGTCGGTCGGGTTCGCGTTGCCGTACTCCAGGCTGAGGTTGGCGAACCCGGTGGCGCCGAGCGGCAGGCCGACGTTGCCGGCGAGCTGGGCCGATTCCCCGTCGCCGGCGCGGTACATCCCCGTGTTGAGCTCGACGCTGCCGCCCGAGCGGGCGTCCTTGAGCTGGAAGTTCATCACGCCGGCAATGGCGTCCGAGCCGTACTGGGCCGCGGCGCCGTCGCGCAGCACCTCGATCTGCCGCAGGGCAATCGCGGGAATGGCGGAGATGTCGGGCGCCTGCGAACCGAACGCCACGCCGTTGCCGCCGTGCCAGTCGACTATCGACGAGCGGTGGCGGCGCTTGCCGTTGACGAGGATCAGCGTGTGGTCCGGCGCCAGGTTGCGGAGCATGGCGGGCCGGACCACCGTCGAGCCGCCGCTGATGGGCTGGGTGTTGGTGTTGAACGACGGGACGATGGTGCGGAGCTGGTCCTTCAGGTCGCCGGCCCCCCGGCTGACGAGGTCGGTGGCAGCCAGCACGTCCACGGGGACCGCCGACGCGGTGGCGCTGCGGGGCTGGGCGCGGGAGCCGACGACCACCGCCTCCTCCGTGAATCCCGCGAGCAGCCGCCGCATCTCGTCCGGCGACAGTCCCAGGGCCTCGACCTCGGCCGGCGTCATCCCGAGCGCGCGGCCCAGCTCCCCGGCCGGCGCGTCGGTCGGCTCCTCCCCCTGTTGCTGCGGGTCGCTCCGCGGCGTCACGGACGCCGACGACGTGCACGGGATCGCGAGCACGACGAACGCCAGGGCCGTCACCACGAGCGGGCTCTCGATTCGCCTCACGCTGACTCCTTCGCGCCTCTTCCGATTCCCGACCTCAACTGGTACGGGGATGCAGCCCTCGTTGCGGAGTCCCTGCTGAATCAGCCGCCGGGTGGACCGGTCGAGGGCGAGCGAGGCCTCGACCGCGGAGGAGTCCTGCGCGGCCGTGGCGCGGTTTCACTCCGCCTTGGCGTAGCTCATCGTGCGTGAGCCGACTCGACGCGGACCGTGATCACGTCGGTGTCGTGATACTGGCTGTGACGCACGGACGAGGCGTAGTGGCGGAGCAACCGGAGCGACACTTCCTGCTCGATCCCTCCGCCCGCCGCCCGTTCGCCGAGCAGGGCCATCCGATCCTCGAGGTTCGTCTCGTCGGTGGCGGCGATGAACTCCAGCACCGCGGTATCGCCCTCGCCGCCCGCCACCAGCAGCAGGCGCCGCCTGTCCACCGCCGCTCGTTCCCCCTCGCTCCGGATCAGCAACAGGAGTGTCTCCTCGCCGACCGCCCGAACGCGCTCGGTCATCTCCCCGCTCCATCGCCGGCGGGAGCCGAGCTTCGCGAGGAACGCATCGATCTTCGGATACGCTTCGACGCTCAGCGCCTCCCGCAGGCGCTGGCGGCGCGGCCCCGTCAGCTCGTCGAACAAGGTCAGCGCGATCACGGTCAGGCCGCCGACCGTCATCGCGTTGCCCAGCATCTCGCTCCAGAGCCCCTGGAAGTACTCGGGAAAGATCCAGTCGAGCTGGAACGCGAGGCCGAGCCAGAACGCGAGGCCGACCGCCACGCTCTTCCGGTAGTCGAGCCCGTCGTGCTGGAGGATCTCCATGCCGAAGGTGAAGAGCTTGGCGACCAGCAGGATAAAGTAGCCGGCCACCACCGGACCGGGGATAGCGATGATCAGCGCGATGAACTTCGGCATGAACGCCATCACGACGAAGATGACCCCGATGGAGACGCCGACCGAGCGGGCCGCCACGCCGGTCAGCTCCACGATGGAGATGCCCGTGGCGTACGTCGTGTTGGGAAGCGTTCCCGCCAGACCCGACAACAGGTTGCCGAGGCCGTCGGCCGACATCGCGCCCTGGATCGACCTGAAGTCGATGGCGCGAGGCTTGCGCCAGGACACGCGCTGGGTGGCGACACCGTCGCCGAGCGTGTCCATCGCACCCACCACCGTCACCAGCGCGAACGCCGGCAGCAGGGCCCAGAACTCGGGTCCGAAGCCGAGGTCGAGTCCGGGATAGGCAAAGGGCGGCAGCCCGATCCAGGCCGCCTCGCGGACGCTCTCCGTATCGTACAGTCCGAAGGCTAGCCCCCCGGTGACGGTACCCGCGACGATGCCGACGACCGGCCCCCATAGGCGCAAGAGACCGGAACCGCGGAGGGCGGTCACGACGACGACGAGCAGCGTCACGCTCAGCGTGACCGGCGCTGCCGCCGGCGACGCGCCCTGTGGCACGTCGGAGAGCCTGCCGAGGATGACCGGCGCCACGGACACCGGGATCAGCATGACGACGGTTCCGGCCACCGTCGGGGTGAAGATTCGCCGCAGGGCCGACAACCTGGCCGCCAGGGCGAACTGGAACAGGGACGACACGATGATCAGGGTCGCCAGCAGACCCGGTCCGCCCTGCTCCAGCGCCGACACCGAGACGGCGAGAAAGGCGCTGCTGCTGCCCATCAACATCACGTAGCCCGCCCCGACGCGCCCGACGCCCACTGCCTGGACGGCGGTCGTGACCCCGCAGATGGCCAACGCCGCGCACACCGCCCACATCACATACGCATCGCTGCCGCCGGCGGCCCGGACCAGGATCGTCGGGCTCAGCACGATGCCCGAGACGGCGAGCATCGCGTACTGCGCTCCGAGCCCGAGGGACAGCGCGGCGGGCGGCCTCTCGTCGGGCTCGTAGCGCACGTCGCGGCGAGCGTCAGCAGCGTTCGATCGCATTCAGGTTCCCATCAGGTTCCCATCGAGGGGTATTCGAAGCCCTCGTTGCGGAGTCCCTGCTGAATCAGCTGCCGGGTGGACCGGTCGAGGGAGAGCGACACCTCGATCGCGGAGGAGTCCTGGGCGGCCGTGGCCGCCAGGGATTCCGATTCCGAATCGGCCCGCCCGTCTGGGCTTTTGTCCTTGTCTATCTACTAGAGGCGACTGAGCGGCGGAAACCGAACAGGCGGAAGATCTTCCGCCGCAAGGAAAACGTCGACGGCCGGCCGATCGCCGTGTGGGGAGTGTAGTCCGGCGCCGTCGAGCGCGTCGACGGCGGTGGTCGCGGCGCGCTTCCGGGCCGGCCTACCGGCGGACCCGACGGTGATCGAGGCTGGGGCAGGTGTGTCGCTTGGGGCCCAGGTCACCAGAGGTGCGGCGGGGCCAAACGCCTCGGGTGTCGGTGCTGGTCACGGCACGATGAACGCCTGGAGCGCCGGCACCAGGATCATGCTCACCACAACCACGACGATCGACGTCAGGACGGTGACGACGGCGCCCACCCTGAACATCGTCCCGAGTCCGACCGCCCCGAACGCGAACGTCGCGGCCGCCGCCGGACCCGACCAGGGGAGCGCTACCGCCTGGGCCGTGCCCGCGATGATGCGGGCGAGAATCGCCGGGTTGTAGCCGAGAGTGTCCGCAATCGGAAAGAGCATCGTGGAGACCATCATCGACGTTGCCGTTCCGCTGGCCAATTGCGTCAACAGCGGCGTGGCGAGTCCGGCCAGCCACGGCAACGTTCCCGCGGTGACGTTGCCCGCGAGCATGGCGGCGAGCCAGTCGGTCACGCCCAGGCTGGCCAACACGTCCGCAAGCGCCATTCCGCCGAGCACCAGGAACAGGACGTTCCATCCGATCCCGGTCTGGACGTCCTTGGCCTCCAGGGTTGTCTCGCCGCGCTTCGCGTCCACCGGCAGCGCGAAGAGCAGCACCATGGCCACCGGGGGCACGTACCAGATGTCGAGGAAGCCGATGGTGACGAACGTGGGCAGGATCCACAGGACCAGCATCAGGATCAGGACGAACAGGACGTTCTTCTCGCCCCGGCTCATCGGGCCCAGCCGCGCCAGCTCCCGGCGAAAGCGGGCGCCGTCGGGAATGGCCTGCACTTCCGGCGGCAGCATGAGCTTCAGGACCAGATAGCACAGCGGGAGGTGGACCGCGGTCAGGACGACGCCGGTCGACATCCACTGCGTGAACGTCACGCTGTAGCCGGTCAAGCGTTCCAACAGCGAGAGCGTCACCGCATTGAAGACGATGCCCGCCGGCGTCGCCAGCCCGCCGGCGGCAGCGCCGTAGAGGACGGCGAGACTCGCCCCCGCCGTCATGCGCCCGGCCCCGGTAGCCCCGGTAGCCACCGAGCGCGTGATCGACAACGCGATCGGCGACATCGTCACGATGACTGCGAGGTCGCTGACCACCGCGGACAACACCGCGGACACGGTCATGAGCGCGAGCAGGATACCGCCGCCGGAACGCGCCACCCCCGGCAGGCACAGCGTGGCGAGGGCGATGCGCCGGGCGAGGCCGTGCTTGCGGAACGCGTGCCCGAAGAGCATGACGCCCATCACGTAGGGCAGGATGGTGTGGCCGTAGCGGGCGGCGACGTCGGCGAAGGGCATCGCCCCGCCGAGGGGCAGGAGCACGAACGGCAGGAAGCTGGTGACCGTCCAGGGCACCGGCATGGTCACCCACCATGCGAGGGTCCAGGCGTAGGCGCTGAGGGCGAAGTGTGCCTCGGGCGCGAGGTCGGCCAGCGGCGCGGCGCGAACGGCCACGAAGGCGGCCGGTCCGGACAGCAGGCGCAGCACGAACGCCGACCGGCCCGTCGCGGCTTCACCCCCGCCCACGTTCCGTCTCCGGGACTTCCACCCTCACGGTCACGATGTCCGAGTCGTGGAACTGCTGGTGCCGGACCGAGGACGCGATGTGGCGCAGCAGGCGCAGCGAGACCTCCCGCTCCATGAGCACGTCGTCGGGCCGGTCGGCGAGCAGCCCCATCCGGTCCTGCAGGTTCTCCTCGCCGGCCGCGGCGATGAACTCGAGGACGGCGCCGCCGGCCTCCTTGCGGGCCTGCAGCAGCAGGCGGCGCCGCTCGCGGTCGTCCCGGACCTCGTCCTGCCGGGTCAGCGTCAGCAGCGTCTCCTCGCTCGCTGCGTCCAGACGGTGGACCATCTTCTCGCCCCAGCCGCTGCGGGCCGCGAACGTCTGGAGGAAGTCCCTGATCTTCGGCAGCGCGGCGAGGTCGAGGGCCGCCTCGACGCGCTGGCGGCGGGGCGCCGTCAGCTCGAGGAACAGGGTCATGAAGATGGCCACGAGGCCGCCCGCGGTGATACCGTTCTGAAGCAGGCCGCCTGCGAGCTCGGCCAGCAGGTCGGGGAATATCAAGCCGTTCTGGCAGCCCACGCCGACCCAGAACGCGACGCCGGCGATGAGCCCCTTGCGGTGGTCGATGCCGCCCTGCACGACCTCCGTCATGCCGCGCACGAAGCTCATGGCCAGCACCACGGTGAGATAGGCCACGGCGACCGGGCTGGGTATCGCCAGGACGATGGCGACCAGCTTGGGCAGGAACGCCAGCACGATCAGGAGGCCCCCGGCCGCGATGCCCGCCGCGCGGGCCGCGACTCCCGTGAGTTCGACGGTGGGGACGCTTACCCCGATAGTCTGGGTGGGCATGATGCCGGCGACGCCGGACAGCAGCTTGCCGATGCCGTCGGCGGCCACCGCCCCCTCCACCGCCCGGTAGTCGACCGCCCGCGGCCGGCGCCACGACACCCGCTGGATGGCGACGCCGCCCGTGATGGTCTGGATGGCGCCGATGACGGCCACGAACACGAAGGCGGGAAGCAGCGCCGCGAACGCCGGCCCCGGGTCGAGCTCGACGCCCGGCCAGGCCCCGGGGGGCAGACCGATCCACGGCGCCCCGGCCACGCGGCCGGGATCGTAGAGGCCGAGCAATCCGGCGACCACCGACCCCGCGACGACCCCCGCGAGGGGCGCCCACAGGCGCAGCGTCGCGCCCCCCTTCAGGGAGATGGCGCTGATGACCACGATCGTCGCCACCGCGGTGAGGGGCGCGCTCAGCACGCCCGCGCCGGGCGGACCCTCGGTCAGGCGGCCGAAGACGACCGGCAGCACGGTGGCCGGCACCAGCATGTTCACGGTGCCGACGATGGTCGGGGTGAGCAGACGCCTGAACAGGGCGAGACGCAGGGAGATGACGACGGGGACGAGCGATGACGCGACGACGAGGGTGGCGAGCAGGGCGGGACCGCCCTCCGAGAGGGCGCCGACCGAGACCCCGATGAAGGCCCCGGCGGGGCCCATCGTGAGCACGTATCCCGCGCCGACCCGGCCGAGCCGAACCGCCTGCAGCGCGGTGCAGACGCCGCTGACGGCGACGGCGCAGACCACCGCCCACGACAGGTACGCGTCGGTCCCGCCGGCGGCCCGGATCACGATCGTAGGGATGAGGACGATGCTGGCGAGGCCGAGCACCACCAGCTGCACGCCGCAGCCGAGGGTGATGCCCGCTGGCGGACTCTCGTCGGGCTCGTAGCGAACGCCCGGGCCGCGCGACGGGTCGCCGGCGGTCACAGGACACCTCCCATCCCGCCCGTGATCTGCATGCGGACGCTCACGGCCGCGTGACCGGCTCCCCCCGCGGAGCCGCCCGCGTCCAGGCGGAAACGGGCTCACTACGGGGGCGTCTTGGCCGGGGCTTCTAGGCGGGGCGCCCCGTCAACCATTTCCACGGCCGGACGTTGGACTCGGCGAGTAGGTCCGCTTGGCCATAAGGACTGGCGGCGACGAATGCCCGCGCCGCGTCGAGCGAGGGAGCCTCGACAACAAGGCACAGTCCGTTGACGGCCTCTCCATTGTCGCCGAGCGTCGGCCCCCCGTGATGAACGGCTACGTCGGGATGACGGGTGCGATCGCGAAGATAGGCGGCAAATGCGTCAGACTGGCGCTCGCGCGCCTGTTCCATTTCCTCTCTGATGGTGGCGAAGACGATAAAGTGCATGCTGCGATTTCCTTCTACCGGTTCTTGCGATGTCAACGTCGGTGTCGAGCCTCAACGGGTCCCGGCGAGCCGAATCATGGATGAAGATGTCTGTCAAGGGCAAAGCTACAGAACAGAGGGCCACGGGAGTTCCTGCGCAGGGCGCTCATCGATCTCTTTCCCGGGGAGCTGCACTGCCAGCCGCCGGCCAACAACGAGCTGCAGACGCGCCGGGGCTCGGAACGCGTAACAGACTCTGCGTCCAATAAGCGGTTTTCGGTTAACTGACACGGGTGTCGCGCCTCTCAATCCAGCGTCCTCGCAACG
>CATQHX010000036.1 GCA_958296065.1 Vicinamibacterales bacterium | reverse complement strand
GACTCCGAAGCGTTGTCCGGTGCGATAGACGCACGACAACGCCTGTCGGGCCGCCTCGGTGGCGTCCCACGACTCGGGAGGCTCCAGGCAGTTGTCGCAGTTGCCGCACGGCTCCTCCAGCGTCTCGCCGAAGTAGGCAAGCAGCGTCTTCCGGCGGCAGGTGGTGAGCTCGCAGTAGCCCAGCATCGCGTCCAGCTTGCGCATCTCGAGCCGCTTGCGCGCCGCGTCCGCCTCGGAACCGTCGACCATCTGCCGCAGGGTGATGACGTCCTGCAGCCCGTAGGCCATCCAGGCGGTCGCGGGCAGCCCGTCGCGCCCGGCGCGGCCTGTCTCCTGGTAGTACGCCTCCAGGCTCTTCGGCAGGTCGAGGTGCGCGACGAAGCGGACATCCGGCTTGTCGATCCCCATCCCGAACGCGATCGTCGCGACGATGACGACCCCGTCGACGCGCAGAAACTCGTCCTGTGCGTTCGCCCGTTCGCGGGCGCCGAGCCCGGCGTGGTACGGGCGGGCGCCGATGCCGCGCTCGCACAGCCACGCCGCCGTCTCCTCCACCCGCCGGCGCGACAGGCAGTAGACGATGCCGGCGTGGCCCCGGTGTTCGGTGTCGAGCAGCCGTGCAAGCTGTTCGCGGGGACTTCGCTTCGGCACCACCCGATAGCGGATGTTCGGCCGGTCGAAGCCCGCGATGAAGACCCGGGCGTCGTCGAGTTCCAGCCGCTCCCGGATCTCCCGGCGCGTCGGCTCGTCGGCCGTCGCGGTCAGGGCGATGCGCGGTACGGCCGGGAACCGCTCGTGCAGGACCGAAAGCTGCAGGTACTCCGGGCGGAAGTCGTGGCCCCACTGCGAGACGCAGTGCGCCTCGTCGATCGCGAACAGTGCGATGTCGATCTCGCCGAGCAGGGCGAGCGTCCGTTCGCCGAGGAGCCGCTCCGGGGCAACGTAGATAAGGTCGATCTCACCGGCCCGCAGCCGCGCCTCGACGTGGAGTGCCTCGCCGTAAGCGAGCGTCGAATTGAGGCACGCCGCTCGCACGCCGGCCTGCAGGAGCCCGTTGACCTGATCGCGCATCAGTGCGATCAAGGGCGAGACGACGACCGCTACGCCGGGGCGCACCAGCGCCGGAATCTGGTAGCAGAGCGACTTGCCGCCGCCCGTCGGCATCAGCACCAGGCTGTCGCCGCCCGCGATCGTGTGCTCGACGATCGCTTCCTGCTGCCCGCGGAACCGCTCGTATCCGAAGACGCGGTTCAGAAGATCCCTCGCCGAGGCGGGCATCCGGCCATCGTACTACGCGGCCTCGGTCGTGGCGTTGATGGCCGTGCAGGAACAGAAATTCGTCCGTAAACGAAAGATCCCGACTGCAGGTGCCCATCGATCGGGTTCGGAATGCTGCTCGGGACCTGCCGCGAGCCGGTTCCCGGGGACATGAACGCCGGAGAATAGGTATGATTCCGGGATGACGAACATCGCGTGGACCCGTGCGCGCCGGTGCTGGGCCGCGGTCGCGGCGTTTCTGCTGGCTGTGCCGGCGGTGTCGGCCGCGCAGACGGAGTTTCACTACCAGTACGGCAAGCTCGCGAACCCTTTCGCCCGCACGCGTCACTTTACGCATATTCTGACGGTTCAGCAGGCGTCGAGCTGGTCGCTCGGCGACAGCTTCGTCTTCATCGACATTCTCGATGACGGCGTTGCGGACGGCTTCAACGACCTGGAGTTCTACGGCGAGTGGTATCCGACGCTGAGCTTCGGCAAGCTGGCGGGCCGGACGGTGGGCGGCGGACCGGTGAGTGACGTCGCGCTGATCGGCGGCGTCAACTTCGACGGCGACGCCAACGTCCTCAAGTGGCTGCCCGGGGCGCGGCTCTCCTGGCAGGTTCCGGGCTTTGTCTTCTTCAACACGGACTTCACTGCCTTCATCGACGCCAGCAGCGGTCTCGATCGGGGCGGAGCTCCCCGGACGACCGACAGCTTCATGGTCGACGCCAGTTGGGGTGCCGCCTTCGATCTCGGCAGCCAGTCGTTCTGGTTCACCGGTCACGCCGAGTACATCGGGGCCGCCACCAACGAGCTGAACCAGCCCGTGAAGGGTTGGATTCTCGTGCAGCCGCAGCTCGGGTGGGACATCGGGAAGGCGTTGACCGGCGCCGCCAATCAGCTCTTTCTCGGCGTGGAGTACCAGTACTGGCGGAACAAGTTGGGTGTGGACGACGACGACAACGTCGCCCAGTTGTGGGTGATGTGGCGCCTGTGATGTCCCGCCGCCGCGCGGGAGCCTGAGATGAATCGAATTGTGACGCAGGCACTGGATGCGCCGAGCACGGAGATCCGGGTGATGAGGAAGGGACTGCGTCTGGCGGTTCGGGGCTTCCTGGCCTTGGCGGCCCTGCTCACCGTCACGATCACCACGACCTCCGCCACGATGCTCTACAACTCGGCCATCGCGCTCCGCGACGAGGCCGAGGCGTCTGCCGTGCACCTGGCCGAGCTCCTCTCGGCGAGCTTCGCCGACATGGGCGAGATCTCGCTGGCCAACGTCGCCCGCACGCTCGACGCGACGCTCGACGACCAGATGACGGCCCAGGCGCGCATCGCGGCGCACATGGTCGCCGCGGCCGAGGCCGCGGGGCAGGATCCGCCGCGCATCATCGAGTCTCTCGATGCCATCGTGGCGAGCACGGTGCTCGACGAGTTCTGGATCACCGACAGCGTAGGCTTCTCGTACCTCACCAACGTGCGGGACGAGAACGGGGAGCTCGTGCCTTTCCGCTTCGATCCCGACCCGACGGTGCAGCCGCAGGCATCGAAGTTCTACGTGCTGCTGGGCTCGGACGTGGACGACGTGATCACGCAGCCCGCGCAGGTACGGGAGATCGATCAGGAGGTCTACAAGTACGTCGGGGTCGGGGGCGTCGATCAGGATCGAATCGTCCAGATAGGCAATGCGCTCGTCTTTGGCGAGCAGGAGATCCTGACCAACGTCTACGCCACGCAACGCGCCGACGTCTCGGCCGTGGTCGAGGGCATCATCGGCCAGCAAATGCAGGTGCAGGCGACCATTCTCGGGCATTTCGTGTCGGCCGCCGAGGAGGCGGGATGGTCGACGGAGGAGATCGAGGACCGGCTGCGACGCATCGTCGACTCCACCGTCATCGGCGAGGTCCGCGTCGTGGATCTGGACGGCTCCGTGGTCTACTCCAGCCTGCTGCCGCCCTTGGCGGGCGGCGCGGCGGTGGGAGTGCCGCATGGCGACGAGTTTGCTCCGCTCCTCGACGGCTCGGAGCACAGTCTGGAGCTGGCGACCGCGCCTCGCGCGTCCGATGGCGAGGTCTACAAGTACGTAGCGGTCGCGGGCGCCGGCTCCCCGCGCGCCGTTCAGGTGGGTATTCCGATCGAAGGGAGCGCGGGAAACCTGCTGTATTCGGTGTATCAGCGCGAGGCGGACCTGCTGGTCCGTTCACGCAATCTCGAGGCGCTCTGGGTCGTCAACCTGGACCGCGACCTGGCGGCTGCCGCGCCGCGGTCCGGGCAGGTCGGAACCGGGGCGGTGGACGCCGCCGGCACCTTCTCGCGGCGGGCGGAAGCCGTGGTGGCACAGGCCATGGATCGCGGGCAGGTGGTCAGCGAGACCAGTCTCAGCCTGCTGTCGCCGGCCGACCGCGGCATCTGGGTCGCCTCGCCCATCATCAACGCCGGCGGCATCCCCATCGGTGGTCTGGCCCTGGCGGTCAGTCTCGACGACATCGCGAGCACGGTGTCGACCGAGGCCTTCAACACCACGTTGATCGCCTTCGTGCTGCTCGGTTTCACCGCCGCCGCGGCGCTCTGGGGTACCCGTTGGCTGACGCACCCGATCGAGGTCATCGCCTCGGCGGCGCGTCAGGTAGAGGCGGGCAAGCAGCCCGACGAAGGCCCGCTCGAGAACGTAATCAAGCGCACCGACGAGCTGGGCAGCCTGGCGCGGGTGTTCGAGGCCATGACGGTGCAGGTCTTCAACCGCGAAGAGCAGCTCGAGATGATGGTCTCGGCGCGCACCGAGGAGCTCCAGCAGACCAACCGCAGCCTGCGCGTCGCGCAACGGGCGCTGGAGCAGGACCTGGAGATGGCCAAGGTGGTGCAGGCCGCCCTGGTGCGGGAAGGCAACGTGAACATCGGCCGCTTCGCGGCCTACGCGCGGATGACCCCGGCGCAACAGGTGGGCGGCGACTTCGTCGACGTGCTCGAGCCGTCCGGCGGCAAGCTCTTCTTCACGGTGTGCGACGTCTCCGGCAAGGGGGTGGCGGCGGCGCTCTTCATGGCGGCTTCTCAGGGCGCCATCAACGCGGCTGCTACCCAGAGCCAGAACGCCGACGTCGGCGCCATCGCTACCGAAGCCAATCGAAGACTCTGCGGTGAGAACCCGATGGGGCTGTTCGTCACCGGCGTGCTGGGCATAGTCGATCTCGATCGCTGCGTCATGAGCTACGTCTGTGCGGGCCACGAACCGGCGTTTCTCGTGGCGGCCGACGATGCACGGCGGCCTCTCCCCATGACCGGCGGCGTGGCGATGGGCGTGCTCGACGACTTCGAGTACGAGAGCCGAGAGGAGGAATTGCGTCCCGGCGATGCACTCTTCCTCTACACGGACGGCTTGACGGACGCGGTGAACCTGAGCGGCGAGCTCTTCGGCAAGGAACGGCTCGAGACGACGCTCGACGGGGCGTCTTCTCGCTCGCCCGAGGAGATCGTGGACCACGTCTGGAGCGAGATTCTCGGCTATTCCGCGGGCGCTCCGGCCGCCGACGACATGACCTGTCTCGTGTTGCGCCGCCGCTGATGACTCCACGTCCGGTCTTGCAGCGTGCCGACCGGAGTTTGCTACAGTATTGGGTCCTGCGAGCGGGAAACGACACTCAATGGCTGAAGAGTTGAACGTGACGATACCGGCCCGGCTGTCGGAGGTTCGCGAGTTGTCGAGCATGGTGGAAGCGTTCGGAGACGCCAACGGCTTGCCCGATCCGAAGGTATTCGTCATCAATCTCGCGTTGGACGAGCTGATCACCAACACGGTTACGCACGGTCTCGAGGACAAGGCCGACGCCGAGATTCGGATCCGGATGCGGGTCCGTGCGGACACTCTGATTCTGGTGATGGAGGACAATGGTCAGCCGTTCGATCCTACGCGGGACACGAACGCCGATGTCACGTCGTCATTGGAGGAGCGATCCATCGGTGGACTTGGGCTGCACCTGGTGAAGAGCTTCGCGGACCGCGTTGCCTACGAGTTCGTGGGAGGCCGGAATCGTCTGACGATGGAGCACGACCTTACCCGGGCGTAGGACGGACGTCTCCGTTTCGTTTTGTCAACCCGACGTGCAGGTGGAGAATCGATGGATATCGAAGTTGCCGAGGAACGGGACGGCGGGGCCTTGGTGCTGCTGCCGATTGGGCGTCTCGACAGTGCGAACGCGCGTTCGTTCGAGTCCATCGTCATGGAACGCGTCGGCAGCGGCGAACAGCGCTTGCTCGTCGACTTCAGCCGCCTGAACTTCATCAGCAGCTCCGGGATGCGCGTCCTGCTCATGGCCGCCAAGAAGCTGCACGCGAGCCAGGGAAAGCTCGTGTTGTGCGCCATGCCGGACCACATTCACGAGGTCTTCCGGATCAGCGGTTTCGATCAGATCATCCCGATCCGGGATACGCGCGAGTCCGCCCTGGCCGATGCCTGACGGCGCGGTTTGGTGTCCCGGCCTGGTCTTGCATGCCTCTGTCACGGCAAACACGCGAACCGCGCGGTGGGCGTCCCCAGCGCAGGAGAAACGTCCGTGGCGATGATGGATGAGTTGCACGTTTCGCTGTCGCCCAGGTTGTCGGCGGTGCGCAGCCTGGCGCAGATGGTCGAGGAGTTCGGCGACGCGAACAAGCTGCCCGATCAGCAGATATACATGATCAATCTGGCTCTCGACGAGTTGATTACCAACACCGTCAGCTACGGCCTCCGGGGAGTCACGCGTCCGAGAATCGAGATCACGCTGCAGGTTGGCGAGACGTCGCTGGCCCTGACCATGGAGGACAATGGCCAGCCGTTCGATCCGACCGCGAACCCCGACCCCGACCTGTCGTCAGCGGTTGATGAGCGTCCGGTCGGCGGCCTGGGCCTGCATCTGATCAAGACGTTCGCCGACCGTGTGAACTACGAGTACGTCAACGGCAAGAACCGGTTGACGCTGGAACATGATCTGACGCCGGAGGCCCGCTGAGGGCTCGCTCCAGCGCCGAGGTGTATCGATGGACATCGAAGTGGCGGAAGAACGGAACGAGGACGTACTGGTGTTGTTGCCGGTCGGCCGGCTGGACAGCGGAAACGCCCGCTCGTTCGAGTCCGTCGTGATGGATCACGTCAGCAGTGGCGAGCGGCGCCTGGTTGTCGACTTCAGCCGGCTCGACTTCATCAGCAGCTCGGGCATGCGAGTGCTCCTCATCGCCGCCAAGGCGCTGAAGGCGGGAGAGGGTACGCTCGTTCTCTGCTCGATGAAGAACCACATCGAGGAGGTCTTCAGGATCAGCGGCTTCGATCGGATTATCCCGATCAAGGACTCTCGCGAATCGGCTCTCGCTGCCTCGTCCTAGCGCCGCCAAACCCGTTGCGGGGCTCCGTGTTCGGCGCCATCCCCCACCGCCCCAGGAGCTTGCACCCGCAGAACTCACTTCGTTGCGTTCTGCGGCTCAGGCTCCTGGGCGTCTGCGCCGCAGAATCGCGCCGGCGACGCTGACCGGTCTCCGAGCGGATCACGCCTCGTAGGACTTGATCACATCGAGCATGGCCTGTTCCGCTTCGTTCCACGCGGTTTGAATCACCTGCAACGCCGCCGCGGCGGTTGGTGCCTGTCTGGCGAGCACCCGGTTCTGCGGCAGCAGGAGCCCGCACGCGGCGGCGTGATCGAGGAACGCGAACAGGTGGTCGTAGTAGCCGTCGATGTTGGCGAAGCAGCACGGTTTCTCGTGCAGCTCGAGCGGGCGTTGCGACCAGCACAGGGCTTCGATTATCTCTTCCAGCGTGCCGAACCCGCCTGGCAGAGCGATGCAGCCCTGCGACAGCTCCTGCATCAGGTGCTTGCGCTCGTGCATCGTGTCGACCTCGAGGAGACGGCTGAGTCCCTCGTGGGCAAGCTCCTGGTACGACAACTGCCGGGGAACCACACCGGTGACGAAGCCGCCGTTCGTCAGGACGGCGCTGGCCAGGACACCCATCAGTCCGACGCGGGCGCCGCCGTACACGAGTCCGATACCCTCGGCCGCCATCATGCGGCCCAGGGCGTCGGCCTCGTCGACGTAGCGCTGCTCGCGACCGAGGTTGCCGCCCAGGTAGACGCAGATGTGCTTTCCGCTGGGTGGTCCCGCGGGTTCTCCAGGGCTCTCTTCCGCTTCCAGTGCTTCGGCGTCCGCCATTCCGCGAGTCTTCCTAATCCTTCTCCGGCATGAGCACGAACTCGGGGTAGGCGTCGATGCCCAACTCCGCCACGTCCTGTCCCATCTCCTCGACCTTCCGGGACACGCGCACGCCCATCGTTTTCTCGAGCGCCATCCACGTCAGCCATGAGGTGGCGAAAGCGAACGCGCCGATGGAAACCACGCCGAGGAGCTGCACGCCGATATCGGCGCCGGCCGCGATGATTGTAGCCATCGTACCCCATGCGCCGGCGAACAGGTGCGCGGGAACCGCCCCGACCACGTCGTCCACCTTCAGCTTTTCCAGCAGCTTGATGGCGGCGGTGCAGATGACGGCGCCGATCGCACCGATCACGATGGCCCAGTAGTGTCCGGTGATGTCGGGCCCCGCGGTGATCGACACGAGCCCGGCGATGCCGCCGTTCAGGCCGGCGAGAAGATCGATCCGCCCGAGGATTGGCCGCGACACTGCGATCGCGGCGATGACGCCGGCGGCTCCCGCCAGGTTGGTGTTCACCAGCACGTGGCTCATCGCCAGCACGTCGGCGGCGCTTCCCATCGCGAGTTGCGACCCGCCGTTGAAACCGAACCAGCCGAACCAGAGAATGAACACGCCCAGGGTAACCACCGGGATGTTGGACGGGGGGGTGATGGTGACGGTGCCGTCATCGCGGAACTTGTTGAGCCGCGGTCCGACGACGAGCGCGCCGGCCAGCGCGGCGGCGCCGCCGGTGCCGTGCACGATGGTGGATCCGGCGAAGTCCTGGAAGCCCATGGCGCTGAGCCAGCCGCCGCCCCACGTCCAGGAGCCGACGATCGGGTAGATGAACGCGGTCAGCACCAGGGTGAAGACGAAGAACGACCAGAGCTTGACTCGCTCCGCCAGCGCACCGGAGACGATGGACGCGGCGGTCGCCACGAACACCATCTGGAAGAACCAGTCGGACATGACGGCGTAGTCGGTCGCAATCACCGCCTCCCGTGCGCCCTGGGTCCCCGCAAGCAGCGCCAGCTCGTCCGCCGACGGTTCGCGGAGCAAGCGGAACGAGCCGATTACGCTGCCGACGTCGACGTACATCAGGTTGTAGCCGATGAGGTAGAAGGCGATGCCGGCGACGGAGTACAGGCCGATGTTCTTGAGGCAAATGACCGAGGCGTTCTTGGTGCGTACCGAGCCGGACTCCAGCATCGTGAAGCCGGCCGCCATCCACATCACCAGCGCGCCCCAGAGCAGGAACGAGAACGTGTTGAAGATGAACTGAAGCTCGCCGCTCGACAATTCGGTCATGTGTCACCTCTGTCTCGGGGCCGGCTCTGCACCGGCACCGGCGGATGTAGCGACCGCCGTTTGGTGGCTTCGGGCACACACGAAATACTAGCGTATGGGCGCACCTTCCGGATCGTAGCTCACGTGAGCAGCCATCACCATGTCGTGGAATCCGAGACACTCGCCGGCCAGACGCCGCAGGCGTTCCGCGTGGTCTTCCAGACTGGGCACGCCGGGCCACGGTCGATGCATCGTGGACGTGAGGTCGCCGGCGAGTTTCCGGGCGGCGCCCGAGGGGCCCGGCCCGAGCGCGATCGCGGCGAGCGTCTCTGCCGCCGAGTCGACGGCGCGGCACAACGACCGGGGCAGACGCGGGTCATCGACGAGCAGGTCCAGCACCCGCGCCGGCCGCATCTCTGCGCCGTAGTGGCGCTTGTAGGTGTCGAAGGCCAGGCAGATGCGCAGCAGGCTCGACCACTCGCTGTCGGGCGCTTCCGCGTACGATCGCACGCCGTCGAGATGCGCCAGCAGCAAGGCGACCGTGAATTGCGCACGTTCCACGAGTCGACCGAGCTGGAGGAAGCGCCAGCCGTCGTCGCGGTACAGGGTGGAGTCCGCCACCCCGGCGAACAGGTTCATCTCACGGGCCAGATCCGCGTAGAACTCTTCCGGGGCGGCCTTCCAGATGTCCTCTATGTGGCGCGTGCCGAGCCGCAGCCACCCCAGGTTCAGGCACGTCCACATCTCCGCGCTGATGCAGTGCCGCATCTGGCGAGCGTTCTCCCGGCCGTTGGAGAAGCTGTTGAGAATCGATCCAGGATTGGTGCGCTCGAAGGTGATGTCGTCGGCCAGCGTGTAGGAGTCGGCCAGGGCATAGTCTTCGTCGCTTTCCGCCACACCGAGGGCCGGCCCGGGCGGTCGCCTGTGCAGGGTGCCGTAGATCCGGCGCCAACCGAAGTTGATCTCCCGCACCGGCCGGTCGACGAGCGCGCTCATGTGCTCGCGCAGCAGGCGGCAGAGGTTCTCGGTCCGCTCGACATGGCGGCCCAGCCAGTACAGTCCTTCCGCGCTCCGCGCCAGCATGTCAGGACTCCAGCACCCAGACGTCCTTGCCGCCTCCGCCCTGGCTGGAGTTCACCACGATGCTGCCCCGGCGGAGGGCAACGCGGCAGAACGCGCCGGGGACGACGCGGGTCTCCCGGCCCCGCAGCACGAACGGTCGCAGGTCGACGTGCCGTGGCTCCAGACGGCCGTCGATCAGGCAGGGGGCCATCGAGAGCGACAGCACCTCCTGTGAGATGAAGTCGGCAGGATTCGCGCGCAACTCGGCCGCGTAGGCGTCGCGCTCGGCGGGCGTGGCGTGGGGTCCGATGAGCATGCCGTAGCCGCCGGCTTCCCCGACGCGCTTGACGACCAGCTTGTCCAGATTGTCGAGGGTGTACTCGAGTTCCTCGGGACGGCGGCAGAGGCGGGTGGGCAGGCTGGCGAGAATCGGCTCCTCGCTCAGGTAGTACCGGATCATGTCGGGTACGTAGGCGTACACGCTCTTGTCGTCGGCCACGCCGGTTCCCGGCGCGTTCGCCAGGGTTACATTGCCGAGCCGGTACGCCTGCAACAGGCCGGGCACGCCGAGGAGCGAGTCGGACCGGAAGGCGCGTGGATCGAGGAAGTCGTCGTCCACGCGCCGGTAGATCACGTCAACCTGGCGCAACCCCTCGGTCGTGCGCATGTAGACGAAGCCGTTGCGGGTCAACAGGTCACGACCCTCCACGAGCTCCGCGCCGAGCTGATGGGCCAGGAACATGTGCTCGTAGAAGGCGGCGTTCCAGACGCCCGGGGTCAGCAGGGCGATGCACGGATCCGGGCGGTTCGGCGGCGCCAGCTCGCGCAGCGTTCGCAACAGCAGGTCGCCGTAGTGCTCCACTTCCCGCACCCGGCAGCGCCGGTAAAGCCGGGGCAGGTTCGATTTCACCGCCTTGCGGTTGGCGATCATGTAGGAGACGCCGGAAGGCACCCGCAGATTGTCCTCCAGCACCAGAAAGCCGTCGTTGGTCCGCACGATGTCGGTGCCGCAGATCGCCACCCACGTGCCGTGTGGCGGCGAGGCCCCGCGCATCTGGCGGCGGTAGTGCGGACAGCCCCGCACCATCTCCTCGGGAACCACACCGTCGGCGATCACCCGGCAGTCGCCGTAGACGTCGCACAGAAAGCGGTTCAGGGCGAGGACGCGCTGCTTCAGGCCCGCTTCCAGCTCCGTCCACTCGGCGGCCGGCAGAACCCGGGGTATGCAGTCGATGGGGATGATGCGTTCATCCGCCTCGCCGTCGCCGTAGACCGTGAAAGTGATGCCCTCGTTGAGGAACGAGCGTGTCACCCGCTCCTGAATCTCGCCAAGTTCGGCGGCGGAGATCGCGGCCAGGGCATCAACGAGAGGCGCGGAATGCGCTCGCGGCGTGCCGTCGGGCCGCAACACCTCGTCGTAGAATTTGGCGTCTAGCCGGTAGCTGCTGAAGTCCATGCCGCGCGGATTCGGAATGCGGTCGTCCGTCCGTCGGTCGCTGGGCACGGCACGGCGCCGACCGGGAAACGCGACTACCCTCGAGTCTACCCCCGGGCGCCAGTGTGGCATGTCGCGGCGGTGGGCCGCAACCCTCGGCTACCCGCCGCCCCTGTCGGCCTGGCGGTTCGCGGCCAGCACGCCGCCGAACAGTGCGACGCCCGCCACGTCGAAGAGTGGAACCCCGACTCCCGCCAGATTCACGGACGGGCCGGGCGCCAACAGGAGCGCCGCCGCTCCGAAGATCGCGAGACGCGGCACGAGACCGAGCGGGTGCCGAAGCTGCCCGGCGATACCGGCGGCGAAGCAGGTGACGCCGAGCGTGGCGATGGCGACCGGCAGCAGCATCTGCAGCCAGCCGGCCGGCTCGCCGGATGCGGTCAGCATGAGCAGTTCCGGCCGGTAGATGAACATGTACGGCAGCGTGAAGCCCACCAGTGCGAAGCGGAACGCCGCGAGTCCGGTCGGCATGATGCGCGTGCCGGCGATGGACGAGGCGGCGTAGGCGGCCAGCGCCACCGGCGGCGTTACCATCGACATCATCCCGAAGTAGAAGATGAACAGGTGCGCGGCCAGCGGAATCACGCCGAGGTTGCCGAGCACCGGGCCGATGAGCGTCGCCATCAGCAGGTAGCAGACGGCCGACGGCAGCCCCATGCCGAGCACGATCGAAGAAACCATGATCAGCACGAGCGCGAGAAACAGGCTCTGCTGGGCCAGGGGGATGATCGTCGCGGGCAGGCGCGTACCGACGCCGGTCAGCGTCACGATCCCGATGATGATGCCGACGCACGCCGCGGCGGCCACCAGCGGCACGACCCCACGGGCCGCGGTGACGAGGCTCAGAATCGTGAAGCGCCAGTCCAGGCGGGTCGCCTTGCTGAAGCTGCTTACGATGACGATCACCACCAGCGACAGCGTCACGGCGCGGAACGCCGTGTAACCGAGCAGCAGGAACAGGATGAGGCTGCCGAGCGCCGAACCGAAGACGATTCCCGCCGCGTGCGATCGTTCCGCCGCCGCGGGGGTTTCCTTGGCGGCCGGCGCCGTGTCGACCGGGGCCCCCTCGGTCGCGATGGACATCCGCCGGGCATGGAAGTGCACTATCAGAATGAGCGACAGGTAGTACAGGAGCGCCGGAATGAGCGCCGCGCGGATGATCTCTATGTAGGTCACCGGCGGGTCGACGATCTCCAGCATCATGTAGGCGCCCGCGCCCATCACCGGCGGCATCAGAGCCCCGCCCGAACTGGCCGCCGCCTGCACGCCGGCCGCCGTCACCGGCTGGAAGCCGGCGCTGCGCATCATCGGGATCGTGAATGTTCCCGTGGTTGCGGTATTCGCGACCGCGCTGCCGGAAAGGGACCCCATCAGGCCGCTGCTCAGGACCGCCACCTTGGCGGGCCCCCCGGAGCTGCGCCCGAACACCCGCTCCGCGAAATCGACGATGAACCGTGTCGCCCCGGTCGCTTCGAGGAACGCCCCGAAGATGACGAACAGGAAGACGTAGGTGAACATCACGTTCAGTGCCACGCCGAAAATGCCCTGGCTGTGGAGGAACGTCTGCGCCACGATGCGCGGGACGGTGTAGCCGCGGTGTGGAAACAGCCAGTCGGGGAACGTCGACCCGAACAGCGCGTAGAGGATGAAGGCCCCCGCCAGCAGCGGCAGGGCCAGACCAAGGGCGCGCCGGGCCGCCTCGATCACCAGCAGCAGGCCGAGCAGCCCGATCGCCGTATCGAACGCGGTCTCGAAGCCGGCCCGATTGCCGAGCGTCTGGCCGTCGATCCACCACGCCGCGAACAGCGGATCGGTCTGGACGACGATGTAGCCGCAGCAGGCCACGGCCAGCACCGCGAGCACGATGTCGCCGGCGCGGGCGCGCGGGTCGTCCCTCAGCGATGGATGGACTGGAACGTTCAGAAAGCAGAGTGCCAGCCCCACGAGCGCAAAGAATGCCAGACGGCTCTGCGGGGCCAGCAGCGGGTAGTTGACCTCCACCAGCGTGAAGGCGCACAACAGCACGCCGAGCGTGCCGCTCGTCAGGAGCCGAAGGTCGCGGGGAACAGGGGATTCCGGCGTCACGGCGCGGCCTGCGGCCAGATCCCGGCTTCCTCGTAGTAGCGAATCGCGCCCGGATGGAACTCCGTACCGGTGTCCCGCACCACGTTGTTCGGGTTGATGGCGCGGCCCGCGGCGTGCTTCTCGACGACCAGCGTCCGGTTCTCGTAGAGCAGCCTGGTCCAGTTGTAGACGAGGTCGTCCGGCGCGCCGGCCGACGTGATGACGTGCATCGAGCCGACGTCGAGCCCCTCGAACGGCTCGGCCTGGCCGCGGTAGGTTTCGGCCGGGATGCTGGCGGGGCGGAAAAAGAGGTACTCGTCGATCAGCGCCTGCTTTTCTTCCTCGCCGTACGGGATGAACGTGAGCTCCATCGAGGCGGCGGCCTGGGTAATGGACGCGGTCGGCACCGCGCCGCCCAGGAACGTTGCGTCGGCGGATCCGTCGGTCAGCATGTCGACGGCGGCCTGCTGCGTCGCGTTGAGCGGCGAGAAGTCGTCGTAGGTGACGCCGTGTGCCGCGAGCAGCGGGCCGACGAAGTACTCGAAGCCGGCCCCGGCCGGACCGACGCTGACGCGCCGCCCGCGCAGGTCGTCGATACTGCCGATGCCCGACCCGGCCTGGGTCACGAACAGCGCCACGTTGGGGGCCAGGGTCATGACCGAGCGGACCGGGTAGGCGCGGTCCCAGCCTTCGCTGCCGCGCACCGCGAAGTAGGTGATGGCGGCATTCGACAGGGCGAAGTCGAGCTCGCCGCTTGCCAGGCGCCGGATGTTCTCCTGCGACCCGCTCGTCGCCTCGGCCGTCACGTTGTAGCCGAGGTCGCCGCCGGTCTCGTTGACCACCTCCGCGAGGGCGCTTCCGACGACGAAGAATGCGCCTCCGGGCGGGGCGGTGCCCATGCTGAGGAACTGCCGCGCCGGCGCATCGTCGCCCGCATCGCCGCTGCCGCCACAGGCGGCGACGGTCAGGCACACCAAGGCGCCCAGGACACCTGCCAGCCACCGAGAGATGGATCGACGCACGAATACTCCTCCTTGAACGCCGCTAGCCTTCCAGGCCGTGTTGAACCCGCACATGCTACTACGCTTCGTCACTCCGGGCCGAAGATCGACAGCAGGTGCCCGTCCGGATCGCGGAAATTGGCTGCCCACGATTCGCCGGTGACGTTGGCCGGCTCGCGCAGGAACTCGACGCCATTGTCCTTGAGCGCGCCGTAGGCCCTGCGGACGCTCGCAACGGCCAGCACCAGTTCGACAGGTCCCGGCTGTTCCGCGAGTCTGGCGTGCGCCGAGCTGAGGCAGAGCGTGGCCGGTCCGGTCTCGAGGAAGACGAAACCGGGAATCTCCTGCTTGACGACCAGGCCGAGCCTGTCCCGGTAGAACGAGCGCGAGCAATCGAGATCCGACGCGCCGAGCATGATGTTGGCGATTCCTGTGATGGTCATTGGCTCTCCATGACAAAACGGCGGGCCTTCATCTCGAAACGCGGCAGCACGCCGGCGGCAACCGCGGTAACCGGCACGCTCAACCCGAGCGCCTCCCGCAGGCGGTCCGTGGCCAGGGCTGCAACCGTCGTCGCCGACTCGCCGCCGGGCGCGACCTCGACCTCGACCGCAAGGGCTCGCAGGGCTCCTTTCGCTCGCACCGTGCAGCGATACTCGACGACCGCATCGATACTGCGCAAGACCGCTTCCACCGCGGCCGGATAGACGTTGACGCCGCGCACGTTCACCATGTCGTCGGCCCTGGCGACGACGCCGCCGACGAGTCGCGCGAGTGTCCGCCCGCAGGCGCATCGTTCCCGGGTCCGGATCACCAGGTCGCGCGTCCGATAGCGGATGACGGGACTCGCGGTCCGGCCGAGGTTGGTGAGCACGAGCTCGCCCTGCAACCCGTCCGCCACCGCCGCGCCGGTGTCGGGATCGACGACCTCGGCGATGAACTCCAGCTCGTTGACATGGAGGAGCCCGGGCGCCTCGACGCACTCGAAGCTGACCGGGCCGACCTCGGTCAGGCCATGATGGTCCATGACCCGGGCTCCCCAACCGCGCTCGATTCGGTCGCGGGTGGCCGGGATGCTGCCGCCAGGCTCGCCGGCGACGATGATCACGCGGACGGGACCGGCGGACAGGCGATCGCTCCCTGGCGTTTCACGCGCCACGTCGAGCAGGCGCAGCGCGTAGGTGGGCGTGCAGCAGATCACCGTCGGGGTGAGCGTCTCGATCAGTCCGAGCCTCTGTGCGCTGGTCATCCCGCCGGCCGGGACCGCGTGCGCCCCGACCTGCGTCGCGGCGTCGAACGCGGTCCAGAATCCGAGGAAGGGTCCGAACGAGAACGGGAAGAGGATCCTGTCGCGCGCGGTGACGCCGGCGGCCCGATAGACCGCCTTCCAGCAGTCGAGCATCCACTGCCAGCTCTGCGGCGTGTCGATCCAGCGCAGGGGCCGTCCCGTCGTCGACGATGTCTGGTTGTAGCGCGTGTAGTGGTCGAGCGGCTCGGTCAGCACCGTCCCCCAGGGCGGCGACGCCGTCTGGTCGTTCACCAGCTCGGCCTTCGTGGTGAACGGCAACGCAGCCAGATCGGCGGGCAGCGCAAGCCGGTCCGTGTCGATTCCCGCAGCGGCGAGCTTGCGGTCGTAGAAGCCGTTGCGGCCTCGCAGGCTGCGGAGCAGGAGGCCGAGTCGTTCGGCCTGCCGCGCCTCCAGCGCCGCGCGCGGCTGGCACTCGCCGTCCGCTGCGTCGACCCGCCCGCTCGGCGTCGTCGTCAGGTCCGGGACGAGCCGGTGGTCGGCGGTCATGCGTCGGGAAGCGGTGCCGCGACCTCGAATCGGCCGGCAATCTCGGGCGGGATTGGCGTGGACCGGAGCGGAGTGCCCGCCCGCTTCGCGATGCAGGCGATGGTGAGGCTGCCGGTGGCGACCGCGGTCCCGTCCTTCGTGATGTGTGCGGTGTAGCGAATCGACCGTGCGCCGATCGCCGCAATCCGGATAAGCACCTCGAACTCGTCCTCGAACCGCAACGGCCTGTGGAAGTCGAACGACGACGCGACCCGCGGGAAGCCGACGGAAGCATCCCGCGGCGCGATGCTCAGGCCGGCCTCGCGCCAGAGCGCGTGTTCGGCCTCTTCCATGTAGCGGTAGAACCAGGAGAAGTGCACGATGCCGGCGGTGTCCGTTTCGTAGAACTGTACCCGTCGCTTCAACCGGTGCTCGCTGATCACCGGCACATTTTACGCCGCGACACATGGACGGCCCCCCTGGGCGGCATCCACGGCGAACTGCACGGGAGGCCGTCCGCGCAGGTCGGGCGGGTTCAGGACCCGCTGGCGGCCGGTTCCGCAACCTCCGGCCGGGATGTCCGCGCCGAGAATTCCCGCAACGCCTCGAACAGCGGTCCGAGATCGGCGAAGACGTTGCCGACAAGGGCGTCCACCAGGCGCGGGTGCAGGTCCGGATGGGCCCGGATGAAGTCGCGGAAGCTGAAGGTCTGGTTGTAGAAGGACAGGACGAGCTGCCGGAACTGGTCGAGGGCCCAGCGCATGTCGCGCTCGTAGTCGACGAAAGTCGCGGCGGTCACGCCGCCCTCGTCGAGGCCCCGGTGGACCGCGTCGGCGGCCATCTCCCCGCTCTTGAGGGCCATGAACACACCGGTCGAGAAGACGGGATCGAGGAACGAGAACGCGTCGCCGGCCAGGCAGAAGCCGTTGCCGCCAATCGACTCGGCGCGGTAGCTGAATTCGCCGGTCACCCGCACCGGCTCGATGCGCGTGCCGGTGCTCAAGTGGTCGGCGATCCAGATGCACTCGGCGGCCTCGCGCGCAAAGATCGCCTCCGGGTCGCGGGTGTCCCGGTACAGATAGTCAGCCTCGGCGACGACGCCGACGCTGACCACGTCGTCCGGCAGCGGAATGTACCAGAACCAGCCCTTCTCCGGAATATAGGCGACCGTGGTGGCGCCCTCGTCCAGCCCGGGGTCGCGCTTCGCGCCGCGGTAGTAGGCGAAGATCGAGATCTTCGTCAGGTCGGGGTCGCGCCGCTTCCAGCCCAGCTTCGAAGCGAGGAAGGTGTCTCGTCCCGAGGCATCGATGACCGCGTCGGCGCGCAGCGTCAACGACTCGCCATCGGGACCGGCGGCCCGGACACCGACCGCGCGGTCGTCCTCCATCAGCAGCTCGCGAACCGCCGTGCCCTGCCGCACCTCGGCGCCCTTGGCCCGCGCGTTGTCGAGCAGCATTCGGTCGAAGTCGCTGCGCAGCACCTGCCAGGTCGTCGAGCAGGGGTGCTTGATGGTCTCGAAGAAGTAGAACGGCTGCGACACCTTGCCGGTCGTCGAGACGAACTGCACGCTGTACTTCTTCGGACACGCCGCCTGCTCGAACCAGTCGAGCACGCCGAGCCGCTCGAACGTGAACCACGTGTACGGCATCAGCGACTCGCCGATGTGGTAGCGGGGAAGCGTCTCCCGTTCCAGGATCGCGATGCGCCGGCCGTGCTGCGCCAGCACGGTTCCGGCCGTGGCGCCGGCCGGGCCGCCGCCGATGACGATGCAGTCGTAACGCGCGTCGGTGTCCATCCTGCTCATCGTATTACCAGCGGCAGCACCTCGACGATGTCGCCGATCTTGGCGCCGTGCCGCACTATCTCGGTGCGCCGGCCGTAGAGCACGCGCGGCTCCCGCATCCAGAAGACTCCCATCATCTCCGAGTTCGGGGTGACCGCGAGGAACGCCTTGACGCGGCTCTCGTACACGAAGCGTCCGTCGCGGAGGATGCGTCCCAGCGGTATCTCGTTCTCCAGGATCTGCCGGCGGATCTCGTCCCCGAAGGCATCGAGCCGCATCCGGATCGCCCCCATCTCGACCGGCTGGCCGGCGTACTCCTGCACCAGCAGCACGCGGCGGAAGTAGGATCCGCCCTCGGCGAACGTCGACAGCGGCCGCAGCACCACCCGTCCTCCGAAATGGCGTTCGAGCGTCAGCGTCATGTCGATGTCGTGCACGAGCAGCGAACGGTAGGGAAGCGGGATGTCGTCGGGCTCGATCGCCTCCGCCCGCGGGACCTCGATGCCGGCCCGCTCGTAGACCAGGTCGAGAGGGTAAAGGAGATCGTGCGGCAACTTACGTGTACCGGATGTCGGTGTGCGCCGGGAGGAAGAAGCGGGGTAGCAGGCTGTCGACCCGCAGCAGGCCCTCGCGCGACAATCGAATCCGCTCCGGCGAAGAGTCGGCCAAGTAGCCGTCAGCGGCGAGCGACGCGAAGGGGTCCGTGAACCGTTCCTGCACGTCGACGCCGTACTTCTCCCGGAAATACGGCGGCCGGATGGAGCCCAGCTTCAACTGCAGCACCAGCTCGCGGATCAGCCGCTCCTCGTCCGTCGGACGGTAGGCCCGGTTGAGCGGGATGCGTCCTTCCTCGATGGCCTGCGCATAGGCGCCCCACGAGTCGAGGTTCTGCATGTGGACGCCGTTGACGTGCCCGAACGACGCCACGCCGAGGCCGGCGAGGTCCGCGCCCTGCCAGAGGCGGTCGCGGTAGACGAAGCTGGTGCGGCCGGGGCGCTTGACGGCGGTGTAGGCGCTGCCCACGGTGTAGCCGGCCCGTTCCAGCGCGGCGAACGCTTCGTCCACCCAGCGGCGCTTCGTCGCCCACGGGGCGACCGTCTCCTGGAACTGTCCGGCGCCGTGCAGCCGGTCGTTGCTGATGGTCGTATTGAACGGCAGCTCCATCTGGTAGATGGTGACGCTGTCCGGATCGAGCGCGACGGTCTTCGCCACCGCGTCTCGCCACTTCTCGTCCGTCTCCCCCAGCATGCCCGCGATCAGGTCGATGTTGATCTGCGGGAAGTCGATCGAGCGGGCGAAGTCGTAAGCCCGGAAGACTTC
Source organism: Vicinamibacterales bacterium (assembly GCA_958296065.1). Classification (GTDB taxonomy): domain Bacteria; phylum Acidobacteriota; class Vicinamibacteria; order Vicinamibacterales; family UBA8438; genus WTFV01. Next base: position 48,161 of record CATQHX010000036.1, on the reverse strand, counting down.
GGCCGAGCGGTGCGCGCGGCCGTTGAGCTCGAGGACGTTGTCGTCGAAGTGCTCGACGCCGAGGCTGAGCCGCGTCACGCCCATTTCGCGGATGGCGCGCAGCTTCGATTCGGTCAGGGTGCCCGGCTCGCACTCGAACGTGATCTCGCTGGCGGTCGACCAGGGGCTGACGGCCGACAGCCGGTCGACGAGCCCGCGGAGCTGCCGCACCGACAGGAACGACGGCGTGCCGCCGCCGAAGTAGATGAAGTCGAGGGGCCTTCCGGCGATGGCCGGCTGCTCGGCGTACAGCTCCCATTCGCGGCCCAGCACGTCGAGATACGACTGCACCTCGGCCGCGTTCTTGTCCGTGTAGACCCGGAAGTAGCAGAAGTGACAGCGCTTGCGGCAGAACGGGATGTGCAGGTACAAGCCGAGCGGAACATGCTCCGCGGCCGGCGCGGCGAGCGCGGGCCGCGCGGCTTCGGCAACCGCGTCCGCCGACCAGGTGGAGAACGGCGGGTAGTTGGCGACGAAGTAGCTGCCGACCTCCGTATCGTTCGGGGCCGTCGCCGCCGCTGCCACTTCACTCATGACGTTCATGATACCAGCCTGCTGCGCCGCAGCACGGGGAGCCGGTTCCTTGCCGCCGCCGGCTCCCGTCGCGAGCGCTGCGCGGCACGCGTTTCGCATGCAAGTGGCGGTGATAGGATGGCGCCCATGCAGGACATGCAGCCGCGGTTCGGCTACAGCGACCTTCTGGCCATGCCGGAGGACGGGCGCCGGTACGAGATCCATGGAGGGGAGCTCGTCGTGGTCCCGTCACCCATGCCGTGTCACCAGATTGCGGTCACCGAGCTGCTCATGCTGCTGTGCGACTACGGACGCAGGGCGGGCGGAATCGCGGTCGTCGCGCCGCTCGACATCGTGTTCGACGAGCACGACGTGGTGCAGCCCGACATCGTGTTCTTCCGGGCCGAACGGCGCCACCTGGTCAGGCCGTACGAGGTAACGCGGGTTGCGCCCGATATCGCCGTCGAGGTGCTCTCGCCGTCCACGGCGGCCGTCGACCGCGGTCGCAAGATGGGCATGTTCGCGGGGTATGGCGTACCCGAGTGCTGGATTGTGGATCCGGTTCGCCTGCGGATAGAGGTCCACGCTCTCGAGAACGGCGTCTACCGTTGCGCGCAGGCGGCAACCGGCGGAGACATCGTACGCTCGGTCCTGCTCCCCGACTTGGCCTTCGCCGCCGACGGCATCTTCCCCTTCGCGTAGGCTGTCCCGCCGCACCTGTCGGCCGGGCGACACGGCGACGCAGGAACCGCCCCTGGAACGAATCTCGCAGGGAGGCGGTGATACGATGGCGTCCGTGCAGGGCATGCAGTCACGGTTCGGTTTCAGCGACCTCCTGACCATGCCGGAGGACGGGCGCCGGTACGAGATCCACGGAGGGGAGCTCGTAGTGATGCCGTCACCGCTGCTGTGTCACCAGATCGCTGCCGGGGAGATCTGCAGCGTGCTGAACGACTACCGTCGGAGATCGGGCGGGTGCGCGGTGACTGCACCGTTCGACATCGTTTTCGACGAGTACGACGTGGTACAGCCGGACGTCGTCTTCTTCCGGGCGGAACGGCTGCACTTGCTCGATCCTGAAGTCGTGACGCGGGCGGCGCCGGACATCGCCGTCGAGGTGCTCTCGCCCTCCACCGCCTCCGTCGACCGCGGCCGGAAGATGGAGATGTTCGCGCGGTACGGCGTGCCCGAGTACTGGATCGTCGACCCGGTCCGTCTGGCGATCGAAGTCCACGCTTTCGAGAACGGCGCCTACCGCTGCGCGCAGGTGGCGACCGGGGGCGACACCGTGCGGTCGGTCCTGCTTCCCGACCTGACCTACACCGCCGCCGGCATCTTCACCCTCCCGTAGCGTGCGAGATCAGCGGGCACGGGCGGGCCTCCGGCGCCGCGATCGCCGCGATCGGCGCGATCGGGGAGCGTCATCGGTCGCGCTCGCCGGTCGCCGCGTGCAACTGTCCACCGCGCTCTTGCAGGACACCAACGGAGACGAGGTCAGCAGCTCGCGCGAGGCATCGACCGTCTTCTCGAGTCGTTGCGCTTCCACAGTAGCGCCGCTGGGGTCTTCTGCTCGTCTTCTTTGCGAGGAGGATCCCCGTAGTAGAGGAAGCCCCGGCGCTGACGCGGAGTCCTATCGTCCGCGCCGCCCTCCTTGCGAGGTCTCTGCGTGTGGTCGTGCCGTCCAACGTTCTCCGACAGGTCGTCACCCGAAGCAGTAGAGTACGCCGTCCTGCGAGCCGATCACCACCTTGCCGTCGGCGATTGCCGGGGATGCCGAGAGCGGGGCGCCGGTGTCGAACTCCCACAGCTTTTCGCCGCTGTCCAGGTCCAGGATGTAGAACCTCCCGTCGCCGGAGCCGATGTAGACGCGGCCGTTGGCGGCGGCGGGAGACGAATCGACGCGCGCGCGGGTCATGAACGTCCAGCGCATCTCGCCGGTCCCGGCGTCGATGCCATGGACCATGCGATCGCGGCCGCCGATGACGACGGTGCCGTCGACGTGGAGCGCCGACGAATAGAAGGGGAAGTGCCGCTGCGGATGCTCGTAGCGCCAGACGATGTCGCCAGTCCCCAAGTCGAGGCTCACGACCTCGTTGTCGAACGTGCCGAAGTAGGCGCGGCCGTCGCGGATGGCGGAGGAGGCCGCCGTGTAGGCGCCGGCCGGCACGCTGGTGACCTCTTCGCCGTCCGAGATGCGGACCCCGTGGAACGTCTCGTCGCAGCCGCCGAAGTAGGCGATGCCGTCGGTGACGGCCGGGGTCGCGTGGACATAGTTCTGGGTCTCGGCCTGCCACTTGAGCTCGCCGGTCGCTGCGTCGAGCCCGTACAGGTAGCCGTCGTACGACCCGATGAGCACGCGGTCGCCGGACAACACCGGTGACGACTTGATCTCGCCCTGCGTCGCGTAGGTCCAGACCTCGTCGCCGGTCTCGGCGTCGACGGCGTGCAGCACGCCGGCGAGGTCGCCGACGTAGACCAGTCCGTTCCCGACGGCCGGCGACGACTCGCCGATGCCCATCCGCTCGCTCGCCCGGTAGCGCCACTTCAGGTCGCCGGTCTCGAGATCGAGCGCGACAAGCTCGCCGGTGTAGGTGCCGACGTAGACCGTGCCGTTCACGATGGCGGCCGACGAGTCGATGGACTCGCCCGCTTCGAACGACCAGAGCAGTCTGGGATTGTCCGGTACCGTGGCCGATGAGTTGCCGGTCAGGCTGGCCGTGCCGCGGAATTGCGTCCAGGCGTCCGGCGGCGCCGCGTCCTGGGCGGCCGCGGTGTTCGCGCCGGCCAGCAGCGCGAGCGCAGCGACAACGGTCGTTGCGCCAATAGTTGGCGAGAACCACTTGCGACGTGACTGACTCAGTAGGCGCATTGGTAAACCTCGAGCGCTTCGCGCGCACCAAAGGGTCTCGGGTTGAACGTGCCGGTCCATTGCGTGGCCGCGGCCTCGGCGAGTGCCGACAGGTCACGCTCCGGCACGCCGGTCGTCCGCAGATCGGCGGGGAAACCGCCCGACCTGCCGATTGCGACGAGACGCTGCGCCAGATGCTCTCCGGCGCTCGGAACGGTGGACGGCTGGGGCGCACCGTTGACGAGGTCGTGGTAGAGATCGTCCGCGGCCTGCGCGTTCCACCGCACGACGTGGGGCAGCAGTATCGCCAGCGCCACGCCGTGCGTCATGTCGTAGCGCGCGGTCAGGGGGTTCGCGCACGCATGGGCCGCGCCGAGCATCGACTGCTCGATGGCCACGCCAGCGTAGAACGCGCCGAGCTGCATCGCACCGCGAGCCGCGAGGTCGTCCCCGCGGGCGAGCACCCGCTCGTAGTTGGCGTCCAGCAGCCGGAAGGCCTCGCGCGAGAAGAGCGTCGAGACCGCGGTACGGCGCTTCGTCACGGCGGTCTCCACCGCGTGGGCGATGGCGTCGAATCCGCCGGCGGCGGTTACCGCGGGCGGTTGCGACAGGGTCAGCTCGGGGTCGAGAAGGGCCACCCGGAAGGCGAGCTGCGGGTCGCCGCACGCCATCTTCATGTGCGTCTCGGCATCGGCAATGACGGCGTAGCTCTGTGCCTCCGAGCCGGTGCCGGCGGTGGTCGGGACGGCAATCATCGGCAACAGCGGTGCGTGCGTGCGCCCATAGCCGCGGTAGTCGGCGATGGCGCCGCCGTTGGTCAGCAGCAGGTTGATGCCCTTCGCACAGTCGAGGGAACTGCCGCCGCCGAGCCCGATGACGGCATCGGGCCGATACTCGCGGGCGAAAGCGACGCCGCGTGCGCACATTGCCTCGTCCGGGTTCACGTCGAAGTCGTCGAAGACCTCTACCTCCAGCCCGGCGGTGCGCAGCAGGCCGAGCGCACGGTCGACGTGCCCCGCTTCCTCCAGCCCGTGATCGGAAACGAGCAGCGGTCGCGCGAGACCCAGGTCCCGCGCCAGCGCCCCGAGGCGGTCGATGGTGCCGGCCCCGAACACGAGACGCGTCGGCACGTGAAACTCGAAGGGCGTCATCGTGTTCTTCAGGCGGTATCTCGACCCCTCGAATATACCCCGACGCCGCCGCGTCTCGAATCGACATCCGGGTACGGGCGCGCAGCGACCATGGTGCCGGCGTTCACCGGCCTGCGAGCCTTTCTGCAAGGAGTGTCGCTGCGAGGTGATTCAAGCTGACGCCTTCGCTCTCGGCGCGTCTGGCCAGTCGCATGTGCAGGGTCTTGGGAATGCGTTGCTCGAACTGGCCACTGCAGGTCTTTAGCGCGGGCAGGGCGCTGGAATCCTCCTGTTCCGCCATCGTCCGTGCCTCGAAAGCGTCCCGGGCTTCTGCGGTGGCTTTCTCGACGGTTTCACCGTCCGCGACGCATCCGGGCAGGTCGGGGATGGTGACCATATGGCCGCCGCCCTCGTCTTCGGGAAAGGGGCTGAGCGTGATCGGGTAGTCCTCGAACCTCAAGTCGCCGCCTCCTCCATGAGTGCCGTCGACCGTCTGATGTGGAACGGCTCGATGGGTCTGCGTATTCTTGCGCATGGTAGTATCGCGCGGCGCGAAAGCGTGCTCCAGCCCCTGCCTACGCGGCGCGGTCGGCGTCGAATTCCCGCAAGGCGCCCGGGACCGCGTCGACGAAGTGCAGGGCGCGGCCATACAAGGCGTGAATCTCTTCCGTCGTTTTCTCCAGAGTGAAGGCGCCAAAATCCTCATGCACGAGGCGATTTCGTTCTCTGCCCAGCTCGAGGAACGCACGGACCGAGTCATCGAGCCTGTCGTCGTCCTTGACCTTGCGCTTCATGAAGACCCGGAAGTCGTTCCCGAACAGACCGAAGAAACTGTTCGCGTTGCCCGTCTCCCATTGAAACCACGTGTGGTACTGGCGACTGACCGCCTTGTTGCGCACCAGCGCGGTGACCAGCACGTTGCGATTCGTCGCCTCCTCGATAAACGAAATCACGGTTTCCGTCATTCGGCGCTCGAAGTAGCTTGCGGCGGCGAGCAGGAGTGATTTTCGGAAATTCTCGTCCGCGACAGCCCGCAACGAAACCTCGCCGGCCTCGTCGAGGACCGCGAGCAGACCGGCGAAGTTCTCGTGCAGCCGGTCGACAACGGTAGGAGGCACGCTGTCCACTCTCCTCGTTCGTCAGAGTGCGCCAATGATTTCACGGGATCTGGACAGGCGTTTGTTTACGTTGGCCGTGCTCGTGGTGTTGAAAGCTGCCGCCTGCGAGAATGCTGAGTCCTTTCTCAGTGCACGCACGCGTTCCGCTGACATTGCGCCCGCCACGCGGCGGCGCTCCGTGAAAGCTAGGCCGCAGGCCGCCGCAAAGGCAGCCTCGTACAGCGTTATGTTGAAGCGATTGTCATGCGGGTTCTGGAAGGTATCATCGGGCAACTCGTTGCACGCTTCCAGAAAGGACAGGAAAAGCTCCTTCAAGTACTCATTCTGGTGGCTGTCGTGTGTCCTGCACTTCTTCGAGAAGCGGTTCAGAAATCTGAGCATCGACGGCGCGTACTTGTCGCCGTCCACGAGCATGGCGAATCCGCGAAGAAGAACCTCGATGTCCTTGAGATGGAGATCCGGCGCCGGTGCTCCGAGGAGCGAACGCCACGTCGATTCGACATTAATGTCGTACAGCATCGAGTAGAAGGTGGAGTGGTACATGCTGGTTCGGATTTCCTGGGGCCGAAGATTCATCCCCCCGGTGTTCAGTCGATTGAAGATCTCGAAAATCGACGAATCGTCGTCCGACGGTGACACCTGCTTCACGATGATGTTCCGGAGCGGACGCAGATCGAACTGCGACTGGTATTCGCCGAGCGATTCGTAGTCGACGCCATGGAACCGGCTCGGCCGATCCGAGAACCGTCCCGACAGCTGCAGCTTGAATTCCCGAAAGTACTTGTCGTCGTTCAGCACGTCGTCCGGGATGTGTCCGGCTTCGTCGAAGACGGCTCGTAGTTCCTGACGGCTCTCCTGGCGCGGGAACCGCCGCTTGATGAAGTAGTAGATCGACATCAGCCGCTGTTGGCCGTCGATGACCAGGAATCGGTTGCGGGACTCCTCGTACAGAAACAACTGCGGCACAGGCAGACCGAGAATAAGCGACTCGATGAGTCTGGAGGCGCGCGGAAGGTCCCAGACGAAGTGTCGTTGAAACCCCGGGATCCTGACGGCGCCGCGGTCGATGAAGCTCCCCAGCGTCACCAGGTTGAAGTCGTTCGGGGAGGCGGTAATGTCGTACTGGTCGATGTTGATGCCGCCGTCGTCCTCCGCATCGTCTGCGAACCATGTGTTCCGCTGTTCCCGCTGTTCGGTATCCATTTTCCGGCTCCAAACCTGTCGACAACGCTCTTTCAGTGAATTGCGGCCTCCCGGCATCGACGAGGGTCGCAACCCTCTATTCTACAGGGGATCCGACGTCGCGGCAGCCGCGAGCGCGCCCAGCGCGAAGACCTGCGGGTAGAGCGTCTCGGAGTACCAGAGCTTCGCGAAGTACAGGCCGATGGGTGTGGTCTCGACTCGTCTTCCCTCTCCGGTCGCATCGGTCAGCCACTGCACGCCGCGGGAAACGGAGTGGTCGAGATCGGCGACCGACGCTGCCCTCGGCAACCGGCGAAAGACCGCCAGGGCCGCGACCGCGACCGATGTCTCCTCGATGGAGGGCGGGACGCCGGGTGCGCCGCCCCAGCCGCCGTCGTCGCCTTGTGCTTCGATGAGCCACCGGGCCGCGCGGTGCTCGGTGGCCGGGGTCGCTTCGGCTTCGGGCAGGACGGCGAGTCCCTCGATGACTCGCGCCGTGCCATAGACCGGGTTGGCGTCGTCCGGTGCGCCCTGGTTCCCGAACCAGAGGGGAACCCACGATCCGTCGGGTGCCTGCGCCTGCTCCAGGAATCGGACGGCGCGGGCGGTGGCGCGCCCGGTTCGAACCCGTAGCTTGTCGGGCAGCGCCGGCCGCCAGGCGGTCCACGCCCGAAGTGTGTGGGCGGTCAGGTCGGGGCTGCTGCGGTCGAAAGGCAGCGCGCCCCAGCCGCGGCAGAAGGTCGGTATGCCGCCGTCCGCGTTCTGCAGATCCAGCAGCCATCCAATGCCCGCGCACGCGGCCTCCCGGTGCGCAGGTTCATGCGCGCTCAGCGCATGGAGGGCGAGCAGCGCTCCGGGCGTGTCGTCGGCGTCGGGAACGCCACCCGGCAGGTCGGTCCAGGCCCACCCGCCCGGATCGGCGTCGGTGTAGAGATGCCGTTCGCGGTACTGCTGGTCCAGCAGCCAGCGGCTCAGGGTCCCCCGCTCGGCGGGGCCGAGCAGATCGGGCCAGTCGGGCCGGCGGGACAGCGCGTTGATGCCGAGCGTCGTCACCCACGTGGCCAGGTTGGTGTCGATGGGCCAGCTTCCGTCGGCCCGCACCGAGCGTGCCAGGAACGCCACGCCGCGCTCCACCACGGGGTGCGTCGATGCGCCGGCCGCGACCAGGCTCATGACGACGAAGCTGGTCAACGGCGTCGCTTCGAGGAAGCCGCCGCCGCGCGGCTGGATAGCCTCCAGACGGCGCAGGGTGTGCTTGCGGGCAGCCTGACGCACGAGGCGCGTCAGGGGATTGCGGGTGGGGCGCTGCCGGTGGCGGGCCTGCCCGATGGCGATCAGGGCCGGCAGGGCGTAGCTGACCACCGGGAGCCGCAGCCAGCGGTACCAAGCCGGCGGGACGGCGGCCAGCTCGAACGGAAGCTGTGGAACGTGGCGCCAGCCGCTGCCGATGACCCCGCTCTCGCTGCCCGGCGTACGATGGTCGATGCCGTCGCGGATGCGCTGGTTGCGGTCGTCACCGCGTTGTTCGTTGCCGCTGCCGCCGGGGTTGGGCTCGTCCGCGCTCAGGAGTCCCGCCAGGGCGAGCACGGTGAGGATCGGCACCGAGAATGTACGGTCCTTGCCGTACCGCCGGCTGATGGTCTCGGCGAGCGCCCGCGGACCCAGGTCGCCGGCCGCGCGCCGCATCCAGTCGCGCACCCGTTCGAGCGCCGCCGCGGCAGGGGCATCGTCGGCCCCGGCAATCGTCAACGCCGCCCAGCACAGCGCGGTCGTGCTGACGTTGCTGGGGCTGTCGGTGGTGTCGCCCCAGCCGCCGTCCGCGTTCTGCGTGCGGACCAGCCATTCGATGCCGCCGCCTGCGAGCGTGCCGAGCGTGTCTTGCCGCCGCCGGCGATCGACCAGGGTGAGTGCGATGACCGCAACCGCGGTCGATAGCGCCGACGACGACAGCTCCCCGGCCCAGTGGCCGTCGGCGGTGCGCGCCGCGAGCAGGGCGTCGGTGAGCCGGTCGAGCGTCGCACACGACTCCGGGCGACTGTGCGGCGGTGCGGCACACACGGACCGCGCCGGCCGGTTGGGCATCAAGGCGCCGGCTCCCGCGGCCTGCGGTGGAGGTCTCCCGGGAGCTTGCGGAGAAACCCCGCGTGGCGCCGGCAGCGGGCAGCCGCCCGCACTACGAGGCGAGCCGAGGGATATTCGCTCACAGGCTCAGGTGGCCCAGGGCGAGCAGGGCATAGAAGGTGTACTCGCAGTCCTGCACGTCGTCGCCCCAACTCCCATAGAAGCCGCCGGAGTTGGTCCAGAGGCTGTCGATGAAGTCGAGGCACGGCTCCTTGAGCGGTTCGAGCGGCGCATGCGCCCCGGACAGTGCGTGCAGCGCCGTGGCGGTGGACAGCAGGTCGGGGAGCGGCGTCGACGGCGAAGCGCAGAATCCGCCGGCCGGCAAGTGGCGTGCCCGGAGCCAATCGGTCGCGTCAGGATCGGCTGGACGGGAAAGGCGTCGCTGAATCGTCACCGCCGCGGCGGTCGGCGGTGTCAGGCCCGCGGGCACGCCGGGCTGGTTGCCGTATCCGCCGTCGCCCGCGCGCAGCGTGCTCAGGCAGTCCAGGAGTCGGCCGGGATCGTCGAGTGCAGTGCCCAGATCCTCGTACGCCCCAAGCGCCAGAAAACAGCCGTACGCAGTGCCGTGGCTTGCTCCCTCCGTCGGACTGTAGCCGCCATCCGGGGTGCGGCAGGTCTCGAGAAGTGCGAGCAACGCCTCCGCCGGCGCCTCGCCCGCGGCCCCGATGTCGGCCCAGCAACGGGCGAGGCAGGCAGCGTGCACGAAGTCGAGGTCGGTCGGGTCCTCGTGGCGCTCCAGGTACCGCCGTACCCGGGTGGACGGCAAGTCCCGCCGCAGGGCGGTGAGCGCTTCAAGGCCGAAGACGGTGTAGTAGAGGTCGCTCGCGCCGTCGCGATCCTGGAAACCGCCGTCGGGATTCAACCGGGTCGAGAGAAAATCCGCCGTCAGGTCCGCCGCGTCACCGAGCAGCGTCGGCGACAGCCTGGCTACCTGCAGCATTTCGAGCCTCGAACTCACTGCACCAGCCCTGGATCTCGACGCTGAAGATTTTGCCGATGACCCGGCGCAGCAACCCCTTGAGGCTGGGGTTGGTCAGGCCGGGCAGACAGCGGATTGCTTCTTCCTTGTAGCCCTCCATCAGCCGTCGACTGCGGTCGGCGGCGTCGAAGCGGGCCAGAAGCTCGCGCACTCCGTCGGAACGGTCGTCGAGCGTCTGCTCGCGGCGCCACGCCGCTTGCAGTACGGAACGCGCCTCCGGCTCGGACTTCGCCTGCTCGTAGCCGACGGCGAGGGGCAGCGACGGACGCAGCGCGGTCACGTCGTCCGGCGCATCGGCGGACGGCTCGAAGTCGTCGACGTCGTCGCGGATCTGGTACGCGATGCCGAGCGCGTCGCTGTACGCCCGCAGCTTGTCGAACACGTCCTTGTCGGCGCGGGCGCAGGCCGCCCCGAGCTCGAGCGCCACGCCGAACGCGGGCGCCGTCTTCTGCCGGAAAATCTGCAGCACCTGCTGCGAACTGAGCGGCCTCGGGTTGCGCGCCCAGGCCAGCTCCTCGCCCTGCCCGAGACAGAGCGTGCGGTGGCCGCGCGCCGCGATTGCCGTCATCTCGGCGCGGATCTCCGGAGCGAAGTCGCTCTCCGCGAGCAGCCGGTAGCCTTCGCCGATCAGGTAGTCGCCGACGTTCAGGGCCGCCGGAATCCCGTGCGAGGCGTGCAGCGTCGGCTCGCCGTAGCGGCGCGCGTCGCCGTCCTCGATGTCGTCGTGCACCAGCGAGGCCTTGTGGAAGCACTCGACCGCCACCGCGACCTTGCGGAGTGCGTCCGGCGGCGCGGCGTGGGGGTCGTCCTGCAGCGCCTGATAGACGCAGACGCTGAGGAATGGCCGCCAGCGCTTGCCGGCGCGGGTCAGCTCGGCACGCGCGAGCGTCTCGGTCTCGCCTTCCGGCGGGCTGCCGAACACGGCGTCGAGCGCGTCGGGCGCGAACCAGCTCTCCACGTCCCGGCGCAGCGCGTCGAGGTCGAGCCGGCGCGTCCGGTCATCGCTGGTGGCGTGGATGAAGTCCCAGACCCACTCGACGTCTACGCCGGTGTCCTTGCAGTCGTCCTGCAGCAGTGGGATCGCCACGCCCGGGATGGCCGCCGCTTCCATGTAGGGGAAGGCTCGTTCGAGCACCGAAAGGCAGCTCACGCCGACGATCGCCTCGATCTTGCCGGTCTGGATCAGCGCCATGACGAGGGCCGAGCCCTCGGCGACGAGCACCGCGTAGCCGAGCTTCTCCGCCTCTTCCTGCAGATCCTGGATCGTGCACAGGCCGCACTGCTTGCAGAGCAGGCCGAACTCGTCGAACGGGGCCGGGCAGCGGTCCTCGACGCGCAGGCACTTGGGCAGCAGCAGCAGGCGCCGGTTGTAGGGAACGGCGGCCAGGTGCTCGCGCCACACCTCGTTGCCGAGGATCACGCCGAGGTAGTCGCGGTACCTGGCATCGATGCCGTGCGTGCGCAGGACCTCGTCGGATCGCGCCTGCAGCTCGCCCATGACCAGCGGCGGCGTGATCTCGCTGCGACGCGCCGCGACGTAGTCCTGAACCTGGCGCAGCATCGCCTCGCGCTCCGAACGGGTCTGCGGAATGTTCTCCTGCGGCGGTCTCATGACCGTCGGCGGCACCGCGCGCGGGAGCGAAACGATCGGCAGTTGATAGCTCACAGGAATCTCTTCCGTCTATGTTCAGCGTTCTCGCTTGTTGGTTCGTCCGGCCGCGGAACTTGTCGGCCGCTAGCTGTACGCCCCGAAACCGAAGAACCAGTGCTTCTTGGCGAAGGCGTAGGCCCAGTGCTCCTCGGGGATCTCGTTCCCGGGGTTGTGCTGGCTGCTGCGGCCGGTGAGCTGCGCCAGCTCCGCGGACGCCGTCTGCCGCTGCGTGGTGTCCCGGGCTCCGTGCCGCTCCACGAGCTCGCGCACCAGATCGGGCCGCTCCAGCACGATGCAGCCCCGCGTGGTTTGCGCCGCGGTCTCCCGGAAGTCCTTGAGGAACGACGAGTTCGTCATGGTCTCGTAGACGCTCGGCCGATCATAGACCGTTTCGGTCGCGAACTGGATGATCGGGCACGGCTCGATGTCCCCGTACGGGCTGATGTGGTGGCTCACCCCGGTCGCCATCGGGCAGAGGGCCTGGCCCTCGTCGTCCCAGTACGCGTCCACGATGGCGATCGGCAGCTTCGCCCGCATGCGGACGATGAACCGGCGCACCCGGAGCACCTCCTCCGGCGTCAGGGCGATCTCCTCCGTCGGGTTCGGCCCGATGACGCGGTAGGTGTGGAACCAGGCATAGTGCACGCCCATGCCGATGAGCCGGCGCAGCCACGATTCCTGAACCAGGTCGTCGATGTTGGTCTTGCAGACGCTCGTGGCCACGCCGGTGACGAGGCGGTTGCGGGTGCAGGCTTCCAGTCCGGCCAGCGACTTGTCGAGGACGTCGCTCCGGCCGCGGCGCTCGTCGCTCACCACCGACGTGCCCTCGATGCTCACGAGCGGCGTGACGTTGCCGAGCCGGCGCAGCTCGGCCGCCCGCGCGTCGTCGATCAGGTGCCCGTTGGTGAAGAGCTGGAAGTAGCAGTCCTGGTGCGCGGCGAACAGGTCGAACAGGTCCGGATGGAGGAGCGGCTCGCCCCCCAGGATGCCGAAGTAGCTGTTGCCGTGCCGCTTGGCGTCCCCGACGATGCGGTTCAGCTCGTCGATCTCGATCTTCCGGCTCTGTGCCTCGACGTCCACCCAGCATCCCTGGCAACGCAACTGGCAGCCCGAGATCACCGAGATGAAGAGGAACGGCGGAAAGTGCTCGCCCCGCTTCAGCCGCTGCTTGTAGAGCTGGACCGAGCGGACGCCCTTGACGCCCATGTTCCAGACGAGCTTGCGCAATGCGCGCGGGTCCGGCTCGGTGAGCATCCGTCTGGCCAATTCCATTACCACGTCGTCAGCCCTCCTGCCGCGCCGCGGCGGCGTCGACGGCGGCCTGGGCGCGGACCTTGGCGGCCTCGGCCTTGGCCTGTATCTCGTCGAGGGTCGGCAGGCCCGCCAGTACCTCGGCCGGGATGTCGAGATTCTGCTGCAGCTTGACCAGGCACTTCTGGCGTTCCTTCAGCGCCCGCTCCTCGTCCCGCTCCTTCGAGAAGCGCGACTTCGCCTTCGTGCTCCGGTCGCGCAGCGCAGCGTAGATGTCGCCGCCGAGCAGGGCCGAGATGTCGACCTTCATCGCCTCCCGGCGCACGTCGTCGGCCTGGATCTCGCCGCCGTGGATCGGCCCGTGGCGGTACTTCGGAAACAGGATGGCGACCTCGGGGCAGACCCGCGAGCACGCGGGGCAGTCGGTCTTGCAGTTGTCGTGGTTCTGGACCTGGATCTGGCCGCCCTTCGAGACCCCGTAGACGTCGAAGAGGCAGAAGCTCAGGCACTGCATGCAGTTCGTGCAGCGGTCGAAGTCGATGACCGGAAACCACGGCTTCCACTTGCCGGGCTCGTGGACCTCGGAATCGGCGCGGATGGCATCGACCAGCGCCGCCACCCCATCGGGCGTTTCGGCGCCGATGTTGCGGAACCAGACCCGGCCGCCGGATTCGGCCCCGACCGCTTCGGCCGGCTGGCGCTCGGTGAAGCGGCCGAGCACCGCCAGCGAGTTGCCGTCGTCGGCGCGGGCCGCGGCGGCGGCGCCGCCGGACGCGACCCGCGTCACCCGATAGCCCTTGTCGAGCAGCGTCTGCATCAGGGCGAAGCGGTGGGCGCCGTCCAGCGGCTCGGCGCCGCGCCCCTCGTACAGCGCCACCCGCAGCACGGGGAGTGACAGGGTGCTGGTGCGGCTCATCGTTCGCCTCCGTCGCCGTCCCCGGTATACCCGTTCGCTTGCGGGTCGCTATCGCCCGCGGCGTCCGTGTCCGGATCGGCGGCTGTAGCGCCGTCCCCGTCGGGCGCCAGCATCGAAGCAGCCACCGCTTCGGCGGTTTCTTCGCGCATGTTGAGAATGGTGACCCGTTCCTGGTCCAGGGGCGATCCGGCCGACGAGAACAGCCACCGCACGGCCCGCGGATAGCAGGCGGCGATGGTCACGGCCTTGCCCCCGGCGATCTCCGCCAGCCGCGGGTCCCTGCGCGCCGACATCTCGCACAGGTCGGGCACCGCGTCGAAGTCGACGCCGGAGGCCGACAGCGCCTCGAGAACGCCGTCCTTCACTTGGCGCGGCACCACCCGTGCGTAGGCGCAACGGCAGTAGACCAGGTTCAGGTTCGGGGCCGCCATCGTCGATGCCTCGTTCTCGCTCATCACGCCGTCGCCAGTCGATAGGTCGGAGTCGGCTTGGCCGGCCGAAAATGCTCGATGTGGTCGATGGCGGCCCGGCGGCCGTCGCCGCCCTGCTCCCACGCCGCGAGGGCCGCAAGGGCCGCGTCGTGCAGGCGCTGCGGGTCTTCCTCGGCCCGCAGGTTGACGATCAGCTCGCCCGCGTCGACCGGCGCCTTCAGCGTGTGGGCCATCTCCGCGCTACGGTCGCCCGCGACCAGGTTGAGCACGGCGATGTCCGACGGCAGCTCCTCCGCCGTCAGCGTCATCTTCAGGTGTGCGATCTCGGCCGTGCCGATGGCGTCCGCCATGTGTCCGGCGAGGTCGCGCAGCAGCCTATTGCCGTCGAACGGCTCGTCGCTAGCGACGAGCACCGTCGCGTTCAGCCAGCCGAGCAGCGCCTCGCCTTCGGCGTACACTGCGTAGTCGACGTCCGGCGCCGCCCCGAGACCCATTGCCCCGCGCGTCACCCGCTCGAACCAGGACGCCGCTCCGTCTCCCTCGCGGGCCGACATGGCGAGCACGTCAGCCTGGGGATACCGGGTCGCCAGCGCCTCCCGCAGTCCTTCCAGGCGCGCCTCGTCGAGCAGGTCGACCTTGTTCACCACGATGACGTCGGCCTCGGCGAGCTGCCGGTCGTAGACGTACAGCACCTTCTTGGAGAACGACCGGCCCGCCTCGATGCCGAGCACCCGCATTGCCCGAATCGGATCGACGAGCACGCTCAGCGGCGCGATCTCGAAAGCGTCCCCGTACATCCGCCGCAAAGGATAGCTGACCGCGGCCCGCAGGTCGGTGCAGCTCCCGACCGGCTCGGCAATGAAGACGTCGGGCCGCGCCTCGGCGTTTAGTCGATCCGCCGCGTCCATCAACGTGTTGAACCGGCAGCAGAAGCAGCCGCCGGTGATCTCCTCCACCGGGAATCCCTGCGAGCGGGCGAGGGTCGTGTCGACGAGGCCGACGCTCTGATCGTTGGTGATCAGTCCGACGCGCCGGCCCCGATCGGTCAGAAACCGCGCAAGCCTGATGATGGCCGTCGTCTTGCCGGCCCCGAGGAAGCCGCCGACCATGACGTAGCGGGCACGCGCTTCGTCCGATCCCCGTGTCTTCGATTCCGGTCCGAGGTCAGCCATCCTTGTCTCCCTCGCGGCGGCTCGCCAGCATGCGGTCGACCGTGGCGTCGAGCACGTGCACGTACTCGCCGACGTCGAGGTTCTCCGGGTCCGCCGTTCCGTCCACGACGTAGAGCCATCCGTCCCCGTACGGCGCCGATTCGACCAACGTGATGTCGGTATCCAGAGCTTCGTTGGCCCCCACGAAGCGGCCCGAAGCCACCGCGTAGATGTCGGAGATCGCCTTGAATCCCTCGATCGAGCCGATCGGCTGGCCGACCTCCACCAGGTCGCCCGACCCTACCGCAAACGTGCATTCTACTAGGTCGCCCAGCATGCGGGTGGCGAAGGTCGTCAATCCGATCCGCCAGCGCCCCGAGTCGTCCCGGTCCAGCCAGTAGTGCGACCGCGTGTAGCGGTGGTCGACCGGGAGCCGCGTGGCGAACCGGGAGCGCTTGTAGCGGATGAAGCGGGTCGCGGGCGGCGTCGTCATGATGGCCGTGGCGCTTCCGGAACCGAACCTGCAAGCAGCGCGCCTGTCATCGCCTCGACGTCCGGTACCTCCGACAGATGACACCACGAGAGCCGTACGGCGCCGGATTCGTCCTCTGGATCCAACCCCATCGCCGCCAGCACGTGGCTGCAGGTATAGGACTGCGAGGTGCAGGCGGCGCCGTCCGAGATGGCGACCAGATCGGCCCAGGCCTCGATGAGCGTCTCCTTGTCCCAACCGGGAATCGAGAGGTTCAGGATGTACGGCAGCCGGCGGCCGGGGTCGCCGTGCAAGCGCGGGGCGAGCGGCGCCAGTCCCGTGAGCAGGCGCTGCTGAAACGTCGTCGCCGTTGCAAGGCGTGCGGCGTGCTCCTCGACGGCCAGCTCGGCCGCCTTGCCAAACGCAGCGATCAGGGCGACCGGCAGTGTGCCCGGCCGCAGTCCCAGCTCTTGCCCGCCGCCGTAGAGCAGGGGCGTCAGAGGCGGGCGCGCGCCGTCCCGATGTCGGACGAGCAGGGCACCGGTGCCCTTGGGGCCGCAGATCTTGTGCCCGCTCACGCTGATCAGGTCGACCCGGGGATGCCGGAGCGCGTCGAGTGCCTTGCCGAAGCCTTGTGCCGCGTCGACGTGCAGGAACGATTGCGACCCGGCGAGGCGGTCGGCTATTGCACCGATCGGCTGCTGGATGCCGGTCTCGTTGTTGACCTGCATCACCGAGACGAGCAGCGTGTCGGGTCGCACCGCGTCAGCCACCCGGTCGGCGTCGACCCAGCCGCCCGGTTCGGGATCCACCAGGGTCAGGTCGAATCCGCGCATGGCGAGCGCCCGCAGCGGCTCCAGCACGGCGTGGTGCTCGATCGTCGTGCTGACCAGGTGCGTGCGCCCCGCGTCGCGGCCGCGGGATTCCAGGCCGAGGATCGCCAGGTTGTTCGACTCGGTGGCGCCGCTCGTGAAGACCACCTCGTTGCGGCGCACACCGGCCACCCGCGCCACGTGTGCGCGCGCGCGCTCCACCGCCTGTCGCGCGACCTGCCCGCGGACGTGGGTGCGGCTCCCGGCGTTGCCGAAGTCCACCTCGCTGAAGCGGCGCAACTCGGTCTGCACGCGGGGGTCGATGGGGCAGGTGGCCGCGCAGTCCAGATACACTGGCCCGGAGCGTTCAGGTGATGGCACGGTGGACAGGAATTGTACCTGGAACGCTGGCGCAAGCTACCGCCACCCGGCCGCCGAACCACGCCCGTTCGCGGCGATGCGACCGACTGCGAGCGCCCGGGCGCCATCGCGAGAGCCGCGCAATTCCATGCACGTCGAAGATCACGGGTCGCTGCCACCCGGGCGCGGGCTCGCGCTCGAAGACGGGGCATTGCGCCGGCTGGAACGCACTGTGATGCAACGGACTGCCCAGCGTGCGGAAGCGCCCGGTCGGACGTCGGCGCCGCGGGACGGCCCGGCCGCCCCGCCGGACGAGGGCGAGCAGCTGCTCATCTGGGAGTCCGAGTGTGCTGCCGTGATACTGCCCCGGCACGGCGACCCCGAGGCGTGGGTGCACCTGCCGGTCTGTGCTGCCCGAAGAATCCCGTTGCTGCACCGGGAGTCGGGCGGTGGCGCGGTCGTTGTCGGTCCAGGATGCCTGAACGTTGCCCTGGTTCTGTCGCTCGGCGCCCGCCCCTGGTTGGCCGACGTCGAGCGCAGCTACGCGTGGGTGCTCGGCAGGCTGGCCGGCGTCCTGGCCATCGACGGCGTCGCGACCCGATCGACCGACCTCGCCATTCGCGGGCGGAAGTTCGCCGGGCACGCCCAGCGGCGAGTGCGCGGCGCCCTCCTCCACCACGGGGTGCTGCTCTACGACTTCGACCTCGCCCTGATCGACGCGCTGCTGCCGGAGCCGCCGCGCCGCCCGGCCTGGCGCGGGTGGCGGACCCACCGCGAGTTCCTGACCAACGCGCCGCTGTCGCGCGACGAAATCGTGCGCCGTCTCCGGCGGCTCCCCGCGGTCAGCGTGCGGTGTACGTCCGGCTGAAGCCGTTGCGGGCGTTCGTGACGGTGAACGTCCCGTCCGCGCTCACCGTCGCCCGAATCCAGTGGCCCTCGCCTTCGGTGTCCACCCAAGTAGATGTCGAAGGTCGACCGCGCGGTGGTCGACTGGGCGAACATGCAAGCCAGCCCGATCAGCCCGATCCAACGACAAAATCCACTTCGGCATGCGCTTTCTCAGGCTGACCCCATCCTATGTCGCCCGTGGCGAGAGTTGGGAGAGGAGGGATTCGACCAAATCGATCGAGTGCCGTACACTGCACCGCATGGCGATGGGCAAGACTGTGGCGGCGTCAGACCTGCTGCAGCTAGCGCGTTCGCGGCGGGCCTTCCGGCGAACACGGGACTTCGCTTCTTCGAGCGGCTAATATCGGCAGCCAAGACACTTCCGCCCGATACCGAACCTCGCGCCGACCTCGAGATCCGACCCGGCAACATTCTCGTAACGCGGTCGAACACGCCGCTGCTTGTCGGCGACGCCTGCTTCGTCGAAACAACGAGGCCAAGGCTTATACTTTCCGACATAATTTATCGGTTGGCCGTTCGAACTGATGCGATCGATGGGAGATTCCTTGTGGCCTTCCTCGTACTGCCGGTTGGCCGGGTTCAGATCGAAAGCGATGCGCGTGACACGAGCGCCTCGATGGTCAAGATCTCTCAAAAACACATCAAGAATTGGCGCATCCCAGTTCCGCCGCTGACCGAGCAGCGATCGATCATGGTTGCACTCGCCCGCGAAACGCGAAAGCTTGATCAGCTACATGCGGCAACCGAACGAACCATCACGCTGATCAAGGAACGCCGCGCCGCCCTCATCGCCGCCGCCGTTTACTGGACACCTGGCGGTTGAGGACCGTGACGGGACATCCGGAAAGCCCGAAGGATGGAGGGAAGTCATGCGGACCGTTGACATGCACGAAGCCAAGACCCATCTGTCGAGTCTCGTCGATGCCGCTGCCGAGGGGAACCCGTTCATCATCACGCGCGCCGGCAAGCCCGTCGTCAAAGTCATTGCCGTGGAGGCGCAGGTGTCCGGAGAGACACGCCGGCTCGGATTTCTGGCCGGTAGAATCTCGGTGCCCGAAGACTTCGACCGCATGGGGGCAGCCGAGATCGAAGCTCGGTTCGAGGATGG
This sequence comes from Vicinamibacterales bacterium, assembly GCA_958296065.1. Lineage (GTDB taxonomy): Bacteria > Acidobacteriota > Vicinamibacteria > Vicinamibacterales > UBA8438 > WTFV01. The sequence goes on along the minus strand of CATQHX010000036.1, from coordinate 29,170 downwards.
CAAGTGAAGTTCCTCCTCGACACGCATGTTCTGCTGTGGGCGTCCGGTTTCCCGGAGAGGTTGTCGGAGGATGCGCGTGCGCTGATCGAGGCCCCGGGAACAGATCCGGTCTTCAGCGCTGCTTCGCTCTGGGAGGTTGCCATCAAGAACGGCCTCGGGCGCGCCGATTTCGAAGTCGATCCGCGCGTGCTGCATCGGGAACTGCTGGCGAATGGTTATGCGGAGCCGCTGCCGCCCCGCCTGCGGCTCGTCGAGTCCCAGCCGGAGGAACGCTACGTGACCTGTGTGCCGCTCGTTTCCCTCAAGGCCGCCGCGGGCGCATTCAGCGACCCCCAGTACGTCGACGACGAGGACTTCACATGGGCCGCGGTCGAGACCGGACGCCGTCTTCGCCCCGGCATGTTCGTCGCCCAGGTGGTCGGCAGGTCCATGGAGCCGGCCATCCCGGACGGCGCGTACTGCCTCTTCGCGGCGCCCGTCGAGGGTACCCGCCAGGGCAAGACGGTGCTCGTGCAGATGCGCGGCGCGGCCGATCCGGAGAGCGGCGAGCGCTACACCGTAAAGCGTTACGAGAGCGAGAAGGTGGCCGAGGAAGATTCGTGGCAGCACACGAGGATCACCCTCACACCCGTGAACCCTGAATTCGAGCCGATTGTCCTGACCGGCACGGACCAGGGAACGCTGTAGGTGATCGCCGAGGTCGTTGAGGTTCTCGGCGAGGCACCTTGACGGTGCCGTCGGCGCGCGACGCATCGTCGACCGACTGCGACGGCCGCCAGACGCGGTGAAGCAGGGTGAGTTGCTCACGCCCCCGTATTCGGCAACTGCTCGAGTCGATCCAGCCAGCTTCCGAAGTGCGGGCATTCGCGCCGCATCGTTCCAAGCCCGATCTCCAATGCGGCAAGAGGGCCCCACAGGGGCTTCTTGATTCCGCCCCGCCGGTCCCGGCGGTGCGCGTTTCCCAGCAGGCGCGCGCTGACCATCGACCACCCGAACCGCGTGAGCTGCGGGCAGAGCAGCTCGTTGACGAAGGTCTCCTCGGTCTGGCCCTCGACGTGAACCAGCAGCCGGGACATCGGACCTACTGCCGCTCGGCACCGCTACGGCCGGGCCGGCCACCGAAGTGGTTCTTTTCCCACAACTGGCCGAGGCTGTAGTCCTGCAGCCACTCTTCGAGGGCCGTGGCGTCCAGTCTGGTGAGCTGCGTGCCTCCGTCCACGCGGTCGGCGACGAGGACGTCTTCCGGGCGGAAGTGGTCCAGCAGCAGCGTCGACTGAGTTGCGAAGACGACCTGCGTCTCCACCGCCACCTGCTTGACGAGAGATGCCAGCATCGTGATCGCGTAGGGGTGCAAGCCCAGTTCCGGTTCATCCAGCAGGATCACCGATGGCTGCAGCGACGCCGGCTGGAGCAGCAGCGTCGCCAGCACGATGAAGCGGAGAGTTCCGTCCGACAACGACGAGGCGTCGAAGTAGGCATCGGATCCCACGTGCTGCCACTCGAGACGGATCTTGTTCTCGTTCAGCGCTTGAGGGCGGAGGCGGAAATCGTCGAAGAACGGGGCGACGAGCCGCACCGTCCGCCGGATCAGATCGTACGCATCCTCGTGCCTGTGAGACAGGAAGTACAGAAACGCCGCGAGGTTGGCGCCGTCGTGACGCAGGAAACGGTTGTCGTCCACGTCGGCCGTCTTCTTGATCGGCGACGCAGAGCTCGTGTCGTGCAGGTGGTAGACCCGCCAACTATCGACGTGCATGCGGACGTCCTGGATCGCCGCATCGCGATCGAGATTGTGCGGGTCGGGGTCGCTGATCCAGGTCTCCGGTCCCGATGGCGAGAAGATGTGTCTTTGTCCACTTCCGTGACACTCTTCCCGCAGCGGAAAGAGACTGTCCTCTGCATTCGAGGCCAGTGTGAGTACGTACTGGTTCACCTCGTCGCCCAACGATGCGTGGACGTCCAACTTCGACGTGTTTCGGGACCCGAAATGCAGGATCTTGTCCGCGCCGCCGGACCGCCTCACGTATTCCTGCAGCCGCCCGGCGCGGATCTCGCGAAGGAACGAGAACAAGTCGATGAAGTTGGACTTTCCCGAGCCGTTGGACCCGATCAGCACATTGATGGGTTTCAGGTGCAGGCGCTCGATGCGCTTGATGCTCTTGAATCCCTTTACGGTGATCCAGTCGAACGCGGCCATAGGAGGGAGGTTCCGGTCTACGTAGACGCGAAGCCGCTCAGTGTTCCCTTATTGACCCTACGGCTGCTCCCCGGCCCTCTCTGCGGCCTCGCGGGCCTCCATTGCCCGAGCACCCGACAGCGAGCTGGGCATCGAGTAGTTGCCCTCGTGGCAGGCGTACTCGTAGAGCGGCTCGTCCGTGCGCGTCATGCGCACCCGCGCCGTCCAGGGACCGGTCCACGTGGCCGGATCGCTGACCGTGAACTCGTAGCGCAGCGTGTCGTCGTCCAGCCGCGTGAAGCGCTCGATCAGGCGCATGTTGGCGCTCGACCCGCCGAGGGATGTCTCGCGCAGAAAGTTGCGCGTCTCGATCACCAGCGTGTCGCCGTCCCAGCTCGCCCGCGAATCGCCGACCCATTGGCGGAGGTCGGGAGGCAGATGGGGGCGCCCGTCGAGCGGGATGATGCGGGCGTTGTGAACCATTTCGTTCAGGATCACCACGTGCTCTCCGGTCTGGAACAACTGCATGTTGTTGTTGTAGGCGCTCGGGGTCATCGGCGGCCCGGAGTTGAAGCCGAGCAGGCAACGCTCCGAGATGCCCCGGTCCTCGGGGCCGTGGGCGTGGCGGCCTCGTAGCAGGCGCCCTACTTCACGCCGCGCTTCGACTTCCGGCCGCACGGGCGGGATACGCCCCGTGGGTGGATCGATCACGAGCGACGTCCGCCGCTCCTCCAGCGCTTCGCCCCACTCGAACCAGACGCGCAGGCTGTAGCCGAGCCGCGCTTCCAGCGGAGCATCCTCCAGCTCGGACTCGAACCCGGCCCGCTGGCTCGCGAGCTGCGCCTCCCACTCGGCCGCTTCCTCTGCCGTAAGCGTCGCCTTGTCGGCCAGCTCCGCCGGACGCTCCATCGGGGTGGCGGTGGAGAAGTTCCACACGCCCTGAAGGTCGGGTCGGCCGTCCGCCGTCGAAAGGCTGCCTTCTTGTCCGGTGGCTACGGGCGGGGAGAACGCCAGCAACGCGGTCACGAGTCCGAGAACGCTGCCGGGCACGGTAGCTCTATGCGGCATGAGGTGTCTCCTGGCCGTCTGCGGCCTTCTGCGAGTGGTCCGTGGCATTGCGGGGCTGGGCGGGAAGACTACCCACGATGTTTCTCGATCTCCTCGAACAGCGCCAGCAGGGCTTCCCATGGTCGCGCGTGCAGGTGGAGCGACCCGGATGTGCTCTCCCAGCGGCGCACCGACGTCGGGGTGACCTGGAGCAGATCCGCGAACTCGGCAACCGAGCATCCGCACTGCTCGCGCAGCTCCGCGACCAGCTCGCCCGTAGGCTCGAAGGTGACGGCCTCGTCGTCGGACGGAGCGGTTCGCGGAAGTCCGGCGGCCGGCATCGGCGGCCGGTAGGTCAGCGTCTTCTTGACTTTGCGGGGGGAGGCCGCCACGTCGTTCACACTCGACGACTCGACTGCGGACAAGTCGATTCCCGTCGCTCCGTCCACAGCCGGCCCCGTCGGGGCGGCCGGGTTCGGCGCCATGCCGTTGCGCATGTCGGGCTCGGGAGCGCTGGCCGGCACCTGTTCGCCTGCCGGCGCGGGGTCGGTGGAGATCAGTTCGACTTGGTTCACGCCTCGCAGCACGAACAGCAGTTCGGGACTGTCGTCGAGCCGACTGCCGACGCCGGACAGGACCGCCGCCGCGTGCTTGCACATCGTAGACCGGTCCTCGCATTCGCAGGACGGCACGATTTCGCCAGGTTGCGGAAACACGCCGGTATCGCGATTGGTGACGACCGTGGCAACGTGATCGGACAGCACGCCCTGATGCAAGTCGAGCAGCGAGCGTATATGGCCTACGCACGCCCTCCGGATGGCCGTCCAGGTGAGGGTGTCGAGCTGTCCGATGCGAATCGAGACGCGGTAGGGCGCGGAACCGACCACCAGAGCGTCGACGCCGCCCGGCTCTATCGAAAGATGACAGATGGAGCCGTTGCGCACGTAGGCCCTGCCGTGCGCCAGCCGGGCCGCGTATTCGGAGAACGACTCGAGATGCTCGCACCAGCGCCTGCCCCAGAAGTTGCGGGCGATGGTCCTTCCCCGCAACTCTATGGGCTGTACCTCTACGCCGCGCGCACGGAGACCTTGTATCTCGGAGACGGTTCGCGCTCGTTGTTCATCGACTGGCACGTAGCGTGGATACCAATGCACTTTCAGATCCCGTGGTTCCCTCTCGTTGTTCTCGCAGGTGGGAAGACGTTACCGTCGCCGGGCGGCGGAATCGCCACTCGTGCCGTACGGCGCGCAGAGTGGACGGTCCGGACATACTCCACTTTGCTGTCCTTGCCGCCGCCGCGGATAGATCGCTCACAGCGCGACGACGAATCAGGCTCCCGCTTCCGCTTACTGCAGGCCCTGGTCGAGTTCCAAGGCGTCCGATTACACGATCTGCGCGTACACGATCTGCGCGCGCGAAAGACGCAGAAAGAAACCGGTTGCGCACGAGGTGGCATGGAACCGTACGCGTCTGGTACGAAGAGCACGCTGGCGCACGCCTTCGTATCGACGCTCCACGTTGCCGATAAGTCGATTCGTAAGGGCATACGCGTAAAAGCTATAGCGGGCACACCTCGGTCGTCATGCCGCAGGTTACCTGCCATCGTCGCCGCGCGTTGGGCAAGGTGTCGTTCTCGTTGCGATTCGACCTGAACAGAACCGCGTCCGCGGGCATTCGGTTCCCGAGGCCGAACTCCGCCAGTGATCGCCGCCACGGACGAAATGACAGTCTACCACCATCGGGGCCTTGGCAACATGGAGGCGCCCTTGAGAGCGGGCCTCGGCTGCCGGTCGGCCCAGGCTCGTTTGCGGCGTGGGAACGACGCCGGTGGCGCTATACGTCGAGAGTCAGCGTTTCGTCCGCTCGTTCCATGATGAAGCGAAACCGGGCCGACGCGTCCTTGCCCATCAGGTCCGTGATCACGCGGTCGGTCAGCAATTGGTCGCTGACCGAGACGCGGAGCAGGCGCCGCGTTTCCGGGTTGAGCGTCGTTTCCCAGAGCACCTTCGGCATCATTTCGCCCAGCCCCTTGAAGCGAGTGATCTCGGGCGCCCCGCGACCGTTGGTATGCGCCTTGACGATGGCGTCGCGGTGAGCATCGTCGAGCGCCCAGAAGGTCTCCTTGCCGACGTCGACGCGGTAGAGGGGCGGCTGGGCCAGGAACACCTTGCCGTGCGCGATGAGCTGCGGAAAGAACCGGTAGAAGAAGGTGAGCAGCAGCGTGGCTATGTGGTTCCCATCCGAGTCGGCGTCGGCGAGGATGATGATGCGGTCGTAGCGCAACCGGGCGATGTCGAAGGTCTTGCCGAGGCCGCAGCCGAGCGCGGTCACGACATCGGACAGTTCCTTGTTCGCCAGCACCTTCGAAGCCGAGGCGCTTTCGACGTTGAGCACCTTGCCGCGCAGCGGCAGGATGGCCTGGCGGGTCCGATCACGACCCTGCTTGGCGGAGCCTCCGGCCGAGTCCCCTTCGACGATGAACAGTTCGCTGTCGCCGCGGGTGTTTCCAGTGCAGTCGCTCAGCTTGCCCGGAAGGTTGAGCCGGTTCGAGGTCGCGCTCTTGCGCGACACCGACTGTTGCGCAGCACGGCTGGCTTCGCGCGCCCGGGCGGCCAGGACGATCCGCGCGACGATCGCCTCCGCCACGCTGATGTTGTGGTTCAGCCAGTGCTCGAGGGCGGGACGCAGCGCCCCGTCGAGTACCGGCGCGAGCTCGGGATTGTTCAACCGGTCCTTGGTCTGTCCCTGGAACTGAGGGTCCGGGACGAAGATCGAAACGACGCCCGCAAGCCCCTCCCGAATGTCGTCGGCGGTCAGGGACACGCCTTTCGGGGTGAGGTTGTGCGTTTCGATGAAGTTCCGGACGGCCTTGCCGAGGCCGGTACGCACGCCGTTCTCGTGCGTGCCGCCGGATGCGGTGGGGATGCCGTTGACGTAGCTGCGCAGGTGCTCGTCGGTCGCTTCCGTCCATTGCAGCACGACCTCGATCCGGGAGCCGGTGTCCGCGTGCTCCCGCACGAGGACGAACGGCGCCTCGTGAACCGGACTCGCGCCCCGTTCGTCCACGATGCGGGCGAGGTAGTCGGGCAGGCCGTTCTCGTGCCGGAACTCCTGCCGCGTGCCCCGGGCCTCGTCGGCGAACACGAACCGCACGCCGCCGTGCACGTAGCTGGCGATTTCCAGCCGCTGGCGGATGAGGTCCGGGTCGAACGTCGTCTTCGGGAAGATCCGCGGATCGGGGTGGAAGCGGATCGTCGTTCCGGAGCCGCGTGCCGGCTTCAGCTTCCGCAGGGGAGCCACGGGCTGCCCGCGACGGAAGGTCTGTTGCCACAGGAAGCCGTCCCGCTTCGACGTGGCGACGAGCTCCTGCGACAGTGCGTTCACCACACTGGCGCCGACGCCGTGCAGACCGCCGGCGGTGCGGTAGGTCCGGTTCTCGAACTTGCCTCCGGCGTGGAGCGTCGTGAAGATGACCTCCAGCGCGTTCTTGCCGGTCTTCGGGTGTCGGTCGACCGGCATGCCGCGGCCATCGTCCACGACCGTCACCGACGATCCGTCGCCGTTCAGCGTTACCTGGACGTTCGCGGCATGGCCGTTCATCGCCTCGTCGACCGCGTTGTCGAAGATCTCCCAGACGAGGTGGTGCAGCCCGGCCGCCCCGACGCCCCCGATGTACATTCCGGGACGCTTCCGGACCGGCTCGAGGCCCTCGAGCACGGTGATGTCCTTGGCCGAATATGAGCTAGCCATTCTCATTCCCGGCGACCCGGCTGGGATCCAGGTCGGCGTCCGGTCCCTCGCGCGCCATGCGGCGGGGAGCGGATCTCTCAGGTGGGAACCTCAGTGTAGCATGGCATCCGCGCGCCCGGCGGAGACCGCTGCCGGCGAGGCGTACCCGGCAGCGACCGCTGCCGCAGGGAGACGTGACGTGTCAGCAGAACATCGAGCAACGGCGATCGACCGCATCGCCACACTGCGGCGGCTGCTGGACGGGCAGCCGAACGCGTCGGACCTCGCGCCGCTCGTCGACGAGTGCGAGCATCTGGCGAACGCGGTTCAGGCGTTCCACATGGAAGCCATCCGGTTTCGTATGTACGGCCTCAATCGGCAGATGAAGAGCGGCGGGCACACGCTGCCGTACGAGGCGCTCGCGCTGCTCGACGAGGCGCGCGAGGCGCTCGAAGCCGCCGGATTCCGGACACGGTAGCGCCCCGAAACGCCGAGCCGGCGAGGCGTTTCGGCCCATCCCCCCCGCTCCATGACCTTGCGCTACACCACTTCGCTTCGCTCCGTCCCCGCGGCGCAAGCTCCTGGGGACGGCCGTCACGGCCGGTAGCGTTCGAGCTCGCGCCGCACGATCGGCGCCATCAGGTAGAGCCCGATCAGGTTCGGGATGGCGACCACGAAGACCAGGGCGTCGGACAGATCGATGAGTGCCTCGAGATTGAGGCTCGCTCCGACGACGACGAACATGCAGTAGCCGAAGTTGAAGCCGAGGCGTTGAAGGCGTCCCTCCCCCGTCAGGTAGGTGAAGGCCTTCAGACCGTAGTAGGCCCAGGCGATCATCGTGGAGAAGGCGAACATGATGGCGGCGGCGGCCAGCGGGATCGGCGACCAGGGCAGGGTGGAGGCGAACGCTCGAGTCGTCAGCTCGATGCCGCTGATGTCGCCGGTGGCGAGTGCCGGGTCGTAGACCGTGGTGGTGATGACGAGGGCCGACAGGGTGCAGATCACTACCGTGTCGATGAACGGTTCCAGCAGGGCGACGAAGCCCTCGCTCGCAGGCTGTGGCGTGCGGGCGGTGGCGTGGGCGATGGCGGCGCTGCCGAGTCCCGCCTCGTTCGAGAAGACGGCGCGCCGAAAGCCGATGACCAGCGCCCCGAGCCCGCCGCCGGCCATTCCCTGCGAGGTGAACGCTCCGTTCCAGATTGCAGCGATTGCTCCCGGCAGCCGGTCGGCGTTGAGGACGATGATCAGCAGTGCGAGCGCCACGTAGAGCAAGGCCATCGTGGGTACGAGCTTCACCGTCGTCCGGGCGATCGACTGGATGCCGCCGATGATCACCAGGGCGACGACCGCGGCCAGCAGCAGGCCGATCAGCCAGCCACGCCCGGCGAAGAAGCTGGCGTCGGCGCCCGTGATGTCGATGAAGATCGCAGCGGCCTGGTTCGACTGGAACATGTTCCCGATGCCGAGGCAGCCGAACACCATGGCGGCGGCATAGAAGATTCCGAGCGCACGACCCAGTGACGGCCAGCCGCGCTCCCCGAGACCGCGCTCCAGGTAGTGCATCGGCCCGCCGGAGACCGACCCGTCGGGATTGCGCCGCCGATAGAGCACCCCGAGCGTGCACTCCGCGAACTTGGAGGACATGCCGAGCAGCCCTGCGACCATCAACCAGAACGTGGCTCCGGGACCTCCGGTCGAGATGGCCACGGCCACGCCGGCCATGTTGCCGATGCCGACGGTGCCGGAGACCGCTGTGGAAAGCGCGCTGAACTGCGAGATCTCGCCCGGGTCGTCCGCGCGGGCGTAGCGTCCCGACACGATGCGGAGCCCCTCGGCGAACCCGCGCACGTTGATGAAGCGCAGGTAGAACGTGAAGAAGACGCCGCCGGCCACCAGCCATAGGACGATGAGCGGCATCTCGGCCCCGAGCAGGGGGACCGGATAGAAAATGAAGCCGGACACGGCGTCGGCCACCGGTCGCATCATCCGGTCGACGAGTTGGTCGATGCCCATTGGCAAGGCTCGCTTGCGTGGCGCGCGCCGGCCCGTTCAGCGCTCTTCCAGCACGGGCGTCCCGATCGGCCTCGGGACGACGCGCGTGAACTGCCCGCGCTGCAGCAGCTCGCGGCCCCGGCCGCCACGGCCGGCGCGCTCGTACTTCGCGGTGCTGATAGTCTGCTCGGCCCCGCGGCTCGTTTCCACCGTCAGCAGGTCGCGGTCTCCGCGCGAGGCGATGAAGCCGATGACGCGGTCGCGGTCCTTCGGCAGCTTGATGAGCAGCACACCCTTGCCGGGACCGGAGAGGAAGTTGATCTCCCGGGCCTCGCAGAGCATGGCGCGCGCCTCGCGCGTCGCCGCGATGAGCGTCTCTGCGCCCGTGATCGCGGCCACGCCGACGATCTCGGCGCTCCTGGCGGGTCGCGCGAACCGGCGGCCGGCGCGCGTGCTCGGCTCGTTGAACGCTTCGAGGCCGAACCGCAGGCTGTACCCGTCGCTCGACACCGCCACCGCGTGGCACGGCGGTTCCGTTGCCGGTGGGGTCGCCGTGATCGCGCCGGTGACGCGGGCGTCGAGGCCGAGCACCGTTACCACCCGTTCCCCGTCCTTCAGCTTGAACAGCCGCTGGATCGGCTCTCCGTAGCCGGTGGTGGCGGGGATGTCGATCAGGCGGCAACTGTAGGCGACCCCGAAATTGGTGAAGAAGACGACGGTGGCGCGCGTGCTGCCGGCTATCGCGGCCAGCAGGGCGTCGCCTTCCCGCAGCCGGGTGGCGGCCGGATCGCGGACCTCGCGCTGCCGCTTCACCCAGCCGTCGCGCGATACCAGCACCACCGCGTCCTCGTCGACGATGAAGTCGTCCGCGCTGAACACCATCTCGTCGTCGGCGGGGCCGTCGATGGCCGTTCGGCGGGGCTCCCCGTAGGTCTCCCGCACCTCGACGAGCTCGTCGCGCACGATCTGCCAGCGCCGCTCCTCGTCGGCGAGCTCCGCGTCGATCCGCCCCGCCCGCTCGCGCTTCTCCTCCAGCTCCTTGCGGATGATCAGGATCTCGAGCCGCGCCAGGCGGTAGATCTTCAGCTCCAGGATCGCGTCGGTCTGCTCGGCGTCGAGCCCGAAGATCCGCATGATCTTCGCCGCCGCATCCGCCTTGCCGTCCGACTGCCGGATCAGCGTGATGATGGCGTCGAGGGCGTCGAAGACCTTCTCGAACCCCAGGAGAATGTGGATCCGCTTGCCGAGAGCGGCGCGCTCGTGCTCCAGGCGCCGTGTGACCACCTCGAGGCGGAAGTGCAGGAAGTGCCACAGCATCTGCCGCAGGTCGAGCCGCTCCGGCCGGCCGACCCCCGGCTGCTCCGTCGGCACCAGGCAGGTGAGATTGACCGGGAAGGTCGTCTGCAGCGGTGTCTGCTTGAACAGGTAGGCCATCACCATCCGCTCGTCGGCCTCGGCCTTCAGTTCCAGCTCTATGCGCACGTCGTCGGTCGAGACGTCCTTGACGTCGAGCAGGGGTGGGAGCTTGCGTCCCACGACCACCTCGGCGATCCGCTCCACGAGTTGCGCCTTGTTGACCCCGTAGGGGACGCTGGTGACGTGGACCGTCTTCGACGATCGGCGGCGGTCACCCGGCTCCCAGGTGGCGCGGACGCGCACGGTGCCGCTCCCCGTCGTATAGATCTGGGTCAGCTCCTCGGTGGTGTTCACCAACTGCCCGCCGGTCGGGAAGTCCGGGCCGCGGACGTCGCGGGCCAAACGGGCGCTGGTCAGATCCGGGTCGTCGAGCAGGTTGAGGAGCGCGGTGGCGACATCGCCGAGGTTGTGCGGCGGGATGTTGGTGGCCATGCCCACCGCGATTCCGGTGGCGCCGTTGACGAGCAGGTTCGGCACCCGGGCCGGCAGCACCACCGGCTCCTGGCGCGTGCCGTCGTAGTTCGGCTGGAACGCGACCGTTTCCTCGTCTATCTCGCGCAGCAGCTCGGCGCTGATCGCCGCGAGCCGGCACTCCGTGTACCGCATCGCGGCGGCGCTGTCGCCGTCGAGCGATCCGAAGTTGCCGGAGCCGTCCACGAGAGGCACGCGGACCGTGAACGGCTGCGCCATGCGGACCAGCGTGTCGTAGATGGCAGCGTCGCCGTGCGGGTGGTAGCTGCCCATGACGTCGCCGACCACCTTCGCGCACTTGCGCGGCTTGGCGTCGGCGCGCAGCCGCTGTTGCCACATCGTGTAGAGGATGCGCCGCTGCACCGGCTTGAGGCCGTCGCGCACATCCGGCAGTGCCCGCGAAGTGATGACCGAGAGTGCGTAGTTGAGATACCGCGCCTGGGCCGCTTCATGCAGCCCGACCACCGTGTCCCCGCTCCCGCGTCCCGCGAGGACATCGAGCCCGTCGCCCGCGGTGTCGAGCAGCGGTGTCTCGTGCTTCCCTCGCGTGCCGGTCCCGCTTCGCCTGCTGGTCCGTTTTGCCATCGAATCCGATCTCCTCGTACGTCGCTACGCTACGCTGCGGGCGGCGTCCGGGAACGCGCCGCCGGAGGCGGGACGATCGGGGGTGGGGGGCCACGCAGGCCTGTGCCAATTTACCACGGGTTGCGGGGGCCGAGATCGAGCATGGCGAGCAGTTCGCCCAGCACCATGGCCGTCGCACCCCAGACCCGCTCGTTGCGCACCTCGAAGTAGGGCACATCGCAGTGGAGGGCTTCGCGCCAGCGCGTGCCGCGACGCAGGTTCCCGGGATCGGCCAGATCCGCTACCCGCACCGGCAGCAGGCGCGCCACCTCGGCGGCGGACGGACAGAGGTCCGGCGTGGCCGCCGCCATGCCGACGACGGGGTGGATTGCGTAGTTGCTCACCGTGATGTAGAGCGGCGACAGGGCGCCGACCAGGCGAACGCTCGCCGGATCCAGACCGACCTCCTCGAATGCTTCGCGCAACGCCGCCGCTTCGACCGATTCGCCGTCGTCGATCAGGCCGCCGGGAAACGACACCTGGCCGGCGTGTTTTCCGAGCCTCCCGGCCCGGACGGTCAACAGAACTTGCGGCTCGTCGTCCAGTGGATAGAGGAGCACGAGAGCGGCGGCGGGCGTCGCGTGGTGCGGGACTTCGCCCGGTCGCCAGCCGGGGCGGGGCCGCGGCGCGAGTTGCCGGTGAGCGTCCGCGCCCGGCAACGGCGCCCGCCACGCCGACCGGAGCCGGACGTCGATCTGATAGAGTGTCGGAGATTCGACCGGCACGGTAAGACCTCCGATCTTACTGCGGCCCGCGCCGACCTTCCCCCTGTCCATGAGCGCCAAGGGCCGTCCCGTCCAGACGTTTGATCGCGCGATCGTCGAAGGCCCGCTCGGCCGCGCCGTCTGGAGGCTGGCGTGGCCGACGATGCTGCAGAACGTCTTCGGCGGCATCCAGGGCATCGTCGACCAGGCGATGGTCGGCAACTACGTCGGCCACATCGGCAATGCCGCGATCGGGGTCAGCGTCCAGATCTTCATCCTGGTCATCGTCTTCGTCGCTTCCGTTTTCAGCGGCATGGGCGTGCTGGTGGCGCGCTTCGCCGGCGCGAACGATCCGGACAAGGTCAACCGGACGGTCTACCAGGCGTTCCTGACCGCGGTGTTCATGGCCCTGGGTGTCCTGGCGCCCCTCGGCTATTTCCTGGCCCCGACGCTGCTGGATTCGGTCAACGCCGCCCCAGAGGTGCAGGCCGAGGCCCTGGCGTACATCCGCATCATGTTCGTCTTCAGCATCGGGATGCTCATCTTCTTCATGATGAGCGGCGCGCTGCGCGCGGCCGGCGACGCGCGCACCCCGTTGCGGCTCGGCGTCGCCATGACGGTGCTGAACGTCGTGTTGAACGTCGTGCTGATTCGCGGGCTCGGGCCGATTCCCGCGTTCGGTACGGTCGGCGCGGCCATGGGGACGGCCATCGCCAGCGGGCTGACCGCCGCGGCGTTCCTCTGGCTGCTCTTCTCGGGGTCCCTGGCGGTCCGGTTCTCGCGGACCATGTCGTTCGCGCCGGACTGGGGGATCATCCGCGAGCTGTTCCGCTTCGGGCTGCCGACCGGGTTCCAGGGCGTCGTGATGAACCTGGCCGGCGTGTTCCTGCTGCGGTTCATCGGGTCGCTGGAGCAGAGCGCGGAAGCCCAGGCGGCCTACGCGGTGGCCTATACGGAGCTGTTCGCCCTGATCACCTGGACGTCAGTCGGCCTGATGGGGGCTACGGCGGCGGTCGCGGGGCAGAACCTCGGCGCCGGCCAGCCCGAGCGGAGCCGGCGGGCCGCCCTTGTGGCATCTTCGATCGGCGTCGGAGTGGCGTGCATCATCGGCCTCGCGTTTGTTACCGTGCCCCGGGCGCTTCTGGCGGTCTTCGGCATGGACGAAGGGGTGCAGTTCGAGCTCGCGCGACAGTTGCTCGCCTACCTTGCCGTCTCGGGGTTGTTCGTCACCGTGGCGCTGGTCTACACCGGCGGCCTGCAGGGGACCGGCGATACCAGAAGCCCGCTCTATATCTCGATGATCTCCCAGGTCGTCGTGCCGATAGGACTATGCACCTATCTGCAGATGACGCGGGGTCTCGAGGCGCCCGACATCTGGCTGGCCATCGTGCTTGGCCACATGATGCGCGCCAGCCTGAGCGTGCTCCGCTTCCGTCAGGGCAAGTGGCGCGAAATCGCGGTCGATATCGGTCCCGCACGCGCCTGACGAGCCGCGGTGCGCCTGCCTCGCGGGCTCCGGCGCGTCGGCCGGCGAAACCGGGGCCCGCGTACAAATGCCCGTTCCGGAGGTGCCAGCATGTCCCGCTTTCCGTCCGACCAGAAACCGTCGACGCGCGCCGCGCAGGCGCTCGGCTGGGTCGATCCCGCTACCGGCGCCCTCGTGCCGCCCCTGCACGCCGCCGTGCAGTACGAGCGGACGACGGAAGGCGAGCCCACCGCCGGGCGCGTTTATACCCGTGACCAGAATCCGACCTATGAGCCGGCCGAGGCGTTGCTGGCGTCGCTCGAAGGAGGGCGCGCGGCGTTGCTGTTCAGCTCGGGGATGGCGGCGGCCACCACCGTGTTCGAGACGCTTGACGTCGGCGACCACGTCGTCGCGCCCGAGCAGATGTACTGGATGCTCCGCCGCTGGCTGCAGGACCAGGCGGCGCGGGAGCGGATAGCGCTGGACCTGGTGCCGAACGGCGACATGGCAGCCCTGCGCGCGGCGCTGCGTCCGGGCGCCACGAAGATGGTCTGGGCGGAGACCCCGGCCAACCCCGGCGGGGCGATCACGGATCTCGCCGCCGCCGCCTCCGCCGCACACGAGGCGGGGGCCCGGCTGGTGGTCGACAACACACTTCCGACGCCGGTGCTCTGCCGGCCGCTGGAGCACGGCGCGGATCTGGTGATGCACTCGGCCACCAAGCAGCTCAACGGGCACTCCGACGTCCTGGCCGGCGCTCTGGTTACGGGGCGCGAGGACGACCTGTGGAAGCGCTGCCGACGCGAACGCGCTTTCCGCGGCGCGGTGCTCGGACCGTTCGAGGGCTGGCTGCTGCTGCGCGGCATGCGCACTCTCTGCCTGCGGGTCGCCGTGTCGGCGCGCAACGCGCAGCGCATCGCTGAGGCATGCGATGGCCATCCCGGGGTTGCCACCCTGCTGTATCCGGGGCTGCCGGCACATCCCGGCCATGAAGTCGCGGCCCGGCAGATGGACGGCGGCTTCGGGGCGGTCGTGTCGTTGAGGATGAAGGGGGGCGCCGAAGCTGCGCTACGGATGGTGCGCGAGCTGCGACTGTTTCACAACGCGACGTCGCTCGGCGGGGTCGAGAGTCTCGCGGAGCCGCGCGGCCTGGAGGAGGGGGACGGTTCACCCGTGCCGGACGATCTGGTGCGGCTGTCCGTCGGGATCGAGGACGCCGGCGACCTCATCGCCGACGTCCGGCGGGCGCTTGACGCGGTGGTTCCGCAGGGTCGAGATCGCACCGCGAATTCCTGATCCCGCCGCGCGTGCGTTCGCCGACACGGATGAGTCTTGTGGACGGTGCTCGTCGCCCACGTGCGCCCACCACGACGCGGCCGGCAGAACGGCCGTTTGTGTCCAACGGCACATGAGCCCGGACGGCGGCTGCGTCCGGCGCAAACGACAGGGCCGAGCTACATTGGAAGAAGAACCTCTCAGGAGGGAGGGCACCGACGAGCAGCGATTCTGAGCGGCGGACGGCGCGGCCACGGGCGATTGGAGCATGGCCGTGACGGATCGCCTCGACCGCCTGCATACCCTGGATCAGGTCCGGCGGTTCCTCGACGGCAGCCACCCGATCGACCCACGGATCCGAACCCGCGCGGATGCCCACGCATTCATCTTGCAGACGCTGCGGCGATTCGACTACTTCCACCTCCGGAAGCCCGACAAAGGGGTCCTGCGACAGTTCCTGGAGGCGGTGACCGGGCTGTCGCGGGCCCAGCTCTTCCGTCTCCTGCATCAGTACCGGACCACCGGAGGAATCACGGATCGCCGCGGCGTCCCTCTGCGGCCGTTTCCGCGCCGCTACACCGACGCCGACATCGAGTTGCTAGCCGAGGTCGACGTCCTGCACGGGGCGCAGTCCGGGGCGGTCACGCGTGAGCTCTGCGCCCGCGCCCACCACCTCTTCGGCGACCGCCGTTTCGAACGACTGGCGCGCATTTCCATCGGCCATGTATACAACTTGCGACGCTCCAGGGCCTATCGTCGGCACCGCGCCACGAACCCGGCCGACGACCGGCCGCTGCTCCGGGCGCTCGGCGACGGCAGGTGGCCGCAGCCGCCGGGGCGCCTCGGCCACCTGCGGGTCTCCTCGCTGCGCGTGGATGTCCGCCCCGCGGGCTTGCACTTCCTGAGCTTCGTGGACGAGGCGACCCGGTTCCGATTCGTCGGCTCGGTGGAGCGCGTCGACGCGGCTGGCGTCGCGCCCGTACTGGATGGGCTGCTGCAGGCGCTGCCGTTCAACTTGCGGGGCTTTCGCGCCGACGGGGTCCCGGAGCCCGTCAGCCGCGACGTCGCGGCGCTGCTGGAGTCGCTGCACCGGGGGCGGCTCGGCAGGTTCCGTGTGCAGCGCGGCAACCCGCGTCCCGAATACCGGAACGCATCGGCGGCCGAGCGGGTCAATGCCTTTGCCCGGCAGTCGCTCTCTCCGTACCTCAACTATCACCGTCTCTGCGTGTTCCCGGCCGAGTCGCTCGACGGCGGCCGGGACGACGGGGCGCGATCTCCCCGCGATGCCGACATCGTGACCCCGTACGAGAGGCTGAAGTCACTGTCCGGGGCCGGCGATTCCCTGACGCCCGGGACGACATTCGCGCATCTCGACGGGGCCGCGTCGACCATCAGTGACAACGAAGCGGCGCGCCGTCTGACCGACGCCTGCAAGCGGCTGTTCCGATTTCTCGAGGAGGGCGGCTGAACGAGCGGGGACCTGGCGCTCGTTCCGTTCAGTCTCACTTGTCGTTTGTCGAGCACCCCTCTCCTCCTTTATCCGATGTGCCGCGCGAGCGTGCGGTCCCGGGCGGGTCGGGTCCGCGCGATGGGTTAATCTCTGCACGATGTCTCCTCCCCCGGAACCGCTGCGGATTTCCGCCGCCACCCCCGCCGACGTATCCCTCGTCCTGGCGTTGATCCGGGAGCTGGCCGACTACGAGCGGATGGCCGACCAGGTGGTGGCGGCTGAGGCGGACATCGAGCGGGCGCTGTTCGGCCCGCGTCCGTGCGCCGAGGCGGTGATCGCGCGGGTGGATGGGGAGGCGGTCGGGTTTGCGCTCTTCTTCCAGAGCTTCTCCACCTTCGTCGGGAGGCCCGGGCTGTACCTGGAGGATCTGTTCGTGCGCCCCGCGCATCGAGGCCGGGGCATCGGGCGGCGCCTGCTGGCACACCTGGCGGACATCGCGGTCGAGCGGGGATGCGGCCGGTTCGAGTGGTCCGTGCTCGATTGGAACGAGCTGGCGATCGCGTCATACCGGCGCGCGGGGGCGGTGCCGATGGACGAGTGGACGGTGTACCGGTTGACCGGCGAGCCGCTGCGGGCCCTGGCGGCCGAGGCGGGCGCCAGGTGAGCGGGTCGGAGGCCGGCGAGGAGCAGCGCGTCATCGCCGAGCAGATGGCGTACTACCGGGCGCGTGCGCCGGAGTACGACGACTGGTTCTTTCGCCGTGGGGATTACGACCACGGTGCCGACTGGAACCGCCGTTGGCGCGCGGAGGTCGACGAGTTGCGACAGGTGCTGGACGCCGCGCGGCCAGCGGGCCGGGTGCTGGAGCTCGCCTGCGGCACCGGGTTGTGGACCCAGCGGCTCGCACCTTGCGCCGCGGAGCTGACCTGCATCGACGCCTCGCCCGAGGTGATTGCCCTCAATCGGGAGCGGGTGGGCGCGGAGCACGTCGAGTACGTCTGCGCCGATCTCTTCGAGTGGCGGCCGGCACGGCGCTACGACTTCGTCTTCTTCGGCTTCTGGCTGTCCCACGTGCCGGCTGGGGCTTTCATTCCGTTCTGGAGCATGGTGGCACAGGCGCTGGCCCCCGGCGGACGGGTCTTCTTCGTCGACAGTCGCAATCACCCGGCGGGGCGAGAGGGAGGCTATGCCGACTGGGCGCCTGCCGCACCGCCGTCTCGCAGCCGCCGGCGACTGCGCGACGGCCGCGAGTTCGAGATCGTGAAGATCTTCCACCGGCCCGACGACCTCGAGGCCCAGTTGCGGACGCTCGGTTGGCGCGCCGTGGTGCGCGGGACCTCGACATTCTTCCTGCACGGCGTCGCCACGCCCGACGACCCGACGCCGGCGGTCCGTGCGGCCGGACAGTCATGCTGAGCCATCAGGTGACCGCGTACGGCCGGCCGCTGGAGCGGAGGGAAGCGGCATTGCCGGAGCCGCGGGCCGCGGAGGTGCTCCTGCGGGTTGGCGCGTGCGGCGTGTGCCACAGCGACATCCATCTGTGGGAGGGGGCGTTCGACCTGGGGGCCGGGAAGCGTCTCGATCTGACGCAGGGACGCGATCTGCCGCACACCCTGGGACACGAGATCGCCGGCGAGGTGGTCGCGGTCGGCCCCGAGGCGGTCGGCGTCGCAGTCGGCGACAGGCGGGTCGTCTACCCGTGGCTCGGATGCGGCGCGTGTCCGCGCTGCGCCGCGGGCGACGAGCACCTCTGCCCCACCGGACGGCCGATCGGGGTCGGGCGCGCCGGGGGCTTCGCGGACCATGTGCTGCTGCCGCACCCGCGCTGCCTCTTCGACTACGCCCCGCTGGGCGAGGCGTTGGCGGCAACGTACGCCTGCTCCGGCCTGACGGCGTTCGGTGCCCTCCGCAAGGTGTCGGCCGCCGGCGTCGCGGGGGGAGAGCTGCTTATCGTGGGACTCGGGGGAGTGGGGATGGCGGCGCTGGGGTTGGCGCCCTCGGTGGTGGAGGCGCCGGTGCTTTGCGCCGATGTCGACCCCGGTCGGCTGGTGGTTGCCGGCCGGCGCGGCGCGGCCGGGACGTTCGACGTGTCCGCCGCCGACGCGGTGAAGCAGATCAAGAGGCGGACCGGCGGCGGGGTGGCGGCGGCCGTCGATTTCGTCGGCTCGGAACGGTCCGCCGCCCTGGCCTTCGGCGCCCTGGCACCCGGCGGCACTCTGATAGTGGTGGGCCTGTTCGGCGGCGCCCTGCAACTCGCGTTGCCGTTGTTGCCCTTGAAGCAGATCACCATCCGCGGGTCGTACGTCGGCAGTCCGGCCGAGATGGCGGAGTTGCTGGCCCTCGGCCGCTCCGGTTCGGTTCCCGAGCTGCCCATCGATGAACGTCCGCTGGCCGCTGCGCAGACGGCGCTCGACGATCTGCGGGCCGGACGGGTGACCGGCCGCGTCGTTCTGCGGGCCTGACCCGGTTGTGCGGAGGCTCGGTAGGGACGGTGTGGGCCGGGGCCGAACACGGAGCCTTGAGACGGGTTTGGCGGCGCAAGCTCGTGGAGCGGGGGGGATGGGCCGGGACGCCGAGCCAGCGAGGCGTTTCGGGGCGCCAGGAGCTTGCGCCGCAGGACGCAGCGGCGCGAAGTGCTGCGGCGCAAGGTCATGGAGTGGGGGGGATGGGCCGAGACGCCGAGCCAGCGAGGCGTTTCGGGGCGCTAGCGGTACGGCTCGCCGCAGTGCTCCGAGATGAATTCCCGGGCCTCGTCGCGCAGCCGGACGATCTCCGACCAGGCCGACCCCGACGCCCGCAGCGGTGCACCGAAGGTCACCGTGACACGCCCCGGGCGGAGCAGCCAGGTGCCGGCGGGCCAGATGTGCCGCGTGCCGCGAATCGCCACCGGGACCACGGGGCAGTCCGCGTCGACCGCGGCCCGGAAGGCCCCGAGTCGAAACGGGAGCAACCGGGGCGCAACCTGGAAGGTCCCCTCGGGGAAGACGAACAGCGACCTTCCGGCGTCGAGCGGGGAGCGGAGGGTCCCGGCGTTCTCCACGCGCTCGGACTGGTCGCGCTTGCCGAGCGGGATGTGATTCCCCTTGCGGATGGCCAGCCCGATGAGGGGGTAGCTCCCGAGCCGGGCCTTGACCGCGAAACTGACCGCCACCGGCAGCGCGCTCATCATCACCGTCGAGTCGATGAAGCTCGCGTGGTTGGCGACGAAGACCACCGGTGAGTCGGCCGGCACCTGCTCGCGTCGCGCGATTTCCAGCGGACAGGCGCCGAGGCGCATCACCAGTCGGTTCCAGCCGCCGACGATCCGGTCCGCGCCGCCGCCGCGCGGGATGGCGAGCAGCAGCCCCCAACCGATCGGCGCGGTGGCCAGTACGACGGTCAGCACGTAGCCGGTGAAGAGCGTCCGCGCCGCCCGTGCCGACCATTCGGCCAGCGCTGAGCGGAGCCAGGCCGTGCCCAGCCGCAGCCATTGGGCAGCCACCCCGGCCCGCCCGCGTCCGATGTGTCCCGCGAGCCACGCGTCGCGGGTCGCGCCGCGCCGGATCTTGCCGCTGGAGGTCTTGGCCACCGAACCTGGAGGCGCCAGCACCACGCGGTCGGGTGCGACGCCCAGGGCCAGGCCGACCTCCCGGCTCACAGCTTGCGCCAGGGCAGTGCGCGCGGGGTCGCCTGTGGCGCGGGTTTCGGCCAGGACGACGAACTGCTCCGTGCCGCGGTCGGGGTCGGTCACGCCGAACGCGGCCACGCAGCCGGTGCGCACGCCCGGTACGGCGCCCGCGACCGCCTCGGCTTCATGGGGGTAGAAGTTGCGCCCCGCCTTGATGATGAGGTCCTTGGCGCGGCCGGTAAGGAAGAGCTCGCCGTCGGCGAGATAACCGAGGTCCCCGCTGTCGAGCCAGCCGTCCACGCCGACCAGATCGCGCGTCGCCTTCTCGTTGCGGTAGTAGCCGCCGGTGGTGGACGGGCCGCGAAAGCGGACGCGCCCCTGCACGCGCTCGGGCGCTCGGTGGCCGTCGTTCCCGAACACCGCCAGCTCGTGATCGGGCAGCGCCCGGCCGCAGGAAACGAATCGCAACGCGCCGGAGTCGGCGTCGGGGGCCGGTTCCGCGTAGCCCGACGACTGAAACCTCGCGCGCCGGACGCGGTCGATTCTGATCGCGCGGCCGAGCGCCGGCGTCGCGAGGCCCAACGAGCACTCCGCGAGGCCGTAGACCGGATAGACGGCGCCGGGGTCCAGGCCGTAGGGGGCGAAGCGGTCGATGAACCGGCGCAGGGTCTCGGGAGACACCGGTTCCGATCCGTTCAGCAGGACCCGGACGCTGCTCAGGTCGAGTCCGTCGAGCTCCTCGTCGCCGATGCGTTTCGTGCACAGGTCGAAGGCGAAGTTGGGGGCGGGCGACAGCGTGCCCCGGTGGGCGTCGAGCGCCCGCAGCCAGCGGACCGGTCGGGCGAGGAAGGCGAGCGGAGACATCAAGGCCAGCGGCGCGCCGAAATAGAGCGGCCCCAGCCAGGCGCCGATGAGCCCCATGTCGTGGTAGAGGGGCAGCCAGCTCACCCCCACGTCGCGCGAGGTGATGTCGAAGCGGCGTATCAGCGCGCGGATGTTGGCCAGCAGGTTGCCGTGGGAGAGCAGCACTCCCTTCGGCTGACCGGTGCTGCCCGAGGTGTACTGGATCAGGGCCGGATCGTCCGGCGTCGCCGGCGCCGGGCGGCATGGCTCGCCGTCCAGGTCGTCGGCGCTGACGACCGAGTTCAGTGACCCGACCTGTCGCACCAGCAGTCCCGCCACCCGTTCCACCTCGCCGAACGTCACGAGGATGCGCGCCTCCGCGTTCTGGAGGATGGCCGTCTGGCGATGGACGTACTCCTCGATGCGGTCCAGTCGGAATGGGGGATACAGGGGTACCGGCACGCAGCCGGCCATCAGCGTGCCGATGAAAGTCGGAAAGAAGCGCTGCTCGGTACGCAGCATGATGGCGACCTTGTCGCCGCGGCCGAGGCCCCGCTCGGCGAGGCCCCCGGCGACTGTCCGCGCCGTGTGCCACAGCCAGCCGTAGGTGAGGGGTGTCTCGTCGCCGCTTTCCTCGCGCAGATGGATGTGCACGCGGTCGGGCACGCGCTCGGCGTGCCACGCCAGCGCCTCGACGATGGTGACGGCCGTGGCGGCCGACGTGCTCGCGGGCAGGCTCGCGGCCCGCCGTTCCGGCTGCCGTTCTGCCGGGGCGTCGCCGGCTTCCGCGATGGCGGCGGCCAGATCGGCCGGCGTCCGGGCGCGCGCCATGGCCGCGTCGCCGAGCCGCACGCCGAACGCGCGCTCGAGCCGGAGGAGGAGCTCGACGCGTTCGAGGCTGCTGATGCCTAGGTCGTCTTCGAGAGACTCGCCGCGCGCCACCGCGGTCCGCGCGCCGCCCCGCAGCTCGGTCACGAGCTCGGTGACGACGTCGAGCACCTTGTCCTGAACGCCGGGGTCGACGGAGGCGGCGGGCGGATGCGCCATCGCCCCCTATTGTCGCCCGAATGGTCGGGCCGCCCGAACCGGACCCGTAGCCGCCGCCGCCGATTTCCCCGGGCCGGGAGTCCGCGCCGCAGCGCAGTGCAGACTCATGGTCAGGTTCGGCTGGGCGGAAACGGAACCGCAGGCGACGATTTCGGGCTACGGATCGACCCGGCGAATCGTGTGGATGACGACGTTCTCGCGCGGCACGTCGTTCATGCGGCCCACCCGGGTGGTGCGCACGCGCGCGATGTCGTCGACGACGTCCATCCCGTCCACCACCTCCCCGAAGACGGCGTAACCGTAACCGTTCTGCGTCGTGTTGCGGTGGTTGAACATGTCGTTGTGCCCGACGTTGATGAAGAACTGCGCCCGGGCGGAGTTTGGCTCGCCGAGTCGCGCCATCGCGATCGTTCCGCGTCGGTTCTGCAGGCGGTTGGTCGCCTCGTTCAGGATGGGGCCGCGGAGCCCCTCGGCGCGCGGCGTGTGATCCTGCTCGAGCCCGCCCCCCTGGATGATCAGGTTGCGGATCACCCGGTGGAAGATGGTGCCGTCGTAGAAGCCGGCCTGCACGTAGGTCAGGAAGTTGACGACCGAGACCGTCGCCCGCGGACGGAACAGCTCGACGGTGATGTCGCCCATCGACGTCTCGATGACGACGCGGGGATTCGGCGGTGCGTCCTGGGCCTCGGCCGCGCCGGGTGCGGCCAGCAGGACGGCTACGGCTCCGGCAACCGCAAGTGTTCGCAGCATGGCGTCGCTACTCCTACTGGACCGTGACCGAGTTGATCGCGACCGGCTCGACCGGCACGTTCTGGTGCGGTCCCTGCCGTCCTGTCGTCACCCCGGAGATGGTGTCCACCACGTCCATGCCGGCGGTCACACGCCCGAAGACCGCGTAGCCGTAGTCGCGCGGAGATGTACCTCGATGGTCGAGGCTGCGTCCGTTGTCGACGGTGTTGATGAAGAACTGGGCGGTGGCGCTGTCGACGACGCTGGTCCGCGCCATGGAGATCGTGCCCCGCTCGTTGCTCAACCCGTTGTCGGCTTCGTTCCGGATCGGCGCCCGGGTGGACTTCTCCGTCAGATTCGCCGTCAGGCCGCCGCCTTGAATCATGAAGCCCGGGATCACGCGGTGGAAGACGGTGCCCGCGAAGAAACCGTCGTTGGCGTACTGGAGGAAGTTCTCCACCGTGACCGGGGCCACGTCGGGGCGCAACTCGATCGTGATGCTGCCGTGGGTGGTCTCCATGACCACGACCGGGTTATCCTGCGCCGACGTGCCGATTGTTCCTGCCGTCATGATTCCTACCATTCCGATAATGCCGGCCAGCATGCGAAACGACATCGGGCTTGCTCCTTGCGATCGCTGCCGACCGCGCCGTGGTTCCAAAATTTGGGATTCCGGATCCAACAATCAGGATCCAGAATGGCGTCCGCGTGACGAAGCGTCAGTGTCGAGCGGCGGAATGCGGGTTTTCTGGGATCCGGCTCGCTGTAACAAATCCGGTCCCGAGTATGCATAATCCACCGAAGTCTGTCCACCCATCCGAGTCATGAAGCTGCTCGAACGACTGCGCGCTCAACCGGCCTGGCAGAGTGAAGACCCTGCGGTGCGGATCGCCGCGGTGCGTGATCTGCCCGAGGACGACCGCGACCTGCTGCTCGAGATCGCCCGGGGCGATCCGGCTCCCGGCGTGCGCCGCGCCGCGGTCGAGCGGATGCCGGATCTGGCCACTCTGGTTGCCTTTCTGCAGGACCCGGGCGATGCCGGCGACGCGGACGACGACGCCTGCGTCGAGGCAGTGGCCGCCGTCCGGGACACCCTTGTCGAGGCGAAGGATGCCGCTGCCGCTATTGGGGCGCTGGACGTGCTCGTCGACGAGCGCGATCTGGTGGCCGTCGCGCGCGCGGCAGAGCTTGAGGCGGTGGGCAGGGCGGCGCTCGAGCGGCTTTCGAGCGACAAGATGCTTGCTGCCGTGGCGCGGCGTGCCGGGCGCGCGGAGATTGCGTTGGACGCCGTCGGGCGGGTGACCGATCGGGACGAGCTGCTTTCGGTGGCCGTGAAGGCCGACGACAAGGCGCCGGCGCTCGCTGCGTGCGAGAGGCTGGTGGATGCCGGCGAGATCGACGAGGCGCTGCTGGAGACGATGTCCCGGCAGGCGCGGCACAAGGGCGTGGCGCGGCGTGCGCGGGCTGCGCTGGAAGCCCGTTCGGAGGGTCGGGTGGTAGAGGTTGCAGCACTGCCGGGCCGCGACTTGTGCGGCCGACTGGAGGCGCAGGCGGCGACAGTGTCCTCGCTCGAGGAGGGCCGCCGGGCGCTCGACGAAGCCGTGCAGAGCTGGGCCGCGATCGAGGATCCGATCGATCCCGCGGTGGCCGAGCGGTTCGGGGCGGCCCGGCGGGCCATGGAGGATAGGTTGCTGGCGCTGGACGCCACGGTGGTCGCGGCGGAACGATCCGCGGCGGAACGATCCGCGGCGGAGGCGTCGCGGATTGCCCTCTGCGAGCGGGTAGAGGGCCTGCAGGGAAGCGCCGCGCCGGAGGGCTTGCGGCAGGCCCGCGTGGAGTGGGAGGCGCTGGGCGTCGATCCGGACGCCGACGCGCAAGCGCAGGCCGCCATCGAGACCCTCGCGAGCCGCTTCGAGACCGCGGCCGGCGCGTGCGAGGCGCGCCACGCGGCATTCCTGCGGCAGAACGAGAGGCTGGGGACGCTGGACGTCCTGGTTGCGGAGCTGGAGCAGTTGGTTGCGGGCGAAGAGTCGGCCGACCGGCGCAGTCGCTGGCGGGCGGTGGAATTGGCGTGGCGGCGTGAGCGGGCCGCGCTGTCGGAAGAGAATGCGCGCCCGGACGCAGGGACGGCGGAGACCCTGGCCGCGCTGGAGGCGCGCAAGGCGGCGGTAGACGAGAGGCGTCATGCGCTTGAGGCCGATGTCCGGACCGGGCGGGAAAAGGAGCGACAGAAGAACCTGACCCGGGTCGGCAAGCTGGTCGAGGGTGTCGAGGCCGCGCTTGCGAACGACAAGCTGAGCCTCGCCGAAGCCGAGCGGCAATTGCGAATTGCGCGTCAGACCCTCGAGAAGCCGCCGCCACTTCCGTCGCGGCGCGATCACGAGCAGGCGACGCGGCGGCTGAAGGAAGCCGCCGGTACGCTGATCGGCAAGGTGCGCGAGTTGCGGGACTTCGCCGACTGGCAGCGGTGGGCCAACCTCGGAGTGCAGGAAGAGCTTTGTCAGCACATGGAGGCCCTGGCCTCTCCCCCGGAAGGCGCACCGGAGATGGGGGCCGAGGAGATCGCCCGTGCGTTCACCGACCTGATGAAGCGCTGGCGGCAGGCGGCCGACGTGCCGCAGGACAAGGGTCAGGCGCTTTGGGAGCGTTTCAAGAAGGCGCACGATCTCGTCTACCCGCGGTGCGAGTCCGTGTTCGACGCGCAGCGCAAGGAGCGGGAGGAGAGTCTGGCCCGCCGTGTGGCACTGGTGGAGGAAGCCGAGCGACTGAGCGAGTCGACAGACTGGTTGAAGACGGCTCAGCGTCTCACCGCCCTGCAGGCGGAGTGGAAGACCCTCGGGCCGGCACCGCGCAGGGAACAGCAGGCGCTGTGGGGGCGACTGCGGCAGGCCTGCAGCGCCTTCTTCACGCGGCGGAAAGCTGACCTGGCGGGGCGCAAGCAGGAATGGGCCGCCAACTACGAGAAGAAGGAAGCGCTGTGCGTGCGGGTCGAGGCGCTTCTCGATGCCGAGGATCTGAAGGCGGCAATCGAGGAGGTCAAGCAGATCCAGCGCGAGTGGAAGACCATCGGCCCGGTGCGGCGCAATCGGTCCGACGCAGTCTGGCAGCGGTTCCGGCAGGCGTGCGACGGCGTCTTCGATCGATTGAACGAGGGTGCGCGGCAGGCCGTGGCGGAGCGCATCGCGATTCGCGAGGCGCTGTGCGCCGAGCTCGAGGCACTGGCGCCGCCGGCCGCAGCCGTGACGGCTTCGAGGGGCGGCTCGACTGGCGCCGATGCGCAGCCCGGGACCGCAGCGAAGGCGGAGACCGGCGGCAGCACCGCCGAGAGAGACCCGGACGCCGGTGCGGCAGCCGATGACACCGGGTCCGAGGCGCGTCTCGGTACGGGGACTGTCACCGGCGGCGATGCGGCGGCCGAGCCCGCCGGGGCGAACGATTCCGCGGACAGCGATGCGGCGACTGAGTCCGCCGGCGATACGGTGGCCGAGTCCGCCGGGGTGAACGATTCCGCGGACGGCGATGCGGCGACTGAGCCCGCCGGCGATGCGGTGGCCGAGCCCGCCGGGGCGAACGATTCCGCGGACGGCGGTGCGGCGACTGAGTCCGCCGGCGATGCGGTGGCCGAGTCCGCGGAGTCCGCCGCCGAGGTTTCCGTCGGCGGCACGGGTGGGGAGACGGGTAACGCACCCGCCGCCGATGCGGTCGCGTCTCCACCTGTTCCAGAGGATCCGGTAAAGACCGTACGTGACATTCAGGACAGGTGGCGGCGCGCGCCCGAGGTGCCGCCTGAAATCAAGCGGAAGCTCGGCGTGCGTTTCAGTCGTGCCGTCGCGCGCGTCGTCGACGCGCACGCGGAGCGGTTTCGAGGTACCGACTACGATCCGGCTCAGCGTCTCAAGCAGCTCGAGCGACTGTGCAAGCGGGCCGAGGCCCTCGCCGAGTCCGAGTCACCGCGCGAGGCCGCGGCGTCGCCCGCGGAGTTGCTCGCACGGAAGTGGCGCGCGCAGATGGCGGCCAACACGATGGGAGCCCGCGTCGACGCGGAGACGAAGCGCCGCGCGGTCCGCGAGGACGTCAAGCGGCTGCAGACGGAGCGCCGCCGGCTGGGCACGCTGACCGGTGCCGAGGCGGATTCCCTCCAGGCGCGGTTCCAGCGCGCGTGTGATCGGGTCTTCCGCGAGAATCCCGCCTGAAGACGTCGATACACGGGTTCTGGTCCGTCGCTCGCGTCCGAGTTGCGTTCCGTCGCCATTTCGGTCAGCATGCCGGCGGAGGGCTGTGGATGGCGTTGCGGATCACTCAGCGGGACGTCGGTTCCGTCACGATTCTCGATCTCACCGGAAAGCTCGCCGGCGAGGCGGGCGACACGCTTGCGGAGCGGATCGACGATCTCATCGATACCGGACGCACCAGGCTGATCCTGAATCTCGGCGGTGTGGCGTTCATCGACAGCGCTGCGCTCGGCGGACTGCTGTCGAAGCGTGCCGTGGTAATGAAGGCGGGGGGCCAGCTCAGGCTTCTCAATCTCAGCGAGCGAGTCTGGGATCTGATGGTTACCACCAAGCTCGAGCTGGTGTTCGACACGTTCAACTCGGAGGCGGCCGCGTTGGAGGGCTTCGCGTCGCGTTGAGCGCGACGGGAGAGGTGGGAGAACGCTTGACGAATAGGACCGATGCACGGCCTGCGCGCGTGCTGCTCGTTGAGGAGGACGCCAACGACGTCGGCCGCGTGAAGGCCATTCTCGAGCAGGCCAGGGCCTCGTTCACCGTAATGGCCGTAGCGGGAGCGTCGGTCGCCGCGAAGGAGCTCGTCGCGCGCTCCTACGATCTGATCCTGCTGGGACTGGCGCGCAGTGCAATCCGGGACGGGGACGGCTTCGAGTCGATCCGGCGCCTGGGACAATCCGCGCCCCTGATCGTGCTCAGTGGCCTCGACGATGAGGACATCGCCGTCAAGGCGATGCAACGCGGCGCGCAGGACTACCTCGTCAAGGATCGACTCACGGTCGACCTGCTGGCCCGGAGCATCCGGTATGCGCGCGAGCGGCATCGCCTGCTTGCGGAGCAGAGCAAGCGGCTCGCGCACGAGCTCAAGATCGCGGCGTTCGTCCAACAGTCCTTCCTGCCCGGAAGCGTCCCGGACGTTCCCGGGCACGACATCGGCGCGCACTTGCACACGAGCGGTCAGGTAGGGGGCGACTTCTACGATTTCATCGACCTGCCGCCCGACCGAGTGGCGATCGCGGTTGGCGACGCATCGGGCAAGGGGATCCCGGGGGCGATCCTCATGGCGGAGACGCAGGGCATCCTGAGGGCGGAAGCCGCGACCTGCGAGACGCCGGTCGAGCTTGTGAGCACGATCAACCGCGCGCTGCTGCGCGACCACGATCAGGACCGTTTCGTCACGCTCTTCTACGGTGTGCTGGCCATACCGACCGGACGCTTCACCTTCGTCAACGCGGGGCATCCCCGCGCCCTGCTGCTGGATGGTGCGGGCGAATCCACGCTGGTATCGACCGGGCCGCCCCTGAGGCTGTTCGCCGACGCCGCCTGGGAGGAACGGACGGTGACGCTCGGTGCCGGGGCCCGGCTTGTCATCTACAGCGACGGCGTGACGGAGGCGCATGACCGTACGGACGAGTTCTTCGATCTGGCCGGGGTGCGCGCGGTGATGACCGAGCGGCTGGACCGCCCGGCGGTCCAGTTGGCCAAGGACATATGCCACGCCGCCGAGGAGTTCGAGAGCGAGAGCTCGGACCCCGGCGACGACAAGACCGTCGTCGTCGTCCGCGCGCTCGGATCCTGAACGCCGGGAGCGCTGCTACGGCGCCGACTCCTGGCGCCGCTTCAGCAGCGTTACCCGGTTGCCGGCATCGTTGTACTGCACGCCGTCCAGGAACGTCTTCATCAGGAAGATGCCGCGGCCGCTGGGGCGCTCCAGGTTCTCGGGGAGCGTCGGATCCGGGACGGCGCCCACGTCGAATCCCCGCCCGCCGTCCTCGATGACGAAGCGTGCTTCGTCGGCGGTCAGATTGACGCTTACGCGAATCCGCCGATCTCGATAGGGTGGGGCATGCCGGCGTTGCTCCGCGAGCCGGCGGTAGGCTCGTGCGTCATGTTCCCTAATCTCGGAGCGCACCTCGAGGTTGCCGTGATAGTAGGCGTTCGTCAGCGCCTCGTCGAGGGCGCTGGAGATCCGCTGGCACGTTGACACCTCGAACGTGCCGGAGTCCCGCAACACTTGCGTCAGGTAGCTGACCAGCGACGAGATCAGGTCGAGGTCGTTCTCCAGCACGAACGTCGCGTCCCGCAGGCGGCCGAGCAGGCGGGTGTAGCTCTTGCGCTCTCGCGATGCGTCCAGGATGCGCTGCACCAGATCGACGAGGTCGCGGACGAGCACCTTCTTGGAGACGTAGCTCGATGCGCCGGCCTCGAGCGCCCGCACGGCGATCTCCTCGCTGCCGCGGGCGGTCATGAGCACCACGGGAACGAGCGGGTGAGCGAGCTTCGCCTGCTCGACGAACGCAAGACCGTCGAGGTCGGGCATGACCAGATCCGTCAGCACCAGGTCCACGTCGCGGTCCTGCATCCGGTCG
>CATQHX010000035.1 GCA_958296065.1 Vicinamibacterales bacterium | reverse complement strand
GAAGCAAGGTGTGACGGAGGCGGCCAGGCGGCTGGGCGAGAAGCACGACCTGCCAACCAACTGGCTGAACGAGAACGCCACGCTGTTCATTCCACACAAGGAAGACAGCCAAGCGGCGACCGTCTTCAACAGCCCGGGTCTGGTGGTCACAGGAGCGTCCGCAAAGCACCTGCTGGCGATGAAGATCGACGCCGGCAGACCAGAAGACATCGACGACATCAAATTGCTTCTCGAACAACTGCAAATCGAGAACCTCGACGAAGCGGTCGAAGTCCACCGCGAGACGTACCCGCACTCGACGCTACTGTCGACGAGCCGGAGCCGGCTCGAAGAAGCATTCAAACGAAAACAGACGTGAACCCAGGCGGAAACGATAATGTGGCACCGTCGCCACCGCGACTAGACAGCGTTCCCGGGCGCCGCCCCGGGTACACGGATCGACGCTCGACATCCTGGGACAACTCGACCGCGAGACCCGCGCCGGGCGGCGCGCGCGGATCGAACCCGGTTTCCGCTCGTATGGCCGGGGGCGCCGTCTGCAATCATCGAGCAGAGGAGCAAGAACGCCGATGCCGATGCGAAGACGCGAGAAGCACGTGACCGGATACGTCCGGTTCCCCATCGACGACCCGGAGTGGAACTTCAGCGCCGAAGGGGGGATGTTCGTCCGCGCAATGGTCCTCGACGACAGGAACCACGCCAACGGCGTCTGCTGGATGGAGTGCTGCGGCGGCCCGGTCACAGTGACCATGGACGAGACGCCGCAGATGGACGGCGGGCTCGAGAAGCGCCTGTGGCCGCGGATGTACGATGCCAACGGCAAGTTGCGCGAAGAGCGGACGGCAGAGGACTACGAATCCGTACCGTGCCTGGCCACAGTCGTCCTCGGATCGACCGGGTGGGCCGGCTGGTCCGAGAAGCTCGGCCGGTACTGGCAATGCACCGAGGCGGACCTGACCGACGACGGGCGGGAGTTGCTCGCCGCCCTCCGGCGCTTGTACGCCGGACACGAGGTGGTGCTGAGGCCGCGATCTGAAAAGGTGGGCGTCAAGCCAGCGGCAATCGCGGCAGACGCGTGCGATGTTTCCGGACGTGCGGGCCCACCTCGCAACGTGGACATCCACCATCGGGAACCTCGCAGGGCAAATCCGAGATTCGGAGCGAGGCCGTTATTCGCCGCCGCCGAGCGCATCATCCAGCTTGTCGAGGACGCGGAGCCCTTCGTCGATGGATCCGCGCGCAGAGAGCGCCCGGAATCGCGTCTCTGCGTCATGCTGCGTGACGGCGATGGTGCACAGCTCTTCCATGAGCTTGTTGACGCTCATGGCGCGCTGTCGCGCGAGAGCCTTCATTCGTGCGTGCGTGTCGCCGGGGAGACGGATGGTCAGTGTGGACATGGCTAGTGCTCGGCAATCAGCGCTGCTGGCGTCACGATATGCAACTCCGGGAAGCGCATCTCGGTGCGTTCGAAATCCCGCGTGTTGTGGGTGACGATGGCCCCCGCGTTCCCGGCGACCGCCAGCTCGACAAGATGATTGTCGGCTTCATCGGGCAGGTTCGGTCGCCACAGGTAGTACACGCGCACCCACGTGCAGCGACTGATGAGCGCGGCCAACAGCGCATCGCGTTCCCGGTCGGAGATCGGCGAGCGGAGAAACGGGTCGGACCGCGCCAGCACCGACTCGTACTCCGCGAACAGGGCCTGACCCATCAGTGGCTCGTATCGACCCGACAGGCAGCGACGCAGAACCTCTCGGCTGGCGCCGCTCGCGCTCGAAGTGGCCGCGACGAAGACGTTCGTGTCCACGACGATCCGCAATGGTCAATGATAGCGCATTTGCTGTCATCTGCCGGGTCGACGGGAACTGCCGAAGTTCGTGCGCACGAGACGGCTGCGACGCGCGTGATCGACCTCGGCGGGCGCAGGGTCGTGCCGGGGCTGGCCGACAACCACTTGCACTCGGCCGGCTGCGGGGCGGGGGTGGACCTGTCCGGCGCGCGCACGCTTGCCGAGGTGCTGTCCGCCATCGCGGCGGCAGTGCGCGAGGCCGCACCCGGCGCTGTCGTGCTCACGAACTCCGACTGGCACGAGGCGCAGCTCGCCGAGCAACGCCTGGCGGTGCGCCGGACCAGTACGAGCTGCCTGATCGCCGGCAAGCTGGCCGATCTCGTTGTGCTCTCGCATGACATTCTGACGTGCTCGGACGAAGAGCTCCGTCACGCCCGGGTGTCGATGACGATGGTGGGGGGAGAGATTGTCTACGAGGCTGTGGAGGACTGAGGTCCCCCAGGCGGGTGACGCCGCGCGCCGGTCGACAGCCGATTGAGCATGGCTGGGGCGCGTTCCTCGGTGAGGAACCGGATGGCGCGTAGCTGCCCAACCGTGCCGTGCCTGCAAGCGTCTCCAGCGTCGCGGGCCTGCCGCCAGCGTTCATCGGCGTGGGAGGGATGGATCGCGCGGCGCCGCCTCGAACAGCCAGATGTCGCCCGCTTGTACGAGTTCCCGGCTGATGTTGTACGTGTATTTGTCGGCAATCGAGGCGGTGATGCCTTCGAGGATCGGACCCGACTCGATGCGCCGGAGTTGGCGCTCGTAGCGCTTGCCGTCTATGCGCAGCACCGCCCGGCCGTCGCGCTCGGCCTGGAGCGGCCAACTCTTCCACAGCCGGCCGACCGCGCTGCGCATGTAGGCGGAGAAGACGTACAGCTTGCCGTCGTGCTCGCCGACCCAGATGGTGCGGGACCGCGGCGGGTCCTCCAACTGCAGCTCGATGGTCACGATGTCGTTGGTGAAGCTCCAGTCCGGTTCCGGGCCGGTGTGCAGCTCGCCCGACACGAGGGGGCCGCCCGAGAACACGAAGTCCGAGCCGTCCGAAAGGCGTTGTTTCGCGGCAGCGGTGAGGACCGCGGTGACCGGGATCAGCAAGAGACAACCGACGACTATCAGTACCCTGGTCGCTAGATGCATGGTTCGCCCAATCTACCACCGCCGGCCCGTCGTCCGGGATCGATCCGCGTGGGGTTCGCACCGAACTCTGCGCGGTCTCCATAACATATTTGTAATGAGCAACTTGTGGGCATCTCATATTTTCCGTCGCCCATTCCGTTCCCAATTTCGATCTGGACTCAATCACACTCCGCAAGACTACTGGGCCGGCTGCGGACGGTTGGCGGATCGGTCTTCATCCCCTGGATTCCCCTGGATGGTCTTTCCGCAGCTCTCGTTCCTCTTCTGCGGCCGGTTGCGGATCGTGCTCGTCTACTCGCTCTTGCACGG
The DNA here is from genome assembly GCA_958296065.1 of Vicinamibacterales bacterium. GTDB lineage: Bacteria > Acidobacteriota > Vicinamibacteria > Vicinamibacterales > UBA8438 > WTFV01. Next base: position 20,459 of record CATQHX010000035.1, on the reverse strand, counting down.
TGCGGTGACCGGCGGGATCTTCCTGCATCATCTGCCCATCATCACCGAGTTGTGGGTGTTCGTCGTCCATGGCTGGACGGGCAACATGGCGGCCGGCGCGGAGTGGTCGGGGCCGACCGGGATCATGACAGCGTGGCGGCGGCGCTGGTTACTATCACGGCAGCCGGGCTGGCGACGCTCAAGGTCGACGAGCTGACGCAGATGCGCGTCTCGGACGGCGGTAACGTCGGCTCGGGGGCGTCGACCCGCGCGGTCCAGACGGCGGCGGTGGCACGCGTGGCAGTGACAGGAGGAGCGTGATGGCGGCGCGGGAGTCCGCGGAGAGCTGGGCTTCGTGACCGGTCTGGCCACACCAGATGTCGGCACCGAGTCCCCCGGTACGTGGTCGAACCTACACGAAGGTGATCAGCCGCGAACGCGGGGTCGATTCTGTCGAGCCCGACAAGCGGGGGAGGAGGAAGAGGTGAAGATCAAGGGGCGCTGTACAGCGTGCTGGGGTGGCTTGGTGTTGCGCGGGAAAGGGGAGAACGGCGTTGTTTCCGGCATCGAGTGCTGCGTGTGCAAGGAGAAGCTTGTTGGTGAAGATGCGGCGAATGCGTACCAGCGGGTGTTGGAGGAGGCTAAAAACCAGCAGGAAGCGGCTGGAGTTCGATTCGCCGGATATTCGGAACGTCATGCGGAATGGGAAACACACATTTGGTGAGTGGAGGTACTTTCAGAGTGGCAAGAAGAAGGCCTTGCAGGCTGTCATAGACGCGGATCTGGAGCAATCGTTGGGAAGGCCGCAAGGGTGTTTCTTGATGAGGCCGAAACGGTTGGGCTTCGAGGCGGCGTCGAGATGAAGGCCCGACGCGATGTGACGGACCACGGCAATACGAAGAAGGCGCACTACAAGTACCGCGCCACGATAAAGGGAGCGGAGAATCCACCGAAGCTTGTGTGAGGACACTGACGGAAACAATGTTGCCTCCTTCCTGGGCGGTGACGCCGCAGGCAGGGGCAGGCGCGTCCCGGAACTTGACAGAGGCATCGATCAAGGTCCCAAGGCCATCCCGACATCGGCTGACAATGGCAGCCTTCGCTCCGCTTCAAAGACGCGATGCAGGTTGCCGCCGCACGAGCGTGTGGGCTCGCCATATCGTGACGAGGAGAAGGTGCGCGGCCTCCTGAAGCTGCCGCGGCAGGACCTGCCCCTCATCGCCCGTCAACGTCCGCTTCGGCCCTGGGAGCGGCCGTGGGCGGTGACTCCGTAGGGCGGTCGTCGATTGACAACTGCCCAGCGCTCACGCTGTAGTACCCGGCCGCCGCGGGGCGGCTCGACGATGCCGAGAAACGAGTCTCTCAGGCGGGATCTCCTGGAGATGGTGTCGCTAGACCGCGTCACGCGGGCCGAGCTCGCCGCCTCGGGCGACCTGTTCGACACCGGCTACGAGCTCCGGATGGCCCGTGTCCATGCACGAAATGCGCAACGTCTTCGGCGGGTGATCGAGTCCGTCGGATGGCCGGGGACAGACCTCGTCGGTCCTGACGGTGCAGAGGCTGCCTGGCTGATACTGCAACACGCGATCGCCCAGCCCGACCTGCTCCGTAGCGCGTCGCCACTTCTTGAGACGGCCGCGCGGGAGGGAAGGGCGGACCCAGCCCACGCGGCAATGCTCGAGGACCGGATCCGGTTCTTCGAGGGCCAGCCCCAGCTCGGCCAGCCGATGCGGATCCTCCACCTCGCAAGCTCTGACGCCGTGGCACACTCGATGATCCAGTCGCCGACCCGCGCGAGGTGGTCAGGGTACCGACCAGACTCGTGTTGAAATACCCGCTCCCATGCGCCGAGAAATCCGCGCTGGCCTAGTCGACAGTCACGCCCGGCCGCAACCGGTCAAGGTACGGTCACCCGCGTCACCCGGCCGGTACCGCGCTACGTAACTTCGTCCGGACGAATCCGTAGCGGGCGCGCCAACGGAATGTTCGCCTCGAATGAGGCCGGCAGGACGCCGACGATCGTCGCCACGCCGTCATCCAGCCGTAGTGTGTCATCGATGACGTCCTCCGGCCGGCGTAGCGGCCCTGCCAGTAGCCGTAGCCGAGGAGCACGACCGCGGGCGCGTCGAACTCGGTGTCTTCGCGGGTGAGTCCCGGCCGAAGAGGGGTGTGACGCCGTGCAACGACAGGTAGGCTTCGGAGAACTGACTGACCTCGATGCGCGCGGGCTCGGGACCATCCACGATCCGACCGTGGAAGGCCCGACCCCAGCCGTGCGCACCGACCAGGATCAAGTTCTCGCTGCGGTCGAGGAAGTCGAGCGTGAGGATGCGTTCGAGAGCGGGCCGGAACCCGTGCTCACCGGCCGCCGTCCGGGTTGATCGGTCGCATGCGGAGTGCCAGAATGGCATGCTTGGAATGGCGACCTTCGACAGGAGACGACGGATGAACAAGTGGTTGACCGTGGGGTGTCTGGCGGCGGTGGCGGCGTTCGTCCAGGTGGGCGGTGCGGCGGTCGAGACCTCGTCGGGGGCCGGTGCGGGGCTCCCCGCGGCGATTCAGGAGACGACCAGCTCGACGCTCGACGGCGTGTTCACGCCCGCCCAGGCGCGCCGGGGGCGGCGCGTCTACAACGAGAACTGCTTGTCCTGCCACGGACAGGGCCTGCGGGGCGACGAGATGGCGCCGAGCGTCGCCGGCGCCGATTTCATCGTCTTCTGGACCGAGGTGCCGGTGGGGGCCCTGTTCAATCGGATCAAGCTGACGATGCCCGCGGACGGGCCGGGCCGCCTGTCGGACCAGGAGTACACCGACGTCGTGGCCTACCTGCTCGACCGGAACGCCTATCCGGCGGGAGAGAACGAGCTGTCCACGGACAAGGCCGAGCTCGACAGGATCATGATCGTCGCCGCCGAGTGACGCCGGGCGGCCGGGCGGCGACCCCGGGGGTGCCGTCTGCGGACCGCGCCGGCGTCGTTCCGGACGACGTCGCCCAGGCAGATGATCGTGTCGTCGGCGCCGACCATGTCGTACCAGGCGTCCATCATCGCCTGGTCCGCCCGGCGCACCGTTCCGAACGGCCTGAAGAAGACCCCGAGGGACGCCTTGTGTCCCAGATGCAGGCCCGACCAGGTCCAGGTCGTTTCGTCCGATGCTTCGCACCGGTGCGGCCCGGTGGCGCGCGCGTGCCGGATCAGCGCCTGCGTCTGCCGCGTGTCCACCATCGGATGGACGGGTGGCATCAGCGTTTGCTCCAACTCGTCGACGTACAGCGCGTGCAGCCGTTCCGCGGCCGCATCGGGCACGCTCATGTGCCTGTTCTCCGGTCCGGTTCTCGTCGCATCCCCGGGAGCCGAGCGCGGTAACCGTTGCGGCCCTGCTCCTTCATCGTCGCAGCCGACGCGCGCCAGATCGCTTTCCCACAGATCGCGGAGTGTCTCGACGTCGGCCATTTCGCCGGGTCTGACAATAGTCGCCATGCCAGATTGACACGCCGCCACATGCGGGGATGAGCCCGCCGGTGTGAGGCGTGTCAGTCCGCATCGCGCGCGGGGGGATGAACCGGAGACCCGCGAAGGACGGCAGAGACCCGTAGTGGCGGGGATGAACCGGGACCGGCCCGCCACGAAGGCCGGATAGCCGCGTCGGTCCCGCGCGCGCGGCGATGAACCCTCCCAACCGCTGCCCCGGCCACCGGGTGTGCCGAGCTCCCCCGCGCGCACGGTAGGCAGTCGGCGCGCGCTGGCGGGCGCGTCGAGCGGCGGAACCTCGCCATGCGCTACGGCGTAGAATGCGGGAGAGACGATGGTCGTGACAGCACCGCCCGATGGCCTGGTGCCGAACTCTGCAGGGGACTTCCACGCCGAAACGAAGGCCCGCGCCAACATCGAGGTCATCGCCGACGAGCTCGATCTGGAGTACCGACGGATCGTTCCGGGAGTCGAACTCAGGCACGCCGCCAGAGACAACGGAGCCGACCTGCAGGACGACAAGATCAAGAGCTTCGTCGCCAGTGACATCATGGCGGAGCCATGGACGCGGAGGGAAATACGACCTACCTCGCGGTCGAAGCAGCCTACACGGGCGACCTTTACGATGCCGACCGGGCGCGAAGCCACGGGGCACTGATGCAGCGCCTCTCGAAGAACCCCTGCCGTGCAGTCATCGCCAGCGTTTGCAACACCGACCGCCTCTTCGAGCTGGTCGAGAGCGGGGAGATCGCGTGGCACCAGCTGAAGGCCTGGAAGTGAGCGCGCCAACCGCTCCCGGCGTGGTACCGGCGGCCGCCCGTGGTAGACCACGTGGAATACGCCGCCGGTCGGGGCCGGCTCCAGGCCCCGGAACCGGGCGCGGTCGGCTCCCGGTCGTGATCCTGGGGCAGGAGCCGGCCAGGCAGCGCCGCGCTCGAACCTGTGCCAGGATCCGACGGAGGTGATGGGCAGCATGGAACAGACCGAGATGGCCACCACGACTCAAGGCGCCGTCAGGCAGCGGACCTACGAGGACTACTGCGCAACACCGGACGACGAGCGCTACGAGCTGCTCAACGGCAATCTGATGATGGTTCCCGCACCCAACATGAAGCACCAGAAGGTGCTAGGCAGGCTCTACCTGGAACTTGGCAATTTCGCGAAGGAGCACGGGCTGGGGGACGTGTACGTCGCACCGTGCGACGTCGTTCTGTCGGACACGGACGTCGTGCAGCCCGACCTGCTGTTCATCTCGCGAGCGCGCGAGCACACGGTCACCGAGGAGAACGTACGGGGAGCGCCCGACCTCGTGATCGAGATACTCTCGGCGTCCACCGCCGACCGCGACCTGGGCTACAAGCACGAGCTGCACGGCAGACACGGCGTGCCCGAGTACTGGATCGTCGATCCGATGGGCGAGACCATCTCGGTGCATCGGCAACGGGACGGCAGGCTCGAGCTCGCCGAGACCTTCGAGCGCCGGGACACGCTCCGGACGGCGGTGCTCGACGGGCTGCAGCTGAAGCTGGACGACATCTTTGCAAGCTGAGGAAGCCCAGCCGGCCCGGTTCACTCTTGTCGAACCGCCGGATCCATCTCGTTGGCGAGGTTATCGACCTGGCGGACGGCCGCGCGCTCGGGCCTCGGCGTCGAGCCCTTCCGCCCGCTTGCGCCGCTTCCGCCGCCGCTGATAGCCAGCCGGGTGGGTCACCGCTGTCGCTTCGGTCTGTCGGCGCCGCCAGGTAGTGAGCCAGGCCTTGCGGCTCGCGGGTCGGGCCTCGCGGTAACCGCCCTTGCGGAGCGCGCGCCGCGAAGGTTCGTCCTGGACGCTGCCGGACGTTCCATCGTCCGGCCTCAGCAGCTTGTAGGCCCTGGCAACGTCGATCAAGTCCCCGAACCTTTTGCCGTACCCACTCCGTCACTTTCTCTGCATGCGCCTCGGAACAAACCCCTGATTGTGGTCTCCGGCCGTCCCGCTCGAACTGCAGGACCACAGGTCAGTTTTACTGGCCGTCGACCTGCTACGACTCCGCCGGTGACCACGGCGGGCGGGCGGGACGACCCGTCGTAGCGGCGCCGGTCATCATCATGAGCTACTCTGAACCGGCTCATGCCGCCGTACGAGTACCTTCGGATCCGACCGACCATCGAGCCGCGGAGGCATAGGCTCGCGCCGTTTCGCTACCGGCACGGTCGCCGCGGCGTCGGCCTGCCCGGGCAATGAACCTGCACCTTCTCTACGCCGCCATCGACGGCGCCCACATCGCCTTCCTGTTGGTGCTCGCAGTCCGTCTTCTGGCATTGGCGCCGCGAAACCGCAACGTGCAGTTGATCGTGCTGCTCGCCTTCAGCACGGTCTGCGCGGTCGTCTCCGCGCGGCACTCCTACATGGCAGTGCTCCCTGCCGAGTTCGCGGTCGACCTCGGACCGTTGATCATTCCCATGAACCTCGCCCGAAACCTCAGTTCGGGTGTGGTGATGGTCCTTTGCCATTCGATCTTTCGGGACCGGGTACGGCTGCCGCTGCCGCTGCTGGTGCTCTGGGCGGTGCAGATGCTGCTCGAGGAGCCGCTCGAATGGATGGCGCCGGCCGGGTGGGCGCTGGCGCAGCCGCACGCGACGTTCGTGGTCTATGAGGTCGTTCCGTCAGCGCTCCAGATCGTCATGCTCGGGTTCGCGCTCGTCTGGGCGCTGCGCGAATCCGAAGCGGACCTGGTGGAGGCGCGTCGGAAGACCCGGGCCGTGCTCGTCGTGGTGACGGTGGCCCACATCGTGCTGGCTCTGCTCGTCGAGCGCGTTGCCCTGCAGATCTGGGCGCTGCCCATCGACGTCTACTTTCCCGTGCATTCTGGCATCACCGCCCTCGGCCTGCTGGTGTCCGGCGCCATCGTCCTGGTGCTCCTCCGACCCGACTCCGCGCGATTCGTCGATCCGCTGCAACCGGCGCTCGTCCCCACCGCAGCCGACGTCAGCCGGCATGCGTACGACGTGGCGCGGATTCGGGCCGCGTTCGAATCCGAGCGAGTGTACCGGCGCATGGGGCTCACCGTCGGCGCGCTCGCGGAGCACCTCAAGATACCGGAGTATCGCCTCCGCTCCTTGATCCACGCCGATCTCGGCTATCGCAACTTCAACACGCTGCTGCATCACTACCGGGTGGCGGAGGTCAGCGAAGCACTGTCCGATCCGGCCCGGGACGACACGCCGGTGCTCACGCTGGCCCTGTCGGCCGGCTACCAATCGATCACGCCGTTCAACCGGGCGTTCCGCGCGCTCAAAGGGATGACGCCGACTCAGTTTCGCGCCCGCAGTCGGCAGAACCCGGCCGATTCCTGAAAAGTCCGGGCGATTTCCGAAAACGACCACCGCTTCGAGGATTCGCCGCGACCACCTGGTCCGTCGAACCGTAGATTCGCTCGACGGTTGCGCCAGGAGGTGTCGCGATGAGTGCAACGGAGGTGTTGCAATGAGTGAAGCGTTGGTCGAGTGCCGAAACCTGACATACGCCTACACACGAGGTGGCCAGACGCTCGTCGTGCTGGATCATCTCGATCTCACGATTCGGAAGGGCGATTTCACGGCGTTGATGGGGCCGTCCGGCTCCGGGAAGACGACGCTGTTGAACCTGATCGCCGGCCTGGACCGACCGGCGTCGGGGGAGGTTCGAGTCCGCGGGGTGGCGCTTGGCACGTTGAGCTCGACGGCGCTGGCCGAGTGGCGGGCGCGCCACGTCGGGTTCGTCTTTCAGTTCTACAACCTGTTGCCGGGGCTGTCCGCGGTCGCCAACGTCGAGTTGCCGCTGCTCCTGACATCGCTCACGCGAAGCCGGCGGCGCCAGCATGCGGACACCGCGCTGCGGATCGTCGGGATCGACGATCGGGCCGCGCACAAGCCGTCGGCCCTCTCGGGCGGCCAGCAACAGCGGGTCGCGATTGCTCGCGCGATCGTCACCGACCCGACGCTGCTGGTGTGCGACGAGCCGACCGGAGACCTCGACCGGGAGAGTGCGACCGGCGTGCTGTCGCTGCTCCAATCGCTGAATCGCGAGATGGGGAAGACCATCGTCATGGTCACGCACGATCCCCAGGCCGCCGAGTATGCCGACTCCGTCGTACGTCTGGACAAGGGCGCTCTGATCGGAGAGGCGGCATGACCTGGCTGAGCCTGGTGATGACCGGGTTGTGGCGCAAACCGACGCGGACGGTGCTGACGGCGCTGTCGCTGACGGTAGCCTTCGTCCTGTTCATGCTCCTGCGCGCTCTCGGCGCCGCGTTCACAGGGGGCGTCAGCGTTCCGGGCGTACCACGACTGCTCGTCGATGCCAGGTACGCGATGACCGACAACCTGCCGCTCGCCGCGGTGCAGACCGTGCGAGAGATACCCGGTGTGGCCGAAGCAACGCAGATGAGCTGGTTCGGCGGCTACTACCAGGATCCGGCGCACGCCTTCGCCAAGGCCCCGGTCGACCCCACGCGATACTTCCGGATCTTTCCCGAACTGGTCATTGCGGACGAGGTCCTCGCCCGGTTCCAGGCATCGCGCCGGGCCGTGGTCGTTCCCGATGCGATGGCCGGGGAGTACGGGTGGCGAGTTGGCGACCTCGTGCCGATCGTCGGCGACATCTGGCCGAAGTCGGACGGATCGTGGGACTGGGAGTTCGAGATCGCGGGTACCTACGACCTGCCTCCCGAAAGCGGACTCCGGCCGTGGTTCCTGCTCCGCTACGACTACTTCAACGAGTCGGTCGCAGACTGGGCGAAGAACGAGGTCGGCTGGGTCGTCGCTCGTATGGACGACAGGATCGATCCGAAGGCGGTCGTCGACGCCATCGATCGCCGCTTCGAGAACTCACCCGATCCGACACGTTCGCTGTCCGAAGATGAATTCAGCCGGCAGTTCGCGAACCGGCTTGGAGACATCGGCCTCATCGCGACCCTGATCCTCGGCGCCGTCTTCTTCACGATGCTGCTGCTGACGGCGAACGTCGCCGCGCTGGCGTTTCGCGAGCGCGTGCCGGAACTGGCCGTCATGAAGGCCCTCGGATTCAAGGACGGCACCGTCGCACTCGTGGTGCTCGCCGAGGCGCTGGCGCTCTGCCTCCTGGGCGCCGTGAGCGGCATCGCGATCGGGCTCGCGCTCGAGTCGCCGCTGAACGCGCAGCTCGCGGGTATCGTTGGCCGCTTCCAGATGAGCTGGATCGACGCAGGACTCGCCCTCGGGATTGCGGGAGGGCTGGGATTGGTCATCGGCCTGCCGCCGGCGGTCGCCGCCAGACGCCTGTCGATCGTGCGCGCCCTCAGGGAGATCAGCTAGATGTTGAAGCAGACAGCCGCCGTCACCCGCATGAATCTGGAGAACCTCGGCTCGCGCGCCGGATCGAGCACGACGGTCGTCGTCGGTTCGGCGGCCGTGGTCGCCGTGCTGCTCGGCCTGCTCGCGATGTCCGCCGGCTTCCGCTCGGCGCTCGTCGAGACGGCGCGGCCCGACCGCGGGCTGATCCTCAGGAACGGCAGCAACAACGAGATGGACGGGTGGATCGGTCTTCAGGAGCTCGCGATCCTCGAGGCGGACAAAGGCTTCGAGGTGACGAGCGGGGAGGTCTACACGACGCTCACCGTGCGGAAGCGTGGGGCCGACACTGCGGTCGACGTCGTCTGCCGCGGCGTCACCGCCGCGGCGTTCGCGCTGCGCCCCGAGGTGAGGATCGTCAGCGGACGCACACTCGTGCCGGGAAGAAACGAGATCATCGTGGGTGCTTCCGCGGCGCGGCAGTACGCCGGACTCGACGTGGGCGACAGCGTGCAGGCGCGCACCGCGACGCTCGAAGTCGTCGGTCACTTCGTTGCCGAGGGAGGCGCGGCCGAGTCGGAAATCTGGATGGATCGCGCGATCTCGCAGAGCGTCTTCCGTCGCACCTCCACGGTCAGCGTCGCCCGCGTGAAGCTGGCTTCGGACGTCGACGTGCAGGCACTGAACCAGCGCCTGGCCGCCGATCCGCGTCTGACCGGCACGCTGATTCCCGAGCAGGAGTTCTTCGCGGCGCAGTCGGCGTCACGCGCTGCGCTGATCGACGCGTTTGCCTACCTGATCGCCGGCATCATGGCGCTCGGGTCGGTGTTCGGCGCGCTGGCCACGATGTTCACCGCCGTCGGCCAGCTAGGGCGATGGCGGACCGGTATGTGCGGGAGGTCGGCTCGCCAGTTGGAGATGCACGGCGCGCGATCGGCGCGGCGACGGCGGCGGCGATGGTCGGGGGAGGGGCTCGCGACTGAGCAATGGCACGTGGTCGGCATACTTGCTTCGGAAGCGTAAACCGGAGGAAGCCAGTGTTCGACGAACACAAGTTGTATCTCGCCGGTGACCAGGCGTTGCTGGTGCTGGGCCGCCCTTCGACCCTCGCGCATTGGAGGAGTGACGGTCGTGGGCCGGCGTTCATCAAGCTTGGCGCACGCGTTGCCTACCGCGGCTCGGACCTGAACGAGTGGTTGAAAGCCCGAACGGTTCGGCCGACCGACACTGGGTACCGGCAGGCCTCGGGAGCGGGGGAGGGTGGCTAGTGTGTTGCAGGCCGAGGCCGACAGCGTCCGGCGCCGCTCGCGTAGCTGCTCGTTCAGCCAACCGATCTGCCCGGAGCGGAGATCGATGGTGAAGTCGAGGACGACGTCGGGTTACCGCCACGTTCCGGCAAGCGCTGCCGTGCGGCCGGCGACCGAAGCGTCGAGCGAGAGTACGTGCACTGGGCCGCCGACGGCGAACGCGATGTCGCCGGGCGTCAGGGGCCGCTGCCACCATGCCGAGGTCGACCCGCTCGATGCCATCACCCTCGGCCGGGTACCGGCCGGCCGTTTGCGATGCTCGAGACCGACGGCGGCGCCGAGCGGCTGTTCGATGTCGTGCGCGAGAACAGAGCCTAGCTAGCTGCCTAGAAGCCAACAGGAGCGCAACCGCAAGCGCCTGAAGCAGGACGACGCGGCCGAATGAAATGACTCGCTCGCCAGCACATCGTTAAATCCGACCGATGCCGCCTGTCCAGAAAACCGCGGTATGACCAGCTGGTCATACACCGCGGTTTTACGAGATCGACAACAACGATCGCATGGTCCCGTTGTCGGCAGGGGGTGGGGGTATCGAACGCCCCCAGCACCTGCAGCACCTGCTGCTCGGTCAGTGAACGAGGCAGCGTCGCAAGCCGCCAGTGAGCAACCGCCGGGAGAGCAGCCTCGAGCTCGTCGCCGCAGACACCCTCGAAGCGGAGGAACCGGAAGAACGATCGCAGTGTCGACCGGACGGTCCGTATCGAGCCAGGAGAGAACCGTCCTCGTAGCGACGTGATGAACGCCGCCACATCGGCCGGCACAAGGCGGGCGGGGTCGACGGGGTCCGCGCCAAGAGCGGCCCGGACAAGCATCCGGACGAGCCGGGCGCGGCCACGCAAAGTCTGAGGACGCAGGCCGGCGCTCCTCAGACCCGACATCGAGTTCGTACTTCTGTGGGGACCAGAAGCGGTTATCGGGCAGGATGAGGTGCCACTTGTGCCAGTTGTGCCACTTGTGCCGCCCATTCACGCTGCCCTGCACCGCCCTGCGCCGCCGGCCGGCGTGACGCTCAGCACCCTACGCAGTCCTTTCTGCACAGCCGGCACAAGCCGGCACAGCCGGCACACACCAGCCTATGGTCTGCGGAAGCAGCGGATCGGATGCCGGGCTCCGTCGAGTCGCGTCCGAATCGGGACGCATCCTCGAAGCTTCAAGGCGGCCCGAACTCGCGCGGCGAGCGCACGTGACAATCGTCCGGGCTGGTCGACCAACCCGATCTCAGAAGCTACATCCTCTGCCTTAAGAAACTCGGGAAGGTCGCTCCGATCGAGCCACTGGTCGATTCGGTTCTCGACGACATCGTCGGCGTCACGATGCCTTTCGGTCACGGTCGCCTGAGTCTCAACCAGTGCGTCGGGCAGGTAGGCCGGCTCGCCGGCGCGATACAGAGAGAGCGCCTCGGCCCACAACTGCCCCCGGTGCTCGTCGAGCCACGCCCGCATGTGCCGAACCCTGCCGGCCGTGACTGCAATCGGTACGAAACGGCGATTGCCAGTCGGGTCATTGGGCAGGCAATTCAAGTCGTTCGTAGTGCCCACGATCACCACACGGCGCGGGCGAGATTCCGGGTCATGCCGATACGCCAGCCTCGTCGCACCGTCGTTCGTTCGGGACGCGAAAGCCTTGAGCCGATGAAGATCTGCTCGCGTGGCGCCCGCCAATTCCGCACATTCCACGATGACTCTCCCTTGCAACGCTTCGATCCTCTCCCTATCACTGCCGCTCAAGCACAGTGAATCACTGAACCACACATCCCGTTCGCTGGGCGGGAAGAGCCACGCGAAGCAGGTCGACTTTCCAGCCCCCTGCGGTCCGACGAGCACAACGATCAAGTCGTGCTTTGTCCCCGGCTTGTACGCCCGCCATACGGCAGTCAGCAGAACGGAGCGCGCGGCCCAGGCACAGAGCGAGGGCGGAGTGGCCGAGTCTATCTGAAAGCACTCATCAAGCCAGCCGTCGAGCCGTGGCACCCCATCCCACGGCTGGAGCGTCTCAAGCGATCTTATGAACGGGTCGACCTCCTGGTCGGCTACCAGGGCGTTGACCGCCTGACGCCACCGGCTTTCGGCAAACATCAGCCGCCGCCGCTTCGCCTGCGGCTCCTCGCGCTCTTCGTCGAACTCCTCGGCGATTCTCTCTCGCAGACGTGCCGCCGGGCGTTCGGTCAGGGGCTGCCAGTCGCCACCCCCGTACCGCGCCTCGACCCTGGAGCTCCGGGTATTGAAGCGCAACTCGGCACCGACGGCCGTCAGCACGTGCCGCAGACCCGCGGCAGTGGCCGGCGCCAGGGCCTTTTCCTGCTGCGGCACAAGCTCGAGTACTACCTCGTCCCCCCTAGGTCTATTCCCCGGTTGCGCCGATCGGAGCGCTCGCATGATCGAAGCCTCCATTGCGGATCGCACGCGGCGGCGGAGTCGCCGGCTTCCCGGCCCCGATGCTCCAAGCGTCACGCCACTTCCGACTCGGGGCACGCGGCCGTTGCGCGACTGCGCGTACAGCCAGCGCCAGCGGTGGCCCGAGTATCAGCAGCGTAGCGCGTCGACCGCGCCCCGCACGCCCAATCGCGCGGTTTGTTCGGCCGCCTCACCCACGGCGAAGCAGCGCAGTTTTCTGGGGCGGTTCCGGTCACAAACGTGACGGAGCCGCACCGAGCTCGCTCAGGCGGTCGCGCTCGCAGGCGCTACCGCTTCTGTAGGTATAGCGAGTCCGGAGACGTGTTCACGGGTCCCCGCATCCCGCGACGTCGAACCTGGACGCGCGCGGACACGATTGGCGGCGGGATACAGCCGAATCGGCGCCGCAGCCACCATTACGCAACGCACGAACGCGGCGTCGCAGCGCGCGCGTGCCGAAACCCGCGAAACCCCTCGCCTGCATACACCTTCAGGAGACACTCTTCGCGACCGTCTCCTGCGCGTAGCGACGCGCACGCCCGCGCAGCGGGCATCGACCGGGCAGCAACTAACTGGCGACCCAAGACCCACGGCCCTGCGGGAGCGGAGCGGAGGCGATGAGCCGGCGACGCCGCAAACGAGCGTAACCGCGCCGTCAGGACCTGTGGGCGGAATCACCCAACCACGTGGCGGCATAGCGCCTGTACGCCGGCGACGAGACCCTGATCGCGACCGGGCGCGCGGCACGCGACCCGCCGTTCGTCGCCGGCAACCGCCTACACCGGGCGCTGCCGCTCGAGGACGAACAGCCGCGGCGCATCAGCGACGAGGCGCGGCTACCGCGGGCGCCGCCGGCTCCGGCAGCGCGCCGAGCGGCAGGCGCCGCTATGGGCAGTGGCGAAGGAACGCGAGCGGAATCTACCGCCTGGGGCGCAGCCTGCAGTGCGAGGAGTGCGACGCGGCGGCCGTGATAGCCGCGACCGAACGGAGCGGCGACGCCGCGGCGCTCAAGGCCATCGCAGGCGACTACGACGCCGCGGGCGCAGACCGCGCGGCGACGCTCACGACCGTGGTGATCGACAACGCCGGCGACTACGTGCTCGAAAACGAGCGCAGCCACGACAACGACAACCGCGAACGGCTCCGCACGCGCCCGGCGCGGCCAACGACGGCGGCGCCGTCGACGGGGCGTCGTGGGCGGCAGCGCCGCACAGGGCCGCAGAAGCGAAAGACATAGCATGTACGCTATCAACAGGAACAACAAGCTGCCGATCGTCGCCACGGTCGAGAGCAGCTACGGACATGCGTCGCTGGAGAGCGACGGGTTCGAGCGCGGCGTAATCAAGCACGTCCACGCCGGCGAGACGAAGAGGTTCTGGGACAGCAGCGAGACGATCACCGAGAACGGCCACGTGCTCTACGTCGACGACGAGGGCAACGAGGTCACCGCCGACCAGGTCGAGCGCGTCGACGAACTGCCGATCAGGCAGCCAGCCCAACCAGTCACGGATCGAGCGGGACATCCAGACGGCAAACGACCGGGGCGAGCCGGTGAAGGTGCTTCTTACGCGGACGCCGACAACCGAGGCCGAGTACGCCGCGAAGACGGCGCAGGAGCGGATCCAGAGGGACGGCGGCAGCGTCGCGGTGCTCTACCGCACCAACGCCCAGGCGCGCCCGATGGAGGCCAGCTTCAAGCGCGAGAAGATCCCGTACCGGATCGCCGGCGGCGAGTCGTTCTACGAAAGCCGCGAGGTGCTCGACAGCCTCTCGTGCATCAGCGTCGCGACCGATCCGCACCGCGACGACGAGGCCACGCGCCGATTCGTGGAGATGGTGCCGAACGAGCGCATCAGCAAGGTGGCGATGCGCCAGATCGAGAACTCGGGAATGAGCGGCGAGAGCTTCTACGACAAGCTCGAGACGGCCGCCGCCGACGGCTCGCTCAACCCGCGCGACGAGCGCATCGTGACGAAGCGGATCGCCACGATCGAAGCGCTCGGAAAGATGGCCGACAAGCCGCCGTCGACCATGATCCAGGAGGGGTTGCAACAGACCGGCTACCGCGACGCACTGAGCAAGAGCGACGACAAGCGCCGGATGGACAAGCTCGACAACATCGAGGAGCTGATCAGCGACGCGCACGAGTTCATGATGGACGAGCGCGAGCGCGACGAGCTGTACACGCCGTCTAACGCGGAGATCGGGCAGCGGTTCGTCAACCACTGCGCCGAGATCCGCCAAGCCGCCCACGAGCAGGAGCAGGAGGGGCACTGCGTGACCCTGTCGACGCTGCACGCCGCGAAGGGCCTCGAGTTCGACACGGTCGTCTTCGCCGGATTCGACAGCGAGCGGATGCCGCACCACCGCAGCGTCAACGAAGCCGAGAACCGCGCGTCGGCGGTCGAGGAGGAACGACGCCTGGCCTACGTCGGAATGACGCGGGCGCGGACTGAGCTGCACCTGACGGTGCCGCTGCAGATCGTGAAGGGCGGCAAGCCGAAGCGGGTCGGCCGCTCCGAGTTCATCAACGACATCCCCGAAGAGCTGATCGAGTACACCAGTCCCGACAAGCCGCAAACGCGGCCACCAGCCGCCGGCGACACGCACCCCGACCACGAGCGGTCGCACACGCACGAGTACGCCGCGGCCAGCCGGTAACGCGGCACCACCCGGATACCAGCCGAAAGAGCGTCAGCCGGCTCGAGGAGCAGGTGCGCAGCGAAAGCAGGTCTCCGCACCCGGAATCCAGACCAGGCTCACGGGCCAGCGCATCGCCTCGGCGAGGGGCACGAAACGGCCGCAGACCTCGCAGCGCGGGCGAATCCGCCGGCCGAGGACGTCCGTGAACCGACACCTGCGACAATCGGTAGCAGGCGGGTCGGTCCGGGGGCCGCGGCAAACACGGCAGCGATTCGAGGTCGAACGGAGCCGCTCGAGAAGGGCACCTTCAGCAGGCAGCATCACGGGTAACGCGGCGCACGGCGCAGGCGACCGCCGGGATGCGCCTTCCACCACTTGACGAGCTGACGCTTCTTGGTCGCCCGACGGTTGTAGATATCGACGGCGCTGGCGGCAATGCACTGCGGCACCGGACGCCCGAGACGCTCGCGATAGTCCTCCGCACGCCGCTGCAAGCCATGCACGCCGTGGGGCTCCGAGGCAAGGCCGCGGACCAGCGCCTTGTCGTCGATCCGCGAGTACGTGGCGAGAACGAGCCCGACGCCGTCGATGAAACGAGCACCGAAAGCGGAAGAACCCGACTGGTACGCATCGCGCAGAACGTGCAGAACGCGTTCGAGAATGTGCGCACCGTCACGGTCGTAGACGCGTCGCAAGGCACCCACGGAATAGACGTTGCCGTGAGTCCCGGGATAGCCCAGCTTCAACCCCGCCGCCTGAACGATCGCGGCGATCGCCACCTCGGCCGAGTAGCCCGCGGTAACGGCGACGCCAAACCGCTCGAAGGCACTCACCGGAGTGCTGCGGTTGCGCCCGAGGAACATGCGGGCCATCTCGGCCATCCCAAGGCCCTCGTACACCTCGCAGTCGAGCTCGTCAGTGGACGCGGCGTACCCGGACTTTTTGATGGCGTAGACCCGATGCTGGCCATCGACGAGCCAGTTGACCGACTCGACGCGGCAAACCACCGGGAAGCCGAAGCTGTCGATATCGAACTCTGCCGCGAGCGTCTTCCATTAGCGCATCGCCGGGCAATGAATAAGGGGGGAAATGAGGCGCGGCGGATCGAAGGTCCCTGTCGAAGCGCCTCCGATTTGACGGCGGTTCTTGGCGGCGAGTTGCACTGCATACGCATCGCTACTACCGTCGTAATGCAAGGCGCGGCGGAACAAGGCCGGGTCCGAGACGGCTTGGGTGCGCCGGCCCGTTCGCGGCAGCGAGCAGCCCGAAGCGAGGGTAGGCGAGATGTGTCGTGCCGGCGCCGCCGGCCTCAGGACGGCGGTGGCAGCGCGAGTACGTCGGGGACGATGGGCGTGGGGGCGCGCAGCATCGTCGTGATCAAGTCCGGCAGGTCCAGCTTGCGTTGGCGGGCGGTGCGCACGACGCTGGCCAGCACCTGCTGCGTGTCGGCGCCCTTGCGCGTGCGGTTTCCGCCGCAGACCTTGCGCGTGACCACCGCCGGCCGGATGGCCTGCTCGGCGCGCCAGTTGGTGGCGTCGATCGACGGGTCGCACAGGAAGAGGAACACGGCCGGAAACTCGTTGGCCAGGTGCTTGGCGAAGCGTTCGGCATCCTCCAGCGGCGGCGGGGCGTCGATCAGCCGGCCCAGACGCGCGGCGAGCCGACCGCGGGCCGACGCCAGACCGTGCTCGCTGACCTCGCCCGCGTTGCAGCGGTCCCGCAACGCAAGGCCGTCCTGCAGAACCGCCTGCACCGCGCCCGCCCACATACTGTCGGGATGGTCCTCCTGCAGTTGCTTGCAGCGGCGAAGCAGATGGGCCAGACAGCTCTGGTGCGTCGCGTGCTTGAAGCCGCGATACGCCACCCACCCGTCGCGCACCAGCACGCCGGCGAAGTCCTCGCCGAGCACCGCCGCAGCCTCGTCGAACCCGCGGCCGTCGCAGATGGCGTAGACCGTCGTGTCCCGCGTGGTGAACGCCCACAGCCAGTGGCGGACCGCGTCTATCCGCCAGCCCGTTTCATCGGGCGTGACCAGCGGACTCTGGCGGATTTGCTCGCGCAGAGCCGCATATGCGGGCGCCGCCGCGGCGGCCGTGCGGTGCAGCAGATGCACCAGCCCGCCCTCGGTCACCGACACGCCGAACTGCGTCCCCAGAACGTGGGCGACCTTCGCCAGCGGCATCCCCAACTCGGTGTGCAGTTCGACGACCAGCGCGGCGATGTTCGGACCCAGTTGAACGCCGGCTGCGCCCACAGCGTCGGACGTCTGCAGCCGGTGCCGGCCCTGAACGCGCCGCCGACACTGCGTGCAGTGGCCCACCTCGACCTGGAAGTGCCGAATGATCGGCTCGACCTTCGGGAGCTCTTCCTGATACTGCGACGTCACATGGCTCGTCGCAACCGCACCGCCGCAGTCGGGACACGCCGCCGGGACCGGTGCACAGTGCGTCTCGTCGACCTGCGCCGGCCGACGGCGGCGCCCGTGCCGGCCGTAGCGCGCACCGGGCCGCCGTCCGGGACGACCACCGCGACCCTGAGGCCGGTCCTTGGCGAACGGGGCCGCTTGCCGTCGCCCGGCGCGGCGCTCGGTCGCCAACTGCTGTTTCAGATGGTCGTTCTCGCGCTTCAGCCGCTCGATTTGGCGCTGCAGGCCGTCGATCTGTCGCTGCTGGCGGTCGTTGTGGAGCTTGCTGTCGCGCTCGCGCCGCGTCAGCTCTGCGCGGAGTCGGTCGAGCTCGCGCTCCAGGTTCTCGTGCGGATTGCGGTCCCCGGCCTTCACGCCAAGGTTATGCCACAGTTCGGAAATTTGTACAAGAGCCTCTTGCGAAAAGCGTGTTCGGCCGAGTCTTTTTCCCGAGGCAACGGGGCGAGGGATGGTCAGCGGGCGGGATGCAGCGGTCGCAGGACGGTAGTGGCCGTCACCGCCGCGGCGCCAGAGTCGCGAGGATTCATGAGGCCCTCCTGCCGGTTATGAGGGCAAGCACACTCGACGAGATGTGGCGCATTTCCTTGACGAGCCGTTCCAGCTCACGGTTGTTCTCGATCCACTCCCTGTAGACAACGAGTTCGTCTTCGGTGAGGTTCAAGCCGACGGTCTTTCCGCCGACCTTGCGCGTCCAGTAGTGGTAAGGGCCGTGACGCGCGTCCGGGTCGTCGTAGCAGCGACAGGTGGGCTTGCCACACTTCAGGTGACGTGTCTGAATGCTGCCCTGGCCGATGAACCCGACCGCTTTCAGTTGTACTTTGAGCGCGTCGTATTGCTCCTCGTAGCGGCGCAGCGCCGCGCTGTAGTCCATCGATTTGCTTGCCATCCTCTTCTATCGTCTATTATACCGCAGACAAGGAGCGGTCCACAAGCGATGAATTCCCTGCGCGCCTTCGCCCCCTACTGGCAGTCGATCCAGCGTGCGCTGTTCCCCCACTTGGAGCGCGTGTTGGGTCCACTGACCGGGAAACAGCAGCAGTTGGTGCAGACCCTCGAGGTCATCCGTATAGAGCAGATGATTCCCCGGCGCTTCCGGATGCCGGGGCGCCCGCCCAAGGACCGCGCGGCGATGGCGCGGGCCTTCGTGGCCAAGGCGGTCTACGACATGCCGACCACGCGCGTGCTGCTCGACCGCTTGGACACCGACGTGGCACTGCGGCGGATCTGCGGCTGGGAGAAGAAGAGCGCAGTGCCGAGCGAGTCGGTCTTCTCGCGCGCCTTCGCCGAGTTCTCCGACACGCAGTTGCCCCAGCGCGTGCACGAAGCACTGATCCGCAACACCCACCACGACCGGTTGGTGGGCCACCTCTCGCGCGACTCGACGGCCATCGAGGTGCGCGAGAAGCCGGCCGCGAAGGAAAAGACGCCCTCGGCGCCCAAGCGCAAGCGGGGACGGCCGAAGAAGGGTGAGGAACGACCGAAGGTCCTCAAACGCCTCGACCGGCAGGCGACCATGACTCTGCCGGCGATGCTCGACGACCTGCCGACCGCGTGTGACGTGGGCGTGAAGAAGGACAGCAAGGGCTACAAGTCCACCTGGGTCGGCTACAAGCTGCACATCGACGTGGCCGACGGCCAGATTCCCATCAGTTGCCTGCTGACATCCGCCTCGCTGCACGACAGCCAGGCCGCCATTCCACTGGCGACCTTGTCGGCCGAGCGGACGACCAATCTGTATGACGTGATGGACGCCGCCTACGACGCGGAACCGATCCGGCAGCACAGCCGCTCACTCGGCCACGTTCCGTTGATTGACACCAACCCCCGCCGCGACAAGGCGCTGGCGGAGGAGCTGCGAACCGAAGCCCGGCGCCTGAAGAATCTCGGCTTCCAGCTTGCCGAGCAGGTTCGCTACAACGAGCGTACCGCGGGTGAGCGCGTCAATGGCCGTCTGAAGGACGAGTTCGGCGGTCGCCATGTCCGAGTCCGCGGCGCCGCGAAAGTGATGTGCCACTGCATGTTCGCCGTGCTCGCACTTACCTCCGATCAGCTCGTGCGCCTGGTGACATAACCAGCCCACCGCCGGCAACGCCCCTCGGCGCCCGACCGGCGTCAGTCAGCCACCGGTGTCCCCACGCGCGGCCGAGAACACGTCGAAACATCCGACTGCCACCCCTCGGCGTGCCACCGGTCCTCCAGATCAGGCATCCAGGCGGCGACCCAGGGCAAATGGGCGTTTACCAGGAGCATTGAGGACTGCGCCAAGCCGCAAGCTCCAGGAGTTTCGCAAGCGGCTCACAAGTCACAAATTTGACGCCCGCCCTCGGCACCCGGTAAATCAAGACCCGCGAGCTTGTCGCCCTTGGATTGGTGGAACGGCCGCTGCGCCTTGCCGGCCGGCGGCACACGCAACGAGTCGATACGAACCTTCTCAATGCTCGACCGGCGCTGGCGGGACTCCATCACCTACCTCCTCACGAAGCCTGCGGATCAAGCGCCCCAAACCCCGGCGCGCTGTCTCGAGGTCGGCAATCCAGCCCGGAAGCTGGTCACGGTCGAGCGCACCGAAGTCGATGAGGTCCTGCTGGGCAGTCAGGTTCTTCGCGTCATACGCGACGAGAGAAACAATGCGGTTCGAGCGTTCGGACGCCGACTGGCCGGCGGTCGGGCCGGCAGCGGATGAGTCAGGCGGCGGCGAGGACGAAGAGGGGTCAGGAGGTTCAACCTGTGTTTGCGAGTCGGACGGTTCCGAAGAGTCGGAGGACGACGCGTCCGAGGTCGCGCCAGTACTGGGCGCCTGCGAAGGCGAAGGTTGCCGCGGAGCAGCCACAGGTGACGCCTCACCCGAGACAACAGGTTCAGGAGGATCCGGTGCAGAGGGAGAAGACGAGTCCGAGACCGGATCCGAAGAGGGGGACCGAGCATCCGTATCAGACGAATCCTGGGCAACGGA
>CATQHX010000034.1 GCA_958296065.1 Vicinamibacterales bacterium | reverse complement strand
GCGGAGCCGGCGGAGGCGCTCGACGCCCTGTTCGGATGCACCTGCGTGAACGACGTGACAGCCATCGGACTGCTGAAGAAGGACCCCAGCTTTCCGCAGTGGACGCGGGTCGAAGGCCGCCGACACGTTCGGGGTCCTGGGGCCCGCGGTGGCGACCGGGCTGGAGCCGTCGGCGTTGCGCGTGCGGACCGAGGTCAACGGCCAGGAACGTCAGAACTACCCGGTGACGGACATGGTCTTCAGTCCGGCGGATCTCATCAGCCGCCTGTCCTTCGATCTCACCCTGGAGCCGGGAGACGTCATCGCCTGCGGTACCTCGGTCGGCGTCGGCTCGTTGCGGGACGGCGACGTCGTGACGGTGAGCATCGAAGGGGTGGGCGAGCTGACCAACACCTACGAGGATTCCGCCCCGGCATGAGCACGACGTTCGAACCGGGTTGGCTCGCGCTGCGCGAGCCGGTCGACCACCGCTCGCGCGCCGCCGCGGCGATGTCCCTGCTGGCGCCGGCGTGGCGGGCCGGGGGCTGGTCGCGGATCGTCGACCTGGGCAGCGGGACCGGCTCGAACGTGCGCTACCTCGCCTCGCGGTTGCCGGGGATTCGATGTTGGACGCTGGTGGACCAGGACGCCGACCTGCTGGCGCGCGCGCCGGCCCCGAACGGCGCGGAGGTGACGCGCGTCGTCGGCGATCTCGCGGGAGCGGGGTTCGACGCGATTCGGGAGTCGGACGCCGAGCTCGTGACCGGCTCGGCGCTTCTCGACCTGGTGTCGAAGGACTGGCTGAGCGCGCTGGTCGGCGCCTGCCGCGAGTCCGGGAGCGCGGCGCTGTTCGCGCTGACCTACGACGGCGCGATTGAGTGGCACGCGGACGAGGGCGATCCACGGCCGGCCGACGGTCCGGACGACTCCCTCGTGCGGCGGTCCGTCAATGCGCACCAGCGGCGGGACAAGGGGCTCGGTCCGGCCTTGGGCCCGATGGCCGGATTGACGGGGGAGATGCTCTTCCGCGCGGCCGGCTACCGCGTCTGGCTCCTGCGCAGCCCGTGGCGGATCGGAACGGGCGACGCGGAGCTGGCCCGCGCGCTCGTCGAGGGCTGGGAAGCTGCCGCGGTCGAGCAGCTCCGGGAGGCGACGCCCGAAGGTTCGCACGATGTGGACCGCGTGCGAACCTGGGCGGTGCGGCGGCGGTCGACGATCGACAGCGGCCGGTTCGGCCTCACCGTCGGCCATCTCGACCTGCTTGCTCTGCCGGGATGACCGGGGAGCGCAGGTCGAGGTCGAAGAGCACGTCGTCGCCCAGGCGAAACACCCTGCAGGCGGGGCGGATTGCCTGCTCCAGGGTCGCGATCGGGGGCAGGATGAAGGCTGGCCGACCGGACCCGATCAACAGCGGCGCGACGGCGACGTGCAGCCGGTCCACTGCTCCGGCATCCAGGAATCTCGAGACGGTGACGCCCCCGCCCTCGATCAGGAAGCGGCGGCAGCCGCGGTCCCGAAGCGCGGAGAGCACGTCGTGGGGTTCGATGGCTCCGGCGGGGTCGCCCGGCAGCTCGATGTCGGTGTTCCGGCCCGACGTGTCGAAGTCGCGTTCCGCCGTGTCGCGCTCCGAGGGGGGGCTCTCCGGACTCTCGTTCCGGCGGCGCCGGATCACCACCGTCGGGGCCGATCCGTCGCGAAAGACCTTCCGCGACGGGTCGAGGCGGCCGTTCGGGTCGATGACGACCCGCATCGGATTCTCGCCTTCCGCTTCCCGCACGGTCAGCCTGGGGTCGTCCGCATCGACCGTTCCCGCCCCCACGATTACGGCATCGACGAGCGCCCGCAGTCGATGGAGCCGTCGCACGTCCTGGGGGCCGGTCACGTAGTGCGAGTGTCCGCTGGCCGTCGCGATGCGGCCGTCCAGGCTCTGCCCGGCCTGGGCGATGACGAAGTCGGACCGCAGTTGAAGCGGGAGGAACAAATCGAGGACCTGGCGCGCCTCCTCGGTCAACCGCGCCGGCGTGTCCCACGCGCCGGACGGGTACACTTGCAGCGAAACATCCGCCTTGGAATCATGCAGTTGCACGAGGGTGCGGGCGCCCGGCCGGACGCTGCGGACCAGATTCCACGCGGCATGTTCGCCGAGGCGGGGGAATTCGCCGGCGGCGGAGGCGCGCGTCGGTTCCGACGGACTGCTTGCCAAGGGCTGTTAGAGTAACAGCAGAAATAACGACCGTAACGACTTCGAGTATGGGAATGCACGACGCGGAACGCGCACTGTTCGATTTGCGGCAGGGTAGGTCCGTCCACGTCGCGGCGACGGGTGAGCCCGGCGCGCTGATCGCTTCGGTCGACGGACTGACCGGCGCGGCCCTGGAGACGCTGCGCGGGGAAGGGCAATTGCGCCTGGTGGTGACGCGTCACCGGGCCACGTCGATGGGGCTCGTTCCCGCCGCGGCCATGGAAGGGGCTCGCGGCATGAGCCTCTCGTTGAATGGCGAGGGCCCGGAACGGATTCTGCACTTGGCGATGGCCAAGGGCCGGTTCTCCGTCGACCCTCGAGACGTGCGGCCCGCGACCACCGTCGAGGTCGGAGGCCTCACGCTGGCGCGGCTCGGCCGCCTGCTCCCTGCGGTGGTGAGCGTCACCACCGATCCCCAGGGTTCCCGAACGCTGCGCGACGGCATCGCCAGCGGGGCCGTGCTGGCGGTGACCAGCGCCCGAATCGACGAGATGGCCGGCAACGTGGACGTGCGCGTCACGCAGGTCAGCGAAGGTCCGGTGCCGCTGGCCGAAGCCGAATACGCCCGCTTTGTCTTCTTTCGCGAGGCGCATGGCTTGCTCGGCCACGTGGCGGTGCTGGTGGGGCGGCAGCGGGACTGGCCGGATCCGGTGCCGGTCCGCATCCACTCGGCGTGCCTGACGGGCGATCTCTTCGGCAGCCTGCGCTGCGACTGTGGAGAGCAACTGCGAGGCAGCCTGCGGCACTTCGCCGGATCTGGAGGGGGCTTGCTGCTCTACATGGGGCAGGAAGGGCGCGACATCGGGCTGGCCAACAAGCTGCGGGCGTACACGCTGCAGGAGCATGGCCTGGACACGGTCGATGCCGATGGCGTGCTCGGTTTCGGGGCCGACGAGCGCGAGTACGTCGCGGCGGTGGAGATGCTCAAGGCCCTCGACGTGACGCGGGTGCGGCTGCTGACGAACAATCCCGCAAAAATGGAGGCGCTCCGGGCCGGGGGCATCGATGTTCAGGACCGCCGTCCCCTGTACGGCACGCTCAACCGTCACAACCTGCCGTACGTGAAGGCCAAGATGCAGCGCGCCGGTCACTGGCTCGCGGACATGCTGGCCGGTACGCCCGCGCCCAAGTAGCGCTCTGAAACGCCTCGTTGGCTCGGCGTTTCGGCCCATCCGCCCGCTCCACGACGTTCCGCCTCGGCACTTCGCTTCGCTGCGTTCCGCGGCGCAGGCTCCTGGGCCGCGGCCTGCGTACCGCCTCCGTCAGGCGAGTCGTCCAATTGGAAACGTCCGGGCGTCGCGGATGATCGCGGCGAGCGTGTCGCCGTAGTGTTCCACCAATCGTCGGCCTATTGCCCTGGTGGCGAGAGCGGCATCGCCGGCGACGCCCCTCGGATTGAGGTCGCCGGCCACCCATGCGAAGGCCGCCGGTCCCTCCGGCAGGATTCGCGAGCCGGCGGCCTCGAGCTCCTGGCCGAGCGACGCGAAGCGTGCCAGTTGTTCGGTCCTGACCCGATCCGGATGCAGGTGCAGCATCATCGCGGTCTCTATCGCCCCGCCGTGCAGTCCGTGCCGCCACTCGGATTCCGGAAGGTCGACGTCCCGCGGCCGCTCGAACGAGAAGTAGGTCGCCTTGACGACCAGCAGGCCGTGCTCGCGCCGAAGCTGCAGTCCCGCCGTCTCCATGGCATGGCGGTTCCCTCCGTGACTGTTGCTCAGGACGAGGCGCCGCACGCCGTAGCCGGCCAGGGCGGCGCCGATGCGCACGATTACCATGGCGAGGTCGTTGGATTCGACGTGGAGAGTGCCGGCGAGTCCGGGATGGGCGTGCTCCGTGCTGGCGCCAATCGGCAGCAGCGGCAGCACCCGCACCGGAAAGTCGGTCGGTAGTTGCGCCATGGCGCGCGCCAGCAGTCCCTGTCCGATGTCGGCATCCGTGGAGAGGGGCAGGTGGGGTCCGTGCTGCTCGATGGCGGCCAGCGGCAGCACCACCACCGGATCGCGCCGGCCGAGCTGCTCTGCCTCGGGGCCGGTCAGCGACTGCCAGCAAGGAATGTCGTCATCAGGCATCGGAGGGGGCCGGGTCGCCGGTGCGTCGACGGAACAGCGCGAGATCGTACCCGATCCAGCCCCGACGCAGGCACGTCTGCAGCGCGCTGCCGCCGGTCAGGTGACCCAGGCGTGCGTGGACCGGGAGCCAGCCGAGGATCGCGGCCAGGAGGCCGAGCGCACGATCCCGCGGCCGGCCCAGCTCGAGGAAGGGTGTCAGATCCCGGGTCGCTCCGTGCTCGAAACCTGCATTCCCGGCGAGGGTGCGCAGCGCATCGCGGTCGAGCAGCGAGTTGATGCGCCAGCCGCGGCGAAAGCGGTCGACGGCGCGGCGGGCGGAGGGGGTCCCGGTGGGCCGCGGCACGTCGTCGCAGATGACCAGCAGGCCTCCAGGACGGAGGATTCGGGCGCATTGGGCGAAGAAGGCGGCGGGATCGGGTCCGTGGACGAACGACTCGATCGCATAGACCAGATCCGCCGCCGGCAGATCCAGCCCGGGATCGGTGTAGTCGCCCTCCATGCAACGGATCCGTTCCTCGAGGCCGGCGGCACGGATGCGCTCCGCCGCCAGGCCCGCCTGCACCGGGCTCAACGTGACGCCGACGCCGCGAATCGGCAGCCGCTCGGCGAGGTAGCAGAGGCTGCCGCCGACGCCGCAGCCGAGGTCGACGACCGAGGGCTCGGCGGCGCCTTGCAGCGTGCCCCCGAGCTGGTCGATCAGGTAGTCCTCCACGTAGTGGAACGCCGCCTCGCGGGTCTCGATCCCCGGTCCCCATACCGCGCGGTGAATGGCCCCGGCGCCGCCGCCCTGTCCGTAGCGCAGGAAGGTCGCCGTATGGCGGTCGTAGTACCGCTGCACCTGGGCCCTGTCGAAGTGGGCCGTCATCCGCGTTCGTTCCCTGTGTGAAGGCGAGCGTAGACGTCGCCCGAGGAGGTTCTTGCCCTCTCCGTCGCAAGGGCGGCTTCGAGTCGCTCGCCGGTCAGCCATTCGGGCGAGGCCAGTTCGAACGACTCTCCGGGCGACCAGTTGTAGCGGTAGGTTCCCAGCGCGGCGAGCCGCGCCACGCAGGCGCGCACCGCGGCGGGCGCGCCCGGCAGGTACTCGAACGACAGGCTCGCGAGGGGACGGCCGAGACCGGCCAGCACGTCGGGTTCGCCCCCTTCGACGTCTATCTTCACGAAGGCGGGTTCTCCGAACGTGTCGATGAGGCGATCGAGCGTGGTGGATGCGACCGTCACCGCGCGGTCCCAGCAAATGTTGGCGAAGCGCGGGTCGCGCTGCCGCTCTTCGCGCCAGTCGTCCGCGGCGGTGGTCAGGGTGGGATGCCGCTCGTTGAGCGTCAGTCGGACCCGGCCCCCTTTCGCTCCCACCGCCGACTCCAGGACGGTGACGCCGTCCGCCCTCCGGAACAGCACGCGCAGCAAGCGGGCGCAATCCGGCTGCGGTTCGAGCGCGACCACGCGGCAGTCCAGTGCCCGGAACGCGCGGGTCCGGTTGCCGACGTGAGCGCCCAGGTCGAACACGAGATCCCCCGCGGAGACGAACCGTCGGTACAGACGCCGAAGCCGTTGCTGCCGGCCCGGAATCCCGTGATAGACGAGCAGCGAGCGCGCAAGCCCGACGGCGCGGCGCACGCGGCTCACGGGATGGAGCCTCGTGCCGCGCACCTGAATGCGGCGACAGGATCGGGCGAGGCCGACATCGCCGCTGTCGCTTGCCGAAGGCCTCTCGTCCTCATGGGTCTCCATTCTGGGATGCGCCGAGCGCGGTTACAATGGCCCGTATGTCCTTCCACGGTACCGGTGAGGGCGTCGGCCTGCGGGTGTTGTCGATGTTCATGGGACTTTTTCTGATCCTGATGGCGGGGCAGAAGGTGGGCTGGCTTCTCGACAGCAGTGCGCTGATGGCCGAGCTGGAGCGCTGGCGCGGACTCACGTCCGGCAGCAGCCTGCGGTATCTCGAGGCCGTGTGCATTCCGTACGCGCCGATCTTCGCACGGATCGTGCCGTTGGCCGAGTTCGCGGCGGGTGCGTCGCTGATCGTCGGCTTCAGCATCCGATTGACCGCCGGTCTCGCGCTGCTGATGGTGCTCAACTTTCACTTCGCGAGCGGCATCATGTTCACGTGGGGCTACCTCTGGAACGGCTACGGGCCACCGGTCATCGGTAGCCTGCTCGCGCTCGCCGTCGGTGGGCGGATGCTGCCGTTCAGCCTCAGGTAGGCGGCTTCGGTGCCCGCAGACGCCTCACGCGGCACGCGCGCTCCCGGTCTTCGGGCGGGTCGCCGGCTGTCCGCGGACACGCTCTCGCATCTTGTCGCCTGGGCCGGGGTCGCAGCAGCGCTGCTGCTCCTCAACCTTTCGTTGACCTTCCGCAATGTCTGGCCGACGCTCGCGATCCGTCCGACCGCCGAGCTGTCGCCGGACCTGGCGTTGGGGCTGCTGGCGCTGCTGCTTGTCCGCCGGTGGACCGGCAACGTCTCGACACGTCTGCTGCGCGGCGCGGCCGTCGTGTGGGTGCTGCTGATGGCCGGGCGCTACGTGGACGTCACGACGCGCGCGCTCTACGGAAGGGACGTCAATCCGTATTGGGACTTGCGCCATGTGCCCAGCGTCGGGGCCATGTTCGCCACGGTGGCCGAACCGTGGCAGATGGTGCTGTTCGTGGGCGGGGCCATAGCCGCGCCGCTGGCGGTCTACGTGGCCGCGCGCTGGTGTATCGGGAGGGTCGCGCGCGCTGTCGCCGACCCCGCGGGCCGGCGGCTGCTCGGCACCATGGCGGGCGTCGTGGTGGCGCTACTTGCCGCCGCGCAGGCCGGTTGGCGTCCCGTCGAACGTCTGCGATTCGCCGATCCGGTCGCCTCCGCTTACGCCCGCGAGGCGTACGAGCTGGCCTACGAGATGAGCGGGTCCGGGCTCGACGCGCTCGGTCCGCCCCCGGTGCTGCGCTCGGACCTGTCACGCGTGGCGGGGGCCGACGTGCTGGTGGTTTTCATGGAATCGTACGGCGCCGTGAGCTGGGAGCGGCCCGCGTTCGTCGAGGCGCTGGCGGAGAGTCGGACGCGGTTGGCGGCCGACATCCTGGAGACGGGGCGCGACGTCGTCTCGGCGCGGGTCGAGTCGACGACCTTCGCCGGTGAGTCCTGGCTCGCCCACATCAGCCTGCTGTCCGGAACCGAGGTCCGGGACGATCGCGCCAACGCGCGCCTGATGGCGCAGGACCGCGACACGCTGGTGACGGTCTTCCAACGCGGGGGCTACCGAGCGCTTGCGATAGTGCCCGGTCTGCTCGTCGCCTGGCCGGAGGGTGCCTTCTACGGATACGACGAGATCTACGACTACCAGCGGCTCGACTACCGGGGGCCGCCGTTCGGCTGGTGGAGCATCAACGATCAGTACGCCCTGGCGCTGGTCGACCGCCTGGAGATCGAGCCGCGCGACCGGGAGCCGCGGTTCGTTTTCTTCTCGACCCTCAGCACCCACGCGCCCTTCACGCCGGCCCCGCCGTACCAGCCGGATTGGGAGCGGGTGCTGTCGACGCAGCCCTACGACGACGACGAGCTGTACGCAGCCTGGTCGGAGCAGCCCGACTGGCTGAACCTGGGCCCGAGCTATGTGCAGGCGCTCCGTTACGCGTACGCCACGACCGGCGGTTATCTGCGGCTGCGCGCCGATCTGGACCTGGTGATGATCCTGGTCGGCGACCATCAGCCTCCAGCCCTGGTGAGCGGGGAGGGCGCGTCGTGGGACGTGCCGGTGCACGTGATCGCCAGCCGCCCGGAGTTGCTCGACCGGTTGCGGCGTCGCGGTTTCGGCGACGGGCTCGCGCCGGGGAGCGGGACGATCGCCCGCATGCACGCGCTGCTGCCGTTGCTGCTCGATGCGTTCGGGGAGGTCTCGGATCCTGCCGGGAGGGGCGCCGCGACCGCACCGGTTCCGTGATGCGCCTGCGCGCGGCACGGCTGACGAGCGGGCTGTCGGCGCGGTAGTGCGGCGTGTTCAGCAGTAGTCGCGCGGCAAGTCGAGCAGTACCCGCCGCCGCCGAAGCTCCGCGTACCTGGCGTCGCCGCCGGTCGGCGTCAGCGCGCCCCGCAGGTCGCCGTTCACCGTGACGCTCGCGGGCAGATAGCGCTTTGCGAACGCGAACTCGTCCTCGTACTCGGGAGTGGGAAACGTGAGCGTGAGCCGCGAGATGCCGTCCCGGTAGTCCACGCGGTAGAGCGGGTTGACGACCAGCACGCCCGTTGCGTCGCGGCGGTCGGGGGCGTCGTGGCGGCGGTACAGCCGCGTGTCGCGGGTTGCAACGAGCGTGATCGCCGGCGTGTCGCCGCAATCGGCGGGAGACACGGGATTGTCGAGGTCCACGACGCGCTGGTCCAGCAACGCGGTCAGCAGTCCGCGGTCGTCGAACAGCCGGGGCGCCAGCGGCGCGAACAGGTCGCGGTAGGCGGCCGGCGAGAGCGTGTCGCCGGCGGAGTAGTTCTCGCCGTGCGCGCTGTGCAGGTGGGGCATCAGGATCGCGCCGTCCGCTTCCGCAACGCGCCGCATTTCGCCCGCGAGCAGGCGCTTGTGCCAGATGTACGGAAACGCGTCGCTCAGCAGGACCGTCGAGAACCGCTCGTCCGCGAAGGGTAACGGGCTGTTCGCGTCGCAGCAGATCGGCTCGCAGTCCGGGGCCAGGATGCGGGAGGCGAGCCACAGCTTCCAGAAATGGACGTCGGCTACGACCGCGTCGATGCAGGCGGGCTGGCGCAGCAGGATGCGGGTGAGGTGGCCGCAGCCTCCGCAGAGGTCGAGCGCGCGCCCACGACATCCCACGGCGTCGAGCAGCGCCTCGACGAGCAGACAGGTCGGGTCCGAGTACCGGTGGAGCATGTAGTCCGCCTCGGCGTCGAGGCAGAGCACGGGCAGCAGGTCGCGATACGTTGGCGGGCGGTCGCCGGAGATCAGCTCGCGGAAGGCATCGAGCCGCGCGGCGTCCAGACCGAGCAGCCGGTACAGCGCGTCGTCGCGCCGTCCCGCTTCGAGCGCGTGCATGGCGTCCCGCGTGGCGTCGCCGGCGATCAGGACAGGAATGCCCGCGACGATCGGAAAGGCGCAGCATTCGCACCCGAGGACGCCGGATTCGATCCGCTCCGGACCGCGGTCGAGCGCCGCGTTGTCGACGACCGACAGGCGCGTGCCGCAGAACGGGCAGCGCAGCAGGTCGAGGGTTTCGAGCAGCATGTTGGTACGGTTCAGCCTCCAGCCGAGGACGCGCCGCCGCCATCGTGCGGTCGGTCCGCTGGTGCGGGACATGAGCCGAGGTCTTCGAGAAACGTACGGCCCGCAATGCCGGTCGGCGCCCGCCGGTAGTGCTCGATGCCCAGCAGGCGAGGGGCATCTCGCTCCGTGACGTACGCGAGCGCGCTGCCGGTGAACTGCGACGCGTGGCAGGCCAGGGCCGCAAGCTTGCGCACCGCGAATTCGCCCGTGTCCACTACGAGGGTCGGTTCCGGCGCGGCCGAGCCGAACGCGTCCGGGTCCGCGACACCGAGAATCCGGCTCGCCAGCCGGCGTCTCGTGGCATCCCGCGAGTGGGGCGGCTCGCCCCCACCGTCGCCCGCAAGCGGCGTCGTGGTGCGGCACCTCACCGCCACCGCGGCGTGGTCGGCGACGGCGCGCATCGACCCGGGGGGAATCGTGACGTAGTACAACGCGGGCGCGGCGCCGCCCAGCCTGGCCACGGCGGCCGTCGTGCGCTCGTGCACGGCGATGTGGTCGGGGTGCCAATAGAGACCGTCGGCGTCGAAGGTGATGACGACCTCCGGCCGCCGGGCGAGGATTTCCTGTTCTATTGCGGACAGTAGCGTGGAGGCAGGGAGCCAGGGCAGCATGCCGTCTTCGTGGTCGAGTAGCGTCACGGCGCGGATGCCGAGCGTCCGCGTGGCGGAATCCAGCTCTCGGCGGCGCGTGCGCCGGACGTCTCTCGCGCCCTGGCCGTGCTCGCCGTGCGTCATGCACAGCAGTGATACGTCCACGCCCAGGTGCGCGCACCAGGCCAGCAGCCCGCCGCAGGCGATGGACTCGTCGTCCGGGTGTGCGAACACCGCCAGTAGCGAGCATCCGTGAAGATCGATGGGCGGCGGCATGGTCAAACGTGCTCGTGATCATGGAAGCGTACGTCACGGGCGCGTTGGCGCGCCACGGTCGGGCGACGGGTATGCTCGCAATCCCGTGTCGCCGCATCGCGCAGATATCGTGCGATATATTGGTTATTATGAACACGTCGGTTTCCGGGAGGCTGGGTGCAGGGAAGGAAGCTGCCATGCGACGGACCACCACGATGACGGTTCGCCTCAGCGGAGCTCTGAGCGACTACGTCGCGGTCAATGTCGGTGAGCACGGGGCCTACGAGAACGTCAGCGAGTACATTCGCGATCTCATCCGACGTGACAAGGAGCGGTCCGAGCACGAGGCTCACGAGCGTCTGAAGGCCGAGCTCGTTCGTGCCTTCGGGGCGCCGGATTCGACCTTCCATCCGCTCTCGGCCTTCGACGTCATCGCCAGGAACACGCGGAAAGGGAAGTGAAGGCAGTCCGCGTTCAAGAGGCTGCTGCCCTTCGCATAGACGAGATCTACCGCTATTCGCGGGAACGGTGGGGGACGGCTCGGGCCGACGCCTACATCGTGGGGCTCTTCGAAGCGCTCGAGAGAATTGCGGACGGCAGCGTGCCGTCGCGTCCCATTCCGGCGGAATTCGGGGTGGATGGCTACGTCTTCCGTTCCGAGAAGCACTTCGTCTACTGGAAGACGCTGGACAACGGCGATATCGGAATCGTCACCGTGCTGCACGAGCGCATGCATCAGATGGGCCGGTTTCGGCAGGACTTCGGAGAATGAGTCGGGAGGCGTCCATGATCAGGCAACCTCGTTCCATACTGGCCGCGCTCACCGCGGTCTGCATCGCCGCCGTCGCCGTTGCCGCGGTGCAGAACCCGGCCGACCGGTTCGCCGGCGTGGAGCTGTCGGTCGTCCCCGCGGCGGGCCAGGTCCACATGGTGCAGCGACCGGGCGGCGGCGGCAACGTCGGTGTCTTTGCCGGGCCCGATGGTGTCCTGCTGGTCGATTCCCTGTTCGCGCCGCTCGCCGACCGGCTCGTGGCCGCGGTGCGGAGCGTGACCGGCGGTCGGATCCGCTTCCTGATCAACACCCACGTCCACCCCGACCACATCGGGGGCAACGAGCCGCTGGCGGGGCGGGACGTGCTGATCTTCGCGCACGACAACGTCCGCGTGCGGGCCCTGGAACGGCTTCGCTTCCCGCGCCGTGGGGGCAGTTTCGCGCCGCGTCCGGCGGCGGGTGCACGGCCGGTCGTCACCTACAACGACGCGGTGAGCTTTCACTTCAACGGCGAGGACGTGCGGGCGTTTCTCGCGCCGGCCGCCCACACCGACGGCGACACCTTCGTCCACTTTCCGGAGTCTGACGTGCTGCACCTCGGAGACGTCTTCCGGACCACGAGCTATCCGATCGTCGACGTCTACAACGGCGGCACGGTGGCGGGCACGATCGCGGCGCTCGAGCAGGCGCTCGCCCTGGCGGGATCGGATACCCGGGTGATTCCCGGCCACGGTCTGGAGGTCGTCGGCCGCGGCGCGCTGGTGGAGTTCCGCGACATGATCGTCGATGTTCGCGACCGCGTGCGGACGATGATCGCCGAGGGCTACACCCTGGAGCAGGTGATGGCCGCGGCGCCGACGGCCGGCTACGACGGGCAGTGGGGCCAGGAGGCGACGTGGACCGCCAACGACTTCGTGCCCATCGTGTTCTACGAGCTCGGCGGCGGCTCGCTGTTCGTGCCCTGAAGCGTTTTCGAGAGTCCCTTTCCGCGTCCTGCGGCTACCGCCAGACGGGCGTAGAGCGCCTCGTAACCCTCGATCATGCGGTCCGGATGGAAGCGTTCGAGGGCGCGGCGGCGGACCCGTGTGCGATCGAGCTCGACGATGCGCGGAAGGGCCGCCACCAGGTCGTCCAGCTTGTCGAAGACGCCGCCGGTGATTCCCTCGTCGACGAGCTCGCCGACCGCGCCGCGGTCGAGCGCCGCCACCGGCGTCCCGCAGGTCATCGCCTCGGCCAGCACCAGCCCGAAAGGCTCGTCGGCCTGCACCGGATAGAGCAGGGCGCGCGCGCCGCCGAGCAGCTCGCCTCTGGCCGACGGATCGACCTCGCCTCGATAGACCACCCTGTCGCCGTCGACGAAGGGCGCAACGACCTCGCGGTAGTAGGCGTTCTCCGCCGCCGCGAGCAGGAGGCGGAGGCCCGCCCGTCGCGCCGCCCGTATCGCCTCCAACACGCCCTTGCCGGGGGTGAAGCGGCCGAGGAACAGCAGGTAGTCGTCGGGCTCGGACCGCAGAGGGAGTGTGGCCGGGTCGACGGCATGGTGCACGATGCCCGCCACCGTCAACCCGCGCAACTGGCGCGCCTGCGCGTCCGAGACGGCGATGAAGGGCGCATCCGGATAGTGCGACCAGAGCGCCACCTCCGTTGCGGTCGGCCAGTGATGGACGGTGTGCACGAGCGGCGCCGCGGACAGGCGCGCGTAGGACAGGCCCAGCGGGGCGTACTCGGCCTGGGCATGGATGACGTCGAAGCAGGAAGCGCGTTCGACTGCCGCGGCCAGGTTGAACAGCTCGCACAGCTCCCACGGCCAGAGCGACTCGTCGGCGTGGTAACCGCGTCGGAAGGCGGCGTGCAGCGTCGCCGGCGTATCGGAGGACCCGGCGGCGAACAGGGTGACCTCGTGATCCCGCTCCACCAGGCCTCGCGCCAGCAGGTCCGTCACCGTCTCGATGGAGCCGGAGCGTGCCGGCGGCACCGACTGTGCGACCGGTGCGACTAGCGCGATTCGCATGCGCCGTTATCCATCGGACGTGTGCGGGTGCGTCTGGCTGCTGCGGCGGTATTCCGGCTCGATGGACGGGGCTCCGCGCGGACCGCGGCGGGTCCCGCGCGGACGCCGTACGCCCACGTGATCACGGGCTTCGCGCCTTCCGCGTCTCGTCGCGGCGAGCGATGTCGACGAATCACTCGCAGGCGTGCCCGTCGCTGTCGCCGTCGCGCGCCGTATTCAGATTGTAGGTGCGAATCTCGGCGTCGTTCCAGGCGTCGCGGTAGGTGCCGCCGCTCCGGTTGACGCCCCGGTTCCAGCCGGCCTCCCGCAGCGAAGCGCAGTTACGGTAGGTCTGCACGGGAGGGTGATCGGCGGCTGCCGTATCGGTCGTGGTGCTCGACTCGGCGACCCGGTCGGGCACATCGCCGGATTCGCATGCGCTGAGAACCCGCTCCAACTCGTCGCGTTCGGCCTCGTCGACGGTCAGGTCGTGCGTCTGCTTCACGAACACCACCGTGCGGGCGAACCAGCAGCGCGCGTTCGGCGGCAGCCATTCGGCGGCGTCCTTGTCGCTCTTGTCGTTCCGGTTCAGATCCGGAGACGCCAGCGTCAGGTTGTTCAGGTCGTTGGCGAACGCCGTCTTTTTTTCGGCGGCTCGCCCGCACAGGCCGCTGCGGTGCGCCTCGGCCGCCGCGACGATGTGCTCGATGTCGGTCTCCGCGCCGCTGGCGAAGATCCGCGCCTCGTACAAACCGTACCAACCGCCCGCCGTGCCGCCGATCTGGTTCTGGATGTCCTGCTCGCGACTCTGCGGGTACGCGTAGTCGTCGCGGTCGTAGGGGTCGGAGGCCGCGCAGTTGTCCTCGGCCTGTACGGTCAGGCCGCGCCAGGTCGTCTCCTCCTCGGTGTTCTGCTGCCGGGACTCGGCGGCCGCGGCGGTAGCTGCGACGGCGGTGAGCAGGGCCAGGGCCGCCGTGGTCGCGATGTGCATGTCGTGGGTTCTCTCGTGCCCGTTCGGTCGGCCGTACCGTTCGGTCGGTGACCGCGGCTGGCAGGGCGGTTGCCGGACTACGGGGCGAGAGTATACGGGAAAACGCGAATAACGTGCGAGGTCGAACAGCGGATCGGAGAGCGGGTCGCACGAGCTCCCGACGGGTGGGGGCGGCGGTTCCGCGGGCGCCTCAAGCGCAGGACGTGTCCAGCAGTCGGGGCAGCACGCGGGCGGCGTCGAAGCAGTCCCGTGCGATTTCGGCGGCCCGCGCGGCGTGCAGCGCGTAGTCGCTCTCGACCCGGGCGAGACCGTCGACCGCCTCGCCGACGGTGGAGAACGGGATCAGGCCCGTTCCCGCCGGGAGGTGGTCGCTCCACCCGGTGTCCTGCACCACCGCGGGACGTCCCGCGGCCAGGTAGCAGGCGGTGCGGTCGCTGAACCATCCGGACCGGTGCGCGACGTAGGCGTGCTTCGCCACCCCGAACTCGGCCTTCGACCCCCGGATGAAGTCGCGATAGCCGTCCGCGGTGCGGGAGACGCGCATCGCGTCGACCGGCGACCAGCCGTGCTCGCGCAGCAGTTCGTGGGGCCCGTTGACGGCCAGCTCGAATCGCGCCGGGGTGCGCGCCGGCAGGTCGATGAACCGGACGAACTCCCGGTCCTTGTTGCCGTCGACGTCCGTGAAGCTCTCCGTCTTCCAGGTCATGACGGTGGTGAAGCGGTCACGGGCCGGGGGGCCGTCGGTACGCCACAGGCGGGTCAGGACCGGTTGCCAGGTCTTGTGCCACGTGAACCCGCCGGTCGGGACATCGCAGGCCGCGGTGCCGACGTTGGCGCCGAACGTGAAGAGGTGATCGAACTGCCGGAAGAAGTCGACGTACCAGGCGACGCCCTTGGCGATGGCGAGCTGCGTGAACACCGGGTCCGAGTCGACGAAGATCCGCTTCGGGATCGCCCGGTACTCGTCACGCCAGAACCAGCAGCCGCCCGACAGGTCGATGTACAGATCCGCGTCGCGGCAGTACTGCCGCAGCCGGTCTCGCGACCAGCCGTGGTACGTCTCGTCGTAGTTGACGAAGCACCAGCGGTCGCCCAGTCCATGCGGCGCCAGGGCATCGTGGATGTAGCGCGTGCCGTAGGCGGGGTCCTCGGAGATGGCGTCGGCGTCCGCGTCGTAGATGCACTCGCCGGTGTCCTCGAGATAGCAGACCTCGTGGCCGAGGTCGCGCAACCCGAGCAGGTACATCAGCGAGCACCAGGTGACGCCGCCGAACGGATAGCGCCCGACGATGCCGGCGAAGAGGATTCTCATGGCCGGGTTCAGGACCGCGCCGACAGCGAAGTCTCCACTGCCGGCGCTGAAGAGCTGGCCAGGTCGGGATCGTCGAGCGAGCCGCCGCTGGCCAGCCGTTCCCACATCCGGCGATACAGATCACTGGAGGCGAGAAGGGTCGCGTGGGGCCCCTGAGCGGTGATCCGTCCGTCCTGCAGGACCAGGATGCGGGTGGCGTCGCGGATGGTCGAGAGGCGGTGGGCGATGACGAACGTCGTTCGCCGCTCCCGCAGGCGGCGCAGGCTGTCGAAGACGGCCGCCTCGGCCAGGGTGTCCACGGCGGATGTCGGCTCGTCGAGGATCAGGACCGGCGCCTGTTTCAGAAGCGCTCGCGCGATGCCGATCCGCTGGCGCTCGCCGCCGGAGAGCGAGGCGCCCGCCTCGGCGACCGGAGTGCCGTAGCCTTCCGGCAGACGGGCGATGGCCGCGTGTATCTGCGCGTCGCGCGCGGCCTGCTCGACCTCGGCCTCCGATGCGTCGAGCCGCCCGTAGCGGATGTTGTCGCCGATCGTGCCCGCGAAGAGCAGCGGATCCTGGGGCACGAGCGCGATCTGCTCGCGCAGGGAGCGAAGCCGGTAGGCGCCGGCATCGCGCCCGTTGATGAGCACGCGTCCCGCCGTCGGCGCGAAGAGCCGCGGGATCAGGTGCACGAGGGTCGTCTTGCCGGCCCCGGTCGGGCCGACGATGGCGATCAGCTCGCCTGGCCGGGCGTCGAAGTCGACGCCGTCGAGGACGGTCCGCACGCCGTCGTACGAGAACTCCACCGCCTCGAAGCGGACGTGCCCGGTCAGGCCGCGCGCGTCCACGGCGCCGGGCGCGTCCGGAACCTCGGGCGGCAGTGCCAGGACATCGCGCACCCGGCCCGCCCCGACCACCGCCTGCTGCAGGGAGCCGACGGTGTGCGCGATCTCGGCGACCGGATCGTAGACTCGTGCGAGGTAGGCGATAACCACCAGCAGATCGCCGACCGTCAGCGCCCCGTCGCGGACCCGCAGGCCCCCCACCACCAGAATCACCGCGGTGGCGGCCAGCGTCACCGTGGTCACGGCGAGCGAGAAGAGCGATTCCTGCCATGTAAGCCGTACCCGCGCCCGCGCGGTGTCGCGGCTCGCACGGGCGAAGCGCCCGTGCTCGTGCCGCTCGCGGGCGAAACTCTTGATCGCGGCGATCGACCGCAGGGTTTCGTACGCCCGTTCGACGAGTCCGGACTCGAGCATCTTGACCTGTTCGGCCCGCTCGCTCAGCGTCGTCGCGTGGTAGCGCAGGCACAGGTACAGGAACGGCGCCACCGCCAGCGCGAGCAGCGCAAGTGTCGCGTCCATGACCAGGACCACGACGAACATGACCGCGAGATGCAGCGCGGCGAGCGCGATGGGCAACGCCCCGCCGGTGACGAGGTCGTTGATGCAGTAGGTGTCGGCGTCCAGCCGGTAGACCGCGTCCGACGTCCGGTGGGTGAGATGGTGCCGGAGCGGCAGCGCCTGCAGGTGGTCGAGCAGTCGGCTGCGCAGGTCGTGCACAACCCGCTGCCCCATATCCACCTCGATTTGTGTATGCGCCAGCCGCACGGACTCGGCGGACAGCTCGATGATCAGACCGCCGACCGCGAACAGAACCAGCAGCGTGACCGCTCCGAGTTCGACGACGAAAGGGAGGGCGGCAACCAGCGGAGCGGGCAGCGGCTGGTCGCCGAGCACGCAGTCCACGATCAGCTTCAGGGCCCACGGCGCTGCAGTGACGAGACCGATCTCGACCAGCGACAGTCCCAGGACCGCGGCGACCCGCGCGCGGTAGGGCCGGAGGAACGCCGCCGTCCAGCGGATCAGGGTCACCGCGTATCAGTGTACGCGCCCCGCTGCGCAGCGGGGTCGGCGCGGCAGCGGCGCTGGCGCGGTAGAATTAGCCGGCTCGATCATGAAGACGTTTCAGGAGGCTGCGGTGAAGACGACGCGAGTAGCGCTGATGGCGACGTTGGCATTGTCGGTGGCGGGGGGTGTCTCGGCCCAGACGAACTGGCCGCAGTTCCGCGGCGGGGTGGCGGGGGTGGTAGCCGACGACCCGGCGCTGCCCGAGCGGTGGGGGCCGGACGAGAACATCGCCTGGCAGGTCGATATCCCGGGACGCGCGTGGAGTTCGCCGATCGTCTGGGGCGATCACGTCTTCGTGCTGACCGTCACCCGCGTGACCGGAACCACGGACGCGCAGCCGATGCCCATCGAGTCCTACCGAGCCCGGTCGCTCGGCGGATCGATGACCGGTGCCGACATCGAGAGAGAGGGCGAGCCGCTGAGCTGGGTGCTCTACGACGTCGACTTCGACTCCGGGGCGGTTCGCTGGGAGCGCGAGCTGCACACCGCGGTGCCGACGCTGACCGCGCACCAGAAGAACACCTTCGCGTCGGAGACCCCGGTCACCGACGGCGAGCGGGTTTACGTCTACCTGGGCGACATAGGGCTCTTCGCGTTCGACTTCGAGGGCAACGAGGCCTGGTCGGTGCCGCTGGAGTGGCTGCCGCGGCGCAACTGGGGCGCGGCCGGCTCGCCGGTGCTCCACGAGGGGCGGCTCTACGTCGTCAACGACAACGACGAGCGGTCGTGGGTGGCGGCCTTCGACGCGGCCACCGGCGAGGAGATCTGGCGCACGGAGCGCGACGAGGGGACCAACTGGTCGACGCCGTTCGTCTGGGAGAACGACGTCCGTACCGAGCTGGTGACCACCGGCACCGGCGGGGTGCGCTCCTACAGCCTCGACGGCGAGTTGCTCTGGGAGCTGCACGGCATGTCGTCGCTGGTCATCCCGACGCCGTTCTCCGATCACGGCTTGCTCTTCATCAACTCCGGCTACATCGCCGACACGAACCGGCCGGTGTACGCGATTCGGGCAGGTGCCAGCGGCGACATCTCGCTGGGTCAGGGGAGCACCAACAACGACTACGTCGTCTGGTCGCATCCGCAGCTCGGCTCCTACAACCCGTCGTCGCTCGTCTACGGCGACTACCACTACACGCTGCTCGATCGCGGCATCCTGATGTGCTACGACGCGCGCACCGGCCAGCCGGTCTATCCGCGCCGGCGGGTCACCGCGGGAACGCTCTTCACGGCGTCGCCCTGGGCCTACAACGGCAAGATCTTCGCGCTGAGCGAGGACGGCGACACGTTCGTCATCCAGGCGGGAGACGAGTTCGAGGTGCTGTGGCGCAACTCGCTCGGCGACGAGATGACGATGGCGACCCCGGCGATCGCGCGGGGGAGCCTGATCCTGCGCACCGCCTCGAAGCTGTACCGCATCGCGTCGGACAGCGGCGATTGACGCCGGCGCGGGAGGCGCATACCGAGGAGGATGCGGACAGGAACGGTACGTCCATTCGCTGGAATGGGGAGGGTGACATGGCTCCACGCACTCGCCTGAGTGTCTTGCGGCGGGGGGCGCGGCACAGCTTCGACCTCGATAGACCGGAGACGTTCTGTAACGGCGCTTTCCTGTTCATGACAATCGTGCTTGCCGCTACAGGCGCCGTAAGTGTTGACGCCGGGGTCAGCTACGCGTTGGCCGCGACCGTCTGGATCCTCGTGGTGTATGTGCGCGGATTCGAGCTTCTGGGCCATGTGGTGGAACTGGAAGAGAAGCTGACCGAGCCGCAAGAGAGCCTGCAGGCGATGCGTGAATGCGCGGCGGGGTTCCCTCTTGCGGGCATGTTGCCGTTTCTGGCTGTGATGGCCTTGATGTGATGGCCTTGACTTGATCTGCAGTGGATCTTCGGCTGGCTTCCGTTGAACGGGTCGGCGCCCAGCGGCTAGAATAAGCGGTTCAAGGGGCGAAATCGAGTCTGCCGGCGTCCGACCGGAATACAGAGCTTGAGGGAGGCGAGTCGATGAATCATCGTGCAGTGACGGCGTTGTTCGTGCTGGCGGCGGTTGCGCTGCTGGCTCCGTTGCCGCTCGCGGCGCAGTCGGGCGGCGAGATGATGCGGACGGTGGACGGGCAGCCGCACATCTCCGGGATCTTCACCTTCCGCACGCTGACTCCGCTGGAGCGGCCGGCGGCCCTGGAAGGACGCGAGCGGCTGAGCCTCGAGGAGGCGGCGCAGTTCGAGGCTGCGGAGCGCATTCGGCTGAACCGCGACCTCTTCGACCCGATCACGGGCGCCCCGAGCGCCGGCTACCAGCCGCGGGCCGAGGGAGGCGTGCTGTCCTACAACGAGTTCTGGTACGAGCGGGGCATCGAGCTGACCGCCGACAAGCGGACCGCTCTGATCGTGGACCCGCCCGACGGCCGCATTCCGTACACGCCGGAGCACCGTGAGGCGCGGCGCGTTCGCCGCCTCAACCTGCGCAACGGGTTCGCGGACCACTACACGGACCGCAGCCTGTCCGACCGCTGCATCCTCGGCTTCAACGCCGGGCCGCCGATGACTGCGGGGTCGTACAACAACAACGTGCAGATCATGCAGATCCCGGGCTACGTGGTGATCTACAACGAGATGGTGCACAACCCGCGGATCATTCCGATCGACGACACGCCGCGCCATGGGCTGCGGCAGTGGTCGGGCGAATCGCGCGGGCGCTGGGAGGGTGAGACGCTTGTCGTCGAGACGCACAACTTCATCACCGAGACCAGCCTGCGCGGATCGTCGAGGGACACGCACGTCATCGAACGCTTCCGCCGCGCCGATCCCGACACGGTGATCTACGAGTTCACGGTCGAGGATCCGAACAATCTCACGGCGCCCTGGACGGCGATGATGCCTCTGCGGCGGACCGACGGCCCGCTCTTCGAGTACGCCTGCCACGAGGGCAACATCGGCATGGAGGGCATCATGGCCGGGGCGCGCCGCAAGGACACGCAGCGCGTCGACGCGGCCCGCTGAGCCGGGACGCGAGTCAGCCGCAAATTCGCACGACAGATGCGGCCCGTTGCGGGGCTTCCTGCTACGGGCCGCATCCGTGTACGCGGTCCGACGGGAGCCTGCCCGCGCCCGGCGGGCATCTTCGCTGCCGACAGTAGCGCCGCACTTGAACCTGCGTTGCCGGCCCTTTGAAACGTCAAGACGGCGATGGCGTGGCTTCGGCAGTCCAGCCGGCTGTGCCGCCGATCAGTCGCGTGCGCAGGTCGGCGGGTGCTTGTGCCGCGACGCGCTTCAAGTCTGAGAGGTCGACGGACTCCGGCGACGTCCTGTGCAGGACCATGAGGCGCAGGAGGCGGTCGGCCTGCGGTCCCACCGGCGTCCTTCCATGCTCCCAGCGGGAAACGGTCTCGGGGGCGGCGCCCATGTGGTCGGCCAGTTCCCTGCCGGACCACCCGAGGGTGGTCCGGAGGAACCGGACTTCCGCCGGCGTCAGGCGCGCCGACTTGCGGACGACGGCAATGGCCATCACGTGGTGGAGTTCCTCTATCCGGGGAATCGCGACCTCGTACTGACCACACTGGCCGCACCGGCTGACCTCGACGTCGACGAGGGTCACCCCCGGCAGCCCACATGCGTCGTACTTGACGTTCTCCCGGCCGGTCGTCATCTCGTGGCCGCAGCCGAAGCACTTCATGTCCATGCCGTAATCACGGTGAGCGCCCGCGCGTCACGAAAGGCGATCACCACGGTGATCGGCCCGGCGCGCACACGATAGCGCCACGTTCCGTTCTCCCACTCCGCGGGATCGACCGCGCCGGATTTCAACGCGTTGACACAGTCGACCGTTGTGAGTCCTCGCTCCGAACACCGTTGGAGTGCGTGGTTGGTCCAACTCACGAGTCCGTCGGTTATACACTCTCTGATCAGTTGTTTGGCGATCTGTTCGCCAAAAGGTTCGTTGGGCGGCATTCATTCACGCCTTTCGTGGGTGTGTCATGTCAACCTCCTTCTGAGTACTTCTTCGACTCCGAGATTCAGGGCTAACTGTTCAGTTGGATCAGGTCATCAATTCCCCCTTTTCTCAATTGTTGTCAAGGCATGAGAAATTGTCAACTGGCGCATCGACGTACACGTCAGATCCCAGGCACTCCTGGAACCGATCTGACGTGCGCCACCCTGCGGTGGCGGCCGTTGAACCGCCGGCGATTCCGGGTTAGGATCGATGTTTCCATTGGAGCGGATGGAGGTTTCCAGATGAAGCAGCGATTCGTGGTGCTCATGGCGCTTGCGCTCGCCGCGGCGGTAGCAGCCCCGATTCCCGCGGGTGCGCAGTCGGTCCAGTCGGAGACGGCGATGCGGACGCCGGACGGCCAGCCGGACATCTCCGGCATCTTCACCTTCAGGACTCTGACCCCGCTGCAGCGTCCCGCGGCGCTCGAGGGCCAGGACCGGCTCGACGCCGAGTCGGCGGCGCAGTTCGAGGCGTCCGAGCGGATCCGGTTGAATCGAGACCTGTTCGACCCGGAGACCGGCGCCCCCAACGCCGG
This sequence comes from Vicinamibacterales bacterium, assembly GCA_958296065.1. Classification (GTDB taxonomy): domain Bacteria; phylum Acidobacteriota; class Vicinamibacteria; order Vicinamibacterales; family UBA8438; genus WTFV01. Next base: position 32,961 of record CATQHX010000034.1, on the reverse strand, counting down.
CTACCAGTCGCGGGCCGAGGGCGGCGTGCTCTCGTACAACGAGTTCTGGTACGAACGGGGCATCGAGCTCACCTCGGACAAGCGGACCTCGCTGGTCGTCGATCCGCCGAACGGGCGCATCCCGTTCACGCCGGATTTCCAGGAGGCGGCGCAGATTCGCCGGCTCAACCTGCGCAACGGGTTCGCGGACCACTACACCGACCGCAGCCTCGCGGATCGCTGCATCATGGGCTTCAACGCCGGGCCCCCGATGGTTTCGAGCGCCTACAACAACAACGTGCAGATCTTCCAGGTGCCCGGGTACGTCGTGATCCTCAACGAGATGGTGCACAACGCGCGCATCATTCCGATCGACGGCCGGCCGCACGGCGAGCTCCGGCAGTGGTCGGGCGACTCGCGCGGACGTTGGGAAGGGGAGACCCTCGTCGTCGAGACGAAGAACTTCCTGCGAGAGACCAGCCTGGGCGGCTCGTCGGCGGACACGTACCTGGTCGAGCGGTTCCGGCGCGTGGACCCGGACACCGTGATGTACGAGTTCACGGTCGAGGACCCGAACAACTTCACGCGGCCGTGGACGGCGACGATGCCTCTGCGGCGGACCGATGGCACGCTCTTCGAGTACGCCTGCCACGAGGGCAACATCGGGATGGCCGGCATCATGGCCGGCGCGCGGCGCAAGGACACGCAGGCCGTGACGTCGGTCCGGTGACGCAGGACGCCGACTGACCGGCGCAGCCCGCCGGCCTCTCGCGACCGACGCAGCCCGCCGGTCTCGATACGCGAATTCACGGGCCCGTCTCAGCGCACTGGGACGGGCCTTTTCTTCTGTCCTCGTTTCTCTCGGAAGGAAGACGATTCATGCGTTCCTGGTTGCCTTTCGTCGTGCTGACGGTGCTGAGCTGGGGAACCTACATTCCGACGCTGCACCGCGGCCAGCTCGCGCTCGGCGGCAGCGGCGTGCATGCGTTCCTGATGGTGGGACTGGCCTACCTGGTCGTGGCGATCGCCGTGCCGGGAGTCATGGTGTCCCGCGCCGGGTCGTGGAACCTGTTCGCCGAAAACACCAACGGCATGCTGTTCACGTTCGGTGCGGGTGTGCTCGGCGCGATGGGCGCGCTCGGCATCGTGCTCGCGCTGGTCAACGGCGGCCGCCCGAACGTGGTTCCGCCGCTGGTCTTCGCCGGCGCTCCGGTCGTGAGCGTCTTCGTCGCCATGCTCTACAATCCGCCGCAGGAGAGCCCGTCGCCGCTGTTCTTCCTCGGAATCCTGATGGCCGCTGCCGGAGCGTTCCTGGTGCTGTCGTACCGGCCGCACTGAGAATCTCGCGATTATGGGTTCGTGGGTCGCACGCCGTAGCGTTGCAAGGCTCACCGAAGCCGTCGCGGTGGTCGGGGTTTGCTGTATTGCAACCGTCGCGGCCACGTGGCCGCTCGCCCGCCGAATGGGTGAAGTGTTGCCAAATTACGGAGGAGACCTGCACCCGGAGGTTCTCAATACGTGGATTCTGGCCTGGGATGCCGACCGTCTGCTGCACGGATTGAGCGGGTTCTGGCACGCTCCGATCTTCTACCCGTATACATATACGCTCGCTTTCTCCGAGCATTTGCTCGGCATTGCGTTCTTCACGGCGTGGATCCAGTGGATCACGGACAATCCGTTCGCCGCCCATAACGCGGCGTTCCTGGCGTCATACGTGCTGGCGGGCAGCGGCATGTACCTGCTGGCGACCTATCTGACCCGCAGCCGCCTCGCCGGTGGAGTAGCCGCCACGGCGTTCATGATGCTTCCGTTCCGCGGCGATGAGGGAGGTCATCTGCAGGTGGCGATGTACGGCTGGATGCCGGTTGCGCTGTGGGCGCTGCATCGCTACTTCGATACGGGGCAGCGACCGGCGCTCGTCGTCTTCGCAGCCGCCTTCCTGCTGCAGGGGTTGTCCAACGGCTACTACTTCTACTTCCTCGCGTTTGCCGTTGCGGTCGTAGGCGGCGTCGAGTTCGCAAGTCGCGTCAGGTTCCCGGCTCGGCGGTTCAGGATCCTCCTGGATCTGACGGTGACGCTGGTCGCGATGCTCGTCGTCGCGGCGCCGGTGATGATGGGGTACCTGGCCGCCCGGGACCGTCACGGCGCGTTCTTTAGCGGGGAGATATACCAGCTCGGTTCCTGGGATTCTCTGAATCCAGGGTTCGTGGTGCTCGCAATGGCGGCGTGTGGAGCGGGCGGCGTCCTCCTGCGATACGGTGCGACTCGCGGCGACGAACCGCCGCGGCGTCTGGCGCTAAGCTACGCCTCGGTTGGGCTCTTGGGTGTAGCCATTGCGCACGGGGATCCGACCGTTCTGGGCGTTCAGTTGCCGCTGGATCGCGTATACGACCTGTTGCGTGAGGTCGTTCCCGGCCTGGACGGCCTGCGGGCCGTGCGACGCGGCGCGATTATCACGTGGCTGGCCCTGACGGTGCTCTGCGCGCTCGGCGTACGGCATTGCGTGGCCCGCCTGCGATTCTGCGTTGCCATGACCTTCGCATTGGTCGTTGGCGCCCTCGTGCTTGTTGAAGGTTATCGTCCCGTTCCTCTCACGCGGTTTGGCAGGCCGCCGTCGGAGCGGGTTGCCTACACTTGGCTTCGGACCCAACCGCCGGGCGCGGCGATCAATCTTCCTTCCGGCGTCTTCAGTCAGCGAGAGACGGACGACGCATACATGTTGGGCACGCTGATCCACGGGCGTCCAATCGTGAACGGGGCGAGTGGCTACTTTCCGCCGTTGTTCTGGTTCCTCCAGCACACCGGGGCTCTGCGGTGGTTCGATGACTACGGTGACGTCCTACGCGGACTCCGAGTGTTGGGTGTACGGTATGTCATCGTGGATACTGAGTGGCGGCGAAGAAATATCGGTCGCCAGACGCTGCGCGCCGTGCTCCGACAGTCGCAGCAGGTCCTGGATACGCGCAGCTTCGGAAGGTTTGTCGTGGTCGCACTCACGCCATGGGACGAACAGCCTCCGGACGAACCTCCGCAAGCGAGCCTCATTTCTGTCGACTCGTCTCGGGCTCGGACGTCGCATGTGCCGCAGCGGCTTCGGTACGCCTTCGACGGCGATGAAGATAGCCGGTGGCTTACGGGACGCCCGCAGTCAGGCGGCGAATGGGTATCGGTTGAGTTCGACACTCCACGGGATGTTGCTCACGTTCGCTTGTGGATGGCCAGGCGGAGTTTCCGCGATTATCCCCGCGGCCTCCTCGTCGAAGTCAGCAGGGACGGGGAGACCTTCGAGGAGCTTTATCATGTCCGCGGTTTCCCCAGGCTTCTTTTGGGGGGCGTCCGAAGCGCCTACTATGCTCCGATCGATGTCGCCTTGCCACCCAACCGGTCTCGCGTGATCCGGCTGCGTCAGACCGGCAGTACGCCGACGTTCTATTGGTCGATTCATGAACTGCAGTTGTGGGAGCGATGCCAACGGTGTCCATGATGAAACGAACAACGCGTCGAGCGATGTCTCGTGCGGGAACGCCGCTGCGGATGATGTCCCGGCGCTCGGCGCTCGGCACGCTCGCGGCGCTGCTGGCTCCGCGCGACGTGGCCGGCCGGGCTCCGTTTCGCGCGCAGCCGGCATCAGGCGTCGAGGCCGCGGGGGGACAGGCGGTCGTGCATCGCGCCCCGCGCCCACTCGTTCCCGATGCGCGCACCCACGACTGGACGTCGTTTCTCGGGCCGACCCACAACGCGGTGTCGACCGAGACGCGCCTGAGCCGGACCCTGCCGCCGCCGCTGGTCTGGGAGTTGCCAACGGGTTCGGGCTACGCTTCGCCCGCGATTTACGGGGATCGTCTCGTCTATCTGCATCGGGTCGACGACGAGGAGATCGTCGAGTGCCTGCATCCCGAGATCGGCGCCACCCACTGGCGTCTCCGCTATCCGTCGGCGTACCGCGATCGCTACGGGTACAACAACGGCCCCCGCTCGAGTCCCGTCATCGACGCCGCGACCGGCCGGGTCTACACGGTCGGTGCGGAGGGGCAGGTCCACGCCATGGAGCTGCAGACGGGGCGGGTCGTCTGGCGGTCCGACCTGCGCACCGCGTACAGCGTGCGGCAGGACTTTTTCGGCACCAGCTCTACGCCTCTCATCGAGGGCGGCCTGCTGATCGTCAACGTGGGCGCCCCGGGCGGGCCGACCGTTGCCGCGCTGGACCTCGAGACGGGTGGGGAAGCCTGGCGGGCGGGCGACGAATGGGGTGCGAGCTACGCGTCGCCGGTGCCGGCCGTCGTGCACGGCGAACGCCGCGTGTTCGTCTTCGCGGGCGGGGAGTCGCGGCCGCCGTCCGGCGGGCTCATGTCCATCGACCCGGCGAACGGGAACGTGGACTTCGCCTTCCCGTGGCGCAGCCGCACCTACGAGTCGGTAAACGCGGCGTGCCCGGTCGTGTTCGACGACAAGGTCTTCATCACCGCGAGCTACCGCGCCGGGGGCGCCCTCGTCGAGGTGCGGCCCGACTTCACGCATGAGGTGGCGTGGACGACCGGCGAGTTCGCGCTGCACTTCAACACGCCCATTCACCGGGACGGTCTCCTCTACGGATTCGACGGACGCAACATGGGCGATTCCTCGCTGGCCTGCATCGATGCGGCCACGGGGGAAGTGGCATGGCGGGCCGTTCCGCAGTGGCGTGAGAGGTTCACGAGCGGCGGACGCGAGTACGAGCAGATCCTGGGCACGGCGCGCGGGTCGCTGCTGGCGGCGGACGGGCAGTTCCTGTGCCTCGGCGAACTCGGCCACCTGCTCTGGATGGATCTGACCCCCGAGGGCTACACGGAGATATCGCGTGGCTGGATCTTCGCGGCCCGCGAATCGTGGGGGCTGCCGGTGCTGTCCCGCGGCCTGCTCTACGTGACGCAGAACGCGCGGGACCTGCTGACCGGGGCGGGTCCGCGCCTGTTGTGCTACGACCTGCGGGCGTGAGGGCTGCCGCTCACCGTTCGGCGCGCCGCAGCCGAACCGAGGAGTCCGGCTCAGGCGATCCCGGCGCCCCGGATCCCCACGTAGACCGAGTAGAGCGACTGGCTCGCGGTCATGAACAGCCGGTTGCGCCGCGTGCCGCCGAAGCAGACGTTGGCGCAGCGCTCCGGCAGGCGGATGACGCCGATGACGTCGCCGTCCGGGGCGATGATCTGGACGCCCGGGACGGCCCCCGCCCAGACGTTGCCGTCCGCATCGCAGCGCATCCCGTCGGCGACCGATCGCGCGTCCGGATCGCCCGGCACCGACAGTTGCACGAACTGCCGTCCGTTCATCAGGCGGTCGCCGTCGACGTCCCAGACCTTCACATCCTGCCCGCTGCCCGTGTCGGCCACATAGAGCCGGTCGTAGTCGGGCGAGAAGCAGAGGCCGTTGGGCGCGCCGATCTCGTCGGTGACGCGGGTGATCGCTCCGGTCACGCCGTCGACGCGGTAGACCGACAGGGGCTGCTCCTGCTCGGCGGGGTAACCCTCGTAGCTGCCACGGATGCCGTACGGCGGGTCGGTGAACCAGATGCTGCGGTCAGGATGGACCACCACGTCGTTCGGCGAGTTGAGGGGGCTGCCCTCGAAGCGGTCCGCGATGACCGTCACCTCGCCGGAATGCTCGTAGCGCGCGACGCGGCGCCCGCCGTGCTCGCAGGAGATCTGCCGGCCTTCGTGGTCGAACGTGTTGCCGTTGCTGTGGCCGGAGGCGTTGCGGAAGACGCTGACGTGACCGTCCTCCTCGAGCCAGCGCATCTGGCGGTTGTTCGGGATGTCGCTCCAGACCAGGTAGCGGCCGCTGCCGTTCCAGGCCGGCCCTTCCGCCCACAGCGTGCCGATGTAGTGCCGGCGGATCGGCGTATTGAAGAGGATGTAGCGCCGGAACCGCGGGTCGAGCGCGATGATGTCCGGATCCGGGTAGTGCAGGGGATTCTGCCCCGACCAGTTGCGCGGTTCGTACGGCGGCAACTCCGCCTGCTGTGCGGCGGCCAACGCCGGCGCAATCGTGGTGGACGCGATCGTGGCTCCGAGAAACGCACGCCGGCTCAGCGGCCGGCGGGGCGAACGGTGTGCGGGGTGCGGCGACAAGCGGCGAGGGGAGTCGGTATTCATGGTGGGATCTATACTCCATTTGTTCAGTCGAGCGACAGCCAAGCGCCCGGTCGACGGCTTCGATTTCGGCTTCGCTGCAGCATCCGATCTCGCTGCCGACCCGCGCTCGGGGGACGCTGGCAACCTTGTCGACCATCACCTGCGACATGCGGCGCAGGCCGGTTCGCGCGCCTGCGGTCACGGTGACGCGGAACAGCGGCGCATCCACGCAGTCCGTGGTGATCGGGCAGATCGTCACGCTGCCGTGCGTTGGATTGAACAGGTCGGACTGAACGACTACCGCGGGTCGCGGCTTGCCGGTGCAGGCCCCCTCCGAATGCCGGGCTGTGCGCGCCCATCTCCGGTGTCGCGTCCGGCCAGGGCCGAACCCGCCCCGTGACTCTTGCACTGCGTGCGGGCTGCCGTGCCTGCGCCGCAGAACGCAACGACGTGAGTTCTGCGGCGCAAGCTCCTCGGGTGGTCGGGGACGGGGCCGAACACGGAGCCCCGTGAAAGGTTTGGCGGCGCCAGGCTATGGCAGCGCCACGTCGGGGAACAGCTCGTCGGTCTCCTGCGGCTGGACGCCGAGCACGTTGAGCGACATGGAGACCAGGCGGTAGTTGGCGACCGTCATCACGACGCTCATCATCTCCCGCGTGTCGTACCGCTCGGCCAGGGCGTCCCAGGTCTCCTCCGAGACGATCCCGTCGCGGTAGATCTCGTCCGCCGCACGCACGTGCGCGGCTTCGAACGCGTCCCAGCCGGCGCCCGCGCCGAGCGCGATCCGTTCCGGTTCCAGCCCGTGGTCGCGGGCGCGCCCCACGCTGCCGACGTGCTTGGCCCACTCGTAGACCGCCTGGCAGTTCCAGCCGATGCGGAGGATCAGCAGCTCGCGGAAGTACGGGGTCAGCGGCGAGATTCGGTTCACGTAGCCCGACTGGCCGCTGCGCGCGGTCTGCAGGGCGGGGTAGCGGCCGAACGTGCGACCGACGCGGATGCCGGGGCCCTCCAGGGGCGCGACGCGCGGCGTCGTGAGGGGCGGCTCCGGGGCCGGCACGTCGAGGGCGTACGGCACGTCGGCGGGGAGGCGCGCGTAGGCGTTGTCGTCCGGTTGCACGCCCCACGAGTTGTAGAGCATCGCGACCAGAGTCGTCTCGTTGACCGCCATCACCGCGTCGAACAGGCTGTAGAGGTCGTAGCGGGCGGCCAGCGCGTTCCAGGTCGCGTCGCGCACCGACGAGTTGACGTACAGCTCGTCGGCGAGCCGCAGCAGCGCCGCCTCGAACGGATCCCAGCCTGCCGCGTCCGGTCCTTCCGCTACACGATGCAGCTCATCCGGCATGATGCCGGCCGTCCTGGCGGTGGGCGCGTGGTCCGCCCACAGGTAGCTCGATTGGGTCAGCCACGCCGTGCGCAGGATCAGCAGGCCGCGGTGCCGCGCCGACAGCGTCGAGTCCATCGACGTGAAGAGGACGAACGGCATCACCGCCTCGACCAGCTCGGGGACGCGGAGCATGGTCCGGAACGCGTTGCCGATCCGCACTTCCGGCGCGTACCGCTCGACGAGCGCCCGCTGCTCGGCGGTCCATTCGGATTCCGGCAGTGGTGGAATGCGCGGCTCGCCGAGCCGAACGACCGGCGTGCTGCCGGGCGCGTCCGGGCGGACCTGCGCGGCGGCGCGCTCCCCGCCCTGCCAGAGCAGAGCTCCGATCACGACGAGACTGACGGCGGCGAGGCGTCCGCGGGAACTGATCGAACTCATGGCATCCTCCCGGCGAGTGGCAGAAGACGTCTACTCCGCGGAGCGCATCCGCGCGGTCCGGCGGGGCCTGGTGACGGAGATGACGCTCATGTTCACACCTTCGTCGGCATCGGCGGTCTCTGTCACGCAACTGCCCGACCGAACGCTCTCGAGCGGCTACTGTGCGTCCTCCGCCCGGGCGCCGCGCATGATGTTCAGCAGGCCGTAGTTGCCCTCGTGGCAGGCGTACTCGTACATCGGACCGGACGTGACCCCGCGCGACTCGTGGTCCGTCGTCATGGGCAGCAGCGCCGTCCAGGGCCGCGTGAACATGTCCGGGTCTGTCATCGTGAACTCGTAGTCGAGGGTCTGCTCGTCGACGCGCGTGAACCGCTCGACCAGGCGCAGGCCGGGGCGCGCCGCGCGCCACGTCGCCCGCCACAGGTCGTCGCTCCGGTCGGCGAAGGCGGTGGTTTCGACGACCAGCGTGTCGCCCTCCCACCGGCCGCGCGCGTCGCCGAGCCACTGTCCGACGTGCACCGGGATGTGCGACCGTCCGTCGGTCGGGATCAGCCGGAACTCGTGGAACATCTCGTTCAGCATGGCCACCCATCCCTCCGACTGCAGGATGTGGTAGTTCATGTTGTAGCCCTGCAGCGGGACGAAGGGCAGGCCGTCGGTGAGGCAGCGCTCGCCGGTGTCGGCGTCGATCCAGGAATCGAACGGGCCGACGCCGTACTTGGCGGAATCCGCGGCGAGCCGCTCGCGTCCCGCCTCGGTCCACGGGATGCGCCCGTCGGCCGGATCGGTGATGAGCGAGGTCCGGCGGTCGCCGGTCATCACCTTGCCGCCGTCCATCCAGAACTGGTTGTAGGCGCCGACGTTGCCGGGGATGAAACGGTCGGAGGCGGCGCGCGCCTCGGCCGACGAGGTCTCGAACGCCGCGGCCTGCTCGGCGGTGAGCACGTCCTGGTCCGACATCGTCTCCGGTCGCTCGATGGGAGTCAGGGTGGCGTTGGTCCAGATGCCCTGGATGTCCGGCACGCCCCAGGGCGTGCGGGGCGCGCTATAAGCCTCGCCGCTCGTGGACTGGGCGTAGGGGACCGCGATGGCGCCGGCGACGAGCATCGCGCAGGCGGCTGCGAGCAGTAGTTCTCGGGATCGACGCTGATTCCGCGTGCCCATGGTTTCCTCCTGAGTCGCTGGCGCGGGATACGGTTCTGGACCGGAGAGTCGCCGCCCTGCGGCGCCGTTTTCCGCCGAACCCACCCTCGCGAGCGAATTCCTGGCCGTTCTGCGGCGCACTCGTCTACAGCCCGCCGGCCGCCCTCGCCTCGTCGGCGCGCGCGCCGGCGAGGATGCCTTCCATGCCGATGTTGCCCTCGTGACAGGCGTACTCGAAGATCGGCTCGTTGGTCCGCCTCCACTGCATCAACGCCGTCCAGGGCGCCGCCCAGACCGTCGGATCGTTCACCGTGAACTCGTAGTGCAGCTCGTCCGGACCGACGCGCGTGAACCGCTCCACGAGCTGCAGGTTCTCTCGCGCGCCCCGGAAGTTGCTCTGCGGCGAGAAGTTCCGGGTCTCGACGACCAGCGTGTCGCCCTCCCAGCGGCCGACCGGGTTGCCGTGCCACTGGTCTATGCCGTCGTGGACGTGCGGGCGGCCGTCGAGCGGGATGATGCGCGTCGTGTGGATCAGCTCCTGCTCGATGACGACGTGGTCCGCTGTCTGGAAGATCTGGTAGTAGCTGTTGTAGCCGGCCAGCAGGTTGGGCAGGCCGAACGTGATGCAGCGCTCGCTCAGGCCGCGGTCGACGGTCCAGGCGGCGGGTCGGCCCCGGCCGGCGCGCGCGGCCTCGGCCGCCATCTTCGCCGCGGAGGTTGTGGCCGGCAACCGGCCGTCCGGCGGGTCGACGATGAGCGACGTGCGGTTGTCGAAATCGCGCTCGACCAGCCAGAACTGGTTGTAGTTGCCGGTCCCGCCGTCGGTCGACGTGAAGCTCTCCGCGTCGGTCACCGCCACGTTGAAGAACTGGTCGCCGAACACCGCGTCCCCTGCATCCTGGGCGAACAGACGCTCGGCCGTCGATTGCACGCGGGCCAGCTCCTCGTCGGTCAGCGATGCCTGGTCGGCGAGCGACTCCGGCCGCTCGAGCGGAGTGACGGCGTTGTTGCCCCAGATGCCCTGCAGGTCCGGCTGGCCATCGGCGGTGCGCGGCAGCGTCCATTCGCCGGGCTGACCGAGCGCGGCGGCCGGCAGCAGCGTGACGGCGAGGACCGCGCACGGCACGGTGAAGGCGGCAAGGCGGCGAGCGTTCATGGCGACCTCCTCAACGGGTTCACGCGTCGAGGGTCAGAATAGCATGCGGCCGGGCCGGAGCCGCGACCGGTGACACCGCCGCCGTCAGGGGGCAGCCGCACCTCCGGCAGGCCGCAAGAAGAAACGGCCGCCCTCCGACACGGGATCGGAAGGCGGCCGCAGGGAAACGTCGATTCGCTTCCGGATCAGCGGCTGGCCGCGGCCTGGGCCTCCTCTGCTTCCTGGTGCCGCGCCCCGGCGAGAATGCCTTCCATCCCGATGTTGCCCTCGTGGCAGGCGTACTCGTAGAGAGCATCGGGGCTGCTCCGCAACGGGATCATGGCCGTCCAGGGCCGCTCCCACGTCGTCGGATCGTTGGCCGTGACCTCGTACTGCAGCACGTCCTCGCTCACCCGCGTGAAGCGCTCGGTGATGTGCAGATGCTCGGCGGCGCCCATGAAGTTGGCGAACGGCGAGTAGTTCTTCGTCTCCACCACCAGGGTGTCGCCGTCCCAGTAGCCGCGCGAATCGCCCAGCCACTGCCGGACGCCGTCGTCCAGATGGGGCCGGCCGTCGAGCGGGATGATCCGCGCGTCGTGCGCCATCTCCATCAGGATCACCACGTGGTCCGGCGTCTGGAAGAGCTGGTAGTAGCTGTTGTAGCCCGCGCCGAGGCGCGGCGCGCCGAAGCTGACGCAGCGCTCGCCGAGGCTGCGGTCGTCGGTCCAGACGGCGTGGCGCTGGCGCTTGGCGGCGGCGGTCTCGGCGCGCATCGTGGCCGCCGCGGTGCGGGCGGGCAGCCGGCCGTTCGGGGGATCGACGACGAGGGAGGTGCGATTGTCCCAGTCGCGCTCGACCATCCAGAACTGGTTGTAGTTTCCGGTGGCGGTGTCGCGCGAGCTGAAGTTCTGCACCGCGTTCAGCGCCGCCGTGAAGACGCTGTCGCCGAAGGCGGCGTCGTCGGCGTCGAGGGCGAAGAGCTCCTCGGCGTGGGACTGCAGCGCGGCCACTTCCTCTTCGGTGAGGAACTCGCGGTCGCCCAGCACTTCAGGCCGCTGGAGCGGGGTGGCGTTGTTGTTGGCCCAGACCCCCTGCAGATCGGGGTGGCCGAACGCGGTTCGCGGCGCCGTCCAGGACTCGTCCTGTGCCGACGCCGTACCGGCCAGAAACGCCAGGCCGGCGATGAGCACGACCATGAGGTGAAGACTGCGTCTGGTCACCGTTTCCCTCCTATCGCGTGAGTGTCTCTGAAGAACGACACGATTCCGCCTCTGGAAAGACTAAACATAGCAGTTTTGCCGTGCGTCGGCGCGCATTTCGTGCGGTACTGCCGCAGGCGCCGTCGGCGTCGGGTCGATCGCCGGGCAGCCGGTCCGTTACCCTGGCGGCGAGCGGGGGAGATAGTATGTCGAACGGAGGCGTGCAACGATGACGATGAGACAGCGGTGGGGAGCGTCGGCGCTCGCGGTGTGCATGGCGCTCGGAACGGCGGGACCCTCGGTTCTGGCGCAAGCGCCGCCGGAGTGGCCGCAGTTCCGGGGCCGCAACGCTGGCGCCGTGGCCGACGACCCGGCCCTGCCCGACACCTGGAGCCGGACGGAGAACGTCGCCTGGGCGGTGGAGATTCCCGGGCTCGGTTGGGGCTCGCCGGTGGTGGCGGGGGACCACGTCTTCGTGACGTCGGCGATCAGCGCGGGCGATGAGCTGCAGCCGGTGCCGGGGCTGTACGATCCGGGCGACGAGTTCGGCAAGCAGCGCTCGACGGCCGGGCATCGCTGGATGGTGTTCGACGTTTCCTTCTCCACCGGGCAGATCCGGTGGGCGCGCGAGCTGGCCGACCTGGCTCCACCCGAGCTGAAACACATCAAGAACAGCTTTGCGTCGGAGACGCCGGTCACCGACGGGCGCCGGGTCTACGTCTACTTCGGAGCCATCGGCCTCGTGGCCGCCCTCAACCTGAGCGGCGAGACGGTCTGGACCGCGGAGGTGGGCGCCTTCAACGGCGGGCAGGAGTTCGGCAGCGCCGCCTCGCCGGTGCTGCACGACGGTCGCCTCTATATCGTCAACGACAACACCACCAGCTCGTTCCTGGCCGCCTTCGACACCGCCACCGGCGAGCAGGTCTGGCGCATCGACCGGGACGAGACCGAGAACTGGTCGACGCCGTTCGTCTGGGAGAACGAGGTCCGCACCGAGCTCGTGACGACCGGCCGGCGGAAGATCCGTTCCTACGACCTCGACGGCAACCAGCTCTGGGAGCTGGGGGGGATGACCGTCAACGTCGTTCCCACGCCGTTCACCGGCCACGGGCTGCTGTATCTGAGCTCCGGTTATCCCGGCGGTTTTCCGCGGCCGGTCTACGCGATCCGGCCCGGCGCTTCGGGCGACATCTCGCTCGCGGAGGGGGAGAGCGGTAACGACTACATCGCATGGTACCAACCGCTGCTCGGCACCTACAGTACCTCGGCGCTTGTCTACGGCGACTACTACTACACGCTCCTCGACCGGGGGTTCCTGCTCTGCCACGATGCCCGGACGGGGGAGGAGATCTACGGCCGTCGCCGCATCGCCCCCGGACACGGTTTCACCGCCTCGCCGTGGGCCTACAACGGGAAGGTCTTCGCCCTGAGCGAGGACGGGATTACGTACGTCATGGAGGCCGGTCCTGAATTCGGCATCGTTGGGACGAACGACCTGGAGGAGATGGCGTTGGCGACGCCCGCGATCGCCCACGGCAGTCTCATCCTGCGGACGCAGTCGAGGCTCTATCGGATCACCAACGACGTGGAGTAGGGCGGTTCCGCGGCGTTGTCGGGAAGGGTGCGGGCTGGACTGGCGGGACGTCTTGTGCCGGGAGTCGTGCCGGCAGGCGACAAGCTCCGCGCCCGGCGTCGGAAGAAGTAAGGCGGGACCCAGTCTCTCTCCCTGAGTCCCGCCCGTGGCAGGTGCCGGTGCTCTTGCCCGCAAGGGCGCCGACTACTGGTTCTCGGTCGCTGCCGCCGCCCGCGCGTCGAGGACCCGCTGGCCGCTCAGCGCGTTCGGCACCGCGTAGTTCCCCTCGTGGCAGGCGTACTCGAAGATCTCGTAGCCGGGCTCGGCCGTCAGCGGCATCTGGATGGTCCAGGGACGCGTGTAGACGTTCGGATCCTCGATGGTCACCGTCCAGACGATGGTGTTCTCCGACACGCGCCGGAACCGCTCCACGACGTGCAGTGCCTTGCTGACCGCGATGCCCTTGAGCCGGGCCCCGGCGCCGCTCGACGCGATCCAGCCGCGGTTGTGGAAGTTCCTCGTCTCGACGACCAGCGTGTCGCCCTCCCAGTGGGCGCGGGCGTCGCCCATCCACTGCCGGATGTTGTCGTCGACGAACGGCTTGTCCCGGAACGGGATGATCCGCGCGTCGTGGATCATCTCGTGCTGGATGACGACGTGGCCCGGGGTCTGCAGGATGCGGTAGGCGTTGTTGTAGCCGGCCGGCAGCATGGAGCCGGGCACGCCGCGCGAGAGGCAGCGGTCCCAGACGCTCATGTTGCGGTAGTGGTCGCCGTTGTGGGCGAGGTTGTAGGCCTTGTTGTCCAGCGCCCACTGCCGCACGGGCGCCCGGCCGTCCGGCGGATCGACGATCAGCGAGGTCTGGCCGGTCGAGAGCACCGTGTCGCCCGCGTCGAGCCAGTAGCTGCCGTAGCCGCCGACGTTGCCGCCCACCTCGTAGCGCTGGGCCGGGGCCGCGTCCCGCGCCGCCTCGTCGAGCGCCCGCTGCGTGTTGCGCGCGGCCATCTCCTCGTCGGTCAGGAAGGCTCGTCCCTCCAGGCTGGCGGGGCGCTCCATCGGGGTGATGGTCTTGTTGCCCCACAGGCCCTGCAGGTCGGGCTGGCCGTCGGCGGTGCGCGGCAGCGTCCAGTCGGGGTCGATGACGCGCTCGAGCTGCGCGTTGGCGCCGTTGGCGCCGGCAAGCGCGAATACCGCCGCGAGGGCGGTGACGGTGACGAAACGGCGGTCGATGAGTCTGTGCATCGCGAATACTCCTTGCGTTGATTCTCGTCAGCGTCCGGCGGCGGCTTCCGCGGCCTTGCGGGCGTCCTCGGCCCGCGCGCTCACCATCAGGTTCAGCATGCCGTAGTTACCCTCGTGGCAGGCGTACTCGAAGACCGGCAGATCGTTTTTCCGCATCGGCACGGCGACCGACCAGGGACGTTCGAACGATTCGGGATCGGTGACGGTGTACTCGTACAGAAGCGTTCCCTCCGCCACCCGCGTGAACCGCTCGACGAGGTGCAGTCCGGGACCCGTACCCCGGAACGAGGTCTTGGCGGTGAAGTTCTTCGTCTCGATTACGAGGGTGTCGTCCTCCCAGCGCCCGCGCGAGTCGCCGCGCCACTGCCGCACGCCGTCCGGCAGGTGATCCGAGCCGTCGAGCGGGACGACTCGCGCGTCGTGCACCATCTCGTTGAGGATGACGATGTGATCGGCGGTCTGGAAGAGCTGCATGTTGTTGTTGTAGGCGCTCGGATTCATCGGCGGGCCGGCGTTGAAGCCGAGGATGCAGCGCTCGAAGGCCCCGCGGTCCTCCGGACCGTGCGCGTCGCGGCCCAGGGCGGTGCGGCGCTTGTCGGTGCGCTCCCGGCCGGCCGGCGTGAGCGCCGGCACGCGGCCGTCGGGCGGGTCGACGACGAGGGACGTCCGCAGGTCGTCGGTGAGCTCCCGGCCGTAGTCCCACCAGAAGTCGTTGTAGCCGCCCGACAACGGGATACGGCCATCGGGTCCGGCCTGGTCCTTGTCGAGCGCGGCGAGCCGCTCCTCGGTGAACTGCGCGGCCTCCTCCGCGGTGAAGACGTCCTGGTCGGCGATGGCCTCGGGACGCTCGAGCGGCGTCAGGCTGCGGAAGTCCCAGACGCCCTGCAGGTCGGGGCGCCCGTCGGCGTTGCGCGGCGGCTGCCAGGCGTCGTCCTGGCCGGCCGCCGCGATCGGGATGAACAGGACGGCGGCGAGCGTCGCCGCGAGGCTGATCGAAACGGACGGCCGGAATCGCATCCGATACCTCCTGATGAGAACTGTTGGTGTAACTGCCTATTATGTCCCGGTTTGGGTGGGTCTTGCAGTCCGTGACGAACTCCACGCCGCAGCCGGAGCGGCGAGGCACCTCGATTCTCATGCGCGGCGCGACGAGGAACGTACTCGCCAACTCCGAGCCGGGAGCCATGCCGGTGAGGCGGGATGCGTACGACTCGAATGCAGCGCGGCGTGCGGCCCGGGATGCTTGACACGCGAATCGGGCGTCGTAACAGTAGGGGGGGCACGCACGGTGCCTCGTTCGCGCAGTGCCACGAACCGTCCGGTATGCACGGCGGCGCGGATGCGCGCGGGCGCGTACCGGACCTGGTCGAAGGAGAGAGCCGATGCACCGGATCGTCGTCGTTGCAGTGAGCGTGCTGCTTGTCGCCGGGTCCGCCGCCGCGGGACAGGAGGACTGGCTGCAGTTCCGGGGACCCGCCGCAGGCGTCGTCCCCGACGATCCGGGCCTTCCGGAGCGCTGGAGCGAGACCGAAAACGTCGTCTGGACGGTCGACATTCCCGGGCTGGCCTGGAGCTCGCCGGTCGTCGTGGGCGACAACGTGTTCATCACCAGCGCCATCAGCGCCGGCGACGAGCCGGAACCGATCAAGGGGCTCTACGACCCGGGCATGGAAAACGGGTCGGAGGCCTCGCTGAACGAGCACCGCTGGATGCTCTATGCCATCGACTTCCACACGGGCCGCCTCCGCTGGCAACGCGAGCTCTACAGCGCCCCCCCGCCGGGCAAGCGGCACCTGAAGAACAGTTTCGCGTCGGAGACGCCGGTCACCGACGGCCGGCGCGTGTACGTCTATTTCGGCGCCATCGGTCAGGTCGCGGCATTCAACATGAGCGGCGAGACCATTTGGACCCGGGAGCTCGACGTCTACAACACGTTGCTGGAGATGGGGACCGCCGCGTCGCCGATTCTCCACGACGACCGGCTGTACATCGTCAACGACAACACCACCCGTTCGTTCCTCGCCGCCTTCGACAAGGACACCGGCGAGAAGATCTGGGAGATCGAGCGCGACGAGCAGGGCCAGAACTGGTCGACGCCGTTCGTCTGGGAGCACGACCTGCGGACGGAGCTCGTGACCGCCGGCACGCAGGGGGTGCGGTCCTACGATCTCGATGGCGAGCTGCTCTGGGAGCTCCATGGCATGTCGGGGCTCACCATCCCGACGCCCTTCTCCAGCCATGGCCTGGTCTACATCAGCTCCGGCTATCCCGGCGGCGGCCTGCGGCCGGTGTACGCCGTGCGGCCAGGCGCGTCGGGAGACATCTCGCTCTTTCCGGAAGATGCGATGCGGCGCGGCATCACCTCCGGCTTCCCCGGTCCGCTCACCTCCTCGGAGGACATCGCCTGGTCGTATCCGCTGCTCGGGACCTACAACACGACCGCCATCGTCTACGGCGACATCTACTACACGCTGCTCGACCGCGGCTTCCTGGTCGCGCACGACGCGCGCACCGGCGAGGAGATCTTCGGGCGCCGGCGCCTGGAGATCGGCAACGGGTTCACCGCCTCGCCGTGGGCCTACAACGGCAAGCTCTTCCTGTTGAGCGAGGACGGCGAGACCTACGTGGTGAAGGCGGGATCGGAGTTCGAGATTCTCCACAAGAACGCGTTGAACGAGATGACGCTCGCGACGCCGGCCATCGCGCGCGGCAGCCTCTTCATCCGGACCCAGTCGAAGCTCTATCGGATTGCGAAGGGAGGCGGGCAGTGACGACGTTGCAGACGATGATGCGCGGTGCGGTCCTGGCCGTTGCGGCGGGTTCGATCGCGGCGGGCGCCGCCGCCCAGGGCGTGACGCTCGAGCCGGTGGGGGAGATCCCGGGGCCGGCGGAGCTGGTGCGGGTCCGGGGCGACCACGCCTACGTGTCCGGCGGACACACGTTCACCATCCACGACATCTCCGACCCGGCGAATCCCGTCGCGCGCGGCTCGCACACCTTTCCGCAGGAGATCTGGGGCTTCCGGTTGGCCGATGACCGGGCCTACGTCGGCGCCAACTTCTTCGGTCTCGGCATTCTCGACATCTCGGACCCGGACGCGCCGGCGCTGCTGGGCCAGCACAAGACCCTCGGGCAGACGAAGATCGGCGATGTCGCGAGCGGCAAGGTGGGCATTATCGACCACATGGAGGGCTTCGTCCTGATCGATGTAGCGGATGAGACGGCGCCGGCCGGGATTGGCTCGTTCTTCCTCGACGGGTACGCCCGCGACGTGGTCACCGCGGGGACCATCGCCTACGCCACCGATTCGCCGTCAGGGCTCTACGTGTTCGACCTCTCCAGGCCCGGGATGCCGGAGCCGGTCGGCGTGATCCACGCACCCGCGGCGCCACGGGACATCGAGGTGTCGGTGGGCACGGGCTCGCGGCCGACGCTCATCGTCGGGGCCGGCGGGGGAGACCTGCAGGTCTACGACGTCTCGGATCCGGCCGCGCCGAGCAAGCTGTCGTCGTTCGAGACGCCCGGCCGCGCGACTCGCGTTTCGGTGGATGGCGATTACGCCTACGTGGCCGATACCGAGGCCGGCGTGCAGGTGGTGGATCTGTCGGACCCGGCCAATCCGGTGGCGGCGGGCGGCTTCGAGACGCCCCGCCCGGCGCGCGACGTCTCGGCGGCCGGCTCGCTGGTGCTGGCAGTGGTCGGGGACAGCGAGCGCGAGGGCCACGATCGCTGGGTGATGGTGCTGCAGCGACGGTAGCGCGACTCGTGAAGACGTTTTCTCGACACGGTTCGAAGGGCGTCAGACCACGCCGCAAGAGAGTCCTTGCTACGTCGCGATGGATTCCGGTGTCGGGTCGGGGGATTCGCTGAGCCGGGCCTCAAGCGAGTTCAGGAATGTATTCCGAACGTGGAGTTTCTGGGCTGGGTTGAGGTCGTGGCCGAGTTCACGCCGCGAGGTTGCCAGAAGTTGTGCGTCGATCTCCCGTGGTCGCATATTCGTCGCACGGATGGTCTCGACGAGTGCCGCGATATCCGTCGCGGGCACCGTGGCGGCTATCTGTCGTGCTGCACTCGCGAGTAGATCGGTTCCTTCCGAGAGCGTCTCCGGAGTCGGAGTCTATGGAGCGTCCGAATGCGCATCCGGCCTCTCGTGGGGACTGCACGTGAGGAATGTGCCGATGTCGCATGCTTCCCACTGATACGTCGCATCGGCCTCCTGTAGGAGAAAGACCGACTGGTTCCCTCGCGCGGGTTTGATGCCCAGCAAGTGGACCCGGATTCCGTACTCCTGCGCCTGCTGGACCCCGACCCTTAACAGTCCGTGGTGAAACCCCGCGTCGCACCGAGAACGGCGAGGCGCCCGCGTGGCAAGGCGCGACGAGGAAGCATATTGGGCATATTCGACCGAGGAGCAACGCAGTCCACGCGGGATGCATCGCCGTTCGAATGCAGCGGGGCTTTTGCCACGGGCTGTTAAGTCCTCGTCCCCCCGATAGGAGCACGCACTCCGCCATCGCCCGATTGCGTGCAAGCGTGATTATGTCGGTCACGATGAGGGAATCGACGCCCTTCTGCTGGCCAACGGAGTTCACGAACCCGAGTCGGATCTTCACGTTCGTCTGACCGGCCAACGTGATGTGCTGGGAGGTCGGACCCTGAGAAGTACCGTCGTACCAGTAGATTCTCAACAGAGGCAGACCGGAGACCTGCTCGGCGAAGGCTTGGAGCTTGGCAACCACGGCCTCGTGGTTCAGGCGCAATTCCCCGCGCGTCAGTTTTTCGCCGTGAAGCTCGACCGAACCCTGGGCGAAGAGATAGCCTGCATCAACGAAGACGGCAATGCGATTCACGGAGCCCCCACATAAAAAAAGGCCCCCGCAGGGGCCCTCTACTAAGCCGCCCATTGACGATAGGGCGGGCGACTCAGATCAATATACCCCGTTCCGTCGCCCGGTAGGAATTGTCTGGCCGTTCGCCTCCGGCACTCTCGCGGGTCGGGTACCGGGTCCGTCCCGCGGATGCTACCGCTCGCCGTCCGAGTCGCGTGGTCGCATCGCCGGGGGGGCGTCGAGTCCTCGGAGTCGACCCTCAACGCTCATGAAGTTCCTCGCGCGTCCACGAGCGGGAGCCGATGCGGGCTGTCGAACGCTGGCTCAATTCGCTGAGGCGCTGTCGGGCCCTCCGAATCCGGGCCTCTTGTTTCGCAGAGTCGGTCAGCGGTGCGCAAGGTCGCAGCCTGGAGGCGCGTGCCGCGGCGGGCAGGCCCGCCCTGCCGAGTATCCGCTTGGCGATCCGCGCTACGACATTCCTCATGAACACAGTATGCCTTGCCCTTGAACTCCGCCGCGCCCAAGCGTGTTTGGGCGGGGTCCGCTGTCACTCCCAGCGAAAGGTCTTCGACGCGACTGCGGTCGCCAGCAGGAAGACGAGGCCGAGCACCGCGACATCCCCGAGGTGCGCCGACCACCCGTTCCCGGACCAGATGCCGCGAAGCAGCGACACCGCGTAGGTCAGCGGCAGGTAGCGCGCGACCATCTCCAGCCCCGGCGGCAGCATCTCGATCGGCGTGAACAGTCCCGACAGCGGGATCATCGGGTAGAGCAGCAGTGCGCCAAGCGGCTGCGCGAATCTCGCGGTCGGGACGACGCTGGCGATGACGAAGCCGATGGACAGCAGGCTCCAGGTGCTGAAAGCGAGCGCTACCGTGAACGCGGCCAGCGGCGCATCGAAGCCGATGGGGTAGAAGCGCCGGCCGACCGCCACCATCAAGCCCAGCGTCGCGGCAGTGAAGAGCAGCTTGACGAGCACGTGCGCGAGCAGGATGGTGGGCGGGCGGACCGGTGTGGCGCGCAGCCGCTTCAGGATTCCCCCCTCGCGGTAGATGGCGATGATGGTGACGAGCGAGAGGACCGCGCTCAGGGTGATGAGGATGGCGACGAAGACGGGCAGGTCTGTTCGCAGAAACTCCACGTCGCCGGGGGCGGCCTCCCGGATGGCCTGGGCATCCGTGCTTCCGATTGCGATCCGCCCGACCACGAGAAAGAGCAGCACCGGTACGGCTACCGAGCCGAACACGCCCAGCGGTTCGCGGACGAAGATCTTCGTCTCGAGCCACGTGAGATGCAGCAGGTGTCGCAACATCGCTTGCATCGTGCCGCCTCAGGCTCGAATCGATCGGCCGGTCAGCGTGAGGAAGACGTCCTCCAGCGTCGGCAGGACGGTGCGGAACTCCGAGACCGGCATGCGGTGCTCGGAGATGGTGTGGATGATGTCGGTGACCAGGGCATCGCCCCGGCCGTCGATCGTGTGCCGGCCTCCCAGGCTCCTGACCGTCGTGGCGCTCGGAACGGTGCGGAAACGCTCGCTGGCGGCGGGGAAGTCCGTGGCGACTACAACGGTGCGCTGCGGGCAGTGCCGCTCGACCAGCGCGGCGGGGCGATCCATGTCGATGATCCGGCCGTGATCGAGGATCGCCACCCGGTCGCACAGGCGCTCGGCCTCCTCCATCAGGTGGGTTGTCAGGAAAACCGTCTTGCCGCGGTCGCGAATGCCGCGCACCAGGTCCCAGATCGCGCGCCGCGCCTGTGGGTCGAGGCCGGTCGTCAGCTCGTCGAGAAACACCACCTCCGGGTCGTTCACCAGCGCCAGGGCGATGAACAGCCGCTGCTTCTGGCCGCCCGACAGGGTCATGAACCAGGCGTCGCGCTTGTCGTGGAGCCCGAGCTGCCGCAGCAGCGGGCCGCCCTCCACGGCGGTCGGGTAGAGCGATTGCCAGAAGTCCACGGCCTCCCGCACCTTGATCCGCTTTTGGAGCTGTGCCTCCTGCAGTTGCACGCCGATGCGGAGCTGGAGCGCCCGGCGGTCACCCACCGGGTCGAGCCCGAGCACCTCGATCCGGCCGGAATCCGGCGCGCGCAGCCCCTCGACGCACTCCATCGTCGTGGTCTTGCCGGCCCCGTTCGGCCCGATCAGGCCGAAGATCTCGCCCCGCCGCACCGTGAAGGAGACATCGTCGGCCGCGACGGTCGGGCCGTACGCCTTGCGGATCGCGTCGACCTCGATAACGTGGTCAGGATTCATCCCGTTGGTGGCCGCGCGTCCGCAGTGGGCCTTGCGCCGGGTCGGAGGAGATCCTCATCGGCCTCCAAGTCCCGGTGAGACCACAGCTTGGCGGGCGCAACCAGTCGTTCCTCCGCCAAGTGGAGGTCTTCCAGCTCCTCGAGCCACTTCAGCATCGTCTCGCGTGCATGGCCGGCTCTCGTGCATACGGTCCCGCCGGAGAGCGCGGCCAGACGCCACAGGATCTCTGCGACCAGACGAACAATCGAAGACACTGGCGGTTCTCGGGTGCTGTGCCGGCAGACGATTCTACTGCGGACCGTCGTGCATCGCCGGCCACTGCCTGCGCCGTCGACGGAGATGCTCCGATTCGGAGAGTCGCCTCACGCGTTCCGAAGTCGAAGAGATCGTTCCGGGAGTTGGAACGCAGCCTGCATACGGCGCTGGGTGACCTTGGAGTTCTCGAGACGTGAAGCGGCTCCGGCGGGTGCATCGACCTGCCCGGAAGACGACTGGCCGGCCGCGTACAATGGTCTCTGGAGTTGAACGATGGCAGTGAGCACCGCGAAGACCGCGATCACGGCTGACGAATTGCCCGATCTCTCGGCGCGCTTCTCGGCTGCAGGAAGGCGCACGGAACTCGTGAGGGGGGACCTCGTTGTGATGGCGCCTGCGGGGGGACGACACGGGCAGATTGCGCACACATTCGCGCTCTTCATTGGCATCCACGTCAGGGACCGGAATCTTGGACGGGTCTTTGCGGCGGAGACCGGTTTCCTTCTGCGGCGCAGGCCGGATACGGTGCGAGCCCCGGACGTGGCTTTCGTGGCGGGTGAGCGGCTGGGGGACGAGACCCCGGCCGGGTTCCTGGCACTGGCGCCCGATCTCGCGGTAGAGGTCGTGTCTCCCGGTGACTCCACCGGCGCGGTCCGAGACAAGATCCAAGACTGGCTGGCAGCCGGTACGCGGCTCGTGTGGGTCGTGTACCCGGAGGCGCGGTCGGTGGTCGCGCACCGTCAGGGCTATGCGCCCGAGACGCTCTCGGAAGAGGACACGTTGAGCGGTGTTCCTGTGCTCAGCGATTTTGCCGTTCGCGTCCGCGAGTTGTTCACCTGAGGCCGGAAGAGACGCACATGCTGGAGTACCTCAAGCTCGAGAACGTGGGCCCGGCACCAGCTATGGAGGTGGAGTTCGCTCCGAGAGTGAACCTCATCACCGGGGACAACGGTCTCGGGAAGAGCTTTCTCCTCGATACCGCGTGGTGGGTGTTTTCCGCGGCTTGGCCGGCTGAGGTCAATCCAGCCATGACGACCGGCTTGGTGGCGCGACCCCGCGATCGGAGTAGGTCCTCGATCATACGGTTTCGTACGCACTCCGCCGACGAGAAGGTCGATTCCGAAGGGACCTATTCTCGACGGGATGAAGCATGGACGGACCGTGAGTCGTTTTCGATGACCCCGTGCCTGGTCGTATACGCGCATGCCGATGGTTCGTTTTCCGTCTGGGACGTGGTTCGCAACGGTTGGATGCGGAAAGGGAATGGCGGAATGCTTAGCTCGAAGCCGCCATACGTATTCACAGAGTCGGAGGTATGGGACGGTCTTAAGGGTGTGGTCGACGGCCGAGTGGTTCCCGCCTGTAATGGGTTGCTCCGTGATTGGTCGAGCTGGATCAAGGCCAAGGACGTCCAGTCGAAGGCCATGGCGCAGGCTTTGCGTACCCTATCGCCGGATTGGGAGCACGGCGATCGGCTCGAACCAGGCTCGCCCATGCGCGTGACGGTAGACGATGCGCGAGATATTCCGTCGATTCAAACGAGCCATGCCGGCACCGTACCCATTCTGCACGCATCATCCGGTATTCGTCGAGTGGTTGCCCTTGCATACGTGCTCACTTGGGCCTGGAGCGAGTACCGGATCGCGGCGGATCTGCGTGGCGTGGAAGCCGTTCGTCAAGTTACGTTGCTGTTCGACGAAGTGGAGAGCCATCTGCACCCGAGGTGGCAGCGGTCGATTCTCAAGGCATTGCGCGACGTTGGCAAAGAGCTTCTTGATGGTGCCGAGCTGCAGCTAATTGCTTCCACACATTCACCGCTGGTGCTGGCGTCCGCCGAACCCTGGTTCGATCCGAAACAGGACGCGTGGTTCGATCTGGATCTCGACGGGGATCCGCCGGAGGCGAAGCTCAGTCGCCGCCCGTACACGCCACGCGGTACGCCCGGAGCGTGGTTGACCAGCGAGGCGTTCGACTTGGCGACGGAGCGGGGTAGCATCGAGGCCGAACGGGCGATTCTCCGAGCAAGGGAGCTTCTGAAGCAGAGCGACGCATCGGTGGACGAAGTGATGGAGGTTCACAAGGAACTGCGTCGCGTTTTGCCGGACGTTGACAGGTTCTGGGTGCGCTGGAACGCGTTCGTGGAGGATCGGGGGGGGACTCCGTGATTCGCGTCCGACCCGCAGAAGAACCCCCAACCTTCGATGCGATTGTGAGACAGCCGGGGTTGCGGGCCATTGCCGAGTTGGTCGGGAAGACGCCGCCGCGTGCGGCGGGTCGACGCTACGCGCGTGTCGCGGAGTGTGAGGAGGAGATTCCGGCCTCCAAGTTTCCTCCGTACTGGCGCGAGGCACTCGGAGACCTGCTTGAGAGTTACGACCGCATCTGTTCGTACCTGTGCCTGTACATTTCTCGCGGCACGGGCGCGCCCAGCGTCGACCACATGATCGCGAAGTCCATGCGGTGGGATCAGGTCTATGAATGGACCAACTACCGATTGGCCTGCTCGCTGATGAACGCTCGGAAGAGCGCCATTGCGAGCGTGCTGGACCCTTTCGAGATAGAGGACGGTTGGTTCGCCCTGGAGCTGGTGGAGTTCCAGGTCGTGCCCGGCGAAGCGCTGCCACCAGACGTCTTGACGAGAGTCGAGGCCACTATCGAACGTCTCCGGCTCAACGATCTGGAGTGCCGTAAGGCCCGCCTGGAATTCGCTGAGAACTACCGGAACGCCGCAATCCGCCACGACTACCTGACGCGCCACGCTCCGTTCGTCGAAAGGGAGTTGCGCCGTCAGGGACGCCTGCGTGAAGAGGATCGGTGACCCGGGTCGGTCGGCAGCTCGTTACGGTGATCTCCCCGCGAGGATCCGGCGACAGCGCATCACTTCTCCCGGAACACCACCTCCAGCCCGTCCAGCACCGGGTTCCGCCGGAAACGGATCACCGCCAGCGCCGCCTCGATCACCAGCCACACCGCCAGCGTGAAGATGATGGCGGCGGGGGCCAGCAGCAGCCACTGGCCGGCCTTCCAGAAGTCGGTCAGGTTGGCGCTCATCACGGTCAGCGTCGACAGCAGCATGAACACCATCGGCGCTGCGGTGTAGACCAGCGGCTTGCCGCGCCGCAGCAGATAGAGAGTGACGGCCAGCAGGGCGAGGCCGGCCAGGAGCTGGTTCGTGGTGCCGAAGAGCTGCCACAGGATCAGGCCGGCGAACTCGCCGTCCACCTGGATGAAGGCGAAGGCCCAGATGGCGACGACCGCGATGCCCGACGCCACGTAGCGGTTGGAGAGCGCGTCGACGCCCAGCGTGTCGCCCATCTCGGAGACGTTGTAGCGCAGCAGGCGGGTGGCCGAGTCGAGTGACGTGAGGGCGAACGATACGACGATGACGGCGACGAAGGTGCCGCCGATCGCCTCGGGAATGCCGAGCGTCTGCAGGAAGTGCGTCGTGCCGCGGATGAAGGCGGCGATGTTGTTGCCCAGGCTGTCGGCCGCCTGCCAGCTCACGTAACGCTCGAGCCACGCCTCGCGCGAGACGAATCCCGCCGTGCAGGCCAGCACCGCCATCAATCCGAGCAACGATTCGCCGATCATCGCGCCGTAGCCGACGAAGCGCGCGTCGCCTTCGGTCGCAAGCTGCTTCGCGGTGGAGCCGGACGACATCAGCGCGTGGAAGCCGCTGGCCGCACCGCAGGCGATGACCACGAAGACGAAGGGGACGATGGGCGGGGCGCCTTCCGGAGCCAGGTCCACGGCCGGGGCGGCGAACGACGGGTTGGTGGCGACGAAGCCGACGTACATCGCGCCCACGCCGACGTAGAGCAGCAGGCTGTTGATGTAGTCGCGCGGTTGGAGCAGCAGCCACACCGGCAGCACGCTGGCGCCGAAGGCGTAGGCGAGCAGCAGCCACTTCCACTGCGCGAGCGATGGTCCGACCACCGGCTGGCGGATGCCGACGAACGCCAGCCCGAGCGCGACGGCGAGCCCTGCGATGGTCAGGCTGCGGATGCTCCACCCGCCGCGATGGACGGCCACGCCCATGGCCGCGGCCACGAAGACGAGAGCGCCGCTCGGCAGCACCGCCTGCGGGTAGAAATCGGGCGAGAAGAGCACCGCGATGACGTGGACGAAGACCCCCATCGCCAGCGCGATGAGGAAGAAGATGACGAGGTGGAACAGCGTCTTGCCGCGCGGCCCGACGAGGTTCTCGGTCACCTTCCCGAGCGACATGCCGCGGGCGCGAATGGACACCACCAGCGCGCCGAAGTCATGCACCGCGCCGACGAAGATGGCGCCGAGGACGACCCACAGCATCGCCGGCAGCCAGCCCCAGATGACTGCGATGGCGGGCCCGAGCATCGGCGACAGGCCGGTGATCGAGGCGTACTGGTGGCCGAACAGCACATAGCGGTTCGCGGGCACGTAGTCGATCTCGTCGCGGAAGCGGACCGCCGGCGTCGGCCGGGCCGGATCGATGGCGAAGACCCGCTCGGCGAGGAAGCGAGCGTAGACGCGGTAGGCGGCGACGTAGGCCGCGATACAGATCAGGGCGGCGAGTAGTGGAGACATGGTCATGAATGTCGTGCGGCGATGGCCGGGGCGGCGGGCGTGAGGCGGATTGGGGCGGCGAACGGTGGTGACATGGTCAATGTGCGAGCAGTTGCCCACCGATGGCGCGCAGGGCGTCGAGTCCGTGCACGTCGTCTGGCCGGAGCGGGACCACGGTGCGGGGCAGCGCGGGGAAGACCTCATCGATCTCCCGCAAATACGTCCGTTCCTGCGCCCGGCGCGCGTCGACGAACGCGCCGGCGGCGTCCGCGGTGTCCGGCAGGACGCGGTTGACGATGAGCGACGACACGGGGAGGTCGAAACGGGCCAGCGTATCGACCACGCGGCGGCTCTCCATAATCGACAGGCGGTCCGGGTTGACCACCAGCAGGAAAGCGGTGCCGGCGGTGTCGAGCAAGCGCTCGCGGGCGACGATGAACTTGCGGCGGCGTGCCTGCAGCACGTCGTCGATGCGGGACTCGGGGCTGTCGCGCGGATGATCGGCGTGCGCGTCGATCAGCGAGAGGTCGTCGCCCCGGCCCGGCTTGCCTCCGAGATGCCCGAGCATCGCGCCGAGCCGTGACGAGCGCTCGCGGTGGCGCAGCAGGCCGTCCATCCAGGCGCCCATCACCTCCGGCAGCGACAGCAGCCGCACCGTGTGGCCGCTCGGCGCGGTGTCGAAGACGACCAGGTCGAAGCGCGAGCCGGCCTCCGCCATCAGTTCCGCCACGCGCTCGATCAGCGCCGCCTCGGTGGCGCCCGGCGCGTGTGCCGCGAGGTCGAGCTGCCGGTCGATCTCGTCGTACAGGCGCGGGTGAACCAGCGTCTTCATGCGCTCCTTGACAGTGGCGATATGGCCCGCCGCTGCGCGGTCCGGATCGATCTCCAGCCCCGTCAGGTTGGACGCCAGCGCGGTCTCCGCGTCGCCGATCGAGCACCCGAAGATGTCGCCGAGCGAATGCGCCGGGTCGGTGGACACGACCAGGCACGTGCGGCCGTGCTCGGCCGCGGCCAGCGCCAGGGCCGCCGCCGTCGTCGTCTTGCCGACGCCCCCCTTGCCGCCGACGAAGACGATGCGGCGCGCGAGCAGGCCGTCAGCAGCAGCGGAAGTGGTCAAGGGGCGAGTGCTCCAGGCCCATCCGGGTGTGCCACTCGTGGAAGCGCTCGAGCAGGAGCGGCTGGAGCTCCAGCGTGTAGTAGGCGGCCGGGTTCGGCACCCCCATCAGCTCGGCGAAGACGAACAGCATGAACAGGTCGTCCTCGTCGCGGCGCGCCCGGGCCACCGCGCCCCGGTAGGGCGCCGTGTAGAACTCGCCGAGCAGTGTCCGGGCTCGTGCGAGCCGAGCCCGGACACCGTCGAGTCGCGAAGGGCTCATGTCGGCCCAGAAGGGAGGCGCTAGCTCACCCCCGCCGCCGCGGCGGCGCGCCGCTCGCGCATCAGCGCGGACGCCGCCTCCAGCATGACGAAGATGGCGGTGATGATGATCACGATGTCGATGGCGACCAGCACGTACCTGCCTTCGGTGTAGAGGCTGCTGAGCTGGTAGAGCGCGGCGAGCAGCGCCATCGTCGTGACGAAGACCATCGGAATCAGCGTGTAGCGCGCCGGCCTTCCGAGCTTGACCAGCATGACGCTGATGACGAGGAGCGTCAGTCCCGCGAGCAACTGGTTCGTCGTGCCGAACAGCGGCCAGATGATCATGCCGCCGGTGCCGTCGGCGCCCCCCGCGCCGAACGCCAGCACCAGGCAGGCCCCCACCGCGCCGGCGGTGGCGACGTAGCCGTTGGTGAGGGCCGGGATCTTGTAGATGGCGCCCCATTCCTGCACGATGTAGCGCTGCAGGCGGACCCCGGCGTCCATGGTCGTGCCGGCGAACAGCACCGCCATGACGGCGAGCAGCGTCTCGGCGAAGCCGATCGGTATGCCGAGCCCCTCGGAGGCGATCCGCGCACCGCCTGTGACGAAGGCGCTGATGCCGCCCACCGCGCCGAAGCTCTCCGCGTTGGCGTAGGAGGCCTGCCACTCGGTCATCGAGAAGCCGGCCGTGACCGCGATGATTGCGACGATTGCGAGCGTGCCTTCACCGAGCGATCCGAGATAGCCGACGAAGCGCGCGTCGGTCTCCGTGTTGAGCTGCTTCGACGTGGTGCCGGAGCTGACCAGGCCATGGAAGCCGGAGATCGCGCCGCAGGCGATGGTGACGAACAGCAGCGGCATGATCGGCGGCGTTCCCGGCGGAACGTTGGGATTGATCGGCGGCGCGACTATCGTCGGAGCGGCGATGAACACAGCGCCGTACAGGATGCCGAGGCCGACGAAGAGCTGGATGCCGTTGATGTAGTCGCGCGGCTGCAGCAGCAGCCAGACCGGCAGCATCGACGCCACCGCGGCGTACGCGAACAGGATCAGGATCCACTGCGCCGCCGGGGCGATGCCCGCCGTCTCGGCCAGCGTGACGGGGAACAGCTCGCCCAGGTAGATGACCGCGTAGAGGATGATCGTCCCCACCACCGTCGGCCAGGTGATCCCGACGCCCACCTTGTAGAGCAGGATGCCGATGCCGACCGCCACGAAGACAGCGGTCCAGGCGGGAATGACGCTCGCCGGCGTGTTGATGAACTCGGTGGCGATCGCGACTGCGAAGACCGCGTTCACCATCAGCAGGAGGAAGAAGACGACGATCATGAACAGGTTGCGCGCGCGGTGGCTCACCACCTCGCCGGTCAGCGAGCCGACCGACAGCGCCTTGTTACGGACGCTGGCCCAGATGGCGCCGAAGTCGTGGACGCCGGCGAAGAACATCGTGCCGATGACGACCCACAGGAAGGCCGGCAGCCAGCCCCAGACGACGGCGATGCTCGGACCGATGATCGGCGCGGCGCCGGCGACTGCGGTGAAGTGGTGCCCCCAGAGGACGACCCGGTTCGTCGGCACGTAGTCGATGTCGTCCCGCATGGTGTGCGCCGGGGTCTTGAAGTCGGGGTCGAGCCGATAGATCTTCTCGGCCATGAACTTCGAGTAGAACCGGTACCCGGAGAAGACCGCGATCAGACCGATTACCGCAAGCACGACAGAGTTCATGGTGTGCTCTCCTTGAGATCGCGGACGGCCGGGTAGCCCGGAAGCCCGCTGGCGGTGCGCACGCCGCGGACGATGGCTTCCGCCGTGACGTCGGCGGCCAGGGCGCCGATCCGCAACAGTTCGGCGGAACCCTCCAGGCTGCCGGTCGACAGCGCGAAGATGGTGTCCCCGTCCACCGGGGTGTGCGCCGGACGGATGGCGCGTGCGAGACCGTCGTGCGCCATTCGCGCGACGACGCCGAGCTGCGCCTTGCCGAGCGCGGCGTTCGTGGCGACGACGCCGATGGTGGTGTTCTCGCCGCCCGGCGGGTCGGGCGCCGGCTGGCGCAGCAGGGCGCGCGCGCCGGCCAATCGCAGGCCGTCGGCGCTTCGCACACCGGCGATCAGGGTTCCGCTCAGCGGCTCGTACACGTCGCCGACGGCATTCACGGCCATGAGTGCGGCGACCCGCAGGCCGTCCGGCAGCTCGATGAGCGCAGTCCCGATGCCGCCCTTCATGGCGCGGTCCGGGCCGGCCAGCTTGCCGACCGTGGCGCCTGCGCCGGCCCCGACGCTGCCTTCCTCGATGGCGTCGCCGGACGCGGCCCGCGCTGCGCGGTACCCGCATTCGGCGGTTGGTCGCACGGTCGGGTCCCCGACACCGAGGTCGTACAGGATCGCGGCGGGCACGATCGGCACGTGCGCCGTCCGGGTCCGGTAGCCGACGCCCCGCTCGTCGAGGTAGCGCATCACGCCGTCGGCGGCGGCCAGGCCGAACGCGCTGCCGCCCGACAGCACGATGGCGTGTACCTGCTGGATGGAGTTGACCGGATCGAGGAGCGCGGTCTCCCGGGTTCCGGGCGATGCTCCCCGCACGTCGACCGCGGCGGTGGCGCCCCCCCGGGTGAGCACGACCGTGCAGCCGGTCGGCCGTGCATCGAGCGTGTGATGGCCGACCTCGATGCCGGCGATGGCGGTCAGCCCGCGGGTCGTCATGGTGGCGCGTCCCGATCCGGCGCCGACCCCGGCGGCGGCAACAGCCGCGCAGATGACGACGCCGGCGCGAGCTGCTGAACTCGTCATCGGGGCTGGAATCGTACCCGAAATCGGCGGGCGCATCTACCGGAACCGGAACCTCTGCCGGCCGTCCGGAGCCGTCGAGGGCCGCTATCGGTGTTCGGGCATACTTGAGCCCGCATGTTCTACGGCATCGCGGCCGATCTCCTGGTGGTCGTGCATCTGGGGTTCGTCGCCTTCGTCGTGCTCGGCGCGTTCGCGGTGCCACGCTGGCCGCGGCTGGCCTGGGCGCATCTCCCGGCGGTGGCATGGGGCGTCGGTATCGAGTTGACGGGTGCAATCTGTCCGCTGACGCCGCTGGAGCA
The DNA here is from genome assembly GCA_958296065.1 of Vicinamibacterales bacterium. GTDB lineage: Bacteria > Acidobacteriota > Vicinamibacteria > Vicinamibacterales > UBA8438 > WTFV01. The sequence goes on along the minus strand of CATQHX010000034.1, from coordinate 2,499 downwards.
GTGGCTGCGAATGGAAGCGGGCACGGCAGGCTACGACGGCGATTTCATCGCGCACTACCTTCTGCCGGTGCTCTATCCCGCGGGACTCACGCGTCAGGCGCAGGTGGCGCTGGGCGCTCTCGCGTGCGGGATCAACGTGGCCGCCTACGGCCGGTGGGTCTATCGGGCGCGCTTTTCGGGCGCCGGCCGTGGACCCGTCGCCCGGCCGATGAAGCCCCGGCTGTAGAATTGACGGGATGGGCTGACGTTGTGGGCCGCTGCTTGAGAACCGGTGTGATTGGTTTCCGTCCGGCCGCACTCCTGTGCGCGATCCTCCTGTCGTCGACCGCATGCGGCGGCGCGCCGGTGGAGTTTGCCGGGACGCGGGACGCCGGCCCGGAGCACCGCTCCGGACCGGCCGAGCCGGGTGTGGTTCCGGTGGAGCTTGGCGCGGAGGACGTCGTTCAGCGCACACGTGTAGTGATTCTGGGCGATTCTCTGACTGCCGGCCTCGGACTCGCTCCCGAGGATGCCTATCCGGCGGGGCTGCAGGCCCGTATCGATGCCGCGGGATGGCCGATCGAGATTGCCGCGATGGGCGTATCCGGAGACACCACGGCGGGCGGCCTGCGCCGCCTCGACTGGGCCCTCGACGGCGATGTACGGCTGCTCGTCGTGGCGCTCGGGGGCAACGACGCACTCCGCGGACTGCCGGTCGATCAGATGCACGACAACCTGGCGCGCATCATCGACCGTGCGCAGGGCCGGGGCATACGCGTCGTGTTGGCCGGCATGGAGGCGCCTCCGAACTTCGGGCCGGCGTACACGTCCAATTTCCGTGACGTGTTCCGACGCCTGGCGGAGAGCCGCGACGTGGTCTTCGTACCGTTCCTGCTCGAGGGGGTGGCGGGCGTTCCGAGCTTGAACCAGGCCGATGGGATACACCCGAACGAGGCGGGCGCGGCCCGCGTCGCGGAGCATCTCTGGCCGTCGCTGGAGCCGCTGCTGCGGATGATCGCGGTGGAGCAGGAGGTCCCTTGAAGCCCATGATCGAGTTGCGCGGCGTTTCCAAGACGGTGCAGAGCGGCGACCGCGCGCTGACCATCCTGCATCCGCTGGACCTGTCCGTGCCGGCGGGGCAGTCGCTGTCTATCGTCGGGCCTTCGGGAAGCGGCAAGTCGACGCTGCTCGGGTTGATCGCAGGTCTCGACACGCCGTCGACCGGCCGGATTCTGATAGACGGTGCCGATATCACGGTCCTCGACGAGGATGCGCTCGCGCGGCTGCGCGGTGCCCGCATCGGCTTCGTGTTCCAGTTCTTCCACCTGATTCCCTCGCTGACCGCTCTCGAGAACGTGATGGTTCCGCTGGAGATTGCCGGCGCTGCGAACGTGTCCGACAGGGCACGCCGTCTGTTGGCCGACGTGGGGTTGACCGACCGCGGCCACCACTACCCGTCCCAACTGTCCGGGGGCGAGCAGCAGCGGGTCGCCATCGCGCGGGCGCTGGCGAACGATCCGCCGCTCCTGCTGGCCGACGAGCCGACCGGCAACCTCGACAGCACCAACGGCCGCCACGTCATCGATCTGCTGGTCGGCATCAACCGGAGGCGGGGCACGACGCTCATGCTGGTGACCCACGATCGGGAGCTGGCCGGCTGCACGGACGTCACGCTGTCGATGCGCGACGGTCGAACCGAGCGCGCGGAGAACCCCGACGCCGTGCTGGAGCCGGCGGGCGCGGCGGCGGTCTGACGCTACCCGCAAGTCATGACCTTCATCCTTCGCATGGCGTACCGGGAGCTGCGGTCTTCGTGGCGCCGGCTGATCTTCTTCTTCTGCTGCGTTGCCATCGGTGTGGGCGGCATCGTGGCGCTGCGGTCGCTCGTGCAGAACGTTCGTACGGCCCTGGCGACCGAGGCGCGCGCCCTCACGGCGGGAGACATCTACATCCGGACGGACCAGCCATGGTCGGACGAGGTGCAGGCCCGGATCGAGGAGCGGGCGGCCGAGGTGCCCGGCACGGAGCTGACCGAGACGGTCGAGACCGTGACGATGGCGCGTCTGCCGGCAGACGTGGGCATGCGTACGAAGGTCGTCGAGGTGCGCGGCGTCGAGTCGGCCTTTCCGTTCTACGGCCGGTTCACCCTGGAGAGCGGCGCCACGTACTCGTCCGCACTGCTCCGCGAAAGAGGCGCGCTCGTGGGGCGCGAGCTCCTGCCGCAACTCGGCGTCGCGGTCGGCGACGAGATACTGATAGGCGACGAGACCTTCACGATTCGGGACGCGATAGTGACCGAGCCGGGGCGCCAGCTCGGGGGGTTCAGTCTCGGTCCACGCGTGCTCATAGCGCACGAGGCGTTGGCCGAGACCGGCCTCGTCGGGTTCGGGAGCCGCGCGGAACGGCAGTTCCTGCTGCGCGTGCCGGAGGAAGAGGACATCGAGCCGCTGGTCCGCCTCCTGCGAGAGGACTTGCGGGAGGCATTCGTCCGCCTCGGTTCCTACCGCCGGACCGAGAACC